>BEHR01000011.1 GCA_002898555.1 bacterium HR15
AGGCGGTGATTGAGGACGCCATCGAGGCACTTCAAGCGTACTACCAGCACCTGCGGGAATTGTAAACGAAAGTGTAAAGGATTTTATGGCAATTAACACGCAGGGCGTGAAGTGCGTCGGAGCACTCCGATAATCCATTTCTTGTTATCTTGCACGCAATTCCCTCCCCTTCTGGGGAGGGAATTGCGTATTCGAGGCGAGGGTTCCACATCGTGCAGGCGATCTTCTGTTATGGTTCGGTTTGGTGGGAGCCTTGCCTTTCGGGTGGCTCTAATGCCAAAGGATGACCTCTGCCTCGGCGGGTGGATCGGTCTGTACCTGCAGGCGAGTGCCGGGCGCGGTGTAGGCGTTGCGGATGAAACCCCAGGCCAGTACCGCCCCGTTCAGCATGGGGGAGCGCACCGCCCCCGTAATCCAACCCGCATCGGCACGATCAGGGGCTGCAACCAGCGTGCCACGCAAAGGCACCGCATCAGCCGCCACCCGCAACGGCACCCAAGTGCGATTGGTGTGCCCCCGCGCTTTGATGCGCATCAGCACCTCCTGACCTGTGTAGCAGCCTTTGGTGTAACTGATATATCTCGCCTCGAAGAGGGGCCCCATCTCGGCAGCTAAAGTGCGCTCATCCATGTCAACGCCATAGAGCGGGATGCCCGCCTCATAGCGCAACACTTCATATAACTCAGGCGCAATCGGCAGGACTTCGGTGGCAATCAGCGCGGTTTTCATCTCCTCGTGTGCCTCAAAGGGCAGGAGAAGATCATAGCCACCCCAACGGGTGCGCGCACAGCGCACTATCCGCACCTCCACCTTCTGCCAAAGCTGCCGATGATGACGCAGTTCCCCCTCCACAGGCGGTTCCAGCCCCAGCTCTTCCAGCACCTCACTCGCGCGCCCACCTTGAAGGCTTAGGACGCCCAACCCCTCCTGCAGGGGAATTAGCTCCACATCATCCAAAATAATAAGCTGACTGAGTCGCTCCAGCATTGTGCCGAAGGCATAGGGCGGCAGCAGAAGCAGATAGCTCTCCTCCGCTTCCAGCACATAGGCATCGGCAAGCAGGTGTCCTGTGGGGGTGCAAAAAGCGGTGTAGACACCCATACCCTCTTGCAACGGGCGTAGGTCGTTCGTGGTTTGCGCCTGCAAGAATCGCTGCCGATCGCTGCCGATCACGCGCACCAGCCCCCAATCGCTTAGATCGAGCCAGCCCGCATAATCCTGTACATGCACATAGGTCGCGTTCATCCGAAATCCCTCCTATAACTTTACCCCTTCCGAAAAACCCGCATAAATCGGGGGAATGCCGTGGTATCCTTTGTGCTATAATAGAGCAGAACTTTTGGAGGTGCCCATCGGTCTAAACCGATGACATTTTGCTCCGGAGGTCAACGCAATGCAGGGAAAGGTATTATGGAGCTTGGGGTTGATGATGAGCCTCGCCAGTTTGCAGGCACACGATCTTTATCGTGCCGACTTTGAGAACCCACCCTTTTCACCCGGTAACATCACGGGGCAAGATGGATGGGAGGAGTACCATATCAGCACGCCCAATCTGGGTCAAATCAGCACCGAGCGCGCCCTCTCTGGCAGCCAGTCGCTTAAAATCACCCCTGTAAATGGCGGCGCGAACAGCTGGTGGTGGCGACCAACCCCCCACGATACCAGCACCAGCCCGAACAAGATGATCGACATTCGCTGGGATATGTATCTGACCAGCAGCACACGACAGGGCCATTACGGCATCGATGTCTACTCGGATACCGTCGAGCGGGTTTGCGCCTTCAGAGTGAACGAAAACAGCCAAGTGGAGATTATTCTGTTCGTCAATGGAGTCACGGAGCAACTGGTTTCGACAGGGGTCTTTGTGCAGCGCGACCGTTGGAACCGCTACCGCCTGCTGATTGACTACAACACAGGCACTTTTGCGGCTTTTGTGAACGGTCAGGCAATCGGTGGGGGGCGGATTAACAGTCTCGCCGGCGCGGTGTTCAGCGACGCCGATATATGGCATTTCAATGTGGCCAGCAATTCGAACGATGTGGCGTTCTACGATAACTTGCGCATCATGGCGGTGGCACAGGCAGGGCAAGAAGGGGATGTGGACGGCAACGGCTGCGTGGAAGATAGTGACCTGTTGACCGTGTTGTTTGCCTTCGGCAGCAACGACCCCGATGCCGATGTCAATCAAGATGGGATAGTGGACGACGCCGACCTGCTAATGGTGCTGTTTAATTTCGGCAGCGGCTGCTGAAGGGTACAATCGAGGCGTGATCATCCTGGGTGTGGATCCGGGCACGGCGACGATGGGCTATGGCGTCTTAGAGAAGGTAGGCAACCGTTACCGCGCGCTGGCATATGGCATTCTGGAAACGCCCAAAACGATGCCCGCCCCAGAGCGGTTGCGCCAGCTCTATGAGGGGCTGAACACGCTCATCGAACGGTTCCAGCCCGATGTATTGGTGACGGAGCGACTGCTATTCAGCGCGAATCGACGCACCGCGATTCAGGTGGCACGCGCGATCGGAGTGGCTCTTCTCGCCGCCGCACACCATCAACTGCCTTGGCACGAATATACCCCGATGCAGGTCAAGCAGGCCGTAACGGGCTATGGGGGCGCAGATAAGAAACAGGTGCAGCAGATGGTGCAGCGACTGCTCGCCTTAAGCGAGAGGCCCAAGCCCGACGATGCAGCGGACGCGCTCGCGCTTTGCATCTGCCATGCGCATCACGAATCGCTAACACGGCTCGTCAAAAGCGCACCATGAACATTCCCTTTGTGCTGGTCTGCCTTGCGCTGATTGCGCTGCTGGTCTGGATGGCATATCGCAACATCCAGCGGCTGAACCGACGCATCGAAGAGTTTGATGCGGAGCGCATGCAACACCCCTTGGACCCGTTCCGCGCGCTTGCTGAACTTTATCAACTGCAGGAGGACGCGCGGCGACGGCGAAAATAGTTCCCATGCCACGAGCGGTTGTGACCGGGGGCGCGGGCTTTATTGGTTCGCATCTGGTGGATCGGTTGCTTGCCGAGGGCTGGCAAGTAGTCGTGATTGATAACCTCATCACAGGCAGCCTGCACAACTTGCGCCATCACGAGGGCAACCCTGCGCTGGAATTCATCTTGCACGATGTGCGTCAGCCATTCATGGTGGAAGGCGCGGTCGATTATGTGTTCCATCTGGCAGCGACAGCCAGCCCCGTGGACTTCATCAAGCGTCCCCTGGAGACGCTGACCGTCGGTTCCTACGGTACGGAACATGCGCTGGAACTTGCTCTGGCAAAAGGGGCAAAATTTCTGTTCACCTCCACCTCGGAGGTATATGGCGATCCACTGGTGCATCCCCAATCGGAGGACTACTGGGGTAATGTGAACCCTATTGGGGTGCGGGGCGTGTATGACGAATCCAAGCGATATGCGGAGTCGCTGGTGATGGCGTATCACCGCTATAAAGGCGCAGATACCCGCATCGTGCGCGTGTTCAACACCTACGGCGAGCGCATGCGACTGGACGACGGGCGCGTGGTGCCCAACTTCATTCGGCAGGCATTAACGGGTGAACCCATCACCGTTTATGGCGACGGACGCCAAACGCGCAGTTTCTGCTATGTGTCAGACCTGATCGAGGGTCTCTGGCGCATGGCACATACCGATTATCACTTGCCCGTGAATCTGGGCAATCCCGATGAGCGCACGATTCTGGAGTTCGCACAACTCATCCAGCAGCTATCGGGCAGCACCAGTCCGATTGTATTCCGCGAATTTTTGACCCCTGACGATCCCCACCGGCGTCGCCCCGACATCACGCGGGCAAAAAGCTTGCTGGATTGGGAGCCGCAGGTGCCTCTGGAGGAGGGCTTACGACGCACGATCGACGATTTCCGCAGGCGGTTGAATGCATGAGACGCGGTTGGATATGGCTGATGGCAATCATATGGGTACTGGGGCGTGCGGGGCTGCTTGCCCTCCTATTCTGGGGCGTACATCCGCTGTGGCTCGTTGCATTTTGGGGGTTGCAGGGTTATCCCGCTAACCTGCATGACCTGCAGCGCTGGTATGCAGTAGGCGTATTTAACGCGGTGCCTGCACTGGCATGGCTAATCTGGGGGGTGGTGTTATTACTCGTGCTGAGCGGATTTCAGGCGCGTTTGTCGTGTCGCTGGGTCATCCTCCTAAGCGCGTTGGGGGGCGGCCTGGTTGTGCCGCCGCTGGCATACATCCTATTGCTGATCTATGCGGGTGTCTGGCGCTATCGGGCTTGGGATGTGGTGATGCCCCCATTGATCCGTGCTTATCTCATGCTGGCACCTTCCTGCATGCTGGTAGGGGCATGCGCCGGGAGGTGGATGGTCAAGCGCACCCAATAAATGGAGCGGGAGACGGGATTCGAACCCGCGACCCTCGGCATGGGAGGCCGATGCTCTACCCCTGAGCTACTCCCGCTCGCGCCCTTTATTATACCCGATTCACTCCGTCGTCGATGCAAGGGGGTGCGCCTCATGGCATGCTGCTACCCCTTCGATAAGCTTGCTTGCCAGCCAGCGCGCGTCTGCCACCCGGATATCTTCGGGCACACGCTGACCTGTGGTGAAATAGGCGATAGGTAACGGATAACGCACGCACAGATTAATGCAGCCGCCGAAGCGCACCGCCTCGTCCACTTTCGTCAGGATGAGCGCTTCCGGATCAAAGAGGCGGAACTGTTGGAGCGATTCTTCCAGCACGGCGGCATCGGCGGTCGCACTCAGCACCAAATAGACCTGTGCGTTCAAGGGCGCGAGCGCAGCATAGAGCTCATGCAGATGCGCCTTGTCGCGCTGGCTGCGACCAACCGTGTCGATGAGCACCAGGTCGCAGGCGCGATGCTGTGCCAGTCCTTCCTGTGCCTCTTCCGCAGTGGTTGCCACATGCAGCGGTAGGTTCATAATCCCCGCATAGGTCCGCAACTGCTCGATGGCGCCGATGCGATAGGTGTCCAGCGAGAGCAACACCACTTCGCGATTGTAGTCCAGCGCGTGAATGGCAGCGAGTTTAGCGATGGTGGTCGTTTTGCCCACGCCTGTAGGTCCCACTAAGGCGACCACTTGGCGCGTTCGGCTCTCGCGTGGAAGCGCACCTCCCACAGGGATATGGGCGATAAGGGTGCGTTGCAAAGCGTCTATGGCGGCGTTGTGAGGCAGACGCGGCACGCGACGCAACAGCTGACGAGCAATCTCCGGCTCCACACCTGCCTTCAACAGGGGACGCAACAGGGGATGTTCATCGAGAATGTTGGCGACAGCGGTTGGCAAGGCAGGCGCTTCCTCGCCTGTCATGCGGGCATACATCGCTTGTACCAACATGCGCATCTCCTGCATCTCGCGCTCTAATTGGCGGATACGCCCCTGCACAGGGTCGTATTGCTCCACCCCTTTGGGTTCCACTCCACCGCGCGGTGCACCCACATCCTGTCGCTGGTTGCCTCTGTCTGGCGCCGGCAATGCCGTCTCAGTAGCTTCTTCCAACCCTGCCACAATCTCGACCATCGCTTTGCGACGAAATAGGCCGCCTGTGCGTACTATGCGCTCGCTCAGAATCACCGCGCCGGGTCCCAATTCCTCGCGTACTTTCAGCAGGGCTTCCAACTTCGTCGGTGCCAGATAGGTTTTGACCTGCATGTTCACTATCCCCATATAAATATCGGCAATTGTTCGCTTTTTCTGGAGCGGGGCCCGAGACGGAACCTGCCCCGCGCGCAATTCGTACTACTAAACAGGCAGCCTGCTCATCTCTCAGGTGACTATTCCTCTGACAAAGGGAAGTAGCAGGTTGCCGAAAGGAGGCAGAAACGATGCGCAATTGGGCGATTCTGGTGATCAGTGTGCTGGCGATAGGTGTCGCTCTGGCGACCACGCGCGATGTCGAAACGGGTCCAAGCTTTCAGCTCATCTTCCGAGACACCTACTCAGGTACAAACGAAACGGTGATTAATGTGGGAGACAGCGTGCGCTGGGTCTGGCGTAGTGGCTATCACACGACCACCTCCTATGACAACTTGTGGGATGCGGAAGTCAGCTCGGTACAGCGCACCTTTACCTATACCTTCAATCAGCCCGGAACCTATGAATACTATTGCATCCCGCACGAGTCCATCGGAATGGTTGGCACGGTGCGGGTGCGTATTCCGGGCGATGTGGACTTTAGCTGCGTGGTAGACGACGCTGACCTGTTGCGCGTGCTGTTCGCTTTTGGGGCGACAGGCGCGCGTGATGAGGACCTGAACTATGATCGCGTGGTGGATGACGCCGATCTGCTGATCGTGCTGTTCAACTTTGGCAACAGCTGCTAATAGTTCTGGAGGGGGCGAATGCCTTTATTCCTAACCCCCTCCTCCAGGTTCTCCACTGTAAGCAGGGCGAATCCTGATGTTGGTCAAGATGAATCCATTTCCAGCTCTTTTTTCAGCAGGCGTTTGAGCACCTTGCCTGTGCCGGAGCGGGGCAGTTCTTGTCGGAAAATGACCTCGCGGGGCACCTTGAAGTTTGCCAGGCGTTCGCGCAGGAAGCGCAATATCTCGCGCGGGTCAGGCTCGGCGTCGGGTTTTGGTACAATCACCGCGACGGGCACTTCGCCACGCTCCGGGTCGGGCTTGCCAATCACCGCGCAGTCCAGCACCGCCGGATGCTGCAGCAGCACATTTTCCACCTCACTGGGGTAGACATTGATGCCCCCGACGATAATCATGTCCTTCTTGCGGTCTACAATATAGAGGTAGCCTTCTTCGTCGAACTTGCCCATATCGCCTGTGTGGAACCAGCCGTTGCGCATCGCCTCCGCGGTCGCTTCGGGATTGTTGTAGTAGCCGAGCATCACATTGCGCCCGCGCACCACAATCTCGCCAATCTCGCCAGGAGGCAGCTCGCGGTCGTTCTCGTCGAAGATTTTGATCTCCACGCCGGGAAGTGGGATGCCGACCGAGCCGACTTTGCGCTTGCCCTTATGCGGAGGTGGGTTCACACTGGTGACGGGCGAGCATTCGGTTGGACCGTCGCCTTCCAAGATGGCGCAGCCGTACTTGGCTTCAAAGGCGCGTTGCACCGGTTCTGGCATCGGGGCACCACCCGACACGCAATATTTGAGCGAACTCAGGTCATACTCGCGCTCACCAGCCGCCTGCAAAATAGCAGCATACATCGCCGGTACAGCGGGAAAGAGCGTGACGCGATGCTTCTCGATGGCTTCCATCGTGCTTTGAGGCATGAATCGCTCCAGTAAGATGGTGGTCGCGCCCAGCCACAGCGGAAAGTTCATGCAAACGGTCTGCCCGAACGAATGGAACAAAGGCAGCACAGCAAGGAACCGCTCGTCGGGTTCCAGCTCCAGCATCTGCTGGCACGCCTCGATATCGAACAGGATGTTGTCGCTGCTAAGCATCACGCCTTTGGGGAAGCCCGTCGTGCCGGAAGTGTAGATAAAGACCACCGGGTCATGCTCGCTGACGGGCGCGCGAGGAAGGGGGTCCCCCGAAGGGCGCAAAACCGCATCAAACGGTTGTACCCCTTCAGGCAGCTCGCCCTGCGCACCTACCAGCAGCACCGCCTGCAGGCTGGGGATTTCGGGGCGCGCGGTCAGCACCGTTTCCAGCACCATCGGAAAGGTGATGGCGGCTTTGATGCCTGCGTCGCGCCAGATATAGGCGATTTCGGGCGCTTTTAATAGCGGATTGACTGGTACAGCAATCGCGCCCAGGTGCCCCAAGGCGTGGTAGGCAATCACAAATTGTGGTAAGTTGGGTAGCATCAGCCCCACCCGGTCGCCTGCTTGAATGCCCAGCTCATCGCGCAGTCCCCGGGCGCATGCCTGCACCAACCCCCACAATTGGGCATAAGGGATGGCTTGATCCCGAAAGATGAGCGCGGGCTTCTGTGGAAATCGCTGCGCCGATCGCTCCACAATCTCGTATAGCAACATCGCTTACAACCTCCTCCGCAACTCAATTCGACGACGCGCCATCCCTTCCTGCTGCATCACCAAACGGAGGCGGGACGCAGTTCTGCGCATGCAGGCACGCAGGAAATGGTGCTGGCGTGCCGAAAGGCATAAGGAAATGAAACGCACAGCCCTTTATGAAGCGCATCGGCGTTTAGGCGCCCGCATGGTGGAGTTCGCTGGCTGGGAGATGCCCATTCAGTATGAGAGCATTCTGGCGGAGGCGCGTGCTGTGCGCACGCGCTGGGGCGTCTTCGATGTGAGCCACATGGGACGCGCCCACTTCCGTGGCGAGACCGCTCTCTCCTTGCTTAGCTGGCTTGTGCCCAGCGACCTGCATAAGGTGGGAGACCATCAAGCACTCTATACCGTGCTAACCAACGAGCGGGGCGGTGTGGTGGACGACATCATCCTCTATCGAATCGCCCCGGACCACTGGCTTATGGTGTTCAACGCCGCCAACCATGACAAAGATCTCGCATGGTTCCATCGCTGGCAAACTCGCTTCAGCCCACCGCCCGCTATCGACGACCAGACCGAACAGACCGTGATGCTCGCGGTGCAGGGACCGCAAGCGACGGCACACCTCATCGCGTTGCTGACGCCAGACCTTGCCGATGTGCCGCGTTTCGGTGCGTTGGCATTCGAATGGCAGGGTATCCCCGTATTTGCGGGACGCACCGGCTATACGGGCGAGGACGGTTTTGAGCTAATCGTGCCTGCGGAGGCAGGCGAAACGCTCTGGAATCGGCTGCTTGAGGCGGGCGCGACACCGTGTGGACTGGGTGCGCGCGATGTGTTGCGCGTGGAGGCAGGGTTGCACCTGTATGGGCATGAGTTGACCGATGAGACGAACCCCATCGAAGCAGGGTTGAACTGGCTCGTAAGCGACCGTACCGACTACATCGGAGCAGAAATTATTCAACGCATCAAAGCGGAGGGCCCCACGCGCAAGTTGATGGGGATTGTGTTGCAGGAGCGGGGTGTGCCGCGTGAAGGCTATCCCGTGCTGATTGAGGGGCAAGTGGTCGGACATCTGACCAGTGGAGTCTATTCGCCTACTTTGGAGCGAGGCATCGGGATGGCGTACCTGCCGAGTGAATACGCAAAGCCCAATACACCCTGCGCCGTCGAGATACGGGGCAGAGCCATACCCGCCCTGATTACTACACGGCGGTTTCTCAAGCAAAGCTAATCTGGCACCACTCCCTGAGTACCCACTCGATACCGTGCTGTTGTATCCAAGCACGCAGTTGCACCGATTCGGGGTCGTTCGGGTCGTGATAATGGAGAGCAGCAAGGATGGCTTGGCGGAACGGCTCGCTGTCCTCGCCCTGCGCTTGAAGCAAACGATATGCACCTACCAGCCGGTCTTCTGGACGCAGTTTGCGCAACGGCTCCCGTGCCACGCGCGAGACGGGGTCATCCAGTGCGGGATGCTGAATCCGCGCGACGATTTCCGCAACCGCCTGATGATGCTCTTCGGCATCGAAGGGGAAGGCTTTCAGCAGGGCGCGCTCAAGCGCGATGGCAGCGCGTTCAAACAGAGCGCGAATTGCTGGGTCATGAAGTGCCTGCTGAATAGTGGTATAGCCCTTCTGTGCGCCCAGATAAGCTACGAGCGCGTGCAGCCCGTTATGCACATAGAGCTTGCGCAGGAAGTAGATTTCGAAGGGGCGCACAGGCAGAAGCCCATCGATAGGCGGCAGTTCGCCACGAACGGCGTCTGCGTCGATAAGCAGGCGGTCATAGCGGTCGGCACGCACGCCAGGTGGGTCGCCGGGCAACTCCGCCACCACCTGCCGTCCCACCACGCAACGCACCAGCCCCACTGCCCCCAACAGCGCTGCCATCTCAGATCCGTCTGACTGGGCAGAAAGCAATGCCTCCCGGAGCACCTGGTCGGCATGCAGGTCGTTCTCGCCCAGCAGAATGTTGAAGGGGAGTTTGTGCTGGTCGGCGCGTTGGCGCAATCCTTCCGCGAGCAGGGGCGCAACCGAGGGCAGAGCATTCACCCCCACAGCGGTCGCCGCGATGACTGCCTGCACACATGCCTCCGCCACTGCCGCTTGCTCATCGGTGTGCAGAGCGCGCACAGGGGCAATTATCTCGCGTCCACCATCCACCCACTCAATCCAGCAGGCGCGGTGTTGCTGCAGACTACAAACCAGCCCCGGGCGAGCTTCTACGAACACAACCTCCAGCCCGGCACGGGTAAAGAGTTGGGCAAAAAGCCCACGCCCAATCTTGCCCGCGCCGAACTGGAGGGCTATGGCTCGCATCGATTAGCTATCGCCCACCATGCCGAAGTTGAACAGCACGGTGAGCAGATCCGCATCATCGACAACGCCATCGCCATTCAAATCTTCAGGCAACCCCGGTCCCGACTGCCCGAAAGCGAACAGCACCTGCAATAGGTCGGCGTCGTCGATGATATTGTCTCCATTAATATCGCCGTTCACCAAATCGAACACCAATCCCGATACATCGGCATTGAGCGACACATTGCGTATGACGCGCCAGAGGCTGGTGGGAGCACGACAGGCGATGTGATAAGTGCCCGACATCAGATAGGTGTAGAAAGTGAAATTGCCGCTGGCGTCGGGATAAATCACGCGCTGCTGCCGCACCCGATTGTCGCTCGGCTCACGAATCTCAAAAGTGAGCGGCACGGTTTGCAACGATTGCCGATTGAAGTTGACGCGCCCAGACACAAATCGACGCAGGGGGGTATAGTCGGTTAGCAAAATATCATACCAGCCTCCCGCGGGACCACCTGGGTAATTGTAGCCTTCTACACGCAGGTAGTAGATCCCTGCGGGCAGATTGGAAAGGGCAATGCGCGAAGTGAAAGGATTAAACGGGTCGTGAGGGTCGTCGTCGTTGGTGGCAAGTGGATTGAGGCTGGAATCGTAGATGGTCAGCACGGTATCGGTCGCCCCAAAGGTGCGCACGGTCAAGTTCCCCGCACCAATCTCGATTCGGTAGTAATCGATATCGCTTTGTCGATAAGTCAGGAAGGCGTTGGCGATGAGGGTAAAGTCATCTGCCAGGTTGCCGACATCGGTCGCCGTGGCTGCGGTGTTGTTGGTGCCGCTGACTTCGTAAGGGTCATAGTCGGGCGCAGTGCTGCCATCGAACATGCGCAGCGTGTAGCGAAAACGCGCCAGTTCGCCCGATGCTGCGATGGAGCGTACCTGCACATAATAAGTGCCCGCGGAAAGGTTGATGGTGATGCCAGAGTCGGCATTGGTGAACGAAGTGTCGCGATTGCCTCGCGTGTTGTCCCCAGGCACATCATCGTCATTTTCAGCGATTAATCCGCCACTGCTGTTATAAAGCGCGAGCACCGAGTCGAAGGGGGTGTCCACGCGGAAGGTGTAAGTACCCGATTGCAATACACGGAACTGGAAATGGTCCAGATCGCCATCGGGGTTGATTATGCCGCGAATGATCTTCATCACGCGCTGATTGGTCGAATCGCGCCCGACGATGCCCACATTATGGGCGGTGCCTATTGTGTCGTTCAGTTCCTGTTCGGTCAGAAACTCGATGCGCGGCGTTTGCGCGCCTGCAAGCGCAAGCGTGAATGCCAGAACCCCTATCCAACTCGCTTTCCTTCCCATGGCTCCTTTCCCTTGCCTCTATTATAGCACAGATTGGGCTTCAAAGGAGTCCGCGTTCACGAAAACTGGTATATCTTCCGTCGCCAATGATGATGTGGTCGATGAGTTCGATGCCCAGCAGCGCACCTGCCTCGCGCAATCGGTGCGTAATGGCGATGTCTTCGGGGCTGGGGGCAGGATCACCACTGGGGTGATTGTGGGCGGCAATCCAGCATGCCGCGCCTTCCCGAATGGCGACGCGATACACCTCACGCGGGTGTACCAGACTGCTGTCCAGTGTGCCGATGGAGATTGTCTCCGTTCGCAATACGCGATTTTTGATATCCAACAGCACCGCGATAAAATGCTCGCGCTTCTCAAAGAGGAGGTTCGCATAGAGCAAGTTATACACATCTTCGGGCGAGCGAATTTGGGGGCGTTCCTGGAAGGTGCTGATAGCGACGCGCCGCCCCAGTTCCATCGCGGCGGCGATCTGGGTCGCTTTTGCCAGCCCCATGCCTTTAATGCTTGCCAGCTCATGCACGGTGGCATTCAGCACGCCACGCAGCCCATTGAATCGCTGCAACAACTCCTGCGCCAGTTGCAGGGCGGAACGCTGGCGTGTGCCCGTGCGTAGTAAGATAGCAAGCAACTCATGGTCGCGCAGGCTCGCTGCACCCCAGGCAGCAAGTTTCTCGCGCGGGCGTTCCGACGCAGGCAGCTCGCGAATCGTGGTGTAGACTGTCGGCTCCATCGTTTTGCTCCTTTTAGAGGGCTTTCTTGAGGCGCGTATGGATGAAATCCATCAGGGAATGCACCGCACCACCTGCCACCAGCCCAATCACCAGCGCCAGCACCTCGCGCTGATAGGTTAGCACCCAGTCGGTGGCGTGCAGAAGCCAGCTCCGGGCATCGACCTGTAGCGCAATGCCAATGCGTGTTAGCAGCCAGCCGAACAGCCAGATCAGCAAGGCAAGCACGCTGATTAAATAGGCGACGCGCAGCAGCGGTCCGATGCCCAGCCCATGAGAAATCCAGCTGCGGTGGGGCACTAACTTCTGATAGGGATACCAGAGGATGCGCAAGGGTCCCCAGCGGTAATAGGCACTGGAGCGGGTATCGAGGTCACTGGAGAGCCAGATGCCGGAGAAGGTATAGCTGGCGATGGCGAGCCAGGCGAGCGGGCGCGTCTCCGGCGGCAAATACATCGCGGTAAGCGGTATTGCCCCAAGAGCGGTGCTGACCGTGACCCAATCATGCACTTGGCCCGACGGCATGTCAGCTTCCGATGGCTTTGCGCAGTTTCTCGATGGCGCGCGCTTCCAACTGGCGCACGCGCTCGCGACTGAGGCGCATGTGCTGCCCAATCTCTTCTAAAGTGAGCTGGGGGGTATCGCCCAATCCATAGCGCAGGCGGATAACCTCACGCTCCTTGTCATTCAGCACGGTGAGCAAACGCTCCAGATCGATTTCCTCCATTAGTTCTTCGGGCGGTTCCTCCATTAGCAGGTCAAGCATCGTGGTCTCCTCGCTTTCCCCGACGGGGGTCTCAAGCGAGAGGGGACGCGCCACCGCATTCAGCAGATTGCTGACCTGCTCCACAGACATCCCGGTGTGCCGAGCAATCTCATGGAGGGTCGGTTTGCGCCCCAACTCCTGCTGCAGGATGGCGGCGGTCTGGCGTACGCGGCGCAGCGATTTCATCAGATGGACAGGGAGGCGCAACACAGCAGCCTGCTCCTGCAGCGCGCGCCCAATCTGATGACGGATCCACCACGAGGCATAGGTGGAGAACCGGGTGCCTTTCTCCGGGCGAAATGTGGACGCTGCTTTGATCAAACCCAGATTGCCCTCTTGAATCAGGTCCGCCAGAGGGAGTCCACGCCCAGTGTAGTGGCGAGCGATCGCTATCACAAGGCGCAGATTTGCCTGGATCAGCCGCTCCCGTGCCGACTCATCGCCTGCTCGCACACGCAAGGCCAGCTCCTGCTCCTGTTCAGGGGTCAGGCGCGGAATGCGCGACGCCTGCTGAATCCACCAGCGAACCGCGTCATCGATGACCTCGCTCTCTATCGCCTCAATCTCCCGGTCGGCTTCCTCTGCCAGTTTGCGCAGCTCCAGATCGGCCACTTCACTGTCCGGCAGCACTTGGATGCCCTGCGATTCGAGAAAGCTTAGTGCGTTCTCAATCGCTTCTGGTTCCAGTTCCTCCGGCAGGCTCTGCAACAGCTCCTCGATCGTTATGTAGCCTCGCAGCTGCCCTTTTTCCACAAGCGAGCGCATCTCTTCAGAACCAAACAGTTCGTCCATTAGTCGTTTCAACCTCCTCAGAAAGGGTGCATAATAGGTAGCGAGTAGTGAGTGTCGAATCTATCCACTCGCCATTCATTACTCGCCCTTTAAGATTCGACACGCAGGCGCCAATATTCCTGCCACTTTTGAGGATCAGGGGGCTGGTCGCCGCGCGTGAGTTCGTTCAAGATTTGCAGACGGCGGGCGCGTTCTTTGCGTTTATGGAGATACGCTAAACACTCCGCTACCACTGTGAGTGAGAGGGGTGGTTCCGTCTGCAGCATCAGGCTGGTAAGTAATGCCTGCTGGGTTTCGTCCGAAAGAGCGTTCAACAGGTCGCGTTCCGCATATCGATAGGGGGGCTGTGGCAGCTGCTGAATCGTGTGTGCCAGGGCTCTATGTTCCGGCAGGCTCCATTCGATATGGGGCAGCTGTTCCATCGCAAGCGCTGCCGTTTCAGGAGACAAGACTGCTCGCAGGATAGTGCGCTCGGCATCCACCACGGCGCGGGGTAGCTGCACCGAGAAAGAGGCAGGGGGGACATCCTGCTCTGTGGTGGCTTCGTTTGGGCGATGGGTTTCGGTTTGTCGGGAGGCGCGTGCTCCAAGAGGGCGGCTACCCTCGCGCTGAAGACGACGCACATCACGCAGCAACGCCTCCATCGCCGCTTGGGGGCTGGTCAGGTAAGCAGGGCTGAGTGGGGCTAATCGCTCCAGACAAGCGGTCTGCTCTACGGGACTGCGCAGCTGGGCGACAAATCGCAGCGCGTCGTGCAACAGGCGCGTGCGAGCAGGCAGGTCCAGCGATTCCACGCGATCGACACCCGCCTGCATCAGATGTTCTCGTATCATCTGCTCCAGTCCAAAGAAGGCAGCGGGGCGTGCCGTGTCCAGTGCCTGCTCCAAGGCTTCCACGCCCATTTTTTGCAGCAGGCTATCGGGATCCTCGCCTGCGGGCAGCTCCACAATCAGCGCGGGGATGCCCGCTGCACCCAACACCTCGGCGGCACGCAGCGCGGCACGAACACCGGCATTATCCGCGTCGTACAGCAAATAGACGCGCTCCACGATTCGGCGCAGTCGTGCCGCGTGCTGTTCCGTGAACGCAGTGCCCAGCGTCGCCACCGCATGCTCAAAGCCGAACTGGTGCAACCTAATCAGGTCCATATAGCCTTCCACCACGATGGCGCTCTGTTGTCGCACGATGGCGCTGCGTGCCAGATGCCAGCCGTAGAGGGTGCTGCGCTTTTCGAACAGGGGTGTCTCGGGTGTATTGAGATATTTGGGTTCTTCGTTGCCCAAAGTGCGCCCCCCAAATGCAATCACTCGCCCTGATGGGTCGTGGATGGGGAACACGATGCGGTCACGCAAGTAGTCGTAGTATCCATGTTCGCCCTGCCGAATCAGCCCCGCGTTCAGCGCGTCTTCCGTCGTGATGCGATGCTTTTGCAGGAACCGCAGCAGGTAGTCCCAACCATCCGGCGCATAACCCAACTGGAACCGTTCGATGATTTCGGGGGTTAGCCCGCGCTGTTGCAGGTACTGACGCGCTCGCGCAGCGCGTTGTAGGCACTGGCGGTAATAGAAGTGGGCAGCGAACACGGCGCGACGCCATCGATCGCGTTCATCCTGCCCTTCTTGATCGGGCGATGGTTCTCGCAATTCGACGCCCGCACGCTCCGCCAGGCGGTGCAACGCATCGCGAAAGGAAATCCCTTCGATACGCATCAGGAACGCAAAGGCGTCGCCCGAGGCGCCGCAGCCAAAGCAGTGGAAACGGTTCAGGCTCGGGCTGACATAGAACGAGGGGGTGCGCTCCGTGTGGAAAGGACATAGCCCTTTGAAGTTGCTGCCCGCTCGTTCCAGTCGCACATAGCCCGAAACCAGTTCCACCAGATCGATGCGCTCACGGATTTCCTCACGCAGGTTGCGCGTCACACAGGGTCGCCTCGCTTTGGTTAGATGGCGGGTGCGCCACTCATGCCGCCCTTACCGCCCACGCCACCTCCAGCTGCTGGAGGTGGCCCACCCGTCGGTCCACCTCCGATGCCAGCAGAGGGACCACCCGGCATTCCGCCCGGCTGCTGACCACCACCGAGACCGACAAAACCTGGTCCCAAATTCGGCAGCCCAGCAGCGACAATGATCGCCATCACCTTGTTGGTCTTGGTATCGATCTGGAAGGCGACGCCCAGCTTATTATAGCGTGCCAGGATCACATCCCCGTAGTACTGGTGCTCTTGCGGATAGCCGTATGCCCTGACTACCTTGCTGTAGGGGTCGCCCAGCGTAATACCGCGCGAGGTGCGCACATTCGGGTCAGGTTTGTAGCCATGCGCGCTGATTTGCACCACACGCCCGTCCTTATTCAGCACGAAGGAGTAGGTGGAACCGCTCTTGCCCCGATAGATATAGACGGTTTCCATCTCGATGCGCTGCTCGGTGGATGTGCCTGCACCGGTGGGCTGTCCACCCGGTGGTGCGCCAAAACCTGGTGGTCCGCCAGGACCAGGCAGACCGCCTTCACCGCCTTGCTGTCCCTGCGCGCCGCCACGCTGCCCGAAACGCTGCACCGTCACCTGCACATAATTAATCTCGCGTGGGTTGCCGAACTTCTCCAGCACACGGGTGGCAGGGCTAAACAGACGGATACCCAGCAGCGCAGTCTCGGCTCGCTGCTTGCCCTGAGCGGTCAAGCCCAGCAGCAGTGCCGTCGCGCCTATCGCCACAAGCCCATAACGCCAAACGCTTTTCATTCCTGTCGCCTCCATCTATAACTATACCCCATCTTCGGTCAAAAGCGTTCGATTCCTGCGCTTCCCTCATGCGTTCACGCTGCCATCGATGACTCTGTTGCTATTGGACGCGAGAACCGCGCGGAAGTTCCTTTGGCAAGGTATCCTTGAAGTGTGATGGGTGTACATCGGCGGAGGGGCAGGCGTTTCGGGCGAGGTGTGCGGATTGTGCTGCTTTTGCTCGCGCTGGGCGGGCTGATTTACTGGTTTTGGTGGTTGCCTTCACGGGAGCCGGCGACACCGCTGCGCATCGAGTTCCGCTCCCTCGGCTCCTCGGGACATGCGCCATGAAAATCGGGCTTATCGGTTTCTGGTTAAGCGGGCGCACAACGCTGTTTGATGCGCTCTCGCAGGGTCATGCGCGTGAGGGCGTCGCGACGGTTCCGCTGCCTGACCCACGCTTGGAGCAGCTCGCTGCGTTGGAACATGCCAAAAAGGTGTCCTATGCCGCATTAGAGTGGCACGACGATCTGCCCGACGCGCTGCCCGACAAGCCCGACACGATGCGCGCGGCAATGGCGGCGGCGCGTCCGATGGATGCGCTTGTCATCGTGCTGCGCCTGTTCGACAGCCCCTATGCGCCTTATCACGCCCCAATCGACCCTGCACGCGACCTGCGCCGCTGGCTGGACGAGTTCGTGCTGAGCGACCTACAAGCCATCGAGAATCGGCTGGAGCGATTGGAGCGACTCTTCCAATCGCATAAGGAGAGCGCAGGCGATCGTGCCGAGGCACAAGCTCTGGGTGAGCTGCGTGTCAAGCTCAATCGGGGTGAGAGCCTGCATGCGTTGGAGCTGGGACACGAGCTGGAAGCCCGTCTGCGCGGATTCGGCTTTCTGACGCGCAAGCCTCTGGTCGCGGTCGCCAATCTTGCCGAGCGTGTGCTGGGCAACGAGGCCACCCTGCCCGAATGGCAACCCCTGCAACAACTCTGCCAGCAATGGGGTATCCCGCTCGTCGCCCTCTGCGCCCCCTTCGAGCGCGACTTGCAGCAGCTGCCTGAGGAAGAGCGTGCGCCTTTCCTGGAGATGATGGGGCTGAGCGAAGCCCGCTTGAACACCCTGCTTCATACGGTGTACGAGCAATTGGGCGTGCAGCGGTTCTACACACTACTTGGTGGCGATGTGCGGGCATGGCTGGTGCGTCGCGGTGCCACCGCCTTGGAAGCGGCGGCAACCATCCATACCGATATGGCAAAAGGCTTCATTCGAGCGGAGGTGTGCCATGCCGATGAAGTGATTGCGGCAGGCGGCTGGCACGCTGCCCATCGCGCCGGCAAAGTGCATCTGGTCGGACGCGAGCATGGGCTGCGCGATGGCGATGTGGTGCAGATTCGGTTCCATGTCTAACCCCCATCGTGGGGTGTATTTCCTGCAAGGACAGCCTCCTGCACCGTCGAATCACGGGTTTGCTATGAGCCGAGCACACTTGCTCCAAGAGAGCCAGGCGACTTTCACACCGCGCGTGAAGGAGCGCTATCTCATCATTCACGCGGACGATCTGGGCATGTGCCACGCCAAGAATCGGGGCACCATCCGCGCGTTAGAAGCAGGTGTCGTTAGCAGCACCAGCATGATGGTGCCCTGCCCATGGTTCCCCGAAGCAGCCGAATGGGTGCGCAAGAATCCAAAGATCGATGCAGGGCTCCACCTGACCCTCACCAGTGAATGGCAATTCTATCGGTGGCGTCCCGTCGCGCATCCCGACAAGGTAAAAGGGCTGGTCGATAAAGATGGTTTTCTGTGGCGTTCGGTGGAGGAGGTCGTGCGCCATGCCAGCCCGTCAGAGGTAGAATCAGAGATTCGTGCCCAGATCGAACGCGCGCTGCATTTCGGCATTCGCCCTACACACCTCGACTCGCATATGGGCACGCTCTATGCTGATCCGCGCTTTTTTGAGGTCTTCTTGAAGGTGGCGATGGAATACAAAATCACACCTATGGTATTCAGCCCCACGCCCGAAATCCTGCTGATGGCGAAGACACGCGGGCTGGACTATCTGCCTATCTATAAGCGACTCCAACAAGCGCGCATCCCCACCATCGATTACCTGAATCCGCAGTATGCACCGGACGAAGCGTTCGAGCCACACCGCCAGCGACTGCATCAATTTATCCGCAACCTGAAGCCGGGAGTCACCGAGCTCATCGTGCATTTGGGCGAGGATGACCCCGAAGGGCATGCCATCACCAGCAGCTGGCGTTATCGTGTGGACGAACTGCGCATCCTGCTGGAGCCAGCCTTCCAATCGTTGCTGCAACAAGAAGGGATCCGCCTGACTACCTACCGCGAACTACCCGAGATTCAGGGGGTATAATACCCCTTTGGTGGATAAGGAGGAAAAGTAGCACATGCAAAAGCACTTTGTGTATCTGGGCATGATTATCGTGCTGGCAGCCTTGGCTGTCTGGGGCTTATATAAGCTCCCCACTCGTCAGGGACTCGATGTGAAGGGCGGTATCCGCATGACACTTCGCGCCGAAGTGGAGAAGCTCCCACCCGAGGAGCAGCAGCGATGGGATCCCAGTCGGCTAAACCTTGTCGCCGATATCTTACAGAAGCGCATCGACAGCCTGGGCGTAGTGGAGCCGGGCGTGTTCAAGCGGGGCGACCGCGAAATTGTGATTGAGCTACCGGGCTACACGAATGAACAGGAGGCGCGTGAGCTGCTTTCCGTCACTGCTCGGTTGGAGTTTCGCTATCTTAAGGATGTCAAATCGGAGAAGAACCCGAATGCCCGCTATGAGATCGTGATCGAAAAAGATGAGCGTGGTGAGGAGATTGTACGCTTCCGCGACATGGGCGACCCGAAGGAGCCTGGCAAGCTAATCAAAGAGGGCACGCCGGAATACCTACAGATTATCCAGAACTCGCCTCTCATTATCACCGGCGATGACCTTCGTGGCGCTGAGGTGGTCAGCCAGACCTTTAACCCTGAAGTCGCGCTCTTGCTGAAGCCCGAAGCCGCCGAGAAGTTTGCTCGCGCCACCTCGCTCTATCTGAAGGAGCATATCGCGATCGTGCTGGATGATCGCATCATCTCCGCCCCTGTCGTAGAATCTGCGAACTTGCGCGAGCCAGTGATTCGGGGTAATTTCACTCTGAAGGAAGCCACACGCCTGCGCGACCTACTGCGTGCAGGTGCGCTGCCTGTGAGCCTGCGAGTGGAAACGGTGAACCGTATCGAGCCGATTCTGGGTGCGCGTGCGTGGGAGCGCATCATTCAAGCGGGCGTCATCGGCACGATTCTGGTCGCAGCGTTTATGATGATCTACTATCTGCTGCCCGGTGTGCTGGCGGTGATCGCCCTGGGGCTTTATATCGTGTTCTCTATTACCGCGTTTAAATCGGTGGGCGTTACCTTCTCTCTCCCTGCCATCGCGGGCTTCATTCTGTCTATCGGCATGGCGGTGGACGCTAACATTTTGATTTTTGAGCGAGTGAAGGAGGAGTTGCGACTTGGCAAGACCTTGCTGGCGGCGATCGATGCGGGTTTCAAGCGTGCCTTCCCCGCGATTTTCGACTCGAACCTCAGCACCATTATCACCTGCCTTATTCTATATAACTATGGCACAGGTCCTGTGCAAGGCTTTGCAACCACATTAGCTCTCGGTGTGTTGATTAGCTTCTTCACGGCAATCACCTGTACACGCACCCTGCTTTATACCCTCGTCGGGCTGGGTGTCCATCCCGATGTGAAGTGGTTTGGGCTGCGTCGGCAGATTGGGGTGACCATCGGTGAAGGGTTGGAGCGGGTAAGCGACCGCTTCGATTTCGTGGGGCGTCGTCGCCTGTTCTATGGGCTAAGCGGCGCACTGATCGCGATAGGGCTGGTGTTCTGGCTGGGGCTGGGCGGTTTGAAGCCTGGCATCGACTTCGCTGGAGGGAGCGAACTGGTGGTCGAATCGCGTCAGCCGATTCGAGCGAGTCTGAATGAGGTCGTCGCGCTGATGCGCAAGGCGGGCTTTGAGAAGGTGGGTGCACAGTTTGCTGAGGGGAATCGCCAGCTGATTGTGCATGTGGCGGAAGCATCGGATACCGACAAGCCGCGCCTGTTGAGCGCACTGCAGCCGCTGGGCGAGCTGAAAGAGGTAAGCTTTGCCAGTATCAGCCCGCGCATCCGCGCCGAGATTGTGCAGCGTGCCTACACGGCCGTGTTCCTCTCGCTGATTGCCATCATGCTCTATATTGCCATTCGCTTCTCCATAGAGGGTGGCTGGAGCGGGTTCAAGTTCGGCATCGCGGCAATGCTGGCGCTGGCACACGATGTGCTGATCGTGGTCGGCTCGTCGGCAATGCTCGGCTATCTACTCGGTTGGGAGGTCAACTCGCTCTTTCTGACCGCCTTGCTGACCCTTGTCGGTTTCTCGGTGCACGATACGATTGTGGTTTACGACCGCATTCGCGAGAACCTGCGCTATCGAGCAAAGGGTGAGACGCTGGAAATAATTGTTAACCGGAGCCTGAACCAAACGCTGGCACGCTCCATCAACACGAGTTTGACGCTCGTGCTGGTGCTGATCGCGCTCATGCTCTGGGGTGCGGTGACGCATGACCTGCGCCACTTCTATGTGGCGATGACCATCGGTGCGATTGTGGGAACCTATTCGTCGATCTATATTGCCAGCCAACTGATTGTGGACTGGGAGGCGTTCCGTGCGCGCACGCGGGCGCGTCAGGAGAGCGCGCTGCGCGCCACCGCTACCAGCACGAAGCCAGCATCCCAGCCCAAACCGTCGAGCAGTGTCGACCAGCAGCAGCCTGTGGCAGCAGGCACGGCGCCCACTGAGCCGAAGCCCAAAAAGCCACATCGTTCGAACAAGCCGAAACGCAAGCGGCGATACTAAGGTCGTTCGGCGTGTCTGACGAGTTAGGGTCACTTTCGCGTTATGAGTCGCGTGTTGCGCATCACGCCCGCATCGGAGGCGCATTTAAAGAGACGGGCGCTGCTGGCGGTCTTTCTGACGATCTGCGTCAGCCTGATTGGGTTTGGGATTGTGATCCCGCTGCTGCCTTTTTACGCGCAGCGGTTTCAGGCATCTGAATGGCAGGTTGGGCTGCTGTTCGCCTCTTTCTCGCTGGCGCAACTGATTGCCGCGCCGATTTTGGGCGACTGGTCTGACCGTTGGGGTCGCCGCCCCGTGCTGATTCTGAGCCTGCTGGGTTCCGCCCTGAGTTTTGTGATGCTCGCGCTGGCGGGCAATCTGTTCTGGTTGTTCGCGTCGCGGATTGTCGATGGCTTCACAGGGGGCAACATTACCACGGCACGCGCCTATATTGCTGACATTAGCGAGCCGCGCGAGCGCGCCCGCAACTACGGGCTGATAGGTGCGGCGTTCGGGCTGGGTTTCATTTTGGGACCCGCGTTGGGTGGCGGGCTGGCACGGTTCGGGCTGGAGGTACCGGCGTGGACCGCGGCAGGCATCTCGCTGCTGGCTGCCGCGCTGGGCTGGTGGTGGTTGCCTGAAACAGTGCATACTACGCCTGCCCGACGCCCCTCGCCCTGGCGTGAGCTGCCCATGTTGATACGACGCCCCCTGCTCGGACGCCTCCTCTGGATGGACCTGATACTTTGGAGTGCGTTCTCGGTCTATCAGACCACTTTCCCTCTGTTCACGCATAAACGATTCGGTTTCGGTCCTGTGGAGAATGGTTATGTGCTGGCGATGGTGGGGCTGATTGGCGTGCTGATGCAGGCGATGGTGGTCGGGCGCGTGGTGCATGTGCTGGGTGAACGCGCGACCATGCGAATGGGGTTGGGGCTAAACATCGCGGGGCTGATGGGCGCGGCGTTCGTCCCCAGTGTCACGCTCTTCCTTGTCGCCGTATGTTTCGCGGCGATTGGAGGAGCACTTGCCTTGCCCAGTTTCACCAGTCTGCTCAGCCAATCGGCAGGCGCAGATGAGCAAGGGCGCATTCAGGGCGTAGGCGGCGCGCTGGAGAGCCTTGCCCGCATCATCGGCCCCGTCTGGGGCAACGGGCTGCTCCACTATGGCGATGCCCTGCCTTACGCTTCCGCCGCTATGCTCCTTGTGCTTGCAAGCTTCATCGCACGCGACATCCCGGAAAAGGAGCGCTATTAAGAAGGGCGAGTTTAGGCATGAGTGTTGAAAACAAGCAAGTGGTGAGTAGTGAATCGCGATAGGCGACTTGCCGAATGTCGAACACCCTCCCGAACCTCTTGACTCAGGTGGGGCGATTCGAGTATAATAGAAGTGCTTATATGGCGACCGTAGCTCAGTCGGTTAGAGCGCCTGACTGTGGCTCAGGAGGTCGTGGGTTCGAATCCCATCGGTCGCCCCAAGCCGTGGGCCGTTAGCTCAGTTGGTAGAGCAGCTGACTCTTAATCAGCGGGTCGCAGGTTCGAGTCCTGCACGGCCCACCAGCGAAAATCCTCTTTGGGATAACTCGAAGAGGACGAAGCAAGAGTCTCGGAGCGTGTGCGCGGTTAGCTCAGTGGTAGAGCACTTCCTTGACGTGGAAGGGGTCGGAGGTTCAAATCCTCCACCGCGCACCAAGTTCAACATCCACCCCTAAAACGCGCACGCAAAAAAGACCACTTCCATGAAGGAAACGCACGGACGCACCCACACACTCGCGGTAGTTCTGAATCGTGCGGGGCTTGCCCCTTGCGCTTGCAGTGCTTCAAGCCAGAGTTCTACGCATTCAGTCAGTTCAGTGTATGACTCCACAACCCTTCAGGCTGGATTTATGCATCCCCTTGCCTCGCAGCGGTAGGGGAGGGAAGACACAGCGCGCAGAGGTATGGCAAGCATGAAGTGGGGAGCAGGTACAACATGGAGCGGGCAGCGGGAATCGAACCCGCACCGCCAGCTTGGAAGGCTGGTGCTCTGCCATTGAGCTATGCCCGCTCGCCTTTTAATATATACCCGACTCGCCCTTTTCTGTAAAGGGTTATCGAGGCCGTTCGGAAAATAAGTAGGCGATCGCAAAGCCCTGAATGCTGTGTTGAGGGGTGGGAATTCCTACCGAGCTGACCATACACGCGCCCACAATGCTTTTCACATGACGCTTTTTTGTATCCAGAAGGGAGGAATTCCCCTTGTGCGAAGATAGTCGGTATAACTTAGGATGGTATGAAAGGGTGGACAGAGTTGCAAGAGGGGCAACTCAGCGCTATGTCGGTGCAGGAGGGGCATAGGCGGCGTGCTGTTTTCCGTCCGCGTGCCCTGCTGATAGGACTGGGGTTGATGACCCTCAATATCTTCTGGATAACCACCATCGAGGTGCGCTGGTATACGCTCGATGTCACCAGCTTGCCCATTTTCATTACCCCCGTGTTTACCCTCTTTGTGTTGACGCTGCTTAATCTGGGGCTTGCACGCTGGCGTCCAGTGTGGCGGTTCTCGGCAGTGGAGTTGCTAACGATTTATATCATTATCGTGACGGGGGCGGTGTTCGCGGGGCACGACATGCTCCAGAATCTGTTTGGTGCAATCGGGCATGCCCAACGGTACGGCACGCCCGAATCTGGCTGGCGCGAGCGGTTCTTTGCCTACATCCCGCGAGAGCTATTCATATGGGATGAAACGGTATTACGCCCTTACTATGATGGTGGCGTGCTGCCCTATCGGCTGGATTGGCTGGTGGTTTGGGCAAAGCCTCTTATGCTCTGGGCAGGGCTGATCCTGACCCTCACCATGATGTGCCTATGCCTGAACTTTCTGGTGCTGAAGCAGTGGACACAGTGGGAGCGGCTGACCTTCCCGTTGATTCAGTTGCCGCTGGCGATGGTGGAGCCATCAGGTGCGTTATGGCAGTCGCGGGCGATGTGGATGGGCTTCAGCACTGCGATGGCAATCAGTGGGCTGAACGGGCTGCATGTGCTGTTTCCCTCGCTGCCCCATATCGAGTGGATTAAACTCTATGACCTCGGACAATACTTCACGACGCGCCCGTGGAGCGCGGTGGGTTCGTTTCGCATTTCCGCTTATCCCTTTGCCATAGGGCTTGCCTATCTCATGCCGCCAGATTTGGCGTTCTCGTCCTGGTTCTTTTTCTTTGCCCGTAAAGTGTTTCAAGTGTTCGGTGCGGTGATGGGTTGGGATGCAGCTGAGAATCGCGGCTTCCCCTTTTTGAATGAGCAAGCGGCAGGTGCATGGTTGATGCTGGGCATCTTATTGCTCTGGAGCGCGCGGGCGACCTTTCGCGAGGCGTGGCATTTGGCGTGGGGTGCAGCACACCCAGAACGCTTGCTCTATCGGCTGAGCTGGCTGGGATTGGGCGCAGGCGTGGGCGTGCTGGTGCTTTATAACCTGTTTCTGCTGCAAATGGATGCATGGGTTGCCCTCCTCTTTTTTGGCATCTACTTCTTGCTTGCGTTGACCATCACGCGCGTGCGGGCGGAGCTGGGTGCGCCCCATGAAATCTATTTCGTGAATCCACAACGCATCCTGTTCGATGTGTTCACCCTACGCGGACTGGGCGTGGAGAATCTGACAGTGCTGCAATCACTTTACTGGTTCAATCGGGGCTATCGTTGCCACCCAATGCCCAACCAGCTGGAGGCGTTGCGCATGGGGCAGCAGTACGCGCTCTCACCTCTGCAGATGGGTCTGCTGATTCTGGGGGTGTCGGTGCTGGCATTCGTGATTGTGTGCTGGGCAAACTTGCATGTGACCTATCTGTATGGCGCGGAGGCGAAGTGTAGTGGCTTCAAGAACTGGGTGGGCAGTGAATCGTTCGGGCGGTTGAACACCTGGCTCGTGGAGGAGCCGTTCCGCAATCCGAACCGCTGGTACTATCTGTTCGGGGGCGCGCTGATGGTGCTGGGTTTACGCACATTGCGCAACGCTTTTGCCGGTTTCCCCTTCCACCCAACGGGCTACGCGCTGGGGGTCAGCTACGCCGTGGATTATTTCTGGTTCGCCTTCTTCCTGGGCTGGTGCTTGAAAGTGATCTTGATGCGGCTGGGTGGGCTGCGCGCGCACCGATTCGGACTGCCCTTCGCGCTGGGGCTTATTCTGGGCGACTTCACGATGGGGTCTCTCTGGTCGCTTATCACGCTGCTCTTTCAAGTGCCTACCTATCGAATCTACATCTAAGTCACCAGGTATAATCCCTGGAGGCGAGGGAGCCAGCGATGCCTTTTCGCACGATTATCGAACCGTTTCGAATCAAGGTGGTGGAACCTATCCGAATGACCACCCCAGAGGAACGCGAGCGGATTCTGCAACGCGCTCACTATAACCTCTTTCTGGTGCGTTCCGATGATGTGCTGATCGATCTCTTGACCGATTCGGGGACGGCGGCGATGAGTGCCGCTCAGTGGGCGGGCGTGATGCATGGCGACGAGTCGTATGCGGGCAGCCGCAGCTTCTATTTCTTTGAGTCGGTCGTGCGCGAGATTTTCGGCTTCAAGCATGTGATTCCTGTGCATCAGGGGCGTGCCGCGGAGCGCATCCTGTTTTCGTTGGTGTGCAAGCCGGGCAGCATCATCCCCAACAACACCCATTTCGATACCACCCGCGCGAATATTGAGTATCTGGGTGGTCAGGCAATTGATCTCCCATGCACCGAGTCGCAGGACACCCAAACTCCCCATCCCTTCAAGGGCAATATGGATGTGGATGCGTTGGAACGGCTCATTCGCGAGGTGGGTGCAACCCGCATTCCGCTGGTCATGCTCACCGTCACGAACAACTCTGGGGGCGGGCAACCCGTCTCGATGGCGAACATTCGGGCGGTGAGCCAGATCTGTCGGCAGCACAATATCCCACTTTACCTCGATACCTGTCGCTTTGCCGAGAACGCTTATCTGATTAAGATGCGTGAGCCGGGCTATCAGCACAAAAGTGTGCGCGAGATTGTGCGTGAGATGTTCTCCTATGCCGATGGTTGCACTATGTCTGCCAAGAAGGATGGATTGGCGAATATCGGCGGCTTTCTCTGCACGAATGACGACCAGTTGGCACAGCAGGAGAAGGAGCTGCTGATCTTGACGGAGGGTTTCCCGACCTATGGGGGGCTGGCAGGACGCGACTTGGAGGCGATGGCGATTGGCTTGCAGGAGGTGCTGGACGAGCATTATCTGGAGTATCGGCTGGCGTCGGTACGCTATTTGGGTGAGCATATCGCGCGTGAAGGCGTACCCATCGTACAGCCACCAGGTGGGCATGCAATCTATATTGACGCGGGGCTGATGCTGCCCCAGATTCCCCCGCTGCAATATCCCGGCCAGGCACTGGTGGTGGAACTGTATCGGGAGGGGGGTATCCGCTCCACGGAGATTGGCTCCGTGATGTTCGGCAAGTTTGACCCTGATACGGGGCAAGAAATCCCGGCTCGTAAGGAGCTGGTTCGCCTCGCCATTCCGCGTCGTGTCTACACCCAGAGCCATGTGGATTATGTGGTGGAGGCGATCTTGAATGTGCATTCTCGGCGGGAGCAGCTGCGCGGCTACCGCATCGTGTGGCAGACACCGTTTCTGCGCCATTTTAGCTGCCATTTTGAGCCGATATAGCACGCACCCCGCTACATCTACTGAAAGAGTCGGGAACGAGTTGGATGGAGGCATATCTATTTTCGGGCAACGCGCTGGGATATAGTCTGAATTGGCAGGATCGGGCACACAGGCGGTAAGCTGCTGATAGTGTGAGAGCCACCTCCTTACAAGGCAGAAAACCAAATCTTGTAGTCATGCCCTTCTGGCTCCACAACAAGTAGGAAATAGCGAGCAATCAGTTGAAAAAGCGTGAAATTCGCTGCAAAAGCAGGGAAAAGCTTCCCGAAAGCCATCCAGTTGGTATAATCTGGTGTATAAGGCCCTACAGAGGGTTTGATCAGAGCAGGATTCGAGCAGGAGGAGGGTTATTATTGGGGTGCGTGGCGAATAGCGAGCGGTGAGTCGCTGCGGGTTGCTCACCACTCGCTTGCAGGCGAGCAGGGATGCGATGGAGATGATGCGTCGCAGGGAAGAGGTACCGGCGGAACAGCTCCGTTTCGGGGAGAGCGAGGCACAGGTCCAGTTGCGTCGGGCGTGGCGCAATGTGTTGCAAGCGTTGCTGCCACAGATTGCCATTAGCAGCCGGCGCTATCTGGAATCTGTCGAGCCGTTGGAGCTCGAGGGTGACCTGGTGCGTCTGCGGTTGGACAGCGCGTTTGGACGCCAGTGGATCGCTCATCGCCTGCGCCACGAGATCGAGAACCTGCTCGCTCAGCAACTGGGGTTCTCGGTGTGCATCGAGCTGGTAGGCGAGGAGGACACGCCCCCTACTGAATCGCAAACGCAGACAGAGGTGCCACTTATCGAGCCGATTGCTGCCGCGCCACCGCTGCCACCCTCTCATTTCAATCGCGGCTATACTTTCGAGACCTTTATCGTGGGCAGGAGCAATCGGCTGGCGTATGGTGCCGCACAAGCGGTGGTCGATGCACCCGGTAAACGGTACAACCCCCTGTTTATTTACAGCCTGCCCGGACTGGGCAAGACCCACCTGTTGCATGCGATTGGGCAGGCTTTCCTTGCCCGATTCCCACGGGCGCGCGTGCTGTATCTTAGCGGGGAAGAGTTTCTGCGGAGCTATGTGCAGGCGGTGCGGCATGGGCAAGCGGACGAGTTCCGCGAGCGGCACCGCAGCGTGCATCTGTGGTTGGTGGATGATGTGCAGTTCATCGCGGGACGCGAGCGCACGCAGGAAGAGTTTTTCCATATCTTCAACGCCCTGTTTGCCACCTCACGCCCGATTGTATTGACCAGTGACAAGCCGCCACGCGAGCTGCTGGGGCTGGAGGAACGGCTACGCTCCCGCTTCGAACAGGGGTTGTGCGCCGACATCGCACCTCCCGATTTCGAGTTGCGCGTCGCTATCCTCTTGGCGAAAGCGGAACGCGAGGGCATCGAGTTGCCAATAGAGGTCGCCGAATTTATTGCGGATAAAGTGCAGTCGAATGTGCGTGCCTTAGAAGGCGCCCTCACGCGCCTTATTGCTCACAGTTCGCTCCATCGGGAACCAATAAGCCTCGAAACCGCAGCCGCGGTCCTGCGTACCTTCTTTGTGGATGCAAAGGCACAACCTGTCACGGTGCAGCGCGTGCTGGAGGTGGTCTGTCACGAGTTTGGCGTCGATCCACAGGAACTGACCGGCAGAAGCCGTCGGGGAGATATAGTGCCGATTCGGCAAATCGCGATGTATGCCGCACGCGACCTCACAGGCGAGCCATGGGCGCGTATCGCGCAAGTGTTTGGACGCAACGATCACACGACCATCCTGCATGCTTATCAGCAGATTAGCCAGCGATTGCCACGCGACCCACATTTGCGGGCCCGAATCGAGGCGATTCGGCGACGCCTCGGCTGTGCCGAGTAGACTCCTATGTACGCTGCTACCTTGAGCGCGATTTACGACTGGCTCGTTGCGCTGGAGCTGCCCGCGGTGCTGCTTCAGCCGCGCGGGGTAGATGCGCACGAGGTCTTGTTGAATGTGCGCATGGTGCAACGGGCAGCACAGGCACGGCGCGTGATTGCCGTTGGAGGCGGGTTGGAAAGCTACTTGCCCATATTGGAGCGGGCGTTGGGCAGCCGTTGCCCACCCATCATGCGCTTGACAGTGCATCTGCAACCGCCGCCCCATGATCTCCATATCTGGCTCGATTTGGCGTATGCCCGTCAGAGCTGCACATGGCTCATGCGTTGGGCACAAATGGACGGTCTGGCCACGCGCGCGGTGCGTCCGGCGTGGCGGCGGGTGCAGCTGCTATTCCGTCATCTGGAGGTTCGGCGCGATGTGTTGCGTTCGCATCTGCAGGGCAAATATTATCTGGCACAGCACGATGCCTATCGCCCCTTGACTCGCTCGCTGGGGATGCAGTCGCTGGGCAGTCTGCAGCCTGATGAAGAGCAGTCACCCAGCCTGCCGCGTTTGAAACATTTGCTGGAGCAGGCGCGTCGTGTGCCACTCGTTGGCGTGTTGAGCGCGGCACCAGGCGGCATCGCGGCGACCGTTGCCCGACACTTAGGCGTGCCCATGATTATTGCCGACACGCTGGAGCAGCCCGTTCCGGAGCGCGACTATTTTCAGCGCTATGCCGCTTTGCTCACAGCGCTGCAACGGCTCGCACGATAGCGCCATGATCGCGCGTGAGGAAATGCACTTCACGGACACCATTCTGCAGGAGATGCTCCCGTGCAGCGTCCAGTCCAAAGCCGACCTGGGAGGGGCGGTGGCTGTCGTCGCTGATGCAGAAGGGGATGCCCATCTGGGCTGCTGCTTGCACAATCCATGCGGCGGGATAGGGCGTGCCCAATCCCTTGCGAATGCCCGCCGTATTGACTTCCAACAGCGAGCCCGCCTCGCGCACTGCTTCGAGCGCGTGAAGGGCGGCGGTGGACACGCGCGGCGTCTCGCAAAGATGCGCCTCGCCCAGACGATGCGCCAGCAGGCGCACCAGATCGAAATGCGCCACCACTTCCGGGCGCACAGCGCGCACCATCTCCGCAACGGCTTGATAATACTCCAGAGCCAGGTTCTCGATGCCTCCACATTCCCGCAGGGCGCGGCGCGTGTCGGGGTCGTCTACACTGCTGTCGATGCCCCCGTCGCGCACGAAATGCACGGAACCGACGATGTAGTCGAAGCCGTAATCGCGGCGGTATCGCTCCACGAGCTGCACCCACCGATCGGGCGGCACCACCTCGATTTCGAAGCCGCACAGCACGGTCAGCCGACCCTCGAACTCCTTCGCCAGTTGACGCACGGCAAGCGCATACTGCTCGAAAAGCTGCTCTAAGGTGTGCACGGTCCAACCTTTTTGGCGTTCGGTCGCATACAGATAACGCGGCTCCACGCGGGGCATATGCTCGCTGACGCCGAACACGGCGTAGTTCGCGCGGCATGCCGCTTCCAGAATCGAGCGCAGGGAGCCTTCTGCATGTTCGCAGAACTCCCCGCTATGCCCGCCATGCAACGAGATTCGCCATCCGCTACTCGCCATTCGCTACTCACCACCCAAATTGTGCGTTTGGGTCGGAGGAAAAGATTTTGCTCGCTACTCACCCTATAATACCCTACGGGCGGGTACAATAAGGGTGCTGTGGGCGAGGCGCGTGAGGAGTGTGGTCTGTTCGGTATCTATGCCCCCGGCGAGGACGCAGCGCGGCTAACCTACTTCGGACTGTTCGCGCTTCAACATCGTGGGCAAGAGAGCGCGGGCATTGCCGTCTCTAACGGCAAAACGGTGCGCATGTACAAAGACTTGGGGCTGGTCACGCGCGTGTTTACCGAACCCATCTTGCAGAGCCTGCGCGGGCATATTGCCGTTGGGCACACCCGCTACTCAACCACCGGCTCCTCCACGATGCGCAATGTGCAGCCCTTGGCATGCCCCACATTGGATGGCAATATTGCCATCGCTCATAATGGTAATCTGGTGAACGCGCACCATCTGCGTGCCGCGTTGGAGGCGGAGGGAGAGGTTTTTGAGACAACCAACGACTCCGAAGTGATTCTGCGCCTGATTGCCCGCCATTATCGAGGCGACATCGTGGCAGCGATCCGGGCGATGATGCATCAGGTGCGAGGCGCGTATTCCTTGGCGATTCTGACCTCCACGCAGCTGATTGGCGTGCGTGACCCGTTTGGCGTGCGTCCGCTGTGCCTGGGGCGTCTGGGTGAGGCGTGGGTGCTGGCGTCCGAGACCTGCGCCCTACCGCCTATCGGGGCGCAATTCATTCGGGAGGTGGAGCCGGGCGAGATCGTGCTGATTGACGAGGAGGGGCTTCACTCCTTTACAGGGTTGCCCCGCCAGCGCGAATCGCTCTGCATGTTTGAGCTCATCTACTTCGCGCGTCCCGACAGCCATCTTTATGGTCAACTGATTTACGAGGTGCGTCGTCGGATGGGTATGGAACTGGCGCGTGAGCATCCCGCAGATGCCGATCTGGTCATCCCTATTCCCGATTCGGGCGTGCCTGCTGCCGTGGGCTATGCCCAGCAATCGGGCATTCCGTATGGCGAGGGGCTGATTAAAAATCGCTATGCACCGCGCACCTTCATTCAACCTGACCAGCGCATGCGCGAGCTAAGTGTGCGCCTGAAACTCACCCCCCTGCGCGAGATTATCGAGGGCAAGCGATTAGTGGTGGTGGATGATTCCATCGTGCGGGGCACGACCACGCGCCAAATTGTGAAGCTGCTCTTCGATGCGGGGGTGAAAGAGGTGCATATGCGCATCACCGCGCCGCCCATCCGATTCCCATGCCACTACGGAATCGATATGGCCACTCAGCGCGAACTGGTCGCCGCGCACCACACGGTGGAAGATGTGCGCCGGCAGATTGGGGCGACCACACTGGGCTATCTCAGCATCGAAGGGCTGCTGCGCGCCTGTGATCAGCCACGCGAGCGATTCTGCCTTGCCTGCTTCAACGGTGACTACCCCATCGCTATCCCCGACGATGTGGAACTGGACAAGTACCTGTTTGAAGAGAAGGTGACCGTGCCGTAGCCCTGCTACTCGCTCGGCTCGGCAGGAGCCTCGCCCTCCAAGGATTTCGGCTCGGCAGGAGCCTCGCCCTCCAAGGATTTCGGCTCGGCAGGAGCCTCGCCCTCCAAGTTCGGCTTGGCAGGAGCCTCGCCCTCCAACTTGCCACTCACCTCGACTTGGAACGGCGCGGCAGGCTGTACGATGCGCACAATCAGCCCCCGCTCGTGGCGCGTCCAGCCACTGGTTAGATTCGGCTGTTGCCAGATGAGTGCGTCCATATCGCTGACCTGCGACAGTGGCTGCCCGTCGAGCAGCACCTGTTCCACATCCTTCAAATCGCTGATCAAGACGAACAGGGCAGGCAACGGGGCGAACGGTTCAATTTGAATCTGGAGTCTATCCCCCTCCAACTTAATGCTTTTCAAGCCGGGCGCGGTAATGGCTATAGCGCGTCCGTTGACATGCACCACGCGCGTAATGGGTTCGAGCGCGGAACCGCTCTTGCGGACGAGACAGGGCGGAATCAGCCGTGGGTTTATGTCCCAGTGATACTCCTCGGTGCCGCGCGTGATGCTGAACGCATCGGGGTAGAAGCCTTCGTCGCTCGGATAACGCTCCGTGACCCATTCCTGCTGCTGAACAGCGCACAGCGTGAGGGTATCGGCAAGCCGTCGCCATTCGATAGAAGTGTCATACTCAGCAAGGCGATAGAGCGCGTGCGCATAGACCAGTCCGTTCCATTGCACCGCGACGCCAAACCATGGCTGCTGCGAGAGCCATGTGACGCCGAACACAGGAATGCTTGCGCCCAACATAATGGGGCGATCGGGCGCACGCCAGAGATAGATAAAAGGAACACCGCGCAGTGCCCAAAGCCGCGCTTGCTTCAAGTACCGCGCCTCGCCCGTCGCCTCATAGGCGTTCAGAAAAGCGTTGATGCAGTGCGGCGCAGCCAACACATCGGGCACATGCAGCGGCAGCTCCCAGGTCTGTGCGCCTTCAGGACGACGCTGCTTTTCGAGGAACTGCAGGGCACGCTGCAGGCTTTTCAGCGCATCAGGGTCCAGCGTGCCGAGGGCGTAGCTTCCCACACGCGCGGCATGCTCACCGGTGTGCCCACTGGAGGTGTCGCCCTGCTTGCCAAAAATCTTATGGCGTTCACTCGCAGGTTGCCATGCCCAGCTACCATCTGAACGCTGGGCGCGTAGAAGCGCTTCGGTCGCTTGCTTCCAGTGGTTCAGCAGGCGCGGGAGCCTGCCAAGATAGAACGCCATCTCCCAACCCATCGATTCGGGGGCAATCGCTTCCACCGCTTCACGCACTTGCTGCACAGCACGAGCGCGCTCTCTGTCATCCGGCGGAAGCCGATGCGCCAGCACCCACAGCCCCAGCGCAACAAGCGGGTCATAGAAAACGGGACCTGTGTTCGTGTGGCGCCATGCACGCTGATTCGAATCCCAGCTATTGAGCAGACCTCGCAGGCTGAGGGTCAGCGCCGCCGCGTCGTTGCGCTGGGGAGCGGGTGGAAAGGGCATCCCATAGTGCTGTAGATAGACTTCAATCGCCTCGCTGATGTCGCGGGCATCGGAGCGAATAAACAGCGTTGCGCTGAGTTGCACCGACTCGCTTTTGAGCAGGCGGAACGGTTCACGCGCCTGCAAGGTGTTCTCGTCTGCCCAGCGTGGGATGGTGGGCACCCAGAGCGCAAAGCGGTGGTGTGCCCCATGCTCTAACCAATTCGGTGAAAGAAACAAAGCGTTCGGCGCCTGCAACACACCGGACCAGCTTTGCTGCGCATTCCAATGCATGCCGATCAGCCAATTGCGCCAGCGTACTGCCATCATCGGTATCGTGATTTTGTACGGATGGGGCGCGAAGCGCAGATGATGTGGTGGTGCAGCGTTCTCTTCACCCGATGAGCGTTCCTCGCCAAGCAAGTACTCCAGCCCGGGGAAAAGTGCTTCGTCCTTACGCTCGCCAAAGGAACCGTCGCCGATGCGCCAGTCAGGGAAGCGAAATTGATATAGGTGTGCGTTCACCGTGCTGCTCAGACGAGCCGTGCATTCCAGCTGATTCTCCGCGAGTCGAAACTCGATGCTGACGCGCCCGACCCGTCCCATCCGCCCCTGCAATGTAAGGCGCAGGTTCGTCTCGTCGAAGCTCGTACTCTCCAGCGCAAACGGCGCAGGTTTGGGGGGCGCGTTCTCCGCGTTCAGCACGGCATCTATAACGGATGGCATGTTGGCTAACGGCACCCATGCATTGCCCTGCTTACCGAACAATCGACCGCTTAGCCCCGCACCCCATGCAGGTGACAGCACAAAGCGTAATCGCTCATTCTGAAGCACCAGATGCTCGCCGATTCGGCGCGCGATGCGTCCCGTGTCGGGGATGCCTTCGGGCAAACGGGCAACCACGGGCGTTAGGATAAAAGCATCGTTGCCCGCGCCGGAACGCAGCATCAAGGCGAGCCGCGGACGCGCCCCCACCCGTATCCTGAAGCGCAGCGGGTGGCTCTCATCCGGGGCAAGCAGGGTCAAATCGGTTTGTGGCTTCTCCAACACTTGCACATCCTGCAAAGGGTTTACTTCGAGTCGCAGGGTATCGTTGCGCCATGTGCCTTGCCCGCGATTATGCACGATAGCCGTCACTTCCACCCCATCGCCCGGACGCAGGAGCGCTTGGCGCGTATAGACCCCTTTGAACTGCAAACGCGGAAGGTACTTATAGATACGGGCATCCACATTCGCCCCCTCCACCTCCAAGGTTGCCTCATGCGCGCCCCGAAAGCCATATTCGAGCCAGACCCTTTGATTCGCAGGCAAGGCAACCTGAATTGGCTGCAAGGCACTCCCCTTATGGGGTACAGGTTTTAGGCTCAAAGTTATACTTTTATCGCTGCGGAGTTCCAACACACCCTCAGGCGGTAGAAGGCGTGCTACTTTATGGGCGAACCGCTCGCGCAGGCGCACGATGCGCGGCTCGGCAATATATGCCCAGTCGTAGATTGTGTTCGCCTTGCCATCGATAACAAACTCCAACCGTACCACTTGCCCGCTGAAGGGTGAAAGGTCGGCAGAAAGCGGTTTCCATCCAGCATCGATGCAGTCAACTTCTGCCAATGTTTGGTCGTTCACACGGATTTGTGCCTTAACGCCATCATATAGATGCGCAGGATCGTCGCGCTGAATGTGGTCGTCTACACCTGCCCAGGCAAGCAGCACCAATTTCTCGCCTGCCCCGATGGTGGGCAGGCTCAGCGTAAATCGGATACGAGCGGGGCGTTGTGTTGGGTGCAGAAAGCCGCTTCGCTTCCGAACCCCACCCGAAGCGATAATGCGGATGGTCGTCGGTACGAGCAATCCCTCGGTCTGACCCGTTTGCCATTGTGCCAGTAAGTCAATCAAGGTATGCACGCCATCGGCAGCCGGCTGCGCCGCCATGCCAAGAAGCCCCATCAGCAGCAGGGGTAGACCGATGCGCCTGCCCATCCATGTCAAAAGCATCATTATCACTCCTCATCCCATTCCCATGTTGCCTTCGGCATCGCCCATCATGCGCGGAGGGGGCGTGCCTGGCGGTGCATGTTCAGGCTGGTAGAGATCGACATGTGTGCCAAACGGCGGGCTGGCGTAGGGTAAGTGCGTGCTACCCCGTGCCAAAATGTGCAGATAGTTCGCACTGTCGCCTTCGAACGGCTCACCATGGTTCCACGGCACCCACGAACGCGCGTTGCAATAGTGGCACACGAAGGAGCGACGCCAGCGGTCGCGCGTGCGGTTCGGGTAGGAGCGATGGAGCAGATGCCCGTCGAAAAACAGCACATCGCCCGGCCCCATCGGCACTGGGATGGGCGGCGGATATTTGCGCACGATGCGCGTTAGCGTGTTGACCTCGTCGTCCAAGTGGCTCACATTCTCCACGGCGTGTAAATCCTCAAAGGCGTTCGCGGCGTGGACCTGCCCGAAAGGCGTGGAATGGGGTGGATAGATGGGTTCGCAATGCGAACCGGGCACCACCCATAGGCAGCCGTTTGACTCATCCGCTGGTTCCAGCGCGAGCCATGCACCAATCAGCGTGTCGGGGTAAGTCGTGATATAGTAGGCATCCTGATGCCAGCCCTGCCCGCCTGTGCCCGGTGGGTTATAAAAGAGCATGGTTTGGAGCGCCAGCACATCGGGACCGATGAGTGCCTCCAACACATCCAGCACGCGCGGGTGGAGCAGACCCCATTCCGCGACGGGATCGATGCGATGGAGTTGATGCACGCGTGTGCCTTTGGCAATTTCGTGAAGGGCGGCTTTTTCAGGTTGAGCGAGCGTGTCTGACGCTTGCCAGCGCGAGTTCGCCCATTCAAGCAGCCGCGCCACATCTTCTGGCGGTACCAACTGCCTCACCAACAGGTAGCCCTCGCGCCGATAATGCACATACTGCTCTACCTTGACCCGATAGCGATCGGGTCGCTCGACGGCATATGGCAAGTAAGGCATAGCAATCAGAAAGATTCGCATAGGGAGCAGTTGAATCCTGCTATCGGACGGCGAGCCGAGCTGTAATAGTTAACGCCTCTGCCGGTGGGAGATTGGGAGCCACCTTTTGCGTTGAAAGGAGCTGTACGCCAGGGAGTTGCTCCAGCTGCTCCCAGCCTGCGCCCAGCCTGCCTGCAAGGATGCACACAGGTTTGCCCAGCGCAGCTGCTTGTCCCACCAGTTCGCCCACACCTTTGCCCATAAGGGTTTGCGCATCGACCTGACCTTCGCCCGTGATGAGCAGGTCAGCATTTCGCAGCCGTTCACGCCAACCGATGTGCTGCAACAACCATTCGATACCTGAGACAATGGGCGTGTTCCAAAACGCGACAAAGCCTGCGGGTAGCCCGCCCGCCGCGCCTGTGCCGGGCATCGTGGCGACATCGATACCTGTTTGACGCTGAAGCACTCCCGCCAGGCGGTACAGCCCGGTGTCCAGCAGTGCCACCTGTTGCGGGTTAGCACCCTTCTGCGGGGCGAACACGCGCGCCGCGCCTTCCGCACCACAGAGCGGGTTGCGCACATCGGCGCAGAGAATGAGCGTTTTGCCCTGCAGAGGAAGTGGGGTGGGCGGTTCGATGTGTTCGAGTACGGTTAAGCCGCGACCGCCAGTAGGAATGGTCGAGCCGTCCGCTTGCAAAAATCGGAAGCCCAGCGCACGCAGCGCGCCCGTCCCACCGTCGGTGGTCGCGCTCCCGCCGAGTCCCAACCAGATTACCTCAATTTCAGGGCGATCAACCGCTCGCAGCAGATCGCCCACTCCTTCTGTGCTGGCGTCCAGCGGGCGCCGCTCATCTGGTGCCAGCAGATGCAGTCCACATGCCTGTGCCGATTCGAGAATGGCGACCCCATTCCCCACAAGATACTCCGCTTCGATAGGTCTGCCCAGCGGGTCGCGTACGGATGTTCGCTTTAAGGCAACACCTCCCGCCTGCAAGTTCCCCCGATGCTGGGAGGGGAGCCAAGTCTGGTCCGGGGCACTCAGATGGAACCTCCACGCTTCCAGCCAGCCTGTGCCGCCATCCGAAATGGGACACATGTCCAGCACCGCATCGGGAAGCACCTGCCGGATACCCGCTGCAATTGCCTCGCAGGCTTGCAACGGGCTGAGCGTGCCCTTGTAGGCGGTGGGTGCAATTAGGATGCGCATGGGCTACTCCAGCCGACCGCGCTCACGAGCATAGCGCGTGGCTATCGCCTCCAGAATGCCTTCACGCGGCACATCGGGAGGCACATAGAGACCCAGTCGCTGAATCAGGTGCTGATACAACTCGTTCGCCAGCCGTTCGCGCACATCTGCGGGGAACTGCTCGCGCCGCTCCAGAAACGCCCGCAGCGCACGATACTCGCTTGCGCTCAACGCGAACACGGTCGGCACATAGATTTCCAGTGGATGCTCCTCTGTCTGCATAGCAGAGAGCGACTGGAGGGTGGGCAAAGCGACGCGACGCTCCTTGATCACAAAAGTACCTGCCAACATATCCCCCAACCGCTGACCATACGGGTTGAAAAAGGCGACCAGCCCCGCCACATTATAACCAAAGATGCAGATAGGAAAGGCGTCTACCAAACGCACCAGTTCACGAATGAGTATAGCACCGGGGGGAGCAGGCGTACCATCGAGCCGAATCACACGCAAGCCGAACGCCCGCTTGGCGGGCGTCTGACCGTTCCACCAGATCTCAAACAGTATATAGTAGGCGAACCAAGAGATAAAGGCGAAGAACGCCAGTCCTGCCAGCGCCCAACCCTCGCCGATGCGCCCAATGATGGTCGTAATCAGGCGCATCGTGTCCTCCAGCACGGTCAGAATCAGCAGCACAATCGCATTGAGCAGCAGCACCAGCAGGTCGTCCAGCACCGCTGCCAGCGCACGGGAACCCAACCCGGCGATATCGTAGCGGATTTCCACCTTTTCGGGGCTTAGCAATACATACTCATATGGCATGGTGCCCTCCTACGGAGCCTGTTGCAGCCACTCGTCCCAGCGTGTGGCGCGTGCCAGAGCCAGATTGCTATAGCGTCCCAGGTAGTCGCCTGCACTGGGATAATAGATTGACAATCCATGCGAGTTGCGCACCCGATTGCTATCTGCATGCGCCTCATACAGCACCGCCTCACGCAACGCGGTCTGCAGCGCGTCCACCCGTGTCGCGATAAGCCCATCCCCTGTGTACTCCTTGATTAATTGCGCCGCGTGCCACAGATCTTTGTATTCGGGGTAAGAGGCATAGCTCTGGGCGTTCTCCCGCGCGTTGCGCAGCGCGTTCACATAAAGTGTTCGCCGCTCCAGTAAAACTCCTGCCAGGTTGTCCAGCGCGAGGGCGACATTTTCCAGCTTGGAGGCGTCCACCACCGACTGGGTGATGTTATAGTAGCTGGGGAAGTTCTGCTGATAGAAGTTCACGAACTGGCGCACCACATCCTTCGCCCATTCGACAGGCGGTATATCGGAGTTGTCCATCAGCGCGAGCAGGATGCGATGATACGGGTAGCCTTCGCCAGGCGGGCTTTCCTCCGAACCCACAATATAACGCGCCACATTGCGGCACTCATAGGCGACCTCCAGCATCTGCATCAGCGAAGCATCGAACAGCAGCACATCCATCACAGGGTCCGCAGAGGTGGGGCGGATAGCGGTGGGCAGCTCCCAGGTTTTGATACTGGAACCGAATTCATCGTCGAAGGAAACGGCGCGGGTAGTGCGCGTGCGCCAGCCCGAACCGTGGTTCCAAATAATCAGTGCGTAGCGGTCGGCAGGGTAGCGGGACCGTGCCCAGCGAATAAACTCGCGCAAGGTTTCGGCATGACCCATATCCACGCTCTGCCCCAAATCCTCCAGCAACTGCGATTTAATCTCCCGCGCATCTGTATCATAGCGCACCAGATAGCGGCGTGTGCCTGTCCAACTGCCATCCGGGGCAAATGTCGCAATACGCTTCCACTGCACCACGATCCGCACATTCGGGTTGGTCATCACCGATTCCATCTGGTTCATGTTCAGGTCGCTGAACTCGTCCAGATCGTTCGCGGCATTTAGATAGACCATCACGGTCCAGGTAAGCGTGCCGCGCCCGCCGGGCGGTATCACGCGGCTCACACGATGGCAGCACCCTGTGAAGAGCGCGATGGTCAGCAGCAATCCTATCCATGTGCCTGTTCGAATCGACCGTCTCATCGCTATCGCTCCAGTTTACCCATTTTGCAGAATTTTTTCTCTGGTGTACCCATGCGGGTTGGAGAAGAAAATTCTGGGGTAAGGAATGCTCTCTATCATCCCCCGCAGGGTGGGGAATTTTGCTCCTGCAAAGATAGACGCTCGACGCTTTTGCGGTGCTTCATAGGACTAAAGTCCCTTGCATGCCGCCTATTTTGCGAGATACCATGCCACATGGAGATGCTTGCGCGTGTCGAATGTGCTACAATAGAGCGTGGTACCAAAGAGGGTCGCGGCGTGGATGTAAGCGGTGCGTGGACAGGGGAAGCCCCTCGTGGGGTCATCACACTGGTGTTTACCGACATCCAGAGCTACTCCGAGATGTCGGAGCGTTATCGGGGCGCGTTCCGTTCCCTGCTGGAACAGCACAACGCGCTGCTGCGTGCGCTCTGCCGTCAATATGGGGGCTACGAGGTGAAGGCATGGGGCGATGCCTTCTTTTTCGCGTTTGGCAGCGCGGAAGAGGCAGCACGATTCGCCTTGCACGCGCAGCACGCCATCCTCAACACTTCTTGGCAGCTCACCTTAACGGATGGCTCCATCGAGCAAGTGCCCCTGCGGATTCGAATCGGCATGCACACAGGCGAGCCGGAACCGATTCTTCATCCTGATGGCACAGTGGACTATGTGGGTCCCGATGTGAATCGCGCGTCGCGCGTCTGCGCAGCTGCCCATGGGGGGCAGATTCTGCTCTCCTCTGCCACGCATGCGCTGGTGATGAACGCGCTGGGCAACACGGTGCAGTTTCGCAATCTCGGTCAATACTGGTTGAAGGGGGTGGGGCGCGAACGGCTTTGGCAGATGTGGCAGCAGGAGCTGCCCGCAACCTTCCCACCGCCGAATGCGCCCCGTGCCGAGCTGCATAATCTCACGGTGGCAGAGACACCCCTCGTGGGACGCGAGCGTGAGGTGGAGGAACTCGCAGCGCTGGTATTACGCCCCAACCATATGCTGATTACGCTGGTGGGCCCCAGCGGAGTGGGCAAGACACGGCTGGCGCAGGCAGTCGCGGAAGCGCTGTTAGAACATTTCGCCGACGGCGTATGGTTCGTGCCATTGGATGGCTTAACTACTCCGGAAGCGGTTGCCCAACGCATTATTCAGGAGCTACCGATGCAGCTCCGCGCGGACACCGACCCTCTCCAGCAGCTCGTGGAATATGCGCATGGGCGCACCATGTTGCTCGTGTTGGACGGCATCGAGTCGACCGCCGCGGTCACTGAGGTGGTGCGTGCTCTTATTCAAGGGGCGGTGGGGCTGCGCTTACTTGTAGCCAGTCTGAATCCGTTGCACCTGCGTGTGGAACATCTGTACGAGGTGAAACCGCTCAATGTGCCGCCTCCATCCGCGGACCGCGACCCGATGCTGCTGGAGCGTTACGGCGCAGTGCAGTTGCTGCTAATAGGGGCGCGTCGCCATGCGCCCGATTTTGAAATCACGCCGACGAACGCCTCCGCTATTGCCGAGCTGTGCCGCCAGCTGGACGGGTTGCCCCTCGCGCTGGAGTTGACCGCTGCCCGCCTTGCCTTGCTTTCACCGACGGAGCTGCTCAAACGCCTCGATGAGCGTTTCCAGATTTTGCAGACACGCAATCCCGACATGCCACCGCGCCAGCGCGCGCTCCAAAGCGCGATTGAATGGTCCTATGGTCAGTTAGACGCCCCCATACGTGCCTTCTTTGAGCAACTCAGTGTGTTCAGCGGCAGCTTTTCGGTGGAGGATGTGGAGGCGATTTGTGAATCGGCAAGTCCCATCGATGATCTGCTGGAGCTGCACCAGCGTGCCATGCTTATCGAGATCCATCACAAGGATGAGCGTCGCTTCCGCCTGTTGAACCCGATGCGTCTTTTCGCGCTCGGCATGCTGCGTGAGAAACCTGAGATGGATGCCAAGATTCGCCAGCGCCATGCGGAATATTTCCTGCAGGTGGCAAGGGCTTGCCTCGCGCAAGTGCGCACACCCTTCGAGAACGAGGCGATGCGCCTGGCAGAGCTGCAGATGGACAATATGCGCGCCGCGATGGAGTGGTTCACCCGGCAGGGCGATTGGGCACGACGAGCGGAGATTGCGCTCCGGCTCTCCCAGCTGTGTGATCGGCTCGGCTGGCTGCTGAAGGCAACCACCTACCTACAAGACGCGCTCGATTCCGCGCTCTTTCTGGACGAGGCACAAATGGAACTGTTGACCGAACTGACCTTACAACGCGCCGCGCTTCAGTATGAACAGCACCACTGGGAGGATGCCCTGCAAACCGCGCAGGACGCGCTCGCTCGCTACGAATCGCTCGGCTCCTTACCGGGGCAGGCGCGGTCGCATAACCTCATCGGGCTGATCCTGCTTCGGGTGTCGCGCTTCGATGAAGCCTATACGCATTTCCAGCGTGCCTTGCAGGGATTCATGCAGGCAAACGAGCCAGTATGGGTTGCTCTGGCACTAAATAACTTGGGATTATTGGAATATGAACGCGGCAGGTTCGACGAAGCGACGCGCTTTCTGCAGCAGGCGGCGCAAAGACAACGCACCTTAGGCGACATGCGCGGACTCTCTGAAACTTTGAACAACCTGGGCGCGGTTCACCAACTCCAAGGAAACACTGCCGCCGCGCTGCGATACTTTTCCGAATCGCTGGAGTATGAGGCCCAAATCGGCAACCGATTGGGTATCGCGCGTGGACTGTGCAATCTGGGGGAAGTGCTGATGCTGCAGGGGGAAACGCTTCCTGCAGCGCGCCATCTGCTTGCCGCGATGCAGCTGTTTCAGCAGTACGGTTCACCAGACTACGACTACGCGCTCGCGCTCTACCAACGGCTGATGTTAGATGAGGACACAGACGCTCGGCTCCAAACCGAATGCCAGAACCGCGCGTTGGAGGATTTGCTGCAATGGGCGCGAATCTTATAACAAGGCGGACACCTCGGAGAAGAAAAATTTTGAGCGAAGCAGGGTCAGAGAAAAAATTTCAGTGGCTGCCATTAGTCGCTGGAGGAGTTCAGAATGAGGAAATACTTGGTGATCGGGTTCCTGTTGATGGTGTCCATGCGGATAACGGGGCAGGCGCAGACTCGTGCCCACCCCGAGGTGGATGCCTTGATTCGCAAAGCGCTTGAAGCACGCCAGCAAGACCGCTGGCAGGATGCGCTGAGCTACTATCAGCAAGCCGTTGAGCGCGCGCGCACTCTGAATGACCGTGCTGGCGAAGCCAGCGCGTGGCATAACCTTGGGGTCGCGCAGATTCTCATGTCGCGTCCGCAGGATGCCCTCAACAGCCTGGAAAGGGCACTCCCTATCTGGCGCGAAATCGGCAACCGCATGGGGGAAGCGAACACGCTGCACAATCTGGGCACTGCCTACGCCAATCTCGGCAGGGCACGCGAAGCACTTAACACCTATCAGCAAGCGCTGCAACTGCGCCAGCAATTAGGTCATCAAGCAGGTGTTGCGCTCACCTTGCAGGGCATCGGCTCCGTCTACTACGCCTTGCGCGAGTTGCCAACTGCCCAGCGCTACTTCGAACAGGCACTCGCCCTCTATCGCGAGCTGGGGAACAAGCAAGGTGAAGCCGAAACGCTGCGCTATCTCGGCAATATTCTGTATGTGAGTGGGCAGTGGCAGAAGGCGCTCGCGGTTTACGAAAACGCGCTCGCCCTGTTCCGCGAGACGAATGACTCCGAAGGGGAAGCGACCACTTTGGCGGGCATGGGCGCGCTCTTCCTGGACATGGGTCAGCCCGAACTGGCGTTAGGCTACTACCAGCAGACGCTCGAACTACATCAGAAGGGGGGCAAGCGACGCGAGGTCATCGCCGCCCAGTTAGGCATCGGGCACATCTATGCGACTATGGGTGAGATGGAGCAGGCGAAAAAAGCGTATGAGCAGGCGCTTGCCCTCAGCCGTGAAGCGAATGATAAACGCGCGGAAGCCGCTGCCCTGATCGCGCTCGCCACCGTCGAAACACGACTCCAGACCAGCCGTCCTGCTCAAGCCAGCGAGGGAACCGTTGAAGGAGTCAGCCGCGCTGAATCGCTCTATCGGCAGGCGATTCTCGTCACGCAGGCGACAGGCGATCAACTGGGTCAAGCCAATGCCTTGCAACAGTTGGGCACGCACTATGCGATTCTCAACCGCGCGGAGGAGGCGATCCGCTGCTTCGAGAAGTCCCTCGCGCTGTATCGCGAGGCAGGCGATCGGCGCGGCGAGATGATCGCGCTTTCCAATCTGGGCGCGGTCTATGCCGCTCGTGGCGAAAAGACAAAAGCGGCTGACTACTATCAGCAGGCGGTCAACCTCGCCGAAGCGATGCGCGAAGCGCTGGGCAGCCTCGCAGAAGGGAAGCTGGCATTTCAAGAGAATCGCCACGCGCTCTACGCCCGCTATATCAGCCTGCTATTGAGCTTGAACCGTCTCGAGGAAGCCTTTGCCGTCGCGCAGAAAGCGAAGGCGCGTGCTTTGACCGATCTGATGAGCGAAGGGCGAGTCAACCTCGCCTCGCACCTGCCCCCAGAGGAGCGTGAACAGGAGCGGCTGCTGCGCTATCGGCTCGATCGTGCCACCCAGAGCTTCCTTGCTGTCCGCGCAGACCCAGATGCCGACCCCGCTCTCGTTGCCCAATGGCGTGAAACCGTGCAGCAAGCCGAACGGGAATGGCAGGCGTTTATGGATAGCCTCTCTGCACGCTACCCTGCGCTGACGCGCCAGCAAGGAATACGCCCCGTGACGCTGGAACAGATCGCGCAAAGCCTACCCTCGGATGCTGCCCTGCTGGAATACCTGCTGCTTCAACCCTCTGCACAAGCAGAGAAGAGCTATCTCCTTCTGTTCTGCTTGACGAACGAGGGAGGCAAGCCGCGCCTCAGTGCGCATTTGACCCCCCTGGGCGACAAACCCCTTGCGGAGCGCACCGAATCGTTCGTGCTGACCTGTGCCGTGCCGAACGCACCGTATAAAGAGGAGGCACGCGCTATGTACCGCCTGCTTATCGGTCCCGTCGAAGCACGCATTGCTGGCAAGAAACGACTGATTATCTGCCCCGACAGCACCCTCTGGGATGTCCCCTTCCAGGCATTATGGAGCGATAAGGGCTTTCTGCTGGAGCAATACGAACTGACCTACGCGCCCAGCGCCACGGTTGCCATGCTACTGCGCGAATTGCGGTCCGTGCCGAATCGCCCTCGCCCAACACGCGAGCTACTGTTGGTGGCGAACCCACAGTTTGGCATGTTGACGCTGGCATCCGCGAACGAAAATCGTCCGCTGACAGCAGGCTCCCGTCCCTTGACCACAGGCGCACGCCCATTAACGACAGGCTCTCGCCCCCTAACGACAGGGGCGCGCCCGCTAACCACAGGCGCACGCCCACTGACGACGGGGGCACGCCCGCTGACCACAGGCGCACGCCCACTGACCACAGGTGCACGCGACATTACGGGCGAATATCTGGCGGAAGTGGGTATTCGTGTCACCCCCTTGCCCGGCACGGAGCGTGAAGCCCAACAGATTGCTGCACTGTTCCCCGAAGCCACTTTGCTGACCAAAGCCGAAGCCCAGGAGGCAACCCTGAAGTCGATCATGGGGCAATATCGCTATCTGCACCTTGCCACGCATGGCTACTTCAGTGATGTGGCGCCTCTGCAAAGCGGGGTGCTGCTGGCGGAGCCACCTGCCGATGCCAGCGAGGATGGCATTCTGACTGCACGCGAGTTGATGGAATTACCCCTGAGCGCGGAGATGGTGGTGCTATCCGCTTGTGAAAGCGCACGAGGGCGGGCGCGACCTGGTGAAGGCGCGATAGGGATGGTCTGGGCGCTGACGGTGAGCGGCATCCCCACGCAGGTGTTGAGCCAGTGGAAGGTGAGCGATGAAAGCACAGCGCTGCTGATGACCCGCTACTATCAAGAATTGAAAGCGGGCCGGTCGCCTGCAAGCGCCCTGCGCGAAGCTGCGCTCGCCGTGAAACAAGATACCCGCTTCCAACACCCCTACTACTGGTCTCCCTTCATCTGCATTAGCAGCTGGTGAAATTTTTTCTCTGGGGTACTCAGCGAAGTGGGTCAGAGAAAAAATTTCAGGGGAAATTTTTTCTCTGGGGTACTCCAAAATTTTCTTCTCCGGGGTACCCAGATGGGTCGGAAAAGAAAATTTTGCTCGAAGCGGGTCAGAGAAAACATTTCAGATGAGGAAGTGCAATGCGAGGACTGCTCTTTTGGCTGGTAAGTGCGCTGCTGGCGCCTGCGTTTCTGAACGCCCCGACGGGCGATCTCAACGCCTTTTTGCAGGAGGCGCGACGCATCGTTAAAGCGGGTGATGTGCGTGCCCTGCGCGAACTGGGCGAAAACAATGACACTATTCACTGGTATATCTGGCTACGCGAGCAGGATCGCCTGCCCAACTGGGCGGTGGATTTGTTTCCCGCCCCCAAAGGCTATGGCAAGCCCGGCGAACAGTGGCTTATTTTCCACAAGTTCCAGCTGGTGGAAGAGCTGTGCGATCGGGTGCATCCCGTCGTGCAAACGCCCAACGGCTGGCGTCTGGGCGCGGAAGTGCCGGAAGGCGTCGAGACGCCTTTCCGCATCGAGAGACACGAGATAGAGATCTGGTTTGAGCCAAAGGCACGTGCAGCACGGTTCCGAGACGCTTTTGTCGTACGCCGTGTTTCGCCCGATGACCGCGCCCTACTGATGCGCCTGAATGCACCCTACAAGGTCAAAAGTGCGAAACTGAGCGGTGAGGGCATTCCATTGCTTATCTTTGAGGGCGAGAGCCGTCCTCAGCCACCTGTGCAAGGCACATGGATGGGGCGTGCAGGCGGACTGCTCTGGCTACAATCGGACAAGCCTCTGCCCGACCAGATACAAATCGAAATCGAGTATGAGGGTACGGTCTGGTTCCCCCCAAACGACCGCATCAGCGAAAAGTACGCGCTGCTTTGTTCCTACTGGTATCCGCATATTGGACGGTTGCCCGCACGCCATCGCGTCACGATGCATGTCCCACCTGACTGGATTGCCATCGGGCAGGGCGAATTACAAGAGGAGGCGCGCACTGAACACGAATACCGTGCCATCTGGCAGAACGATTTGCCGGTGTGCTTTTTCTCGGTAGTGGCAGGCCCATTCCAGATTGGCGCAGAGATTCGCTCCCAACACAGCCGCCGCCTGATACGGGTCTATCAGCTGCGCATCGAGAAGGGCCGCGCGGAGCAGCTTGCCCGCAAAGTGGCGCAGGGAATGGACTTCTTCGAGCAACATTTCATTCCATTCCCCTACTCCCACTATGATGTGGTGGAGACGCCCGATTTCGGCTTTTCGGGGCTGGAGGCGTACTCGTTCACCTTCCTGGACCCCGCTATTAGCCTCTGGGCATGCACCCATGAGTTGGCGCATAGCTGGTGGGGCGGCATCGTGCCTAACACCTACCTGCACTCCATCTGGAACGAATCGATGACCCAATATAGCGATTCGGTGCTGTTTCAGAACGATGCTGATCAGACGCTGGCGATGGGCGCCGCCTCCATTCGAATGGGGCGCACCGTGCCCATCGGCAAAGCGAATGTGCCACGCGATACCATAATGGCGTTAGCAGGTTATCTGCGCGGCGCGTATGTGCTGCGCATGCTGGAGTACGAGATTGGGCGTGACAAAATGCTGGAGGCGATGCGCCAGTTCGCCCGAAAACGCGCGGGGCAAGCCTCCGAGTGGAGCCACTTTCTGGAAGCAGTGAACGAGGTGATGGGCAGCGACTATCGCTGGTTCTTCCGCCAGTGGATCGAAAGCGCGGATGTGCCGACCCTGAAAATACAGCCCTTACCCCCGCGTAAGCACGGCGACCGCTGGCAGCTCACGGTGCGGCTTACCCAATCAGGCACGCCACAGCCCTATCGGTTGCGCATTCCCATCCAGCTGAAAAGTGCAGAGGGCGAGAGCCGACTGGAGATTGTGCAGATGCACAGTGCATCGGCAGAGTTTCAATTTACCACGCCCTTCCGAGTGAAGCGGGTCGTCATCCCGGAAGCCACAGGACATACCTTGCTACGCCCTCCTCCTGCTGGTAGCCTCAGCGTGGAGGTGGAGTAAAACTTTGGCTTGCAGCAGGAACTGTCGCTGCGCTGTTGAACTCTTCCTGTGGAGGCAAACGGCATGCATATCGGGATTTTAACGGCTCCCTTTGGACGAGAGCCACTGGAATATCTCTTCGAGTTTGCGGCAAAGCACGGCTTCAAGACGCTGGAGCTGGCATGTGGCTATGGGCATCCGCACCTGGATCTGGATAGCCCTGATGTGGACACGCTCAAGCGGCTGATGGATCGCTACGGAGTGGGGTTATCCGCCATCGCCTTCTACACGAACAACACCCATCCCGACCCCCAGGAGCGTCAGCGCAATAATGAGGGTGTACGCCGTGCGATCGATATCGCTCGCGCGCTCGGCGTCGGCGTTGTCTGTACCTTAGCGGGACACCCTGTGCCCGGCAAAAGCAAGATGCAGACCATCGAGGAGGATTGCGCCCAAGTGTTCAACCCACTGGCAGAATATGCGGGCGAACGCGAGATACAGATCGCCCTTGAAAACTGGTTTGCGACCAACATTCAGGCATTAGACCACTGGCAACGGCTGTTCGAGGTCGTGCCCCATCCCAACTTCGGGCTGAACTTCGACCCGTCGCACCTGCTTTGGCAGCAGATCGACTATATTAATGCCGTCTTTCTCTTTGGTTCGCGTATCTTTCACACGCACGCCAAAGACACCGAGATTATGCGTCAGCGGCTGGAATATGTGGGCAATCAGGGCAGTGGCTGGTGGCGCTATGTGATTCCGGGGCTGGGCGCGGTGCGCTGGGGCGAATATATCGGCGCGTTGCGCCGAGTTGGCTATAATGGGGTGCTGTCTATTGAGCATGAGGATAGCGCACTGGGACGCGAAGAGGGCTTCCTGATCGGCAAACGCTATCTGGAGCAGTATGTGCTTTAAGCGAGTATAACACGCATTCTCGCCTCAAAAGCCCCTTGCCCGTGGCAACTCTCCACGCCCTCGCGGTGGTTTATTGACCCCCGCCCGAAGCGCCGTTAATTGCCCATTGCCCCCCTGAAGGTATGCTGGCTATCCACTTTAGCGAGTCCTCAACAAGGGCATACTCACTCCATATCCCCCCTTTTTGTTCCTTCCGCCTCTCAACGGAAGGTGGTAATTGTGTCATGGCAATTGCCACAAACTCGAGCCCTTCGGATTCCAGCATAAGATGCATTTGCGAACTTCTCCTTCCATCCAGCCGTTCCAGAGCCTCGTGCAACGGGGGAGAGCGGCGTTTTGGATAGAGCATGGATTTCCCACGCAGATCATCCCATCCGAGCAGAGGCTCACGCTTGCCATTTGCTGTATCACACTGGTATACCTGCACCCAACAAGGTTGGTTTGCAAATACGGTAAGGATGATATTTTTATCTCTTAAAGGAACAATTTTTACATAAACCTTAAGTTTCCCACCTTGCTCGAAAAGCGGAAGTGCATTTAAGCTATTCAACAAAGCAAGCCAGTGTCTAATTCGCTCGCTCCGGTCGTCGGATTGGTTATCAGGAGGGTGAGGAGTGGGCGTGGGAGGAGGGCTGGAGGAGCTTGTCTTAAGGGGTTTCAGCAGCGCATCTATTCTGAGTTGTCCTCCTGCTCGAACTGACCGGTGTGTCTCATAGTTTTCATAACCATCCAATTTGAGTAAAATGGCGACCTCTTTCTTTCCGGAGGGCAACTCATGGAAGCCCTCATAGGGTGTCACGCCCACTGCCTGACCATCCAAGTAAACAGTAGCTCCAGGGGGCTTGCTGGATACTGATAGGCTGTATTCAGGTCGATATGGTACTGGTCTCCCCAGTTTCACTGGTGGTGGAGGTAGACCCGATCTCACCTTGGCACGCCCGGAACTCTGATGACCACGAATATCGGAGCGTGCAATAATTTCTAAGGTTGCCTCACTGCCCTTTTCCACTTGTCCCGTCAAGTCAAAGGATACTATAGGCTGTGTTGGATGTCCTCCCGAAAGGGAAACCTTTTTAGGTCCCTCCTTACAGGGCGCTCCATTGATTCTGGCTTCAACCGTAACCTCGGTATCTTCTTTTGGCCATCCTGCAGGTAAATGCACAGGAACCTCAAGCCTTTCTCTGCGTGGAATCGTGACAATGACCAGCGGAGGAACCACTCCTGGTTCCGCTGGGTCTACCATCCAGTTGGGGTCTACCTGAAGCTGCTCTAAGTCATAGGGCTTTAATTTTGCGGACACATGCCCCGTTTGATCTCGTTTTGGGTCGGGTTCTATCTTAAGACTGAGGGGCAGGGCGGTCCACAAAAATCGTAAACCCCTTTTTTCCCACGGCCATCGCTTGTAGAATTCTACGCCCGTGCGTGTCCCATCAGTGTAGAGGCGATACAAACATGGATATGGGCGCTTAATACCTTTGGTATCGGTTATCTCTACTGTAACCTTTAAATCACGCGGCATCAGTCCAGGAGGCAATTGTCCCTCCGGTAAGCCTTCGAAATGCAGGCGTATACGTGCCTCAGGGCGATAAATAGGGGGGAAACCAAATAGAATCCCTATAAGTAGCATTAGAACCACACCCGCAATTATCCAATCTGGCCACCAAGTTTTTAGAAAAGGCATAGGCACTATATGAATATGTCGCTCCATTTGACGCCGAATGCGCTCGCCATTGGCACGCACGGTTGCCTCCACTACGGGCAGCACACGCAAAGGCTCTTGCAAGCGTTGCTCCAGTGGCATTCGGCATACAACGCTCTGCCGCTGCCATCCATCTAGCCTCCCCATGTCCAGCACTTGCTCCCCACCGTCATCTAAGGGGAGCGGCTTGCCTTTATTATCTAGAATGTTCAGTCGAAGTTGAGCGTCGACAGGCAAATAGCTGTGATTTGTAACAGAAACCTCTATTCGCACTGTTCGATGCCATGGACGAGCTAATACAATTTTCGGATGGACATCTATCTTAATCGATTGAGCATTGACCGGTGGCACGAGCTGATACTCTTTGAGGAAATAAATCTCTCCTTGCCCTGTAGTATCGGGGATCCAATATTCCGTTACAACGATCTCGAAGGGGCAAGGGGTAGTGCGTGGATGTTCGGGATCACTTACCAAGAGAAGAGTGAAACCACGACTCTCGTTGCTGCCCAACTCGATCAATTCATCAGTGCTTACTACTTCGAGGTTGGAGTAAAGTGAGTATTCAGTAGGGTATAGATTCGTAACAACGACTTGATACCATCGTGGATAGTTTGTGCTATTGGAAATAGAAAACTCGATACACTGCCCTGGCAGAACTATATACTCGCTTGACTCCTCCACAGCAAGCGAGCCATGCCGCGCCTCACCTTCTGGTGATGGTGGTCTTAGAGTTTGATGTTCCCGAACAACCCACTGCGCTTTCCCGAACATGGCTTATCCCCAAAGATATAGGTTATCATACCCTAAAGATATCTTCCACCAATTGCGCTCAGGGCTGCAACACAACGGGATAGTATTGTTTATTCCCACGCGTCCCTCTCAACATTTGCTCGATAATTATCTTGCTGGCTGACGGTGTGAGATTGTTTTCGGCGGGAAATCTTTCTTTCAGCCATTGCATAAATTGTTTCGTCTCCATCCAAGTGACCCGTATCTGCGTATCATTACCGGATAGTCGACGATCACGGCTAAAAGTCAGTTCCATAGTCGTACCCACGGGGCGTGTGAGTTGACAGCCAGTGCCGGTTGCCACAGGTTCCCACGGCTGAGAGCCAACTTGAACAAGATAGGCTTTTATAGGAGCGCCTTCTGGCGTGAATGTATGAAAGATTAAAGTAATATCTGCTGGATGGGGGGAAGGGGATTTTGGTACTTGCAAGCCCAGCCAAAGCGCAACGCCGAATACAAACAGCCAAACCACCAAAAACCACCATGAAAAGCAGCGTAGGGGGGCAGGCAAACGGTTCATCCAAACCCTCCTTTTCTACTTAGCTTTGCCCACACAGTTCGGACACCGACCAGGGTCAACCTGACCTGGGCGAACTGTGTAGTACGCATTGCAGGAACATTTCCGAATTATCAAAGAACCCTGAGAGGAGACCGGCGTCACGGGTATGAACCCAGGACTGGGTTCAGGTCTTTCGTAAGGCTGTTCTGGTTCACGCAACTCTCCATAGAGAGGAATAAGAGCTTCCATGGCTTTTTGTACGTGGTCGAGTGCGTCCCATATTTGCAACTGGGCTTCGGCACGATGCTTAATGTAGCTAATAGCGTTTTCGATTTGATCCTTTGCAGGTACCCAGCTGGCGAGCGGTGGTTGTAGGTTGGCTAATGGTAAAATCAGTTGAAAGAGAGAGACCAGCATCTCGGTCAGGCGATTAAGCCAATCCCGTAGGTAGATCTGCCAGTCACTTATTATTGAAGCAGGGGCAAGCGCGGCAGCCATGTTCGCTGCGATTAGATGAGAAAAACCGCACCCAGACCTCGCATATTGCCCCAAAATTTGCTGTGAAGCTTGGGCAGTTTGTAGAATGGTCTTCACCTTATTGACCAGAAGCGGATGGCTATTCAAATAGACCGACTCCGGGATATACTGATTGTCCACAACAAATCGCGCTCCCTCCTTGCGCATCTGCCCAATCTGGAGCCTGTCGTAAGCGTTCGCACTGGGTTCTGTTGTCAAGGCATAGGCCCAGCGAAGGGAACGAGCTTCCAGCAAGACAGTACTCTGAGCAGTTGTGGTTGGTACCGATTCCTTACCCCGAACCTCCAGGTAAATCGGTACAATCGACTCTCGGTGCTGATCATTACTTCCCCTCAAGGGAGCCGGGCGGTTTGACTCGTTTACCTCTATTAGGTAACCTTGAGGACTTATTGCCCGGCATGCTTGCAGTACAATCTCATAATCGGAAGGCGACCCAGAAACGATTAGATCACCCTCTCGCATTGCGAGGACTCCCCGAGGATATGTGCTGGAAAGAACCCAGCGTATTAGCTCCTCCATATAGGCTGTCTCGCCAAATAGATGGTCAGCGTGCAGAAGCTGCACGCTGCTCCAGTCGACCGATGTAAGCTTGAACCATGTCAAAGCATGTCACCTCCTGCATTCCACACTGCTGTGTTCTCTTTATCAGGCGTATCCCGATCATCGGTTATTGTACCCCCTCCAATATATCGCCCATTATGGGCGAACCACCGGCCAAGCGTGCCAAAGGCGTTTCAGCCCACTCTGCTCCATAACCCTGCGCCTCTTGGGCAAGATAGGCGGTTTCGCCAAGGATCGCCCAGTCCACTAACCATCTATAGCATATCGGCAAATGCACAGGAACAAAAAGACATGCCAAAACTTCGAGTTTCTTTTCAATCACCTCGATCCACTCTGACGGCTGAGTGCGATCCATCGGGATATAAACTACCACTTGCGGTGAATGCAGCAGAGGGATCATGCTAACAAAAAGTGTCTGCCCGACTTGGGCAAGCGTTGTACCTAACCTACTGGGAGCAGGAGCCAGAGGTTCAATACGCACCTGGATATCGCGATGCACCAGCAGGCGTAATGCAGTCTGAAAAAGAGCGAACCAGTCTATCAGGTGTCGCCGAAGAAGAATAAGCATTTCCAACACCACTTTTTCTTCAGGTAGAAAAAAGTTCATCGATTCCTGCTTGATACCCAAAAAAGCGTCATTATGCCACCAACTTCGCATCAGGTGTATTAAAGCGCCGCTCAGATTAAGCCCTTCGAAGATGCTACATTGTGAGGGATAAAAAGGGATATATTCTGGCAGGTAGCGGCGTACAAGTGCAAGTACCTCGTCGGGCGTCAGGTCCTCAGTACGCCCTGCCTCATACTGTTGACGAATAGCTTTGTAGACCTCCTGGACAGCTGGGTCTTGTGCTGTCCATAAAGTTTGCTCTGCTTGAGTCGGATCTCCTTGTTCATTATCTCTCGTGATGCTATCCCCCTGGCGTGGTATCCCTCTGCTTCCTTTGCCGTAGTTGAGAAATGATAATGGACGATGTGGGTAGAGATGAAGCCATTGCACCACATCCTCAACGCGGGATTGAGCACCCAAAGTCACCGGGATGTGTCTTCCTTCGGGTTCAAAGGGAAAGAAGAATTCACAGCCCCCAAGCAGATCGGTCATGGCAACGAATAAAAAAGCGTTGGTAAAGATAAGCTCGGCAAATTCCTGTGCTAAGCGCGAATATAGAGATTCTTCTGTAAGATCTTCAGTTTCATAAAAATAAATATCTTCTTTGGATAGTTCCATAACATGTCCGTGTCGAATGAAAAGCAAGCGATCATGTGGTCGCTCGTTAGGAGGCGATGATTCGCCAAGATCGGGATACTGCTCATAGAGCTGTCGCATAAGGCACTCGACGGGAGTCTCCGCTGTGGAGAAATCCGCATGTCCTGTATGGCGATGTATATACTGCTCCCGATACCAACTTAGCATGGAAACACCAAAAGGCTTGTCTCCTTTAAGCCGTGCCAACGCTACTTCTGTGGGAGGCATGCCAAGCATGACAAGAGAGATAAAAGGAGCTAAGCGATTGTCCACCCGAACATTGACCCCTAAACGAATACGTAGATCTTTTAAACTCTGCTCAACTAAACTCTGCTTAACAAAATTGTCCACGCTCTCGCACAAGAGGTCACGATAGGGCAGGATTTCACGGTGTGCTGGATGTCCGATAACAGGCAGGAGACGCACACCCGTCGCAGGTACCCCCATATCTGTAAGCACCTGCACCACATGCGCAAGCGAGGCGGGACCATTCCACGAGGAGAAAGACGGTATGCGAAAGACTTTAATCATTTTTTCACCTTCTTATAAATGATCAAATCCTGGTCAGGCATCCCTCCACTTGATACCACCCAATCATGAAATATTGGGCAATGATCGAGGCGGCATAACGCGTTGCGTCCTCCAGTAAGAAACGAGGTACATCCATGCGTCTGGGGTAAAAAACAAGGCGCATCTTGGGCATAATGGCACACCGCGAACGGGCCAGATAACCCGCACGCATCTCTAATAAGATCGTGTCACCAATCAAAGATGGATAGAGATAAGTCTCCCACACAGTTCGCTCTTCCCATGGAGCAGCTGCCACATCCAGTTGGATTGCAGTTTGATCAATATCAAACCACAATCGGCATGAAGATAAATGAGACAATATTTCTTTTATATCACCCTCTGTCAGTAATGTAGGGCGAAAAATAGTGTGATACCAATAGTAGCGTGCGGCGTTATTATCAGGCTGACTCATTAGCAAACTCATGCCACCTACTGCAGGCAAAGGTGTGCGGAAACGCTGCCCACCAGGACGAATGAGGTATTCAGGATGCAAGCGTCCAGGAACAGGATTTTCACCTAAGCAGGCATAATAGACCTTGATCTCGGAAACCGTTTGATCGCATATTATATCAACATCATATGGACAGCTCTCAGGCGATGATGTTCCCTCAAAGGTAGTTGCATGGGTACGAACGAAGCGTACGCGATGAATAACATCACCTGTGCGAGCAATAGCGGCAAAAAAGTTGGTTATCCCCGCAAAGCTAACTTTGTATGCATCCCCCACGGCATGGAGGGTTGCTACCACGGGGTGATGGAGCACTCCCATCTGTGCCACAGGAATCGCGTTAATCACAAGTGGAGGCTGCACACTGTTAGAGGCCACGCGATCAGCGAGGGTTTGATCAATCAGTGCCGCAAGACGAATGAATTCATCGCTAATCCCGAGCCATTCCCACTCAGCGGAATCCGTTATGGATGAGGAAGGAGACGGTTGATAAAAACGAAGAAACTTTCGAGAATAGGGATGGAAAGGGGGTAGCCAAGCCGCCAGATGCCATTGGGAAAGGCGGGCTACCCCCATCTCACGCTCAAATTCCAGATACCCCGTATAACGTTCCACCTTAACTACCTCAAACGATCGCCCAGGATACTGAATCGCCCACCTCGCATTCGCTAATAAAGCGACGAGTGGCTCATCTCCCCAGACAAAGGCGAGTAATCCATTCTCCGAGAAGAGCGTTGCAATGTCCGATTCGCGGCTCTCGCACCGGAGGATTAACACTAAAGCAACTTGCCCCTCCGTTGACCGCGTGAGTGTCCACTCGACAAGTTCTAAAGGCAGTGTCCAGCCATATCCACAGGGTGTCCAAAAAGTTCCTGTAAACGGATCCGTAAAGGTTGTTCCCATCGTAATCTCGCGATAGCGTGGTTCCTGGGGCACAGCAATTGTTTGCGCGGGAAAATGCCACTCCCCTGAAGGGAAAAACTGTTCCATAAAGCGAAGCAGCGTTCTTTGCTCTGCCTCAGCAATCTGTTCAGCAATCGCTGTCTTCCAAGCAGCGAGCATTCCTAAAAAAGGAGCATATTTGCTTATTTCTGACTCCACTCGCTGACGCACTGTTGGATCCATCTGATCCAATATCTCTTTCTCGTCGTATCTGTTCACCGTCTGCCTCCGTTAGCGAATAATCTTTAGAAGCTTTGCCCACCAGATTCCGACTTTGAGTCGCCTATTTCCCATTATACCTGCGAATACTCTATTCCCAGTCTAAGTGGGGGTGAGTAGGGTCTGCAGCCAATCACGGAGTTGTCTCGCTTGTGTTCCTATGCCACCTGCTGTGCATCCAAGGGTTGTGCCTGGGGGAACCCAAAGGGTTGTCGGTTGGAGCACCTCCCGATAGAGTCGTCCCATTGCGAGAAAGATTTCACCATAGGGTATGGTTTCCATACGCCTTTGGAGGGCTGCTATCACCCGAGGCGACAGCTGTTGCGCACGCGCTCGATCCATCTTGCGGTTATAGTACGGGATGGGTGTGGCAGCTTCTATTAGACCAAATTCTGACGAGAGCAGAAGAATGTCCACGGACCGAACTTGCGCTGGCGATGCTTGCTGCAACCATCGACGCACGATGCGATAGAATACCCATCACAGCGCTCTATCGCGGGTAGCAGACCCGCGTCCACGCGCTTCTGTGCGGAGCATGCCAGTATCAGCAGATGCTTCATTGCAATACCTCCTCGAGCGCAACACGAGCAGTTATTTCGGGAGCGAATGGTCCGCCACCGAGTAGACTTTGACAATGGCTAACGAACAATCTCACAGGACCATGGGACGGTGATTTCCGTACGACCTGCCTTTAATATAAGCCTGCCCTGAAACTTACCAGTTGCTTTGGGGGCAGGAATGAACTCAACACCCAGGATAAGGGTATTTTGCTGTCGATCAATGGAGCGTACCAGAAACTGTCCAGCCATCGTATGAGGATTGACCAGCTGCACTTTCGTATATTGATCGGCAATATAATTAGAGTCAAAAATAATTTTTAGATATCTAATAACCCGTTTTTCTTTTGAAATGATTCCCAACCCCAGTGATGAAGGCAAGGTTTGTACAGGGCTGCATGGCTCTATATTGACATTGATTGTTTTTATTATACTATCTTTAAGTTTTACTATAATTTTTCCATATCTAAAAGTTTTATATTTAATTACTTTGATTTTCAAAGCTCTCGATTTTCGATCGATACTCAAAATTATTCCTGGTATATTCGATAAAATTCTTATATCGTTCAAATCAATTGAATTGCAGAAATTAAAAAAGAGTATATTTTTATGATCACATTTTATGTGAAGATAATTGGGCGCATTGAGCAAGCAATTTATCTGTTTACCGGAAAGTTTAGCAACCAAGATAGCTTTCTTTTGATTATCAGTTTCAACTTCGACCCAGAAGGTGTCCTGAATGGGCTTTTCCTGTATTCCCTCCCAATGTGGTGGTAAATCGAGGCGCGCTTTTACATGGAGCGTTCCACCAGGAGGTACGATTCGAGGAGCATAGCTATAAGTTGCCTGCGTATTTGGTAAAGGTGCCACATGGCCTGGGTTCATAGTCACATACAGAGCCAGGGGCTGGACGGCATCGTGGATACCGGACACGGTTCGACACAAACTCCTCACAAATCGTGCCACAGAAAGTAACTCTACCTATTCTAATACATCCAGAAAAGCACCGGCAAGGGATATCTTGGCAGCTCGCTATAAGCCAAGGCGTGCATTTCTGATCGTTGACTCGGATAGGATTTGGCTTAGTGGCACATGGTTTGACAGACGCAACAACTACTTCATCGGGCGCTGTTGCCAGGCCACAAGCGTCTTTCTCAGAGGATATACCTACGCCAATTGGCACCCAACTGAGCAGGATGCCGACTACAACCCTCAAGCCAATGCTCCAGCACGACAAACCGATTTTGCGCATCTTTTGTCCACCTCCATTTAAAAATAACGCTCCCATCGTTCCTTTGGGGACATCATAGTACCATCTCCGAGTGGATGCTTACTTTTTTCTGCCAATGCTCCCGCATAACTACGAGCAACTCTCTGTCTGTAGAGGATAGACCACCGCCGAAATTACCCCCCCACTTTGTACCCAGTTCTGGAGTTTCTTGATGGCTCGCTGACAAGTCTTCTTGACATTCTCTTTAGAGTGGCCATCGCCTATCTGTCGCGCGATGACGGAAAACGATAGGCCTTCCAAGTAATGAAGTATCACAATCAATCGCTCTCGCTCCGAAAGCCGAGCAAGTGCTTGCTCCAGCATCAAACGCTGCTCTACCTGCTCATAGCCCATCTCGTCCATGGCGTATTCTGTACCCAGCTCCTCCAGCGACACCGTGGCAGGTTTGCGTTTGCGACGGCGCAGATAGTCGTTTTTTACACTTTGACAGACACGGTGAAGGTAGGCACGTGTAACTGCTTGCTGGCGTTGCTGACAGCGCAATAGGCGCAGCAGGACATCTTGGATCATGTCCTCTATGCAGTTAGCATCCCGTTCATGTTGCAGGAACCAACGCCGTGCTTCATTATACCATTCGCTTTCTTTAAGCAAGTCACGCTCCTCCATGGCGCGCTCCTCCTCAAAAAGAGGATTCGCCTTGCTCGAGGCGATTCCTGCATGGTGTGTGGTTGCTTCATGCCATAATAAAAGGGGCGTGATGGGATGAGACTGCCCGCAACGCCGCCCGATGCTGCAGAATTTGCTTCTTCGGGGTAGCCCAAAATTTTTTCTCTGGGGTACTCCAAAATTTTCTTCTCCGGGGTACCCATCTGGGTCGGAGAAGAAAATTTTGAGCGCAGCGGGGTCAGAGAAAAAATTTTGCCGTCTGACTCGGAGAAGCAAATTCTGGAGGAGGTTGGAAGAATGAAGCGAGTCTATCTGTTTGAGGAAGGGCGCGCGGATATGCGCGACCTCTTAGGCGGGAAGGGCGCGAATCTGGCGGAGATGACCCATATCGGTCTGCCCGTGCCGCCGGGCTTTACGATCACGACCGATGTGTGCCGCGACTATATGCGGCGCGGGCGGCTGCCAGACGACCTGATGGACGAAGTGCGCGAAAAGCTCCAGGTCGTGGAGCAGCGCGTGGGCAAACGCTTCGGCGACCCCGAGAACCCGCTGCTTGTCTCCGTGCGCTCCGGCGCCAAGTTCTCTATGCCGGGCATGATGGATACTATCCTCAATCTCGGGTTGAACGATCGCACCGCCCAGGCGATGATCCGCCTGACCCAGAACCCGCGCTTCGTCTACGATGCCTACCGCCGATTTATCATGATGTTCAGCGATGTCGTCATGGACATCCCCAAGAAACTGTTCGAAGAACGGTTCGCTGAGCTCAAAGCGCGACTCGGTGTCACGCAGGATACCGAAGTGCCTGCCGACGCGCTCAAAACGCTCGTGGAAGAGTTCAAACAGATCGTGCATGAGCATGGCAAGGAGTTCCCCCAGGACCCATCTCTACAATTAGAGATGGCGATCGAGGCGGTATTCCGTTCTTGGAATAATGAGCGTGCAGTCATCTATCGCGAGCGGGAAAAAATCCCCCATGACCTGGGCACGGCGTGCAATGTGCAAGCGATGGTGTTCGGCAACATGGGCGACGACTCGGGCACTGGCGTCGCCTTCACGCGTAACCCCGCTACCGGCGAGAAGGTGCTGTATGGCGAGTTCCTGCCGAATGCACAGGGTGAGGATGTGGTCGCGGGCATCCGAACGCCACTGCCGTTGGACGCCTTGCGCGACATGATGCCCGAAGTCTATCGGCAATTTTTGGAGATTGCAGACCGACTGGAGCGACACTATCGCGACATGATGGATCTGGAGTTCACCATCGAGCGAGGCACCCTCTGGATGCTGCAATGTCGCGTGGGCAAGCGCACCGGGCGTGCCGCCGTCAAAATCGCTGTCGATATGGTGCATGAAGGGCTCATTGGGCGCGACGAGGCAGTCCTACGCGTCCAGCCCAGCCATCTGGACCAAGTGCTGCATCCCCACCTGGACGAACGCGCATTGGCAACGGGCGAGTACCCACTCATTGCGCAGGGACTAAGTGCCTCGCCAGGCGCCGCCAGCGGACGCGCTGTTTTTGACGCTAAACGCGCCATCGAAAGAGGCAAAGCGGAACCTGTGATCCTCGTGCGCCCTGAAACAAATCCCGACGATGTAGGCGGGATGCTCGCCTCAAAAGGCATCCTGACCGAGCGAGGCGGAATGACCAGCCACGCCGCCGTCGTTGCGCGCGGCTTTGGCATCCCATGTGTGGCTGGCTGTGAAGCTATCCATGTAGACGAGGAGAACGCTCTCTTCACAGTGGAGGTGAACGGGGAAACCCTCACCGTGCGCGAGGGCGATTATATCAGCATCGACGGCAGCACAGGCAATGTCTACTTAGGGGCAGTGCCCACACAAGAGCCTGAAATCAGCCCCGAAATGATGACCCTACTCCACTGGGCAGACCAGTTCCGTCGCCTGCGCGTACGCGCCAACGCCGACACCCCCAAAGACGCTGCGAAAGCACTCGCATTTGGCGCAGAAGGGATCGGACTGGCACGCACCGAGCATATGTTCTTTGGGGCGGAGCGGCTGCCCATCGTGCAGGAGATGATCCTCGCCAAGACCGCCAAAGAGCGGCGGGAGGCGCTCTCACGCCTGCTTCCCTTCCAGCGCGAGGACTTCCTCGGTCTCTTTGAGGTGATGCGCGGGCTGCCTGTCACCATCCGCCTGATTGACCCCCCTCTGCATGAGTTCCTGCCCCGTTATGAGGACCTCCTGCGCGAAGTGCTCCTCTTGGAGTTGACCGCGCCCGATTCACCCCAATTAGCCGAGAAACGGCGTCTATTGCAGCGCGTGGAGGAGCTGCGCGAGGCGAACCCGATGCTGGGGCTGCGTGGCGTGCGCCTCTCCATCCTCTACCCGGAGATTGTGGAGATGCAAGTCACGGCGATTATGGAAGCCGCTGCGGAAGCCCAGCGCCGCGGCTATGACCCCCATGTGGAGATAATGATCCCTCTCGTGGGGCATGTGAACGAGCTCAAGGTGGTGCGCGAGAATTTGGAGCGCGTCGCCAAGGAGGTCATGGCACACGAGGGCGTGCAAATCGATTACAAATTCGGCACGATGATCGAGATTCCGCGCGCCGCGCTCACAGCAGGCGAAATCGCGCAAGAGGCCCAATTCTTCTCCTTCGGCACGAACGACTTGACGCAGACCGTGTTCGGCTTTAGCCGCGATGACGCCGAGGGGAAGTTCCTCGCCTACTATGTGGAGCAGAAAATCTTGCCCGAAAATCCCTTTGTCACCCTGGATCGGGCAGGGGTTGGCAGATTGATTGAGATGGCAGTGCGAGCAGGACGCGCTGCACGACGCGAGTTGAAAATCGGCATCTGTGGTGAGCATGGCGGAGACCCTGCCTCCATCGAATTCTGCCATGAGTTGGAGCTGGACTATGTGAGCTGTTCTCCCTATCGCGTGCCGATTGCCCGTTTGGCAGCCGCGCAAGCCGCCCTGCGCCACCGCGTCGCCGTGACGGTCGATAAATAACACCCATGAAATTTTTTCTTCGGGGTAGCCCAAAATTTTTTCTCTGGGGTACCCAAAATTTTCTTTTCCGGGGTACCCTGTTGGGTCGGAGAAGAAGATTTTGAGCGCGGCGAGGTCAGAGAAAAAATTTCAGGTCAGATAGGTCAATAAAACCATGAACGAGGAAATTACCGCTGAGCTGAGTGTGGAGCAGCTGCAGCCCGTGCCTGCCGAGCCGTTGCGTGTGTTACCTATCGTGAAGTTCGTCGCCCGCAGCGAAATCGGCAAGGTGCGCGAGAACAACGAGGACAAGTTCGACTTCTACGAGCCAGACGAACCTGAGCGACTGGCTGCACGCGGCAGCGTCTACCTGGTGTGCGATGGCATGGGCGGACACGAGGCAGGGCAAATCGCCAGCGAACTGGCGTCGAAGCTGTTTTTGCACCACTATTATCACAGTGACGGCACGCCCCAAGAGGCGGCGGAGCGTGCCGTGCTGCACGCCCACAGCTACATCCAGCGGATGGGACAAACCATCCCTTCCCGCCGCGATATGGGCACGACGCTCACCGCCCTCATCCTGCGTCAGGAGGAAGGGATTTTGGTGCATGTGGGCGATAGCCGATGCTACCGTATGCGCAACGGCGAACTTCAGCAACTCACACGCGACCATACGCTCGTGCAGGAGTGGGTGAGGCAGGGTCTGCTGACGCCCGAAGCCGCCCGTTATCATCCCTACAGCAGCGTCATTACGCAGGCGATTGGCGTGGAGGGCGAGCAGGGGCCGCTCAAACCCGATATCGAAACTTTCGCCCTGCAGGAGGGCGACCTCTTCCTGCTCTGTTCCGACGGCTTGACCGACATGCTGGAGGACACCGAAATCGCCGAAATTCTGCGTACCCACTCGCCCACGCACGCCGCGTGGACACTGGTCGACCGCGCCTTAGCCGAAGGTGGGCGGGACAACATCACCGTGGTGCTGGTGCAGATTCGCGAACTCAGGCGTGTGGCGAGCAGTGAGTAGTGAGCGGCGACAGGAAGTGGGCATTAGGCAACTCTATGTGATCTTGGGGCCGACGGCGGTGGGGAAAACGGCGGTCGGACTGCGTGTGGCGGAGCGAATCGGTGCCGAAATCATCTCTGCCGATTCGGCGGCTGTTTATCGCGGGATGGACATCGGCACGGCGAAGCCCACACCCGAAGAACGCGCTCGCGTGCCTGTTCACCTGATTGATGTGGCGGAGCCGGACGAGCCGTTCACCGCGGCGAAGTTCCGTGAACTGGCGCTGCAAGCCATCCATGACATTCAAGCGCGTGGCAAGCCTGTGCTGATTGTTGGGGGCACCGGGCTGTACCTGCGCGTGTTGCTGCACGGATTCCGTCTGGCGCCACCCAGCGACCCCGAACTGCGCCGATACCTCCAACAGCAAGCGCAGCAGCAGGGATTACACACCCTCTATGAACGGCTCAAGCAGATCGATCCGCAAGCGGCAGCGCGTATCCATCCCAACGACGCCATGCGCATCCTCCGAGCGCTGGAGGTGTACGGAATGACGGGCAAGCCGATTAGTGAATGGCAGTCGCGTGCCGAATCGGAGCTGCCTGCGCTGAAGTTTGGGCTGACCATGCCTCGCCCGCTGCTCTATCGTCGGATTAATGAGCGGGTGGATCAGATGATGGCGCAAGGGTTTTTGCAAGAGGTGCAGAATCTGCTCTCGAAAGGGTACAATAGGGAACTACCCGCCCTTAAAGGGTTGGGCTATCGACATCTCATCGCCTATCTCATGGGCGAGGTGGAGCTGGACGAGGCGGTTCGGCTGTGGAAACGCGACACGCGCCGCTTCGCAAAGCGTCAGATGACTTGGTTTCGTCGCGAGCCAGGCGTGATCTGGCTTGATGCCAGTGCGGGCGCGGAAGCGACCGCCCAGACCATCGTGCAGATGATTATGGAGCAGGGAGGGCAACACAATGGCAAAGGCGATTAACTTGCAGGACATGTTTTTGAATCAGGTGCGTAAGGAAGGCATCGGCGTTACCGTCTACCTCAGCGGTGGCATCCAGCTGCGGGGGGTTGTGCGCGGATTCGATGCGTTTACCATCCTCCTCGAAAGCCCGGGCAAGCCGGTTCAACTGGTCTATAAGCATGCCATTACCACGATTGTGCCGTCACGCCCAGTGACAGGCTATGGTCCCAGCCGCCCCCAACCCGAGCCCAGCGAGTTTGAAGAGTGAGTGCGCACCGGTTTTATAAGTTGCAGGGCAACGGCAACGACTTTGTGTTGCTCGATGCGCTGACCCAGGGCGGGCAGGTCGGACATGGGGCGTCCCTGCCTGACTGGAAGGCATGGGCAATCCGTTTGTGCGATCGCCGTTTTGGGGTCGGTGCGGACGGCTTGTTGGTCGTGGAACGGGGCGAGCGCGCACCTTACCGCATGCGTATTTTCAACCCCGACGGCAGCGAGGCGGAGATGTGTGGCAACGGTATTCGCTGCTTCGCCCGCTACTTGAGGCTTCGCCATGAACCCCACGCCGAACGGCTGACCATCGAGACGGGGGCCGGTGTGCGCATCGTGCACCGCGCTGACGCGGAGGGGCGCATCTGGACCGTGGAGATGGGTGTGCCCCGTCTGGCACGCCAAGCAGTACCCGCGTTGGGCAGTCCGCCAGACCAACCCATGCTGCAGGAACCTCTGCAGGTGGCAGGACATACTTTGCCACTCAGCGCAGTCAACACGGGCACACCACACGCTGTGCTGTTCGTGGACGATGTGCAGCAGTTCCCGCTGGAAACGCTCGGGCCCGCCATCGAACATCATCCCCTCTTCCCCGAACGCGCCAATGTACAGGTGGCACAGGTGATGCGTCCCGATTATGTCATGGTGCGCACATGGGAGCGGAGCGCGGGAGCAACGCTTGCCTGCGGCACAGGCGCATGTGCTGTGCTGGTGATCGGACACCTGCTTGGCTGGCTCGACCGTCAGGCAACCGTCCGCATGCCCGGCGGTGAGCTGCGCATCGAATGGCGCGAGGACAATCAGCTGCTCATGACAGGACCAGCTGTGGAGGTGTTTGAAGGGGTATGGCTAAGAGAGTGAGCTTTTATTCCGATGGGTCAAACGGCTCCGACCTGCCTAACGATTCGGGCGCCATGCTCCACAACACACCGTAGCGCAAGCCGTAGGTGCTGATGCGTACACTGGACTGGTTCACTGCGGAGAGTGCGCGTGCCAGAATCAGCGCACCCAGATGGAGTATGGGGGCCCGTGCGGGTTCAACGCCCGGTAGCCGTGCCCGCTCCGAATCGCTCAGGCTCAGCAACAGCCTTAGCATTTTGTGCAGCATGAGCTGGGTTAATCGGGAGCCGTGAACCCGTTCCAAGGAAAGCGCTTCTGGGGCGTGCAGTCCGCGCCAGAGCAATGCCAGATTGACCCCTGTGCCGCCAACCGTCACGACCTGTTCGGGTGGAGGTAATAAGCTTAGGAACCGAAATTGTCGGTCCAGCCACTGGCTAACAGCCCCAATCTCATCGGCATCGGGCGGGTTGGATGGTGCCAGCTGCTCACGCAGGCTCATCGCGCCCACAGGCAGGCTGCGCCAGCGCAGTCGGGCAGTATCCCTGCTGGGCGGACCATAGGCAAACTCCACGCTGCCACCGCCGATATCGATCACCAGCCACGCGCTGGGCGCCTCGCCAATCAGTTCGCTCGTGTGTCCGCCATTGGTGGAATGTCGCGTCCGACTGAACGGGACACACTCCTTTTCCAGGAGCCTCCCAAGATAGATTTCGCCGTTGGTTTGGGGCTGGGGCTCATGCGTGCTGTGGGCAATCTCTTCTTCCTCTTCGAGGGTGTGCGCATCGTTGGGAGGCGGGGCAAGCATAGCGGGATCCAGCGCTACCGCCAGAAAACTTAGCTCTGCTTCCTCGCGCTCGCTCAAAACGCGCACAGGGCAACCCATTGCTTGCAAAGGCTGCAGCAAGGCTTCTGGATTGGTGGCTCTGCGCACGACGGCGGTAGCGACCGCAGCGAACTTGTCCACTCCCATTTGGCGAACCTGTAGTAGGTACTCTTCTATGACACGAAGAGTGCGCTGCACTGCCTTCGGCTTGAGCTTTCGGTCGGGGTCGAACCCTTCGCCCAGGCGCGTGATCGCTGCCTGATCGGTCAGGATGCGCCAGCTGTCTGCGGTGCGCTCCGCGACCAGCAACAGCACCGAGTTCGAACCAATGTCCAACACCGCTGCTTTCATGGGTTGATACCATCCGACATGGCTGACAGGTTTAGCGCTAAGCCTCCCTCAAAACTCCCAGTGCGCAGCGCGCACTTCGGGCAGCTGCAGCAGGTCGTGTAGGACCTGATCGGGGCTGCTTTCATGCGGCGGGCTAACCTGAAGGGCAAGCACGCGCGTGCCAGGCACATCGGGAAATTCTTGGCGGAACGCCTGTAGCTCGCAGCGGTGCCGAGTCAGGACGCTGAACACCTTATCCATACTGGCGGTTGCCTCCAGGGTGACCCACAGGGTATGCGTAGCAGCAGCGCGATGAATCGCTTCCTCCGGAATACGCAGCCCGACCAGCACCCCATAGGCAAGCAGCGTGGCAATCAACGCGATCAGGTAGTAGCGCAGTTCGCCCATGCCGACGGTCATGCCGATCGCGACGACCGTCCACAAGCTCGCGGCCGTGGTTAGCCCGCGCACGATGCTTCCCTGCCTGAGAATCGTGCCTGCGCCAATGAAGCCGATGCCGCTGACAATCTGCGCCGCGATGCGCGACGGGTCGGATACCGGATAGCCGAAACTGCGCGAAAGCACCATCATCAGCGTCGCCCCCAGACAGAGCAACACATGGGTGCGAATGCCTGCCGGTCTGCCCCGACGCTCGCGCTCCCAGCCGATGAGGCTGCTCAACACGATAGCCAGAACGAGCTGCCCTGCTACCTGCCCGATCTCGCGCCAATCCCCTGCGCTCACACCTGCGAGTATACCCCCGATTAGGCATGGGGAATGGAGCATCTTCGGCTCGCGATCAGGAGGCTGATCAGTGCCACCAGCGCGCTCAGCACGCCAGGCGGATTAGATTCTGCTGACAGTCCTGCACTGAGTGGACCCAGCACATAGCCCAGTGAATAGAAGGCGTACAGAAGTGCCAGCGCGACGCCGCGTAGGTGCGTGGGTGCCCCCTCGTAGCTCAGCAGATGCACAGCAGGGAAGCAGAGCCCGAATCCAATGCCGAACAGGGTTATGGCACTCCATGCGCCAGCGGGCAAAGCAACCCATTCCAGCAAGAGGGAGCCTGCCCCGATAAGTCCCACACCCATCATTGCCCGCCCGAACGCGCCACCGAACAAGGCTCGCCGGCGCACCGATGCCATCATCCCAATAGCCAGCAGCGCGAACAGTCCAAAGAGCCGCCCACGATAGGCGGCATCATACCCTGCTAATGCCAGCATAGTGGGCAGCCGATAGGTCAGCATGCCCATCGCGAAGGTCATCCCGAAGGTAAGCAGATAGACGCTCCGCATCATCGGCTGGCGCAGCACCTCAGATGGGTGGAGGCGCGTCTCGCGCGGGGGATGTACATGGCTCTCTGACACACTGAGCAACGCCACAAGCCCTGCAAACCCCATTAGCAGCGCGATCCCAAAAAAGAGAATCGGTTCACCATAGCGAGCGGCAACGATGCCTGCGAGTGGGGGCGCGACCAGTGCAACCAGCCCAATGATGGCGCCCGTGCGCCCCATCGCCCACACCCGATTCGCCTGACCGTGCTCGCCCACCAGCGCAAACAGCGCGGGGATAAAGACCGCACCACTGGCACCATGCAGCGCACGCACAAGCAAAAGCGTGTCCCACGAGCCAACAACCCCATAAAGCGCGATAAGAAGCGCGGCTGTTAGGAGACTGAGCGCCATCGGTAGGCGTCGACCGAACCGATCCAGCAGCACACCTGAGCCCACACTCGCCAGCAGGTTCGTTAGTGAATAGACGCTCACGATCAGCCCTGCTTGCGCCTCACTTGCGTTGAGCTGACGCGCATAGGGGGCAAGCACGGGCAACATCGCAAAGGTATCCAAAAATGCCACCAAGGCGATAACGGTCAGCGCCCACTGTTTCGAAGCGGGACGCCCCGCCTGCACACTCGGCTCGCGCATTGAACGCTGTAAAGGATACCCTGTTCAATTACGCGAGGCGGTAGGGCTTTCGAGGGCATTGCGTGCCGCGCGGAGCGTATTCTGCAAAAGCATCGCGACGGTCATCGGACCGACGCCTCCGGGCACAGGAGTAATGGCAGATGCCACGCGCGCTGCCGAATCGAAATGCACATCGCCCACATCGCCCATGCGCCCCTCCACTCGATTGTAGCCGGCGTCAATCACCACCGCGCCGGGCTTAATCATCTCCCCCGTGATGAACTCCGGCTTGCCAACTGCTGCCACCAGAATGTCCGCCTGGCGCGTGTGGAAACTCAGGTCGCGCGTGCGCGAGTGGCAGACGGTCACCGTCGCGTGGCGGTTGAGCAACATCAATGCGGTTGGCTTGCCCAGGATGAGGCTGCGCCCGACCACCACTGCGTGTTTGCCCTCGATGGGGATGCGATAGGCATCCAGAAGGGTGATGATGCCCAGCGGGGTGCATGCGCCAAATGCCTCCTCGCCTGTGAGTAATGCACCCAGCGAGGCGGGCGTGATGCCGTCCACATCTTTCTGGGGCGAAAGGCGACGCAGCAGCGCGCTCTCGTCAAGCGGCGGTGGCACCGGATGCTGAATCAGCACGCCATGCACCGTCGGGTCAGCGTTCCAAGCATCGATCTGCGCTTCCAGTTCTACTTGCGACACCGACGCAGGATAGTGATGCACGATCGAGCGGATGCCCACCGATTCGCAGGCGCGTGCTTTGGTGCGCACATAGGTGTGGGAGGCAGGATCGTCGCCCACCAACATCACCGCAAGGCAAGGCTGAACCCCCTGCTGACGCAACTGCACCACCTGCTCGCGCAACGATTCGCGAATCTGCTGAGCGACCACTTTGCCGTTGAGCAGCAGGGCATCGGTGCCCGGTACGGTTTCAAAGGGTGGCGTGGTCATCAGCCAAAGTATACCTTATTTCTTCAGCGCGTTCACGATTTCCGTGACGACTTTTTTCGCATCGCCAAAGACCATCATCGTGTGGGGCAGGTAGAACAGCTCGTTCTCCACGCCGGCGAAGCCTGCTGCCAAGCTGCGCTTGATGAAGACCACCGTGCGCGCCTTCTCCACATCCAGGATGGGCATCCCATACAGAGGGGAGTCGGGCTTGGTGCGTGCGGCAGGGTTCGTGATGTCGTTCGCCCCGACCACGATGGCAACCTCGCATTCGGGAAAGAGCAGGTTCGCCTCGTCCATCTCCAGGAGTTTGTCGTAAGAGACCTGTGCTTCTGCCAGCAGCACATTCATATGCCCCGGCATGCGCCCTGCGACAGGGTGAATGGCGTACTTGACGGTGATGCCGCGCGCCTCCAGCACATCCTCCAGTTCCTTCACGGCATGCTGTGCTTGCGCAGCTGCCATGCCATAGCCGGGCACAATCATCACCAGTCGTGCCCCGTCCAGAATCGCGGCGACATCCTCGGGGCTATAGGCGACTACGGTGCGTGCTTCGCCCGCGCCTGTGCCTGCCTTCGCAACGGGTGCGCCCACACCCCCAAACAGCACATTGATAAAGGAGCGGTTCATCGCCTTACACATCAGCATCGCCAGAATGAAGCCTGAAGAGCCGTCCAGCGTGCCCGCCACGATAAGCAGCTTGTTGTTCAGCACGAAGCCGAGCGCTGCCGCCGACAGACCCGCGTAGGAGTTCAAAATCGCTATGACGGTGGGCATATCCGCTCCCCCGATGCCCATCACCAGCAAGAAGCCAAACAGCAGAGCAAAGCCAATCATAAAAGGCAGCAGCACGCTTTGTGAAGGGTCCACCACCAGCGCAAGCCCCAGCACCACCGCGATGCCCAGCACCAAAATACTCACAAAGTTGCGTCCAGGGTAAATGAGTGGCTTGCCTGAAATCAATTCTTGCAATTTGGCGAAGGCGATGCAGCTGCCTGTGAAGGTGAGATAGCCCAATATCATCTCCGACGCCAGCACCGCCATCGTGAAGGTATCGATATCGGGATAGAGTTGATAATATTTTGCTGTGCCCACCAGCGCGACTGCCAGTGAGCCGAACGCATGGGACATCGCGGTGCGCTGAGGCACGGCGGTCATCGGGAGCTTCAAGGCAATCGGCACACCGATAATCGCCCCCACAATCACTGCGCCGATGAGCAGGTCGTACCGTTCCACATGGTACGCCAGCAGCGTCGCGATAATAGCGACGAGCATGCCTGCACTGCCTGCCCAGTTGCCCCAGCGAGCGGTTTTTACCTCGCTCATTCCCTTGAGTGAGAGAATAAACAGCACCGCCGCCAGCACATAAAGATATTGAATAAGCACCTCGTGGGTCACTCGCGCTCACCTCCTCCGCGCCGTTTGAACATCAGCAAGATGCGCTCCGTAATCATAAAGCCGCTAATCACATTAGACATCGCCAGTGCTACGGCAATCACAGCCAGCCACATGATAAGATCGTTTTTGGGGTTTGCCAGCACGATTAGCGCGGCAACTACCGACACCGACGAAATGGCGTTCGTGAGCGACATAAGCGGGGTGTGCAGTAAGCGCGACACATGGCGAATCAGCTCTAACCCCAAAAAGCTCGCCATCAAAAAAATCAGCAGATTCACCACAATATCCTGAGCGGTCAGCGTTGTATGTTCGGGCATCGTTTCCACCTCCTTCTGCAGGGGCACGCACCACCTGAAATTTTTTCTCTGACCCAGACGGGTATCCCAGAGAACAATTTCATGCAGGCATCTACTCGGTTTTCGCCCCTGCAAGGTTCTCTTTCACGCGCGGGTGAACCACCTCGCCCTGATAGCAGACGAGGGTGCTGCGTGTGATCTCGTCTTCCAGGTTCATCTGTCCCTCCCTAAACAGCAGGTTAAGGAAGTTTGCCAAGTTGCGGCTGTAGAGCTGACTGGCGTGGAAGGGGATGGTGGACGCCAGATTGACCGCACCGATGATGGTGACGCCCTGCTCCACAATGGTTTCGCCTGCATGGGTCAGCTCACAGTTGCCGCCCCACTCGGCGGCAAGATCCACAATGATGGAACCTGGTCGCATAGTGTGCACCATCTGGGCATTGATGAGCAGGGGTGCGCGTTTGCCAGGCACAGCAGCGGTGGTGATGACCACATCGGTGCGGGTAATCACGGAGGCGAGCAGTTGCTGCTGGCGTCGGTAAAACGCCTCGTCGAAGGCTTTGGCGTAGCCTGTCGCTTCCTGCGCCTCTTCGCTTTCCAGCCCCAGCGTGACAAACTTTGCCCCTAAGCTTTCCGCCTCCTGTTTGGCGGCGGGGCGAATATCGTAGGCTTCCACCACCGCGCCCAGTCGCCTGGCGGTTGCAATGGCTTGCAATCCTGCAACACCTGCCCCGATGACGAACACCCGCGCGGGCTGAATCGTGCCAGCAGCGGTCATCATCAGTGGGAACATTTTGGGCAAATGGCTTGCCGCCAGCAGCACCGCCTTGTAGCCTGCCACCGTTGCCATCGAGGAAAGCACATCCATGCTCTGGGCGCGACTGATGCGCGGTATCAACTCCATCGCGAAGGCAGCGACGCCTCGCTGTGCCAGACGCGGCATCACCTCTGCCTTCCAAAGTGGTTCCATCAGCCCGATGAGTACTTGCCCCTCGCGCAGCATGGGCAGGTCATCGTCGAAACGGGGGTTCGCGCCGGCAGTGCGTACCTGCAGCAGGATGTCCGCCTTCGCAAAGAGTTCCGCTCGCGAGGCGACCAGATGCGCTCCCGCCTCCTGATATTCAGTATCGGGGAATCCCGCTGCCTCACCCGCGCCCGTTTCGATCAGCACCTCGAAGCCCGCCTTATGTAGCGAGGGCACAAGCGCGGGGATCATCGCCACGCGCCGCTCATTCGGAAAGGTTTCTTTTGGTATGCCAACGACCATCGTTTTCACCTCTTTCTTATTCTGGATGGGGAGGTATTAATCCTTCTCAAAGGTGGATAAGTTCTCCACCCGCTTCTAATGTGCGCGCCTCCAGGGGGAGTTTGTCCAGTGTCTGGGTGATTTTTCGAACAGGCGACGCTGTGCCCCTACCAAGGATTCTCATCGTCTCCAGCCTCTGTCCAACTCTGGTATAATTTCATCAATGCTGCTGGCGATTGATGTGGGCAACACCCACACGGTGCTGGGCGTGCATGATGGGCATGGCTGGCACGCTTGGCGCGTGCATACGAACCCCGCCCGCACCGAGGAGGAACATTTCGTGTTGCTGCGTACCCTTCTACAAGCGGAGAACCTGCTTGCGCCCATCGAAGCGGTGATTATCGCGACGGTGGTGCCCGCGCTGGAGGAAACGCTCCGCTTGCTGGCGCAGCGCTGGCTGAAATGTGAGCCACTCTTTGTGTCGGTACAGCTCAATTTGGGCATTCAGGTCGCCTACGAACCGCCTAACGCGGTCGGCGCGGACCGGCTGGCAAATGCCGTTGGGGCAAAAGCGCACTATGGATTGCCCGTCGTGGTGGTCGATTTCGGCACGGCGACTACACTGGACGCCATTTCGCGCGAGGGCGTTTACTTGGGTGGAGCCATCCTGCCTGGGGTGGAGCTGATGCTTGAATCGCTGGCGGGACGCACGGCACGGCTGCCGCGAATAGCGCTCAGCGAGGCGGCAAGCCCTATCGGGCGTACCACGCCCGAAAGTCTGCGCAGCGGCGTGCTGCTCGGCTCCGCCGGCGCCATCGAACATTTACTCACCCTGTTCAAGGCAGAACTGGGCAGCGACGCCCATGTGGTGGCAACGGGCGGATTAGCCGAGCGGGTCGCACCCTTCTGCCCCCAGATTCAAGCCGTCGACCCGCTGCTGACCCTCGAAGGGCTGCGTATCATCTATGAGCGGAACCAAACCTGAAAATTTTTCCCTAAAGAAAAATTTCACCCGACAAATCGGCTGATAAGAGGAAGGAACCCGCAATGAATCAGGAACTGCAAGTTGTCTGGAACACGGTGCGCGAAAAGGTCAAGGAGAAGGTCACGGGGCGCAGCCTCTATCAGGCGCTGGATATACTGACGCCCATCGTGATGGAGGGTGAAACGCTGGTGCTGGGTATGCCAGCAGAGCATGCCCTGCTTGCCAGTCATCTGAATGCGCCCACCGTGCGCCGCTACATAGAGCTTTTTCTGGAAGAGGCGTATGGATTCCGCCCACAAATCGTGATTATCGAGGGCACGACGCTAAACGATTGGCAGCTCTATCAACGCAAGCAGGAAGAGCTGCGCCGTTTGACCGAGGCCAGCATGCGTAAACAAGCGCAGGAAGCACGCGCCTACACCTCATGGGAAGCGGTGTACGAGCAAGTGGGGCGCGCCTTCGCGGCAACACCCAACCGCAGTCTTGCCCTCAGTCGCGCCCGCTACCTGCAGGAAGCGCTCCAGATTGTGCGCGAGGCGATGCAGCACCTCAGTTTGGAGAGCGAAATGGACGAACGCCAGCTGAACCGTATCATCGAACGCATCGCGACGAATGTAGACGCGCCCGCCGCCCTCATCGCATGGCTTCTCCTGCAAGAGCTAAAATCTGAACAGCCATGACACGCCGTGAACGCACGCTCATCGGATTGCTTGTTGCGGTGGTGCTGATTGGTATCCTTGCGCTCATCCGCTCCCAGCCGTGGGGGCGGCTGGAGATCCGTCTGTTCAAACCGAACACAAAAGATTGGATTGTCTGCGTTCGCCTCCATCGCGAAGGCGCAGGCGATCTCATGGTTCTCCGACGCGGCAGCGATCCCCTGATGTTGACAGAGGACACCCATGACGATGAGTCGCCCGATTGGTCGCCTGATGGCACGAAGATAGTTTTCTCCTCCAATCGACGCGACGAGGTGTATCAACTCTGGACCATCGATCCCGATGGCAGAAATTTGAGCCAGCTGACGATTGGGGGTGGCGCGAAGCGGTCGCCGCGTTATGACCCCGATGGCAAACATATCCTGCATATCGCGCAGGGACTGGTGGTCGCCATCGACACAAAAGGCGTCCATGCCGAGCAATTGATGCCGCGCCCCCATCAAATGCTCCAAGTGCGTGAGCAGTACGGGCAGATTGCCTTCCGCTATGCGCGACGAGTGCAGAAAGACCTCATCGCGGCGGTACAGATCATCGACGAGGGCGAGCAAGCGGTTTTGCAAGATGAGTCGCTCAGCGAACAGACATTGACCTTGCCCATGCTGCTGAAGGGTGAGCATGTCGATATCGACTGGGCGCGTCAGGGGCTGCAGTTAGTGGTGGCTGGTGCGTCGGCGTTCATGCCAACGCCCGAAGGTGAGGAACGGCAGATGGGCGTCCTGCTCCTGTTCGATTTCACTGAGAGTCGCACCCAGCCGCGTGTGATGCCGCTCTGGACCTCGCTGGATAACTCGGAGGCGGCGATCGAACCGTCCTGGTCGCCTGATGGCTCGCGCATCGCGTTCGTGATGTGCGACCGCAAGCCGAACGGGACGCTCATCCGAAAAGCGCTGATGGTCATCCCTTCAGATGGGGGCGCACCCACGGAAATCGTGGCAGGCGAGATTTATACGCCCGACTGGTCGCCTGACGGGCGGCAGCTGGTGTTCGCCATGGGATCGCCTGGCAATCGCCAGATTTACACCGTGCGCATCGATGGCACCAACCTCAAGCCGCTCACCCAATCGGGCGACCATATCAGCCCACGCTGGAGTCCGAAGCAGTAACTCCCTATTCCTCCTGCGGCGCGTGAATGGTCAACACGGGGCAAGTTGCGGTACGCACCACCTTTTCTGTGACGGAGCCAAACACGAATCGTTGCCAGCCACGCCGCCCATGCGTGGCAATCACAATCAGGTCGACACCCTTCTCCTGCTGATAGGCAACAATCTCCTCGGCAGGCTCGCCCCACACAACGCTGGTAAAGGTGCGCAACCGAGCAGGCACACGCTGCGCCATCACCTCCTGCATGGAGCGTTCCGCTGCCTCACGCAACTCCATCTCGTACAGCGGGATCTCTACATTTACAGGCACGGGGACCACATGCAGCGGCGGCACCACATGCAAAAGATGAAGTTCAGCGTCGAAGTGGTCGGCAAGCTCGATCGCAGCGTCCAGCGCGGTGTAGGACGGCTCGCTGAAATCGGTTGGTGCCAGTATCTTTTTGAACGGCAAAAGCATCCTTAGCCTCCTGCAGCCGGATTATACCTCCTCCCTCATAAGGGTACATCATTTAGGTTCACCTTCTTCCAAAAAAAGATTCCTGTTCACACCTGAGACTCCCTAATCCCCACAAGTGCCCGGAATGTACCACGCGCTCCCTCGCGGGCGGTTCGGACATCGCCAGCACAACTGCCCGTGCCGATCCCGACCCGCTAACCCAAACAGGCTGCTTTCGCAACTCGCACCGCCCCGATAGTACGCCGAAACCTCCAATAAGCAGTACTGATTTGCCACTTTGCCATCCCCACGCATCACCTGCCCATAGCCCTGTCGCGCCTTCCAACTCTTGGCGTGCCCATCCGTGCACGCCACATTCACCCGCTCCGTGTGCCTGCCCTGAATATAAGGCGTTAGGTTTGGCAAGCCTGCCATCACCGCGTCGTAATACATCACGGTTTCTGAAGGCAACTCCACCTGTGCGGCGCCTACAGGCGGATGGAAAGCGTTCGGGGGCAAACTCCCCACCTCGAACAGGCACCAGTTCGCCATATAGCTGCTCTGCCGAAAGCCCATCGCAGGGCAGAGCGTCATCACTTGGGCAAAGACGGCTTCCACATCCATCGGGTCGGGGTCTGAGGGGCAGAGGACAATCTCTTTGTCTTTGATGTAGGGCACGAGTTCGTGGTAGAGTGTAAAGAGGCAGGGCTGTTGGTTGTGTCGGCTGAGGTAGGCGGCTAAGGGGTAGGTTTCGTCCCAGTCGGTGAGATACAGCAGCGTGCTTTGCGCGAGTTGGCGGATTTGGGTGAGGCAGCGTTTGGCGCGGGCGTTTTCGCGGGCTTCGGCAAGTACAGGGAACAGCAAGGCAGCGAGCAAGGCGAGGATGCCCAGCACGACCAGCAGTTCGGCGAGGGTGAAGGCGCGTAGGGTTCTCATTGGCGTCTATTTTTGAAGTAGAGGTAGGCTGCGGCGAGGAAGAACAGGATTGCAGGGGCAAACAGCCAGAGCGAATAGCGTTGTCGGGATGTTTCAGGGGGAACAAGGTTGCCTTGCTGGTAGGCAAGTCGTTTGAGTTCCTCTTTGGTTGGGAGATGACCTATGTAGAGGTAACCCACTTGGTTTTTGAGTGATGAACTGAAATTAGATGAATTTACATAATCATTTAATCTCAAGTCCACTACCGTACCTCCCTTAGGAATCGGGAAAGCTACCGGCTCGTTTGTTGGATATATCCTTATCAGCTTAATTCGCATACTTGTTTGACGAGAGGGGTTTGTTTCTGTGTAGAGCATCTCGGCAGGAACCCAGTATCCGTCAGCTTGTGTCCAGCGCAACACCCTGTATTCAAACCGCGGTCCACATACGAAACTAAATCGCAGCGGGCGGTAACCATGGAAGGCATCTAATGCCCATTCCAGTGCCCAATTACCTCGTGGATGTTGATATCCTGATACACTAAATATGTAAATATTATTTTCTATTATTGGAGAAATGCCTTTTAGTCTTTCAAAGATAGGTGGTTTTTTATCAAATATCCAGTTGACAATATTAGTGCACCTGAAAGGGTGCGCCCCTGCTAAGAAGGCAGGATGTAAGCGAGGTAAATCAACCCCTATCCCATTCGGTATACCCTCATATAAGGTGCATGGTAGAATATGATACTCTCTGTCTTTGGTGTAATAAAATATGCAAAAATCTTTATTATAAAAAACATTTTCATCCGTCATTCCTTCCAAGCTGCTGTATAATAACTTTGCCTGCCAGTAAGAGACCTCAGCGCTGTTTTGAATCGTTAACAACCAACGATGGCGAACCAGTCGGTTCCCCTTCTCCTCTTCCTTCCATTTGCTCTCACTCTCTACCGCTGAGGGTGGTCGATGATGAAGAAATTCCCACCCCTCTTTCTCTTTCCATTTGTCCTCAGTCTCTATCACCCATTCAAAGGTTTTCCGTTGCGCCCACTTCTCATAATCAGAGAAAGCTTGCTCCCAAGATGCGTGACCTACTGTTGCACCCAGAATGACTATCCCACACAGCCATGCAAGTACTTTAGCCATAGTGATCACCTCCTAAGCTTGGGGTAGGTTGAGAAGCCCACCCCAAGCGCCACACATTAGCAATCACTGGAAGTCACTTCATAAGTGGCCTGAACACGTTTCGTGGTGACATCGCAATAACATGCGCTAGCGCCCGCGTAGGGCGAACAATTCATGTGATACCACCGTATGGTTCGTGTGCGTGTTTGGAGGTTGCAATTGGACCCAGTGCTTGTAACGCAGTAATCACATGGAAATGGATCCGATTCGAAGCAAGCGCCGTCGCAATGACCAGGTGGGCCATAATCATAAACACAGTTCGCTTGCGACTCTTGGCACTGCTGATTGACGCATGTCATGTTGTTGGGACCTCCAGATGCAGCAGCGAACAGAAAAGCCCCTGCAACTCCTACAGCCATCAGTAGCCACTTCGTCATTTGCATCGCTCGTCTCATCATCGTTAACCTCCTATCGGGATAGTGAGGCGGACGACACCGTGAACCGAACCTCTATCCGCTCCCGCCAGCTGTACTGACCGTCTTGCACCACCAGCTCCACCACCTGTACGCCACGCCCCACAGGCTTACCCATGGTGTCTA
>BEHR01000012.1 GCA_002898555.1 bacterium HR15
GTTTCGATCTGTACTGGTTTGCCGTTGCATGTCAGCGGGTGAGCGCGCTGCCCAACGAAATCGGCTCTTGGGGAGTGCAGTTGCTTATCCCTATCGATGCTGCGTCGGTCAAAGCACGCTTTGAGGCGATTGCGGACGAGATAATGATGCGTATCGGCAAAACGCCTCCTTAGCAGAAGGGAAGCTGCGAACCGTCTATCGGGCAGTGGTGGAGCGGATGCGCACCCGGTTGGTGAAGGCGCAGAGTGTGCTGGGGGGTTAATTGTACGAGGTACAATCTTCAAGAGGTGATTGGGATGCCACACAACTCCCAAGAGTTAGCGAAAATTCAGCGTGAGATAGACATGCTCAGGAAACGCCTGCCGAAGGCGCCGCGCGGCAGTAAAGAAGCGGTGCTGGCGATCGCAGGGCTATGGGCAGGCGAGTCGGAGGAGTTAGAACAACTCCTCCAAAGGGTGTCGCAAGAGCGCGCCGCAAGCCTTGAGGACATATTGTTTTTGCAATAGAGGACAGCAAACACTGCAAAGGTCAGGTACAATCTACGGCACAGGAGGAACCGTCGGCCAATGGGCAATGAGCAGACACTGCGCAATGCGCTGTGCAACTACTCGCTGGAGCGCGCCATAGCGTTCTGGCAGATGATGGGCTACGGCAACGCCACGCTGCGTGAACCGTTAGAAGCCCCCGAGTTCAAAGATCTCCCCCAAAGCGCGCGCGAACCCCTGCATACCGCACACCTGCTCTACGACGATAAAACGCTGCGCATCTATCACTTGGAACTGCGCCCTACCCCGCGTAGCAAAATTCGCCGCATGCTCGAAACGCTGAGCAATACTTTTCCCCAATATGAGATGCTGTTCACCGCGCATATGGCGGGGAGCAATAACCTACTCTTTATCCACCCACGCCCTATACCCAAAGATTCGGGACGGATAACCTACACTATCCGCACGCTGGAGGTGCAACCCGATGCACCCACCCGCACCGATTTGGAAATCCTTCTGGGCATCCAGACCACGCCCGAAGAAGACCCTCACGAACGCGCTGAGAAAATCCAACAGGCGTTCAGCGTGGAAAAAGTCACGGAGCAGTTCTATAAGGAATTCCAACGCCTTTTTGAACTTGCCGAAGGGGGCATCACGGGCATCACGCATGGCGACGCCAAACGGCTCTTCACGCTGAAGCTGTTCAACCGACTGCTTTTTATTCGCTTTCTGGAGCGCAAGGGCTGGCTGCGTTTCGACAAGCGACGCGACTACCTGCGCGCCCTGTGGGAAGATTATCAGGCGAATCGCAACGAGCAAGACACCTTTTTCGACTCGCGCCTGAAACTGCTCTTTTTCAGCGCGTTGAACAACCCGCAGCAGCGCAACCTGATGGCAATTAATCAGGGCGGACACCTGCGCGAGCTGATTGGCGATGCGCCCTACCTCAACGGCGGGCTGTTCGAGATGGGCGACGATGACCAGAAGGCTCAAGTGCCCGACGCCGCCCTGAAGCCCGTGATTGAGGGGCTTATCTACCGCTACAATTTCACCATTACCGAAAGCACACCCCTGGAGATCGAGGTCGCGGTAGACCCCGAAATGCTGGGCAAGGTGTTCGAGGAGTTGGTGACGGGCAGGCACGAGACGGGCAGCTACTACACCCCGCGCGCGGTCGTGGCGTTTATGTGTCGCGAGGCGCTCAAAGGCTACCTGCAAGCGGCCACGAGGGAGACGGAAGACGCCATCGCCCGCTTCGTGGACGAACGGGACGCCAGCGCGCTCAAGAATCCCGAAAAGGTGCTGGACGCCCTGCGCAGTGTGCGTGTGTGCGACCCTGCCTGCGGCAGCGGCGCGTACCTGCTGGGCATGCTGCACGAACTGCTGGAACTGCGCGCTGCCCTGTTCGAACAGAAGCACCTCGACGCGCATACCCTCTACGAACGCAAACTGGAGATTATCCAGCGCAACCTGTACGGCGTGGACATCGACCCGTTCGCCGTGGAGATTGCCCGCTTGCGATTGTGGCTCTCGCTGGTGGTGGACGACACGCGCAACCCGCTCGATGACCCCAACGCCGATGTGTCGCTGCCCAATCTGGACTTCAAAATCGAGGTGGGCGACAGCCTGCTCGCCCCCGACCCCCAAGGCGGACAGCAGCCCGATATGTTTCGTATCCAACAGATTGAGGAGTTTGAACGGCTCAAAGGCGACTACATGCGCGCCCATGGCGACGAGCAGAAGCGTATGCTGCGGGAAGAGATCGAAAAACTGCGCGAAGAGATACGCCAATGGGCGAATCCTGAAGGCGATGTGGAAGGCTTCGATTGGCGCGTGGAGTTCGCCGAAGTGTTCAAAGATGGCGGGTTCGATATCATCGTCGCCAATCCGCCCTATGTGCGTCAGGAGTTGATTGGCAACACCAAGAGTAATTTGCTCAAAATCTACACCGAAGCGGCGGAGGGGCGCTCCGACCTGTATGTCTACTTCTATGTGCGCGGGCTGCAACTGCTTAAGTCAGGTGGTATGCATGTGTTCGTCTGCTCCAATAGTTGGTTGGATGTGGGGTTCGGGGGCAAACTGCAGCAGTATTTACTGGAGAATGCGCACATTCAGGCAATCTACGATTCGGCATTAGAGCGTCAGTTCGCCAGCGCGGATGTGAACACGATTATCAGCATCTTGCGCAAAGTTGTCCCGTCGGAGGACGCCCCCACGCGCTTTATTCGGCTTAATGCGCCGTTCGAGCAGGCGATTGCACTGCCTCAATATCGGCGTGTGATTGAGCGTACCCGCGCTGAGTTGTGGCAATCGGGGCTGAACGAGCAGGGCGACTACGAGGGCGACAAATGGGGTGGCAAGTACCTGCGCGCACCCGATATCTATTTCACCATTCTGGACAAGGGCGAGCGATATCGAGTCTTCACTTACAGTAGTGCGCACCTGATCGTCGAAGACATCTGAAAATTTTTCTCTGACCCCGCTGCGCTAAGTATCCCAGAGAAAAAATTTCAGGATGGAATAGGGGCGCACCGATGTGTGCGCTCTATTGCCAGCCGATTTTCCGAACACCCTCACCCCCTTGACAAACGCGCGAAAAATGTGCTATAATTAGACAGAACTGACGCAATCCAACGGCGTCAGTCATCCACGAAACCAAATGATGGAGGTGAACGAAATGAGACGCAAGGCACTTTGGACTTTAGGCGTTGGCGTTTGGACTTTGTGGCTGTGCCTGCTGCCGTTGGTGGCGGGGGCGCAGGGCAGACCCGACATCGTGTGGATGGCGGGTGGGCACGCGAGTAGTGTCTTGTCGGTGTCGTTTTCTCCCGATGGCCGCCTGCTCGCTTCGGCGGGGGGGGACGGCATCAAGTTGTGGCGTGTGTCGGACGGGGCGTTGATCCAAACCCTCTGGCACACGGGTGAGGTCTATTCGGTGTCGTTTTCACCCGATGGCAGCCTGCTCGCTTCGGGGAGTTGGGACTACACGGTCAAGTTGTGGCGAGTATCGGACGGGGCGTTGATAAGAACCCTCACAGGGCACACGGGTTATGTCTATTCGGTGTCTTTTTCACCCGATGGCAGTCTGCTCGCTTCGGGGAGTGATGACACTACGGTCAAGTTGTGGCGAGTATCGGACGGGGCGTTGATAAGAACCCTCAGGGGGTACGCGGGTTCTGTCTATTCGTTGTCGTTTTCTCCCGATGGCAGCCTGCTCGCTTCGGGGAGTGCGTACGGCATCCAGTGGTGGCGAGTATCGGATGGGGCGTTGCTCCGAACCCTCAACACGGATGCCTCTTCGTTGTCGTTTTCTCCCGATGGCAGCCTGCTCGCTTCGGCGGGGAGGTTTGACGACACGGTCAAGTTGTGGCGAGTTTCAGATGGGGCGTTGATAAGAACCCTCACAGGGCACACGGGTTCTGTCTTGTCGGTGTCGTTTTCACCCGATGGCAGCCTGCTCGCTTCGGCGGGTGGGTATCCTGACACCACGGTCAAGTTGTGGCGTGTGTCGGACGGGGCGTTGATAAGAACCCTCACAGGGCACACGGGTTCTGTCTTGTCGGTGTCGTTTTCTCCCGATGGCAGCCTGCTCGCTTCGGCGGGTGGAGGTTATGACCGCACGGTCAAGTTGTGGCGAGTATCGGACGGGGCGTTGATCCGAACCCTCAACACGAGTGCCTCTTCAGTGGTGTTTTCTCCCGATGGCAGCCTGCTCGCTTCGGCGGGTGGGTATTGGGATGGTTCCCGATATCAGGGCGAAATCAAGTTGTGGCGTGTGTCGGACGGGGCGTTGATAAGAACCCTCACAGGGCACACGGGTTATGTCTTGTCGGTGTCGTTTTCTCCCGATGGCAGCCTGCTCGCTTCGGGGGGTGAGTATTGGGATGGTTCCCGATATCAGGGCGAAATCAAGTTGTGGCGAGTATCGGACGGGGCGTTGATAAGAACCCTCACAGGGCACTGGGGTTCTGTCACTTCGGTGTCTTTTTCACCCGATGGCAGCCTGCTCGCTTCGGCGGGTGGGTATCCTGACAACACGGTCAAGTTGTGGCGCGTATCGGACGGGGCGTTGATAAGAACCCTCACAGGGCACACGGGTTATGTCTTGTCGGTGTCGTTTTCTCCTGATGGCAGCCTGCTCGCTTCGGGGAGTTATGACAACACGGTCAAGTTGTGGCGTGTGTCGGACGGGGCGTTGATAAGAACCCTCACAGGGCACACGGGTTATGTCTTGTCGGTGTCGTTTTCTCCCGATGGCAGCCTGCTCGCTTCGGGGAGTTGGGGCGAAATCAAGTTGTGGCGTGTGTCGGACGGGGCGTTGATAAGAACCCTCACAGGGCACACGGATAGGGTCAATTCGTTGTCGTTTTCACCCGATGGCAGCCTGCTCGCTTCGGGGGGTGAGTATTGGGATGGTTCCCAATATTGGGGCAAAATCAAGTTGTGGCGTGTGTCGGACGGGGCGTTGCTGCAGACTTACGACCAGGAGACCGGCACGGGCGTACGCTCCATCCAGTTCTCTCCCAACGGCAGGCTGTTCGGCTATGGACGCTGGGATGCCACAGTGGTGGTAGCGCGGAACCCGTTCTGGACATCTGGTGATGCCGATGGCAACGGCTGCGTGGATGATGCCGACCTACTTGCCGTGTTGTCTGCTTTTGGCTCGGAGGGTGGCAACGCCGACCTGAACGACGACGGGGTTGTCGATGACGCGGACTTGCTGATTGTGCTGTTCAACTTTGGCAGTGGGTGTTGAGCGCCAGCGCGTGGTGAGTTGGAGGGCGGGGCGGGAGATAGCCTCTCCCCAACCCTCCCCACACACGGGGAGGGGACAGGCGCAAAGTGTTTTAGGGCAGACACATAGGTCTGTTCCTACACGCCAAGCGGCTCGCTCTCGATTGTAGGGGATCGACAGCCACCTGGGGTATAATAAGATCGGAGGTTAAACGATGAACAGATACGAAAGGCTTTGGGTTTTTGCAGGGCTGCTGAGCCTATTGGCAGTCGGCTCGCACTTACGAGCCGACATCTTCGAGATAGCGGGGTTAAACAATAATCTGCTGCCGCACTGGGCGCCCATCTGGAGCTGGGAAAGTCCAACGCCCTCTTGGGATCCGAACCGTTCTACGACCGCTATGGCGGCACGGCACGCACTTATCGCTTCGCTGACGGGCGTGGAGCGTGTGGGAACATGCTGCATCGAGGGCATTAATCGCGAGGGTCTCGCGATGCATGTCTGTTTTGCGCCCGGCACGCCCCAGTGGTATGTGGACTATATTTCCCACTTGATCTTTGGCGACTTTTCGCCTGCCTATGACCTCGGTGGGCGATGGAGTTCCACCTCGTATGGGAGCACGGGTTCGCGTGGGAACCCGATCCGCCTGCGCTGGAGCTTCGTGCCTGATGGCACCCTTGTGCCCGGTATCAGCGGTGGCAGTACCCCCAGCAATCTGATTGCCAGCATGAACAGCAAGTTTGGTGGCAACACCACGCTCTGGAAGAACCAGTTCCGCAACAGTTTTGCTCGCTGGGCACAGCTGGCAGGGATACAGTACACTGAGGTGAGCGACGACGGCGCCGCCTTCCCTGACAGCCCTGGCTCCACTACGCGCGGTGATGTGCGCATCGGCGGACGCAATCTGGATGGTGTAAACGGTGTACTTGCCTTCAACTATCTGCCTAACACGGGCGATATGGTGATCGACACCAGCGAAAACTGGCAGAATGGCAGAGGCACCTATCGTTTCCTGCGCAATACCGTAATGCATGAGCATGGGCACGGATTGGGATTGTTGCATGTGATACCCACGGACGGCACGAAGCTGATGGAGCCGTACTTGAATACCAGCTTCGACGGCCCCCAAGATGACGACATCCGTGCTGCCCAACGCAACTACGGTGACCCGCACGAGGTGAACAACACCGCACCCACCGCGACACCCATTGATATGACCAATACGAACCTGGTGGTGATGAACACGCCCAGCTTGGACCGCACGGCGGATGTGGACTTCTATCGAATCACCGTGCCACCCAGCCGTAAAATCACCATTACCGTCACACCCATCGGCAGCACCTATCAGGTAGGCGGTCAGGATGGCAATCCGCCTCAAACAACCGTTAATACCCGCGCCATCCAAAACCTGCAGGTGGAGCTGCGTGCGCCAAACGGCTCCACAGTGCTGGCATCCGCCACCGCCAACGGCACCGGCGTTGCCGAGCAAATCGCCAACTTCGTGCTCTATCCGGCAGGGGGCAATTTCTATGTGCGAGTCTTTTCAGGCAGCGGTTCGACCGATGATGTGCAGCGCTACGAGCTACGGCTGCAGACCACTGCCCTGCCGACGGGCGATATTGATGGCAACGGCTGTGTGGATGATGCCGACCTGCTGGCGGTCCTCTTCAACTTCGGCGGCAGCGACCCGCGCTACGATCTCAACGGAGACGGCATCGTGGATGACGCCGATCTGCTGACCATCCTCTTCAACTTCGGTAACGGCTGTTGAGCAGACCTTGAGTCTGTCTTTCTCTGTTGGAGGGTTGGGCTTCTTGCCAAGTGTTTTTGGGCAGACAAAATTTTGCACGCAGGTCTGCCCCTACACATCGGGAGGCTCGCCCTCCAAGAGTAGCTAATCGGTATAATCTCTACACTTTGCAGCAGGCAAAGCGGGTTAACTACTGGGCGATTAGCATTTTCTGGCTGGGCGTCAGCGTGCACTGGGCGGCGTTCTTGACCATCGTGATACAGGTGCGCGTGGCAGCGTTGGTCGCGCCCGAGGTGAAGGGCACCTATCTGGCATGGCTGGCGGCAGCGGGTGCGTTGCTCTCGACAATCATCGAACTTATCGCGGGCCCCATCAGCGACCGCTGCACCTCCCCGATGGGCAGGCGTCGCCCCTTTATCCTATGGGGCACGCTGTTGAGCTTACCGTTCATTCTGCTGTTTATGGTAACTTCCAACTTCTGGGTGTTGGTGTTTCACTTCGTCATGATCCAGCTTTTCCTGAACTGGGCGAACGGTCCCTATCAGGCGGTCATCCCTGACTATGTGCCTCCCGAACGGCATGGGCTGGCGTCCGCATGGATGGGCATGATGACCTTGATAGGTAATCTGGTCGGGCTGGCGTTAGCAGGGCTGACACTGAACGAGCCGCCGCTTCTGTTTCATGGCTATCCTCCTCCAACGCGCTTGCTGATTGTAGGTGTGGTGCTGGTGGGCTTTCTACTCGTCACGATGCTCTGGACTGTACTGGGCATGCGCGAGCCGCGCTGGCAGCCGTCCAACCCTGACGAGAAGCGAATTGACCCTCGCCTGTTCTTCAACATTTTTCTCCGTGAACATCCGAACTTTCGCTGGGTGGTGCTATCGCGCTTTGCGTTCAATCTGGGCTTTTATACGGTGCTGCTCTATCTGGAATACTATCTGCGCGATACGATGCGCCTGGGCGATGGCGCCCCAGTGCAGGCGTTCCTCATTATGACCATCGCGACTTTGGCAGGGGTGCTGGGCAACTGGCTCGCGGGTGTGATGGCGGATCGCACCAGCAAGAAGCGGGTGATGTACTACACAGCGGCGATTATGGGCGTCGGCACGCTGCTGTTCCTGGTGGCGCCGGAACTGCGTTGGGTCTATCTGCTGGGCGCGATTTTCGGCTTTGCCTGGGGCGCGTTCGCCGCGGTAGACTGGGCACTCGCCAGCAACCTCGTGCCTGTGCAGGAATCGGGGCGCTACATGGCGATATGGCACATTTCGATGACGGTACCGCAGGTGCTCGCACCTCTGGTTGCGGGACCGTTAGGCGACTGGCTCAATCGGGCATATGGGCTGGGTGTCGGCTGGCGATGGGTCTTCGCGTTGGTGCCTCTGTATCTCATCTTGGCGGTGCTGCTCCTGCGCCCTGTGCGCGAGCGTGAGGAGGTGCTGCATGCAGCTCCGTGACCCCAACACACCCTGTTTGCCTCAAGAAGCGCGGGTGGCGAGTCGAGCGGCGTGGGAGACATTCGCGAAGCGGCTGCGGATGCATGTGCGTTTTGCCTGCGGGCTACTGCCTGCGTTGCCCCCTGCGCCGTTGCAAGCGCGGTGTGTGCCTGCTTATCAGGGCGAAGGCTTCCGTATCGAACGGTTCGCGCTGGAAACGCTGCCCGATTACTATTTGACAGGCAGTCTCTTTTTGCCTGAGAAGCCCGCTGGTAAACGCGCGCCCGCCATGCTGCAACCGCATGGGCATTTTGAGAAGGGGCGACTGAATGCGCCCGACATCCTGCGAGCCGTTGCCCTCGCACAGGCGGGCGCATGGGTGCTGATGTACGACATGGTGGGCTATAACGACCACTTTCAGTTGAGCCATCATGGGGAGGAGCCTGCCGAATGGCACCGCTGGGGTTTCAGTCGCGCAGGCTTGCAAACATGGAACAGCTTGTGCGCCTTCGAGTGGCTGGCGCGTCAGCCCCAAGTAGACGCGAAACGCATCGGTTGCAGCGGCATCTCAGGCGGTGGCACGCAGACCTTTTTGCTCGCCGCGGTGGAGCCGCGCCTGGCATGTGCCGCGCCCGTCAAGATGGTCTCCACTACGATGCAGGGTGGCTGTATCTGCGAGAACCCGCCTCTCCTGCGCCTGTTCGCTTGCAATCCGGAGATTGCCGCGCTTGGTGCCCCACGCCCGATGCTGCTGATTTCCGATTCGGGCGACTGGACCGCCGATAATCCAGAGCGTGTCGCGCCTTTTCTGCGTAAGGTGTACCAGCTCTACGGAGCGCAGGAGCGGTTTCAGCATGCGCATCTTGCCGAGGGTCATCAGTTTGGCGAGGGTGCGCGAGCCATCTACTACCGCTGGGCAGCGGAAGTGCTGAAGCTGAACCACCTGCCGCGCGATCCGAACATAGAGATCGACGCTCTGTTGCCTGCGTTGCGCGTGTGGAGCGATGAGCTACCGCGTCCACAGAGTGTGCCAGCAGGCGCAGGTGTGTTTGAGCGATACAAAGCGGCGGCGCAAGCAGGGCTGCAACGCTGGCGACGGAGCCGTCGGTTTCGGCAGGAGGCACACGACGCGCTGCTTTCGATGCTGGGATTGCCTGAACCCCACGCTTCAACCCGCCTCCACGCCATAGGCGGCGAGCAGGTGCTGTTTATCTCGCCCAAACTTGCGCCCATGCCGGAGAAACGCCCTCCGTTCTATGCTACCTACAACCTGATGCCGATTGCCGCCGCGGCGCGCGACCTGCTGGAGCAGGTGCAAGCGTTGCAGGCAGCAGGGTCGCCGGTGCACTTAGTGGCGGATGCAGCGGGCGCAGCGGTCGCAGGTATCGTTGCGGCGCTGGCACAAGTGCCTTGCCAATTCGAGCCACCTTCAGAGCCTGTCGATCTGCCCGGTTGGGAGCGTATTGGTGGCTTCGAAACCCTGCGCACCCTTCTGCTGCGTTCACGCTGAGGCGGCGTGGCACTTCGGTTCGGGCATCGGATATTTTGGTCTGACTCACCGCTTTAAGATACGGTGGCGCACTTTCGCCCATTTGCTCATTTTCAGGCGTGTACCTCTGGCGAGGGTATAATCTATACAGGTGGTATCGTGAGCGAGCTAAATCGGGTACCGCTGTTTCCGCTGGAGACGGTGCTCTTCCCGCACACGATGATCCCGCTCCATGTGTTTGAGGCGCGCTACAGGGAGCTGGTACTTTACTGCCTGGAGCACGATTCGCCATTTGGAGTGGTGCTGATTCGGGAGGGGGAGGAGGTGGGCGGCGAGGTGGAGCCGTACGAGATAGGCACTTTGGCGCGTATTGGGCGTCTGCGCCGCCTGGAGGATGGACGATTTCAACTGTTAGCGTTAGGAGAGGAGCGATTCCGCATTCGGCGGCTCCATAGGGGCTTGACCTCCTATCTGCAAGCCGATATTGAGCCGTGGCGCGACTTTCCCCCCTTTTCCCCAGAGGAGCAGCAGGCACTGACGCAGGCGGTCGCCGACGCCTTCACCGAGTTCCTGCGCGCCGCGCTGGAGCCTTATGGCTTGCGCACCAGCGAGATTCGGCTGCCCGACGACCCCGTGATGCTCTCCTTCGCGGTGGCGGGCACGCTGCAGGTGAGCCTGCCATTCAAACAGTACCTACTGGAGCTGCAAGATACCTGTGAGCGGCTGCGCTTGCTTCATCTTGTGCTGCAGGAAGTGGCGCACGCCTACGAGACCACTCCCTTCGACCCTGACCACTGGCCAGGCTTCTTCTCCAGCAACTAAGAGACTGTTTAAAAACAGGAGTTCAAGGAGATGGGCAGGCACTCATGCTTGGGCATTTTGGAGGGCGAGGCTCCCGCCGAGCCGAATCTGGAGGGCGAGGCTCCCGCCGAGCCGTTCCAACCGACGCCGCACTAAGACAGGACCGTCTTCATCAAGCATGTCGGCTCGCGGGGACGCTCGCCCTCCAGTGTGAGTTTCGGGCAGATGCACCGGTCCGTCCCTACCATCTTAAACAGTCTCTAAGACCGGCAGCCTGTTTAGCAGCAAGGTGCCGATTCAGCTGGAGCGCGGGTCAGATTGTTCCAGCACGGCTTGCGCCTGTGCCTCGCGATAGGCACGCAACGCCTCGCGATAGTGAGGGTGCTTATTCGCGAGGATCGCGATGGCGAACAGCGCTGCGTTCGTCGCGCCTGCTCTGCCAATAGCGAAGGTTGCCACCGGCACGCCCGCCGGCATCTGCACAATGGAGAGTAGGGAGTCAAGACCACCCAGCGCGCGCGTCTCCATCGGCACGCCCAGCACGGGCAGTGTGGTGTGAGCGGCAATCACTCCTGGCAGATGCGCTGCACCACCTGCACCTGCGATAATCACCTCCACGCCCCGCGATTCCGCATCGCGGATATACTCAAGGAGGGCATCGGGTGTGCGATGTGCAGATAGCACGCGTGCCTCGCACGGCACGCCGAACTGCTCCAGCGTCTGTACTGCATGCTGCATCGTCTCCCAATCGGAACGCGAACCCATCATCACAACGACGAGAGGATTCATGGCACGAAGGATACCTCGCTGTTCACCGCTCGCCCCTTTAGGATCGCTGTTGCAGGCGCACCAGATCCGCCTGCAGCGAATCGGGGTACTCGTGCAGGAGCTGCTGCCGTATCTGTTGTGCCTGTTCGTGTTGTCCGTTGAGGTCCAACAAGCGTGCGTAGCGCAGCATCAGTTCGGGGCGTCGTGGCAAGGTGGGGTCCTTCAGCAGTGTTGCCAGCCAGCGCACCGCGCGCGGCGTTTCACGATAGCGCTCGGCAAGTTGCAGCAGCGTGTCCAGCTGTGGCTGGGAAACGCGGTTCAGCGCGTTGAGTTCACTCAGCCGGTCCACTATCGTGCCCAGCAGGTTCCAGTCGTTTGGGGCGGCATTTAGCCCTTGCAGCAAATGGTCTATGGCAGCCTCTGGATCGCCCAACAGCTGCCAAATTTCTGCGGCGCGTAGCAGAGCAAGCGGGTCGGGTTGCGGGCGTTGCAGCAGCGGTTGTAGCCAGCGCAATGCCTCATCGGGTGCGCCCTCGCGCAGACAGGTATCGGCATTCTGTAAAAGGTGCTCGCGTTCGCCCGCTGCGCCCGCGCCCCACCACAGCGCAAGAATCAGCCCAAACGCGAAGCCGCCCAGATGCGCCCAGTAGCCGATCTCGACGGGGTGTGCCGCGCCCGCGCTCCAAATCGCGCCTATCCCTTGCCACACCACCCACAACAAAACAGACACCCACATCGGCACCATCAACCCCCAACGGCTCAGCTGCGACCAGACCAGCCGCACGCGCACACGGTAGAAACGAAGGGCGAAATAGCCTACCAGCGCGGAGATCGCCCCCGAAGACCCTACGAGCGATTCGCGATAGAGAGTAGGTTGCAAAAGGAGAGTCATCAGCCAATGGGTCAGTATTGCTGCGAGACCGCCCAGCAGATAGAGCATCAGGAAACGTGCTGGCGAAAGCACCCGCTCCACATACCAGCCAAAAAACGCCAGAAAGAGCATATTGCGTATCAGGTGTGGTAGGCTCGCATGCACAAACAGGCTGGTGAACAAGTTCATCAGGGTGGGATGAGCGGGCGTGAAGCCCAACGCTTCCACACGCTGGGCGTCGTCCATCACCAGCAGGGTGGCACCGCTGGCAATGCAAAGCAACAGGAGGGTTCCCAAGGGCAAGCGCGCACGCATGGGCAGTCAGAGCTATGACAGCCCTGCTAACACCTCGTCTGGGATATCGAAGTTGGCGTAGGTGTGCTGCACATCGTCATGTTCTTCCAAGGCTTCCAGCAAGCGCATGAGTTTCGTTGCCGTTTCACCCTCTACGCGCACGGTCGTGGTCGGTGTGAGTTCCAGCTGTGCTTCTGCGATGGAGACACCGTGCGCCTGCAAATAGTCGCGCACCGCGTGGAACTGTTCAGGCGTGGTGATGACGCGATAGAACTCATCCTCGGTCACCACATCCTCCGCGCCCGCCTCCAGTGCCCGCTCCAGCAGTTGCTCTTCGCTGATTGAGTCGGTGGGCACCATGATGACACCTTGTCGCTTGAACTGCCAAGCGACGCTGCCTGCCTCGCCCAAGTTGCCGCCATGTCGGGAAAAGAGGTGGCGCAGATCGGCAACGGTGCGGTTGCGGTTATCGGTCAAACATTCGACCAGAATCGCCACTCCGCCCGGACCATAGCCTTCATACAACACCTCTTCATACTGAGCGCCTTCCAGTTCGCCTGTGCCGCGCTGGATAGCGCGTCGGATGTTCTCGGCAGGCATATGATGTTCCCGTGCCTTTTCGATGGCGAGGCGCAGGCGCGGGTTAGCCTCCGGGTTGCCTCCGCCCAGACGCGCCGCCACGATAATCTCGCGCGCCAGCTTGGTGAACAGCTTGCTACGCATCGCGTCCTGCCGCGATTTGCGAATGCGGATATTGTGCCACTTGGAATGTCCAGCCATCGCTTCTCACTCCTTTGAAAATATACCCGATTTAAAGGGGGCAGCGCCGGAGGTGGGCGGCTCCGGCGCTGCGTGTGAAGGGCGCGTGCGTGGGAGGGGAAAAGCTTAGGAAGATGCTTCCGAAAGGCACTGGGCGAATCGACGCCCCGCTTCGCCGATCCGCACCAGTGCCTGCTGGAGCACGACTGGCACCGATAGAGTGGCTTCGGCACGAGAACGCCAGACCGATTCTGCCCTCACCAACCCCACCACAGGCGGTCCAGACACGCTCGCCGCGCACCTTTTAAGCCTCATCGTCCCAATCCTCGATACCATTAGACAGGTGCACCCGCTTCGCGGGTTCCGCAGAGGAGTAGTCCCAGTTATCGCAGTCCAGTCGCCGGCAATAGAGCATTCGCTGCACCCGCCCATCCGCCATCTCCACATCGGCAATATCGGCGAATCGGCAACGCATGCAAAGCTCCGGCTCCAGCAAACGCACCACTTTGAGTTCTCGTCCTGGCATGGTCAATCGCCTCACTCGCTGGTCTGGGAGGTCCCTCTCCCATAAGAGATTATCGGCTATTGGACAATAACCATGCAGGGCGAGGTTCCGCGTAGAATTGCGGGATTTTTGCCGGAGGTGGGGAGAGAGGAACCTCTCTCCCCAAGGAGAAAGCATGGGAGATAAGCGGTTAAGGACACACGATGCGTCGAATCACCACATGGTCTACGCCCGCTTCACAGATGGAGTCGTTTGGGTTATCCATCGTGCCGAAGCGGACGCGCACCTGTGCCGTCGGCGTTACATAGTCGCCCACGCGGAAACTGCGACGCATCCACTGATTCTCGGTGCCCGTGAAGGTCACCGTCTCTACGCGCACCCAAGTGGCGCCGTTGTTGTTGGAGACCTCCACGAAGAAGGTGTCGTTGATAGTCGTGCCGTTGTAGAACCAGCGGTAATATTCGACAATCGCGTCGCTACCTTGCAGATTGATCACGGGTGAGATGAGGTAGGTGGGTCCACCGTCCACATCCGCTTCGCCCACCGAGCCACCCACGCTGCCCTGCCCCGTGAAGAAGCAGCGCGAACCCGCGTCGGGCGAATCGCTGCCGGGGTTGGCAGGCAGACCGTCCTGCGTGGTGCCACGCGGGATGTCGCGGGTCCATGCGCCCGCCGTCAGGCTCACATTCTGCACGGTCCAGCCCAGATCGGTCTCGGCGGTGTCCTCAAAGATGGTGGTTAGCCCGGAGGCGACCAGCACCCGATTGGCATCGCTTTGCCCGCCGCGTGGGTAGTAGGTCACGCGCCCCTGCGTGTCGAACGCCTCGATATAGTAGCGCACTGTGCTGCCGCAGGCAGGCACCGGGATGGCCGCGATGAAGCGGTCGCCCCGCATCCAACGCATCGGGATTTGCTGAAACGCGCCCTGATTGATGGAGTAGCGTAGAAACACCCGATTGCGATCCAGCTGCCCCACTAACTCGGAGACGCGCACTACGAACCGCATCAGCGGTATCAGCGTACCCTGAGGCGGCGCTATCAGCGCATCGGGCAACTGCGCTGGCTCGATACGCAGCCAGTCGAGCTGCGGTGCGGGCAGGTTATGGCGCGAGAAGCCCTCGTTAATCTGGAAGTAGTGCGGTGTGCCGTTGTAGATGTTGTTATCGTCGTCGTCCAGTGTCAGCACATCGATGGTAATCTGGGGCGAGATACCACTGGGGCGCAGCAGAATGCTGTTCAGATACCATTCACGCACTTTCTGCAATGCAAAGGCGGGATCGTTGTTGTATCGCTGAAGCATCGAGAGGTAGGTCTGCCAGAATGCACCGCTAATCACCTGCCCGCAATAGTGCACCTCGCCCGAACAGGGATAGCGCACGCTATTGACCGCATTTCGAAGGCAGCCCGTGCCGATACCACGGAACTCGATTGCCAAACAGGGATCCGCCGTCAAAAAGGCCGCCGTCACATCCGCCATGCCTTCGTGATAATCGCCGGAAGCGTTTGGATGACCCATCGAGATGATGAAATGCCCGTACTCATGATAAATCACGGTGGAATACGCCGTGTTCACACAGCCGCCGCCCGCGCGATAGAAGTTGATAGTGCGATTGCTGTAATAAGCGTTGCAGGTCTGCCCGATGTTCACATTACAGGGGATGGCGTAATCGATGCCCGGATAACTGGGGTTAATCGCTTTGGCGAAGTTATGTACGATTGTTGTCTGCAGGAAGCCGTTCACCTGCGCGGTGTTGAGTTCCACTCGCTCCGTGTTGAAGGTGAAGTTTGCAGGTCCAGGGGGCGTTACCGTCTGCTGCAGCGAGAGTGTCGTGCCTGCCTGGTTGACAACCTGCACCCAGGGCCCAATCAGGTTCGCCTGGACAGTCACCTGGTTCGTACCGCTAAAGGGCAGGGTGAAAAAGCCCTGCGGGTCGGTGAATACGCTGGAGCCACCCACCAGAGTCACACGCAGTTGGGGCAACGGCTGCAGCACGGGCGGATTCTGGCTGTGGTCAGGACGTAAGCCGGGCGTTGCATAGCCTTGCACTTGCCCCGTGATATCCACAAAGTAAACTTCCGAGCGCCATTCCAGCGGCACGCCTGTGTGCGCATCGATGAACACGCGATACCGCTCCGGCTGTTCTGGACGATGCGCGTCGACGGTCAGCACCCACGCCAGATGCGTGCGCTCCTCGCCAGGATAGATAATCAGTTCAGGCTTCGTTTCTTGATGCAGATCGGGGCGGAGTTTGCGCACCAGCTCGCTGACCTGCTCGGCGCTCCAGCTCGGTTTGAGCGAGACAGGCTCCACAAAGCGCACTGAGTTACTCGCCAGCACCAACGGATGGTCGGGGGTATTCCGCACCAGCAGGGTCAGCTCGCCCCGATCCACAGGGATGCCCTGCACCTGCTGCTGGAAGTAGACGGCAGTAAAGCGAGGGGGCATGACTTCCTGCGTGCCAGCCAACACCAGTTCGCTTGCACCGGGAGTGAATAGCCCACCATATCGAGCGACAAAGGCGAGTGCCGAGTCCACGGGGGAGGAGCCGTACCCAAAAGGCACGCCCCATATACGCCGAATCACCATGCCTTCTTCATAGAGCAGCACGCCGGGCGCCTCCTTCTGCAGCTGCGCTGCCAGCTGCATGCGCAACTGCACTGCTTCGGGCGTTTGGGTCCACACCATCGTGCCCAGCCATAAACTGCTCAGCGCCACGATCAACCATCGTTTCACCATAGGAAAGCCCTCCTTACAGGGATTATACATCACTTCGACAGATGGCGGGTAAAATCCTCTCGCGGGTTTTGCAGAGACGCATGATCCCCAGCGCGGTTTCGTATCGGGTACAATCTGGACGGATGGAGGAAACAGCGTATGAAGCGAACTTATCAACCGAACAATCGGCATCGCCACAAGGTGCATGGCTTTCGGCGGCGCATGCGCAGCAAAGATGGGCAGAATGTGCTGAAGCGACGACGGCTCAAAGGGCGCTGGCGACTGACGGTCGACTGATGTTGCCCCGCACCGCGCGACTGCGCAAACGCCACGAGTTCGAACGAGCCTATCAACAGGGGAGACGGGTACGCATGGCGACCTTTACCATTTATGTCTATCCACGGCGAGATGAGCAGCCGACACGCATCGGCATCGTAGCTGGACGACGATTCGACACGCATGTGCGTCGCAATCGGGTGAAGCGTCGGCTGCGCGCGGCTTGTCGTGCCCTCCTACCGCATCTGCCGATGGGCTACGATATGGTGCTGGTGGCGCATCCGTCCGCGCTGAACGCGCCCTTCGAACAGATTCAGCGCGAGCTAAGCCTCGCGCTGCGCCAACTGCACATCCTGAAGGCAGAGGGAGGCACTCCGTTATGAGCGGGCAACCTCAACTCGGTCTCGCAGCGCGTATGCTGATGGGCACGATCCGCTTGTACCAACGGGTATCGCGTCTAACGCCATCCGTCTGCCGCTTCTATCCAAGCTGTTCGCAGTATACCTATGAGGCAATCCAACGGTTCGGGGCGCTGCGCGGGCTGTGGTTAGGGCTGAAGCGCGTCCTGCGCTGCCATCCCTTCCATCCGGGCGGCTATGACCCCGTGCCCGATTTGGAGGGTGAGCCTCTCGGCGAGCCGAAATCCATTGGTGAGACACCAACCCTCCATTTGGGGCTTCGCATGCGCCTCGCCCTCCTTTCGCCAAGAAAAAAGAAATGAAGCGAGGGATTCCCTAATGGCACAGGAACCTGTAGATCAGAAAAAACTATTTATTCAGACGATGCTCATCGCGATGATGCTGTGGCTGCTGTTGCTGATGGGCTGGAGCTATTTCACGCGTGCACCCGTTAGCGACAAGAAGCCGGAGCAGATTGTCGCGGAAATCGAGAAACTGCGTGCCGACAAAGATTATGTGGAGGCGATACGGCGCTGCCAGGAGCTGGTAAATCGCTTCCAAGGCACCGAATATGGCGCGCTTGGCTTGCTGCTCGAAGCACGAATCTATTACGAGGATAAAAAGGACTCGCGTGAAGCGTTTAATGCACTGCGCCGCCTTGAGGAGTTCTATCCGCACACGCAGGTCTATCGTACGCAGGGGCGCGCCCTGCAGGAGAAGGTGGAGCAGGAAATCGACCAGCATAACCGCCAGTTCCTGTCCTATCAAATTATTCATCAACTGGTGAGCCTACTGGGGCGTTCCGATGCGAGTTATGTGCTGGCAATTCTGGCAATTGCCGTCGCAGTGAGGCTGCTTCTGCTCCCGCTTTCGAACAGGCAGTTCGCCAGCATGCGCAAGATGGCGCAAATCGCGCCGAAGCTGCAGGAGCTGCAAGCGAAATACACGGGCGAGGAGCTGATGCGCCGCCAGATGGATCTCTATAAGCGGTACGGGATTAACCCCATGTCGGGCTGCCTCTACGCGCTGCTGCCCATTCCCTTCCTGATCTGGGTCTATAATATGATCCTGCTCTATCAAGTGCAGTTCAAGCAGGGGCATCTCCTGTGGATTAATCCAGAGCTGGGCGCGCGCTTTCCGGGATTGATTGGCTCTCATCTGGCGCAGTTCGATGCGCCGCTAATGATCCTTTACGCTATCAGCATGTATGTCAGCAGCCGTTTAATGGTTACCGACCCATCGCAAGCACCGATGCAGAAGACGATGGCGCTGGTGACGACCGCGATGCTGGTCATTTTTTCATGGCAGTTCCGCTTCCCTGCCGCTTTCATTCTCTACTGGATGCTCACTAACATTCTCTACACGCTCCATTACAAGCTCTATATGAGTCACCCCGCGCCGGCGTTGGAGGCTTTGGAGCCGGCGACGCGCGAGAGCACGAACAACCTTGTGCAAGATGGGCGCAAACCCCGCTATCAGCCGCCCAAGAAGCGTTCCAAACGCAAATAAGGAGGGAGCCATTCATGACATCGGTCGAAGCAACAGGCAATACGGTAGAAGAGGCAAAGCGCAAAGCGTTGGAGCAGTTAGGCGTGCAGGACGCGAGCCGCGTGCAGTTCGAGGTGCTGGATGAGGGCAAGCGGAGCCTGCTGGGTATCGTGGTCACACCGGCGCGTGTGCGTGCCGTTCTGATGGAACCGATCGAGAGCCTATCATCCGCCGAAACTATCTCCCAAACCCAGCCACAGGAGGAAAGCCTCCCCCCTGAGGTAGCGCGTCAGGTGACCGACGAGGTGGACAAGCTACTACGCCGGCTGCGCCTGAATGTGCAAGCGGTGTTGCGCGGTACGCATGGACGCTATGTCGAAATCGAGATGGTTGGACGCGATGTGCCCGTGCTAATCGGCAAAAACGGGGAGGTGCTGAACGCGCTCCAGTTCCTGCTCAATTTGATAGTGCCAAAAACAACGGGGCTGGACGCGCGTATCGTGCTCGATGGCGCGGGCTGGCGGCGACGGCGTACCGAACGCCTGCGCAATCAGGTGATTGCCATCGCGAACGAGGTCAAAAAACGGCGCGAGGAGGCGGTGCTACCTCCAATGCCGCCCCACGAGCGACGCATCGTGCATCAGGCGCTCAAAGACGACCCGGAGATCATCACCTACAGCGAGGGCGAGGAACCGAACCGTTATGTGGTCATCTCACCACGCGAACCTTCGTCCTAACAGCCCCTCGCCCTACTTCAGCCAAACGGGGGGACACAGCCGCTGTCCGCTGTTTTGATGGCGAAGAGATTTGGGCAGCGGCCGTCGCACAGGTATTAAATCGCCCTCCGAGATCGCAACGCTCCGATAGGGTGACCAGCCACCGTCATCCACCCGATTCGCGCTGACCGAATAGAGCAGGAAACCCTTTGCAGGGTGGGTTCGGTAGATAAATGGCTTGCCCGAATAGGGGTCGATAATCATCTGACCCAGTTGCAACTCGTCTAAGGTGGTGGGATAGCGACCAGTGCGCTGCTTGAAAAGCCTAATCGCCGCTGCACAGCCCAGCAAGCGCATCAGGGCAAGCTCGTGGACTTCTTTCAAGCTTGCCTGTGAAAACACGGGCAGCAGCAGCGCATTCAAGGGATGTTTTGGGCTTGGCTCAGTGCGTGAGCGTGCCCAGCAAGGCTTTTTGAATTCATCTATCACTTGCTTCATCAGCTGACGATATTCGGGCAGGGCGGTGTTGACCATGATCCGTGTCGATGGGAGAAACCAGGCTGATGAGGAAGAAAGGGGGTTGTCCGCTGGTTCACTCTGTGCAAGCTGGTCATACGAGAGGCGTCCCGTAGCCAGGTCGCGATAGACGGAAAGCCCAAAGTAATACTCGTGCTGTATGGAGCGTAACATCGGGGTACGATGCTTTTCATAATCGCGCACCATCTGTACAATGGCGCGCAACGCCTTCGAGTCCCTCAAGTTGGGAAGCTCCTTACGCAGGGAATCTATAGCGATGGCGTTAATGGCTATCCCCACCAGATAGTGGATCAGAGCGCCGTCGTTACGTATCTGCTCGGCAAAGCGTGTGAGACGACGCGCACGCTGCACCGCCGCCGCAGACTGACCACGCCGAAGCTCCTCTTCCATAAGAAGCGCTTCCGCACGCGCAATACGCCGAAAATGGACCATCTCCGGCATTAACCAGTTCGCATCGTACTCGAACACAGCCACACTGGGGGAATCCAGATAGAGGGTGTATTCCTTCAAGTAGGGCGACATGCGTTGTAAGTAGTAAGCGCGATCGGCTGCATCGGCTGTCGGCGACCCACGCATAGGGAAAAGTCGCTGCTCCACTTCGTTGAAAAATCCGTCTGCTCCTAAATCTGCACTCATTCGTTGGGCAAGCGCACGGTACGACTCATAGGCGTTGTTCGGTGGGTACTTTCGGGGCGGGATTTCAATGACTGGCACACGCAGCCACCGAACCGCTCCTCCGGTACATAGAACGCCACTGATTAATCCCAGCAGCCCGAGGCAGCCAAGCACATACTTTGTGCGCATAGCAAAAGGGTTCTAAGCCCCGCTGTGGATTCCTGCAAGTCTCTTCATGGGGAATGCGCGGGCGGCCGCGGCCGCCCGCATGGCTAACTCATTCGTCGCAGTGCTTCGACCACCGAGTGGTAGGTCTCCGGGCTCCACTGACGACGCTGGTTGATCAGTTCCTGTTCCAGCCGTTTCAGTCGCTGTTCGTAGCGATCCTGACGAGTTCGAAAGTATCGCTGGCTCGCGTTCTTACCTGCACGGCAGTGCGAGCGATGTCCCAGATAATGTCCAAACGCACAAGCAACCTTATCTCGCGCACGACGCTTTCGCTTCCGCTCTTTTTTGATCGCGACGCACCTCCTCGATAGAGTGAATTCCGATGGGTTGGAGTGGTACTGTTTGCTTAGACTCCTTCTTCATTCAAAAAGTTCCCGTGTCTATCGATAGCGGGCGACCAATAGGTAGAAAGTGCGCCCTGCTGCCCGCCGATGTTCCAGCAAGAGGAGTCGTGGATGGGTTGTCAAGGTATCGTCCGTTGTCAGGCAGTATGCGCCCTGGCTCTCCATCTGCTGGAGGAGGGCATTCAGATTGTCCACTGTTGCTGTGCGCCCACGCCGATAGAACTGCAGACTCGGATAGCCTGGATGCACCCGATAAAGAATCAGCGTGCGATAAGGGGGTACTGCCTGTGCCAGTTCCCGCACGGGTGCAAGCATCAGCCGATCGTAGCCACGCAGCGCACCGTTCAGCCCCAACAGCAGCGTGAGGATGCCCAGCCACAACGGCACTGCCCAGTGTTGCCCACTTGCCAGCCAGAGCGCAACCATGCTCAATCCGATACCCAGAAGTCCTGCCTGCCAGACCCCGCTCAACTGCGCCACCACCATTCCAAGCAGTGTCCAGATTGCCAGCGCCAAGCCGCCAAGCGCGAATGGCAAATAGCGAGTGGCAAACAGCGAATGGCGAAAGGTGCCTGGAGGGCGAGGCTCCCGCCGAGCCGTAAGCGAGAAGGCAACCAGCAACGCAAAGGCAGGCAGCATCGGAAAGATATAGGCGGGCAACTTGGTGAAGCTCACTGTGAATAGCCCGAACACAAGCCACGCCCAACGACGCAGATAGCCAGCCACAGGAGGCTCCTCCAGCTCCCGATGCCAGAGCGCGCCCGCCCAGAGCGACATCGGCAGCGCACCCAGCCACAGCACGACCCCGTAAAAGAGCAGGTAAATTGCAATGCCTGCGGCGATATTGCCTGCACCGCCTCGCTGAATCAGGGGCAGCACCGAGTGTGCTGTGTCGCCTCCTGCAAAGCGCATGAGGTTCTGGCGCAGCACAAACTCCTCAAAAAACGCGCGCCCATGCTGCACATAGACGCCCAGATACCAGGGGACAGCCGTCGCCACCGCTGCAATCAGCGCAAACAATACCCAGCGCAGGCGCAAGCCTTGTGCGTGTAGGGCACGCGCGTTCAGCAGATAGTGCAACCCGATCAACCCCAGCCCGACGGGACCTTTGGTCAGGATCGCCAACCCCAGCGCGACACCTCCCAGCAAACTCCAAGGCAACGGGCGCTCGCGTGCCTCCCACAGGGCAATCAACGCGAGGGTCAGCCAGCAACAGAGTGCCATGTCGGTCAGCGCGAGGCGCGTCAGCAGCAGACTCAGCGGCGCCAGAGCAAACAGCAGTCCTGCCAGCGCACCGACACCCACTCCCAGCCGTCGCTCGCCCCATGCCACAATCAGAATCAGCGTCAGCCCAAACAGCAGCACCGATGGCAGGCGCAGCGCGAACTCGCCCTCGCCAAAAAGGCGCATGCTGAACATCATCAGCCAGTAGAGCAGGGGCGGCTTTTCGAACCACGGCTCGTGGCGAAAGCGGGGCGTCCACCAATCGCCCTGCTGCTCCATCTCCCACGCGACTGAGGCATAGAACCCCTCGTCCAGATCGGTCAGCCCGAACGCCGTAATATCAATCAGGGCGACAAGCACAAGCAGCCAGAGCAGCACACGCACAAAAAGAAGTCTACCTGACCCATGCTACCGCCACAGATAGTAGAAGGTCGCCTTCAGAAAGAGGGCATCCTTCGGCTTTGTGCCACCGCCCGGTGGATTGCCGTAGGTTACCCACTCCACATTGGGCGCGATGTAGAAGTCCTTTGCCACCTCATAGATGATGCCGAGCTGATAGAAGGTGGGGCGCGCATTATTGGCAAGGGCAAAATAGGTGATTTTGTCTGCGTCGGGCACAGGGTTGTTCACCCAATCGGCGCGGGCAAACAGGCGCGTGCGCTCTGCCACCTGCGTCTCAGCATAGACCGAAAAGACCGCTAAGTCGCGCTGATTCTGGCGGTCTTGGTGCGCATACTGAAGCCCCACCTTAGTGCGGTCGGTGCGGTAGACCAACAGCCCCTGCAGCGTGCGCCAATCGCTATCGGCAGGGCGGTCATAAATATCGCCATACACTTCCAGCGTCCACACCGCGGTCAGGGGATGCTGGAGCGAGAGGTAGACCGCTTTGCCACGATTGGTCTCCGATTGGGTATGGCTGCCGTTGCCTACCATGAAGTAGAGAAGCGTCTTGCCAAAGGTGGTCCTGATGCCCACTCCGCTGTCGCGTGAGTTGCCCATGCGCCACAGATCAATGGGCGTCTTCTCGTAAGGGCGATAGCCCAGCAGTGTTTCCACGCCTTCCCAGGTCGGTGTCGGGATCACCCCCAGCAGATATTGCGTTTTGCCCGCCGTGTATTGCACATAGGCATCTTTGATGTAAGGCTTCAGTGTATCGGCGGTCTTGAAGTCGCCAGGGCTGTTCATTTCCAGGCGGAAACGGATCGCGGTCTGGTCGGTGGTCTTCTGGTCATAGGTGAAGTAGATTCGGCGGAACCAGAAGCCGTTCATCCCCTTGATAGAGGGGTCATGATGCTGGGAGACAAGGTAGTAGTCGCCAAACACATAGCCGGAAAGCTTGCCGCTTCCCTGCTGCGCCTCGCTGCTTCCCATGAGCAAGGCAGTCAGTAGCCCAAGTAGTCCGATGTATCTCATCCCTGTATTTCCTCCTATCCTGCTTTTCAAGCTTCACCCGTGTGTCATAGAAAACCACGCTGGCACCGACTGGGTCGGTGAGGGCTGTGTTTTTAAGCACGGGGTCGGTGCGCATGGCGGCATTCAGGTGTGTCCCCTTTGCGCGCCGTTATGCGCCTTGGGTCGTAGCTCCACTGTTCGCTCATGGCTTTCCCCGTGAAGTAGAGGCTGCCTTGGCAGACGGTGGTATGCCCATGGGCATTCACAGAGCCGAAAGCGTCCACTACAAAACGGCGGATCAGATGCTCGCGTCCACCTTTCACACGCCCCCAGTTGAACACCAGCTGGTTGTTTTTTGGGCCCAGATCGGGATGGTTTGGGTCGATGAGCGTATGCAGATGTTCACGATACTTCTGCTGGAAGGCGCGGATAGCGTCATGAAGCGTGCTTTCGGGTTGTTTACCCTTGCGCACCGCTTTAATCACCTTTTTCAAGTTCGCCACATCCTCTGCCATCGCTTTGGCTATCTTCGGATCGCGTAAAGCCCAGAGTTCACGCAGACCGGGCACATGGCGGTTCTCCTCACCAGGCACATGTTTGAAAAGGGCCCCACCCTCCACAATCTCCTGAATCGCTTGCTCGAAGGGGATGGTTATCCATTTGTTCTCACCACGCTTGCCCGCGCGTTTAAGCACCGTCCGCAGGCATATTGCCTGTAAGAGTCAGTCGCTTCACCTGTGCCTCCATGGTCTGTCCTCCCATCTTCGTCGTCTCATCCGGCGACCACCGATTCGATTTTGCCGTTCATCATCAACTCCTTCTTTAGTGAATGAACCAACCTGCTTCAGTGGCTCTATTATACCATGAACAGGGTAGGCTTTGTCAAGGGGGGTGTGAGGGTGTTCGGAAAATCGTGGTGCAGGGAATATAAAATGCTGTCTGCCCTTTGAAAAGGGGAATTTTCGAACCTCCCTCATATTCCCTGAGGGGGCTTCCTGGAGGGGATACAAGGGTGAGGTTGAAAAAGACTGAAATTTCATCGTGGTTCAGCATCCGCCGCCGAACCCAAACAGTACGCCCATGAGGTCTGCATCGTCTACTATCTCATCGCGGTTGATATCCTCGGGTAGGTCGGATCCTGTCTGTCCGAAGGCGAGCAGCACCGTTAGGAGATCCGCATCATCCACGCAGCCATCCGCGTTTGTATCGCCGTAGCGACGCACGAGGGCAATCGCGCTAACCTCCGTCGAGGAGCGACCAAAAGGAGCCAGAGAGGCGTTCCCTGCGTGGCTAATGCGGATGAAGTGCGCCTCTGCAAGAGGCACAGGTTGACCTGTCTGCCAATCGATCGCCCACTCCAGTTTGAAGGCGTCGCCGCCTGCTGAAAGTCCCTGAATACCGGGCACCATGGGGTCATCCGGCACGAGCGGATGCCCCTGATTGGTGATGGGGGTGATATCGGCATAGCCTACAATCGGTGTGGGGCATATTGTGAGGCTGCCGAACCATTCGGAGGAGAGCGGAAAGCGTGGAATGCCTTGCGCGTCGCGTGGGTCAGGATGAGGCGGCAGCAGCAGATACCAATCATCCTCTGAATCGGGCACTCCGTTGCCGTTGCGGTCGATGCCCACCTCCACATAACCCGGCTCACCCCACACGCGGCATGGGTCGCCACCCACATAGAAGGCGTTCCCGAACACAATCAGGTCATAACCATCGGGATTGTGCGGATCCACCCCTGAAGGCAGGTTCTGAATCGGTCGGACGAAACCCACCTCGATGAATCCGCCCCAGCCGAAGGAGAACACCTTGCTATTGTCGGGCGCGGTGGGTGTGGAACCGGGTGGTGGGAAACCCAGCACCTGCGTGGGATCGGTATTGAAACCCGGCGCGCCGTTGACCCCACTCCAATGGAACACGCGCGTGGCGAAATCCCGTTCCGTAAAATGACCCCTGTATTGCGCTTGCGACAGGCTCATTAGGAGTGCCATGAGCCACCCTATTGCTTTTATCCTGAAGCCCAGAAAATGCGCGCCGTGGGCATCGACGCAACGCCCGTGGTTGCAGGCAAGAAGCAATAGGCGAACGGCAAAGTGCGCGACCTGGCACAGGCGCAGGGTGTGGAATGGATGATTGGCAACACACCCACCGCCGGGATGATCGAGTTCCGGCGCATGCCGGCATAGGGGAGGGGCGCTCCCCTCATCCCATGCACGGGGAGCCACCCCTATCAGGTCAGATATGCCCATCTGAACCTCTCCAGCGTCGCAGCAGCAGAACGCAGCCCCCAACGAGCGACCACAGCGCACTCGGCTCGGGCACAGGGGTAATGGCAAATAGCCGACCCACCGCGGTGAAGCTACCGTCCACAATGAGTAGCCCATCGCCATCGAACGGCTCGAAGCGCGTGCCGAAGTAGGCAAGGCTCGACGGGAAGGGGAAGACGCCGCTGAAGGTTCCAAATGGTGTTGCCGTAGTGCCGCGCAAATGGGTCAGGCTGCGTCCCGTGCTGGCGATGAGATCGCCTTCGGAATCGAAGATAAAGGTCGCCAGCCCCGAGCCGTTCCCACCCGCAAGCGAGACCGTGTCGATAAGATTGGCTCCAACAAGCCAGCCGCTGGGGTCGAACAGTGGCTCATAGCGGAACACCTGTCCCGGATTGCCGGCAAAGTTCGGGTCGTTTGTATCGCCCAGATAGAGCTGCCCGTTGTGCAGTCCTATCCCGCCCGCGTAGCCGTTGCCATAGCCGTCGACCACAACGGTGGCTGTGCCGCCTGCGACGCGATAGAGCTTGTTCGCATGAGAGCCATCCGCGCCCAATACCAGCACCTGATTGCCCAGCACAAATACATCGGCTGCGTTTGGAATAGAGCCTTCAGGTGCGAGCGGGGCGACACCGATGCCGATTCGCCATTCCAGCACCGTGTCCAGGTTGCCGTTCTCGCTGAACACCAGCGTGTTCTCGTCGCGCCAAGACAGCCCGCCAAAGAACTGGTAGCGGCTATCGCTGAGTGTGGCAATCACCTGACGCCCTTCGGGGCGGATACGATCATAGAGCGTGATTTCCGCGCCGCCGCCGAATCGACCCCGCGCGACTGCCAGTCGCCCTGAGGGGCTTACAGCGACCACGCCCCCGCTCAGCTCCAAAGAGAAGGCGCGATAGCCTGTGGGGGGTGTGTAGCCCGCCACCTGCGACCAAGCATGCGGTATCCACAACAGCGTCACTAACCCGATAGTCATGGGTGTGCCCTTCATCGCATAACCTCCTTTGCTGGGCGGACCTGCAGGTCTGCCCCTCTATGCAGGTGCGGGTTTAAAAACAACACGCGCCCGACACCATGCCGGGCGCGTTCAGGGACATCTGGCCAAGGCACGCTTTGTGTGCCCAATCCCTGACCGCACCCTGTGCTCGCAGGGTTGCTCCTGATAGGAGCGCGGTCGACCGTGGCCGGGCATTCGGGCTTGTCCCCATAAGAGGGGCTTACCGCTGCGGCACAGCGCCGGACTCTCACCGGACTTCCCCCGATGTTGCCTCGCAATATTGCCCAAACTTTTCTTACGAGGCTCAGCCCCGGCACGACCCGGGGCGCACACGGTCTACCTTTTCTGAGGGACACGGCAACCGCGTCCCTACTGGGACCTGCAATACGAGCGCAAACATTATACCCCACCGCTCTCCTCGCTGGATGGAACGGGACGAGCAATAGAGGGGCGAAAGGTTTGTTGTCCCTACTGCACATCCCGCCGCTGGAAAATGAATAACCCTACCAGCAGCCAGAACAACAGATAAGCCCCCACATAGACCAGATCAAGCAAGTGGACGGGTGGATTCAAAAAATGCAGCACCACCTCGCTGCCGACAGGCGGCGCATCGTTCATACCAGGGGGCACCAGCGTGTCCACGCGCGCCTGCACCAGCCGCTTCAATACCGCCATCGGCACCACCCACTCCGACAGGGATACCAGCTGCTGAAGCAGCTTCACATCGAAAAATGCGGCGATGGGGCGCAGAAAGTGGTCCGCAAAGTAGGCGAATGCGCCGGCCGCCACCGTGAACATCGAGGCAATCGGGGCACTGCTGAAACTGGAGAGCGCAAGCGCAACCGTGCCGTACATCATCGGATAGAGCAGCACATAGGGCAGCGCATGCCACATCTCAGCACGCGGTTTTGTCTGCAAAGCGACCGAAACCCATAGCAGCGTGGTCCAGACCAGCGCGTTCGCCACACAAAAAAGCATCACACCCAGCCATTTGCCTAAAAAGATTTCGAAACGGTGCAAGGGTCGTGGGAGAATGGCTGCTAAGTAGCCCCGTTCGATCTCACTGGTAATCGCGCCTGCGCACAACAGTATGGCAAGCACCGAGGAGAAAAACTTGATGATATCCACCCCAAACAGAATCATCAGGTTGACACCCAGCTCGAAGCTTTTGGGGCTGCCACCGAGCGCTTGCTGGAACGCTTTGGGCAGGAAAGTCAAGCCATAGAGGGCAGCCAGGATAATCAGCGTGCCGAGAAAAGCACGCCGCCGCATCGCCTCCTGCATCGTAAGCATCACGATAGTCCACATCGCCCTACTTACTCTCTCCTTCGATGGTCTGGATGAAGAGGTCTTCCAAGCTCTCGCGCTGCGCTTGAAAGCTAATTAATTCGCCCCCTGCCAAGATGACTGCTCGCGCCAGCTCCGGCACCTGCCTCTCCTGCTCTACTTCCACCACGATGCGCCGCTCATCGATGGGCTGAACCTTCTGCGCGATGCGCCCTAAAGCCTCCCGTATGGTGGGGGTGACCTGACTTAGCTCGATGGTGACCACAGAGCGATTGACCAGCAGTTCATCCAGGGTACCCTGTTTGACGATACGCCCCTTGTTCAAAATCGCCACATAATCACAGCTGCGCTCCACCTCGGACAGCAGATGCGAATTGAGGAACACAGTTTTGCCCCGTTGCTTGAGGTATTGAATGACCTCGCGCACGCGCCGTCGCCCCAGCGGATCCAGCGCGGAGGTCGGCTCATCCAGAATCACCAGTTCCGGGTCGTGCAGAATCGCTTGTGCCAGCCCGATGCGCTGCTGCATGCCTTTAGAGAACTCGCGGATCTTGCTTTTGCGTCGTTCCATCAGCCCGACCAGCTCCAACACTTCGTCGATGCGGCGGTTCAGCGTGGCAGGCTCCATGCGTGCCAATCTGCCGTGTAAGCGCAGCAGCTCCTCGGCGGTGAGGAAGTCATGGAACTGGAACTTTTCAGGCAGGAATCCCAGCCGTTTTTTCGCCTGAATGGAACCAGCGGGATAACCCAGCACCCATGCTTTGCCCGCTGTGGGGTACACATTGCCAATAAGCATCTGGATAGTGGTCGTTTTGCCTGCCCCGTTGGGCCCCAAAAAGCCGAATACCGTTCCAACGGGTACTTGTAAATCCAGGTGATCCACCGCCACAACAGGGTTGCCCCCCATGAGCGGGCGGAAGACCTTGCGCAGTCCGCGCGTCTCAATCGCCCACATAGAAAATTATTGTACCTACCTCAGCCGAAAACCGTAGAATCGCCCGCGATTGCCTTCGCCCCCGCTCCAACACCAGACGAGCATCAAGTCGCTCGCGCCTGCACCCGTGAACAGAAGTGCATCGCCCAAAACAGCGCCGTCCATAACGGAGGTGCTGTAGAAGCGGTTGAAAGGATTGAAAGCGGTTACTTGCAGCACGCGAGTGGTCAAAATGCCCCCGGTATCGAGCTGTGCCGCGAGATACACATACGGCACCTTGCGATCCGTGCGGGTGAGTACTCTGAGAGCGGCTTTCACCACGGGCGCGTCCGCAATGAGCCGTTGCGGATAGAACGACAACGGGGTACCCGTGGCGGCGTCGAATGCATAGAGCCAGCCATCGCTTGTCAGTGCATAGACCGCATCGGTTGTGGGGTCATAAGCAGGCGAGCCAATAATTGGCGCGTGAGCCGATACACTCCACAGCCACTGGCGTTGTATCGGACGATAACATCCAATGCGCACACCGCGCACAATAAAAAGGGTACCGCGGCGATCATCCAACGCAGCACCCGTCAAAGCGCCTGTGCCACTCATGCTCGCACCGCTCTCCAGCAACATCCCCCACCAGACCAGATCGAATCGCCCATCCTCGCGCCCGACAAACAGCACATTGTTCGGCAATAACTGCATCGATACAATTGGGGCGGGATTCGCAACGCGCAGCGTATCGAAGGCGTTCGACGCGGGGGTGTAAATGCCTATATGATGGGTGGGAAGCGCGAAATAGAGGCGGGTTCCATCTGAGAGCAGGGGCAGATTCGGGTTCACGGCGAGTCTGTCTATGAAGAGCCACTGAGGGTAAACATTGGCGCCCCCTGTTGCCTGCGTCCAGTCAAAGTAAGCAATATAACCGAATGAAGTGGATAGGTACCAGTGATTGCCGACGACAGCTCCCTGTCCGCTGGGAAGCAACCCGTTCAACTTAGCCTCATACCGAATATTGTTCTGAAAAGTCGTGTCAGCGTTCAGTGGCTGAGGTGTGGAAAAGAGGCGCATATCGTTGCCGTTCGCGACGATCCAGAACAGCCGCCCGTTGAGCAATTGAGGAGGCGCAGCCAGAGGATAGCTCGCCCATGTGGAGGTACTGGTGTGTGAGCCAATGCGGATTTCCGCTCCGGCGATGAACTCGGCAGGCGTGAGCGACTGCTCGTTAGCAACCGAGCTCATTTTGAGTGTCAGGAAGATGCCATCTGTGTTCCGATCAGACGGTGGGCGCGCTTGGATGAACAGGCGACGGCTCTCCGACGGCATAAAGGGGGTTGTGTACTCATTAAGCGGGCTGGCATCGCCAAATAGCCGGCTGGCGTCTACTTGCTCAAAAAGGCTGATCTGCCACGGGGTCGTGTTGGGACCTTCGCTGGCGGCGGTTTTCAGCCGCAGCGCGTCCACCCCATTCCCCTTATTGCGTAAGAGGAGGGAGAACCAACCATCGCCCGCAGTGACGGTAAGATACGGTAGGGTCTCGTATTCCCACTGCCACCGTACAACCTGACCGACACGCACCTGCGCCTCGTTGGAGAGAGCGGTTGTTCGCCCAGCGGTGTCGGTGACCATTGCACGCAAAGTCAGGGTCGTTCCTGCCCACAATGTGCCATCGGGCGTGCGCGTCGTCTGCGCAAGGAGAGGCGCAGGCCCCACATTCATCATAACCAGCACGACCGCGCCTTTCCTAATCAGCCCGATCATTATCCTCCCTGCCAGGACTCGCTTCGCTCTCATTGTCTTCCCTGCCGTACCGCCAAGTTCAAAGCAAGAAAATGGATTAGCGCATGAGATTTCAGGCGAGTAGCGAATGATGAGCAAAATTTTTTTCCTCTTAGTGGCGCGTAGGGACATGGCGTTACCATGCCACGACCCACTCGCTGCTCGCCAATTGAAGGGGCCTCAGAGCGACAACCTTTCATAGCAGATTGCCAACCATTCGAACCACATCATCATCGCCCCGTCGCACCTTCTCTATAGAGAATACCCCTTCGCAGCCTCGATTCCTGCTTAATTGCCCGATTCCTGCTTAATCGGATGAATCCCTTCGCTACTCACCCTCTGCTCCCTGCAAAATTGGCTTCTCCATCAACCATTCGGCAAGATGCAGGGCGCGAATGAGCAGCCCGGCGCGTTTCGCGTGATTTGCGAACCAGCGTGTGCCCCAGCGGACGACCCGCGTCCATGCTCCGGGATGGCGAGCGACCCAGCCATAGAACTTCAAAGCCACCCGTTCCCACCAGGGCAAGCAGCGTTTGACTGCCATCGCACGCCAACGCACCAGCAGATCATGCAGCGGGATGCCCACGGGGCAGACTTCCGTGCATGCTCCGCACAGCGTACTGGCATGCGCCAATTCTGCTCGTTGCCCATTCGTGAGCATCGGTGTGACAATCGCGCCAATCGGACCGGGATAGACCGAATCGTAGGCATGCCCCCCGATGGCTTGATAGACAGGGCATACATTCAGACATGCGCCACAGCGAATGCAGCGCAGAGCATCCTCCATCGGTGTGCCCAGCCAGCGCGATCGCCCATTATCCACAATCACCACATGGAGTTCAGGAGGCGCATGTTTTTAGCCTACCTGTGAGGGATTGAAACGTGAGGGATTGAAACTTGCGCTGCGCGGCAGCACGCGCATGAGAATCTCAGCGTTTTTAGCCTACCTGTGAGGGATTGAAACGCAAATGGCGAGTAGCGACAGGAAAATGGCTCGCCGAGGCGAACTACTTCTCTATGCTCAAACGGGAAGTTTGGCTGATCCCCATAGGGATATGGGTATTGTGCGTTGGTTACGCACTGCTCACTATCGTGCTCCGTGCCTACTATGTGGATGCGGAGGGTGTTCGCCAAGCAGCGCTGCTCGCCGTCGGGCCTGAGCGAAGTGCGCTCGCCTTCTGGAACGGCCATGCCCCTCTCGGCATGCTCTTAATGTGGTTGCTGGTGAAACCACTGACCTGGCTAATGCCCCTTGAGGAAAAAATTTTGGAGGCGACTCAGCTGATAGGTGCCATTTCCATCGCGCTGACAGGGTTAGTGTTATTTCGTCTGCTGCGCCTGACAGGGCTTGCAGTGGGATTGTGCGGCTGGCTCACTTTTCTGTTTCTGACCGCGAATGTTGCCTGGGTGGGAGCAACGATGCTCGGTTTTGCCTCGCTTGCGTTGCTGCTGATGGCATTGTGGGCGCGCGCGGCGGTCAGCTTCTTGATGCAGCGCGAGATTGAGACGAGTGTGGCGGTACGTATGGGGCTGATCGGCGGACTGCTCGGTGCCGTTAATCTGTTTGCGCTGCTGCCGGCACTGGTGCTGGGTGCACTCAGCGCACGACAGCGTGGTGTAGGTGGCTATTGGATAGCGATGCTGATGACAGTGCTGATTCTTTATCTCGGAGTCTATTTTGCGGTGCTGCCTGCCCAGGTGCAGCGGGGAGGAATAGAACAGCCGAAGCCCTCGCTGATCGCTTGGCTCTGGACAGGAGACGGAGGCTCCCCGCTGGAACCATCTCCCTGGTCTGGTCTCTACTGGCAGGCAGTGGGCGAGCAAGTACAAAACGCCTTGCTGGCGCTGGGGCGACCCTTCCGCGTGCGCGATGTGTATCAATACTTTCTGAGCGGTACCTTCGTCACCTTACTGAAGGGCGCGTTTCTGCTCCTGCTCATGATCCTGATTATCACGCTGTTCACCCTCCGAGCAGGGGGCGAATGGCTGCCGCCTGACCGTGCCACGCGGACACTGCGTCAGCTCACGGGCTGGAGCCTGCTGCTGATGGGGCTGGTCTTACTGCTCTGGCAGGGTGATAGGCAAGCGTGCTACCTGTGGACCTATTTCTGGGCAATAGGTGCGCTGGGTGGCTGGCTCGCCTGCTATTCAGAAGCGGATACACAGCGAATCGGCTATGTGCTGCCGCCACTGGTGCTGGTGATGGCGCTGTTCGGCTTGATGAAGATCAGCTCGTTGCGCTTGCCCGAACACGATTCGGAGCGTCAAGAGGCAGAAGCGGTGCAAACAGGCATCCAGAAAGGCGATATCTTGCTTGCTGCGGGTCGCCTGGCAGATCTGCTGCGCTACTACACAGCGGGGCGTGCGCAAGTGGTTGCCGCGGAATATTGGCGCATGCCCGACAAAGAGTTCCAACAGTTGCTGGAGCAGGCACGAAAGCAGAAACGACGCGTGATTATCTGGGAATATGCGTTGAACCCCGATTATTATCGGCACGCCCATGCCAATATGCCTGCTGAATGGCTGACCGCCATGGAACGCGCTCAACAAGCTTGGCGCGAGCGTGGCGGCGCCTATCTGCGCCGCTATACAAAGTTGGTCGCCTATCCCACGCTGATCGAATGGAACGGCGAGGTGCAAACCTTTGAGCCATAATCTTTCTGCCCCGCCGACAAGCCTGACTGTAAAGTCAATTTTTTTTTCTCTGATGAAGAAAATTTTGCTCGCAGCTGGGTCAGAGAAGAAATTTCAGGAGGGAGGGAAACCATGCGACTGAAACTTTTATTGGGCAAGCGGAATAAATCGTTTGCTGTGCCCACGCACTATAACTACTTTCTGCAATCGCTCATCTACCATCATTTGGATGCCCATTTGGCACAGCAACTGCATGATGAGGGCATTGGCGAGGGCACCAAACGCTTTCGCTACTTCACTTTCTCTCGCCTGATAGGTCATTTCCAGCGACAGGGCGAGCAGCTCATCTTTCCGCGCGGCGCGATTCTCTATATCGCTTCGCCCAACCATGCCTTCCTCGAATCGCTGGTGCTGCGCTTGCTGGCGCAGGGCGAAATCGTTGTGGATGAACAATCCATCCCATTGTACAAAATTGAGGTGCTGCCGCAGCCTGCGTACCAGCCCGAAGTCATCCTGAAAGCGCTCTCACCCATCACCTTGCGTGAGACGCTGCGCCAGCCCTCTGAGAAATACACCTACTACTACACCCCTCACGAGCCCGACTTCAGCGAGCGAATCATCAGCAACCTGCGCAGTAAAGTGCGCTTTTGGTACGGGCGCGATATTCCCCCCGGCGATGCCTACTGCCTACCGCATGCGGTGGATCCGCAGAAAAACTACCATGTGATTAACTTCAAGGGCACATGGGTCAAAGGCTGGAGCGGGCTGTATCGGTTTCATGCGCCGCCGGAATATTTTCAGATGGCGATCGAAGCGGGTATTGGTGAGCGCAACTCTGGAGGCTTCGGCTGTGTGGAAGTGTATCAACCAGTGCGCAAAAAGCCCCGCAAGCATCCCTCCGAACAGGAACTAAATGGTGTATAATTCAGTATCCACGGTTTGTAGGAGGTCTCTATGAGCTTACTGGACAAAGCGACAGGGAACTTCTGGATCGATAATGGGCTGGTGATGCTACATCAAGTCTTGCGAGGTGGCAACCTGCCTGAGGATGTTAACTCAGTGGTTCAGCGGATAGTTCAGCGCATCTATGTGGAGACGGGTAAAACGGCGGAGTACTTGGATTCGCAAACGCAACAGATTAAAACATACAAAAAGCGTAATTGGAAAGAGCCAATCGGTTTGTTTATCAGTGTGGTGGACCAGGTGCCTAAGCAGAAGGTGGGTGATAAAGAGTATTACACACGCCCCCCAGAGCCAAGAATCGCGATTCAGCCCGCTGGTAATCAGCGATGCGACTTTTGCGGCGAGAAAGGCAAAGTGGTGAGCGCTAAGCTTTATCTGTTTCCTTTTGTGATCGATCCGAACAAATTCGCCAACTTTTATTCGCATGCGCGGCGCGGGCTAAAGATGTGCGCCCGCTGTGCGGTGGCGGGCTTTGCAGCATTTGAGAGCTGGCTCTGGCGGCGTCAAGGGAAGACCTTTCACTTTTTCTTGTTCCACACCGACTTGGATCGCCTCCATGCGCTCCACAACAGCCTCATCGCGCAGATCCAACTGTCAGAAAGCACATCGGGCGGCAACTTCGAGGCTCCCTTTTTTGGCGAATATCCCTTCGAGAATCTGTTCGCGCTCCTTTTGCGTCTGTTCGAGTGGCTTCATCATCGCGAGCCTGAAGGGGAGCTGGATCCCATACTTGCTGAGCTAACAGGAGCGTGTCCTGTAGCTGGCAATCCCATCGTTATCTATGCGATCAGCGGTATTGATAGTGGCAAGAGCTTCTCGATGCGCGCGCTGAACCAGTTTGACCGATTCCAACCTTTCTATCGTCTCTATAAGAGCTGGCTTGAAGGGCTTGCAGGACTGTCGGCGACACCTCCCCATCAGGCTCTCATCCAAGTCTTTCGGCAGTTTCAGCATCGTCGCCAACAATCCACGGAAACGCTTTGGCGCGAGCAAATTTGCCGCGCCATTCTGCAGCAGGCAGACCCTGCTCCCACCGTCGAGCGCTTCCTCTACGAAGTGAGTACCGACACGCGAAAGCCAGCTGTATACGGCACGCGGGAAGTGCTGCACATCTACCTAAGGGAGGTCATGAAGATGGATGAAAAACTGCTCAACATTCTCAGTGGCTTTGGCTATCACCTCGGCAGTCAGGCTGCCGATAAGCAAGAGATGGGGCTGTTGTATGCCCTGCGCAACGCGAAAAATCTCGACCAGTTCATGGAGGTGCTTAACCAGATCCAGTTCACCCTTGGTCTCACAATCAACCCAGAGCTGCTACGCGTAGAGCCGGGCGAGCGCATTGCAGGCGCGCCGTGGAACCGCGTCAAGACACTGCTGGCAATCCATGCGATGAACGCCTACCTGCGTAAGCAGCAAGGGTCAACCACGACGGAAGGAGGAGAGCAATGAGCAAAGCGATAACCATAACCTATCTGGTCAAGGTCTCAGCAGCGAATGTGAACGCCTCCCACACAGAGGGGAATATCCAGACCATCAAGCGCGTGACCCTGCCCGATGGGGGTGTGCTACCCTATATTTCGGGGCAAGCGGTGCGGCGCATGTTGCGCGACCGACTGGAAGATCTGGGGTGGGTGCTCTCGGAACCCTTCGCACGAGTCAGCGGGCAAGAGGTTACTCCCCCTGTGGAACCCGACAAATATATCGACGAAGACCTGTTCGGATACATGGATGCCAGCGGCGCGAGGCGTAGAACCTCACCCACGCGCGTTTCCGCGTTGGTTGGGCTGTTCCCCTACTGGGGCGATCGCGACCTGGGCACACGCTCCTTTGAACGGTTCACCGGTACCCCTGCCGAAGGGGGCAACATGTTCGAAACGGAACTGTATCACAACCTGTTTTGTGGCACGATGCTGGTGGAGCTGGATCGTGTGGGTATTATTCCGGGCAACGAGCTGGGTAGAAATGCTTCTCGGATTGAGCTGCCCATCGAAGAGCGTCGAAAGCGCGTACAGGCTCTTGTGCAGGCGTTAAACCTGCTCTGGGGTGGTGGGCGTACCGCGCGCATGCTGACCGATCTCTCACCACGGTTCCTCGCCTACGCTCGCCTACAAGTCAAAACACCGCTCTTTCTGGAATCGGTGCGAGCCTTCTATCAACAAGGGGGCTATCTGCTGCAGACAGAGCCGATTCTGCACGCCGTGAGTCGCCTACCCGTGGACTGGCGCCAGAAGGTGTTGTTCGGCTACGAGCCGGGCTTTTTCGCCAATGAACAGGAGCTACGCAACGCGCTCCGCGAGGTGGGAACCGTGATGCCCATAGCGGAGTTAATCCCCACGGTCCAAAACGACATCGCCGAGGGAATGGTGGAATGACGCAAGTGCTTGCTGTACAGGTGGAGGCGCCGGTGGCGTCGTTTCGGCGTCGGCTGGATCATACCTATCAGCGCACTCTGCCCCTGCCACCCCTCACCACACTGATAGGACTGGCAGGGGCAGCCCTCGGGAATGATGTCGCGACTCTCTGGAGCGATGCCAGCCCACTCAAAGAGCTAAAGGTGCAAGTACTTGCCCAAAATCAGCCCGCCCGCGCAATCGATGTATGGACGCTGCTCAAAATCAAGGCGGGTAAGATGGAACGCTCGCCCTACCTACGCGAACTGCTCTTTGATGCCCGATTTACCCTGCTCTATGGTGGGACACAGGAACAACTTTCGAGGCTCTACGATGCCTTCTTGCAGCCCGTCTATCCGCTTTCGTTGGGACGGGAGGACGAGCTGCTGCGCGTCACCTCATGCGAGATTCTGGAGTGCCCGCCCGCTTCCAGTCCCTTTCTGTTCTATGGAACCCTCTTGCCGGGCGACCTGCGCTTGCTGAACGCTCGACCTATTCTCCAAGAGGGTCTTGTGCTGGAACCCGCTACGGTGGAGCGTCTCCCCACACGCTTTGAGGTGGACCCGAACGGCGTTCGCCATCCCGCCGATGAACAGACCTTTACCTTCTTACCTTACAATGTTCACATCGAAATAGAAACTCTTAACCGCCCTGTTTATCGATATGACGAGCGATGCTTTGTCTGGCTCCCGTAAACGAGTAGCAGGGGCACAACGCCGCTGTGCCTCGACATGAAGGAGGGTCATATGGAGCTGTTGGCGAAGCCGGACGAAACATTAACAGATCATACGAAGCGTGTGCTTAAAATCGCGCAAGAGATAGGGAAGCGGCTCCGAATCCCTGAGACATTAAGGGAGCGCATCAAGCTGGCTTGCCTAATGCATGATGTGGGCAAAGCGACTCGTTCGTTTCAGAAGCGCATTTGTGAGGCGCAGCAGCTTTCCGAGCGACCATCCACCGCCTATCCACACGCGCTCGCCTCATTTCTCCTTACCTTCGCGCTGGAGAGGAAGCAATTCGGGCAGTCGTCTGCTCCACTCGCAGCAGCAGCCGTCCTCAGTCATCACTCGCCTTTGCACCCTACTCTCTATCAGGGATTGAAAAGCCCCGATTGGATTCGTGACGCACTGCAACAGTGGTTGGAACGGTGGTTTCCATCACCAGACATAATAGCGCAGCTTCAGCCTCTGCTTGACAGAAACCCTTCGGAATGGCTCCATCAAGAATTCAACTATCCCGACGGAAGCCGCACCCTGATGGAGCAACTGCAACGCTTACCTGTCCAGGATTTCTCCACCGTGAAAGCGGTTCTCTGCCTTGCTGACTGGCTCACTTCCGGGGGGCATCCCAGCGCGGACATGTTGTTCTTGAATGGGGGAGCGCAGCTGCTTCAACGGCATCTACGACGCAAAAGGTTTTCGCTCTACAGCTATCAACAGCGTGTGCTGGAGGTGGACACTCCGCGCCTCTATCTCCATGCACCCACGGGGTCAGGGAAGACGGAGGCGCTGCTCCTGTGGGCAGGCGAGACAGAGCGCATTCTCTACCTGCTTCCCACGCAAGCAACGGTGAACGCGATGTATAAGCGTCTCCAGCGCATTTATGGCGAAGCGGTGGTTGGCATTGCGCATTCACACGCCTTACTGGAAATCGCTCGCGATATCGAAGAGCCGCCCCTCGACGCGCGACTGTTCAGCCATGTCTTTGCCAAACCGATCACCATCGCTACCTTAGATCAGTATCTTTTGGCGCACTTGCACGGACGCCACTGGGAGATTCGGCGTGCCTTGTGCCGAAACGCCACGGTGCTGATGGACGAGATTCATGCCTACGAGCCTTACACGCTGGGGTTGCTACAAGCCGCGTTAGAGAGCGATCCCCCCGCACGCTTCGCCGTCGCCAGTGCGACGCTCCCTTCGCCGCTGCGGCAAACACTGGGCGAGGCGTCCCTCATCACCGCGGAAAACCCTCTTTGGCACCAACAACGCCACCGCTTGTGTCTGGAAGACCAATCGCCCAGCGATGCCCTGCAAGAAGCACTTCACCATGCAGCACGCGGCGAGACCGTGCTCTTTGTGGTGAACATCGTGCCACTGGCGCAGCAACTCTATCAACAAGCGCAGGCAATAGCACAACAGATGCGGGTCGGAGAGATAAATTTTGTCGCACCTACTGTGAAACTGCTGCACTCACGGTTTATCTATCGGGATCGCCGTCAGAAAGAACAGACAATCTCCACCCCGTCTACAGGCACGCTGCTCATTACCACGCAGGTTGTCGAAGTGAGTTTGGACATTTCCTATCAACGGCTCTACACAGAACTCGCGCCGCTCGATGCCCTTGTGCAACGGATGGGGCGTGTGAACCGAAAAGGCGAGCAAACTCGCCCTGCACCAGTGCACATCTTGTGCCGCTATGACGGTCGCTCGGAATACCTGTATGGAGCCAACACCCTGCAACAAACCCTGCAGCTGCTACAAGCACTTCCTGAAACCCCCACCAATCAAGACTTATCGGAAGCCACGGACCAGTTGTATCGATCTATCTGGCAGTCTGATGAATTCCAACGCGAACGGCAGCAGGGATATGAAACGCTAAAGGCAGTGCAACGGATTTGTGGTTGCTACACCATTGATCTGGCAGATGAGCAGATGCGCCAACGATTTGCCACCCGCAAGGGTGAAGTCCAGATAGAGGTGCTGCCTCAGATGTTTCAGCAAGAAGCCTATCGGCTGCGTGAGCAGAAATCGCTCTGGCGATTGCCGGAGCTGCTGGTGCCCGTACCTTACTGGTGGCTGATTCGGTTTGCGGAGCGATTCGAAGTCCCGCGCGATCTGGGTGTGCCCATCACGAGCCTCCCTTACGATTCTGAAATAGGGCTGGCGCATCCCTTGCAGGAAGAAGGGCAGCCCGCCGATGTCTTGATGGAGTGGATCTAAACAATGGAAGTGCAAGCACCCGTGGAACTGGACCTGCCAGAAGAAGGCTGGGATGAGCGGGCAGTACGCGGATATGAACTCAACGCATGGGTCGTCTGCCCCCGTAAATGCTGGTTCCTGCAACGCCAGCTGACGATGGAAGCCCACTCGCCCTATGTCGAATTAGGGCGCCTAATCCATCAGGAGGCGTTAGCCGCACCGCCTCAAGGCAGTTTTAGGGAGGTCCCTATCGAGGGCTTCGCCCGTATCGATAAAATCGCAGGGGAACTGGTGTACGAAATCAAACGCAGTCCGCGCAAACAGGAGGCACACCGCCTGCAACTGCTCTACTACCTCTACCTGCTGCGCGAACGCGGGCTGAACCTCAAAGGCGTGCTCCTCTATCCCGAACAGAATCGGCGCGAAACCGTGACCCTGGACGAAGTTGGGCTGCAACAGCTGCAGCACGCCCTCGATGCCATAACGCAACTGCGCCAGCAACCCCTGCCACCCCATGTGCCCAAACCCATGAGCATCTGCCGTACTTGCGCCTATCAGGAACTCTGCTGGTGCGACGAGAACCCAAGCGAGAAGGAGGAACAGCCATGAAAAAAAGCCTCTATATCAACAGCCACTGCACCCTACAACGCGACCAGAACACCCTGCTGCTCGAAATGGACAACGGCGAGAGACGCTATCTGCCCATCGAAAGCGTGCGCGAACTGCATGTGTTCGGCGAAGTGAACCTGAACAAGCGCGTGCTGGAGTTCTTAAGCCAGAACCAAATCCTCGTGCATTTCTATAACTACTACGGCTACTACACCGGCAGCTACTACCCGCGTGAACACTTCAACTCCGGTTACATGCTGCTCAAACAGGTGGAACACTATTTGGACGAGGCGCGCCGCCTGGACCTGGCACGACGCTTCGTACAAGGCGCACTGACCAACCTGCAGCTCGTGGCGCGCTACTACCATAACCGCCAGACGCCTTTAGACGATACCCTGCACACATTGCAGACCCTGCACGACACCGCCACCCACTGCACCCAGATCGAGGCGCTGATGCAGATCGAAGGCAAAGCACGCGAGGCTTACTACACCATCTTTGACCGAATCCTGCAACATCCCGATTTCACCTTCGGTAAGCGCACGCGCCGTCCCCCACGCAACCGCTTGAACGCGCTCCTCTCCTTCGGCAACAGTCTGCTTTATACCGTTGTCCTCTCCGAAATCTATCAAACTCATCTCGACCCGCGTATCGGCTACCTGCATACCACCAACTTCCGCCGCTTCACCCTGAATCTCGACATCGCCGAAGTGTTCAAACCTGTGCTGGTGGATCGAACCCTCCTCACCCTCATCCAGAGACGCCAGATCCGTGCCGAGCATTTCGCTGAGGAGACCGCCGGCATCTACCTCAACGAAGAGGGGCGCAAGATCTTTCTGAAAGCATGGGAAGAACGCCTGCAAAGCACTTTCCAGCACCGCACGCTCAAACGCCATGTTTCCTATCGTACCGCCATTCGCCTCGATCTGTACAAACTGGAAAAGCACCTGATGGGTGAGAAGCCCTATGAACCGTTCAAGCTGAGGTGAGCCGATGTATGTGATCATGGTCTATGATGTGAATGTGGCGCGTGTGCAGAAGGTGCTCAAGACGGGGCGCAAATATCTCACTTGGGTGCAGAACTCGGTCTTTGAAGGCGAGTTGACGGAGGCACAATTCGCTCGCCTGCAGCGCGCACTGCAGAAGATCATCGACCCGGAGGAAGATAGTATTCTGTTTTATCTGTTGCGTACCACCGCCTATTTAGAACGCCAGACACTCGGCGTCATCAAAAATGAACCCACCCAGTTCCTCTGATAGGCAAGCGGTCCGGGGACATCCCCGATTTGTCGGGGCAGAAGGGCATAAGGAGCGCGATGCAAGCGAACCACTCCCTCCAAATGGCTCAAATTTTGAACCTGTTTTTGACTAACCAGTCGTTCGACGACATTTTCACCCACCACCCACTACATCCTGTATCCCTATCCCCAACAAAAACCCTACCCCTCGTATGACAAAAACCCGCTTGTCGTCGATCGCCGACTTTCTGCCCTCTGAGTTCAAATCGCCACCCGATCGACGACAGGACTTGACTTTGTTGTCACCGATAGGGTATAGTATGGTCGCCAACGGGCAAAGTGCGTGCACCTTGACAATCGGGCTTTTTTGAGTTCAGCGGGATGGCTGACCCCCCGCGTGGGGGTTGGTTTTTAGCCTACCTGTGAGGGATTGAAACTTCGCGTATTCGCGCGAAAGGCGTAGGGCTTGTATTGTTTTTAGCCTACCTGTGAGGGATTGAAACGGGAAGTATACGCAGGCTGAATTGTTGTTGCTTCGTTTTTAGCCTACCTGTGAGGGATTGAAACGGGATTCTTGGTAACGGGCGATATATCTCGCACGTCGTTTTTAGCCTACCTGTGAGGGATTGAAACTCATAATTCTTATGAGGGAGGGAATGGAAATGTCTCCGTTTTTAGCCTACCTGTGAGGGATTGAAACAGCGTTTGTTGTCGCTGCGCGATGTAATCTTGTTCTGTTTTTAGCCTACCTGTGAGGGATTGAAACTCCTGCTGTGCCAGTCCCAGCGCGCGGCATAATCCGGTTTTTAGCCTACCTGTGAGGGATTGAAACGTCGCAAGCAGCGGAGGTACTACTGGATCGAGGCTAGTTTTTAGCCTACCTGTGAGGGATTGAAACCCAGCAGAGGGCTGCCCATGCGGCGATGTACGCTACGTTTTTAGCCTACCTGTGAGGGATTGAAACAAGAGGTAATAATCGGTATCGGGCGTCGCTGCGGGCGTGTCGAACAGTTTTTAGCCTACCTGTGAGGGATTGAAACCGCGCACGACCACTTCCGCCCCCCCCTGGTCCAATTCGTTTTTAGCCTACCTGTGAGGGATTGAAACTGCTTTTGTTCAGGGGGGGGCAGTGGGTGAAAGGGTTTTTAGCCTACCTGTGAGGGATTGAAACTGGGGTGGCGTTGTGGTTTTGCATTCCCACGCCACCGTTTTTAGCCTACCTGTGAGGGATTGAAACTTCGCCATCGAGGTATCGTCGGGCGGCAAGGAGGGCAGTTTTTAGCCTACCTGTGAGGGATTGAAACTTTCATATCCAATCCTTACCAGACGAACTTTCATGTCGTTTTTAGCCTACCTGTGAGGGATTGAAACGGGGCAAGTACTTGCCCTGGTGTTACGACAAAACTCGTTTTTAGCCTACCTGTGAGGGATTGAAACGGGCGAAAAGAGGAGGAGAATGATGATGGGAGACATGTTTTTAGCCTACCTGTGAGGGATTGAAACCAGGGGGGGGCGGGGGGATTAAAGCAGTTTCTGGAGGTTTTTAGCCTACCTGTGAGGGATTGAAACCGCAGGGGGGCGGGCACGAGGCGACCCTGCGCGGTTGCCCGTTTTTAGCCTACCTGTGAGGGATTGAAACAAGAGGTAATAATCGGTATCGGGCGTCGCTGCGGGCGGTTTTTAGCCTACCTGTGAGGGATTGAAACACTGGTATGCTGAACGCGGGTGCGGTCTCTATGCGGGTTTTTAGCCTACCTGTGAGGGATTGAAACAAAGGCTCAAACAAACTCACCACGCCGTTGTTCTCCGTTTTTAGCCTACCTGTGAGGGATTGAAACTGCCTTGGTCCGAACTAATTCACCGTTCGGACCAAGTTTTTAGCCTACCTGTGAGGGATTGAAACCTCAAACGGGGTTGGGGGTTGGATAGACGGTGGTCGGTTTTTAGCCTACCTGTGAGGGATTGAAACTCGCACCTCACGCAACAGCACCTGCTGCGGATAAGTGAGTTTTTAGCCTACCTGTGAGGGATTGAAACGTGTGCCCGCTTCCCTGCGCGGCGTGGCGGGCAGCCGTTTTTAGCCTACCTGTGAGGGATTGAAACGTGGTGCACCGTGTGCCCGCAAGCGGCGCACACGGTGTTTTTAGCCTACCTGTGAGGGATTGAAACTTGTTTGACCCCCCCCAACACCCTGTGGTGCACCGTGTTTTTAGCCTACCTGTGAGGGATTGAAACACCGGCTGCAAGATGGAGACGGTATAGATAGCCGGTGTTTTTAGCCTACCTGTGAGGGATTGAAACCCAAGCCGAGAATTTGGGTGGAATCTTATTCCACCCGTTTTTAGCCTACCTGTGAGGGATTGAAACGCGATCCTTTACAAGAGGATCGCCCTCAGCACCACGAGTTTTTAGCCTACCTGTGAGGGATTGAAACAGCGCTGCGGGCTGCGCTGGAGGCGCTGGGGCGCGTGTTTTTAGCCTACCTGTGAGGGATTGAAACGACCTACAATCGCATCGAACCCTTGTTTCTGGTAAGGTTTTTAGCCTACCTGTGAGGGATTGAAACCACGCGCCACCCCAAGCAGGGGGGGGGTTAGCGATGTTTTTAGCCTACCTGTGAGGGATTGAAACGCAGAGTCAGTTGTGAAAAAAAGTCCCCCGGCGGTGAAGTTTTTAGCCTACCTGTGAGGGATTGAAACGCATTGTCCTGCGCGGCACTGCGGATGGCGATGGTGTTTTTAGCCTACCTGTGAGGGATTGAAACGCGGCGGAAGCGGGTGCGTAACGCAGGAGACCACTCCGAGTTTTTAGCCTACCTGTGAGGGATTGAAACGGGCCTGCGTGGCAGGCTACAGAGCGCCCGCAGCAGGTTTTTAGCCTACCTGTGAGGGATTGAAACCATCGTTGTATTGCCGTGTATTCAGGGGGCCGGCATAGTTTTTAGCCTACCTGTGAGGGATTGAAACGCTCCTCCAACAGAGGCTGGCAGAGCCGTAGACCCCGTTTTTAGCCTACCTGTGAGGGATTGAAACGGCCCGCATGGCCCGGGCCAGCCCCGCTGTAGAGAAGTTTTTAGCCTACCTGTGAGGGATTGAAACATGTCCCGCTGCAGCTGTTTCAGCTGCTTTTTGCTGGTTTTTAGCCTACCTGTGAGGGATTGAAACCCTCAAACGTACAGTCGTACCGTCGGTGGATGAGCCAGGTTTTTAGCCTACCTGTGAGGGATTGAAACGGAGGCGAGCCTCCAGGGCGGCGGCCGCCGCCTCGAGTTTTTAGCCTACCTGTGAGGGATTGAAACAATATGGGGCAAAAATCGCAAAATTGAGGCTAAATTGTTTTTAGCCTACCTGTGAGGGATTGAAACTCACCACCGCCAGATCAGATTGGGGGTCAAACTTTTGTGTTTTTAGCCTACCTGTGAGGGATTGAAACACTGGCTGGAAGCGCAGAGGCGGGTGGCGGACTACGTTTTTAGCCTACCTGTGAGGGATTGAAACGCTGCTGGAAGATTTATCCATTCTTACACCTCCAAAGTTTTTAGCCTACCTGTGAGGGATTGAAATGTTCGACGCGTCGGATGGATCGGGATAGTGTTTGGAGGCGTTCGAGGGAGTGGGTGTTTGTGTGGTGGAACATGGTGTGTTTGGTGCAGGTGCTTGGGGGGTGTTTTTTTGTTGGGTGTGGAGATGGGGCTACGCGATTTTCCGAACAGCCTCTCTACCTCTTGACAACGGTTGCCGATATGGTATAATAGCTATGTAAGGCGGAGGGTTGCCTGAGTGGTCGAAAGGGGCCGCCTGCTAAGCGGTTGTAGGGGGGTCATGCCCTCTACCCCGGGTTCGAATCCCGGACCCTCCGCCATTCCTGTTTATATCAGGGGACTTAGGGGAGATGACACGCTCGGCACGGTTTGCATGGTGGCTCATGATTCTACTATTTAGCCTGCTTATCTTCTTCAACAATTTGGTGTTTCTATCGCTGTTTTTCTACAAGCGAGGTTCCTCGCTCACCCAGGCAGACCTTCGTTATGAGCTTGACTTCCAGATGCGCTATGTGCTGTCCTTTGCTGGCTCGTCGATGCTGCGTCAGGGGTTAAAGCCCGCGGCAAAAGGGGTGGTGGATGCCCTTCGGAAGGAGCTGTATGGCACGGAAGGCGAGTGGGAGGCGCGTCTCTATGTAGCGCTGATGGAGCAGCTAACCGGCGTGGGCGATCCCGAAAAAACGCTGAAAGGGTTAGCGAATGCTTCTTCGGTTGAGCTGGAGCCGCACGAACGGCGCTGGTATGCGCCCCTGTGGCACATCGCGTTGCAGGGGCAGTTGAGCCGGGAGCAGGTGCCGCGGCTGCGGGATGCCCTCTCACTCAGCGCGCCACCCCTTGCGCTTCAGATTGCCGAGAGCGTGATGTGGCAACGAGCAGGTGACGCCCAACGCGCCCGGCAACTGCTTCACAAACTGGAGCGCGAGAGCCAACTGCGCTTAAGCCTTCTCGTGGCGGTTGGCTGCTGCGGACTGTTCTGGGGCATTGTGGGTGTGGGATTGTTGCTATGGTATCTGGTGCAGCCTTTTCCACTTGCCCAGCGACCGCTGCCGAACGCCTCGCCCTTTGTGTTGGATCGCATGCTGTGGGCACCTGCCCTGTTCCTGCTACTACTGCTGTATAGTCAGGTACTTCTGGTAAGCTGGCAAGGGCGCGATGTCGCCCCGACAGACCCGCTCTTTGGAATCGCCTACGCCATCGCGGCATTTGTACCGCTGCTCTTTCTTTGGAGCTGGTCGCGCGAGCCGGGCAACCCGTCGGGCATCTTGCGCTTCCAGGGCAGTGTCTGGCGGCAGATAGGAAGCGCACTGATGGGCTTTGGCATCTATTTACCGATCATGCTGTTATCGCTGCTGTTGACCATATGGTTGGCGCCTGCCCTGCCAAGCGAACAGACGAGCCCCATCGCAGAGACTCCACTGAGCGAAATGGAAGCCTGGATGCGGTTCTGGACGATTCTACAGGTGGTGGTGTTGGCGCCGATGGTGGAGGAGGTGCTCTTTCGGGGAGTGCTTTTTCAGGTGCTGTGGCAGCGCACGGGGCGTGTCTGGCTTAGCGCGTTCGCAAGCGGTTTCTTGTTCGGCGTGATCCACCCCCAGTTCCTGGGCGGTATCTTGGTAGTGACGATTTTGGGTGTGATTCTGGCGATGGTCTATGCCCATACCCGCTCACTGTTGCCCTGCATCCTGATTCACATGCTCAACAACGGTATGGCGATGCTGTTTTTCTGGGTGTTCACAGGCTGAGGCTCTTTGGGCAGAGCTTTCGAAGAGCCTGACCTTTACTTGTCTCATAAACACTGCGAACACCTCTGAAAGGGTGTTCAGGACATCGCAGGCACGGTAAACGCACGCGCAGATGCGCCTCTGCATCGCATCCCGAACCTCATCGCGACAGGCGCCGCCGCTTGATTTCCAGCAGGCGGCTGGTGGTATCCCCTCCGGTAGCCGGGGTGCTGGAAGGAGGGGCAGCAGAAGCGGTAGTGTCAGTCGAAGGCACTGCTTCTGGCGTGGGCGACGGTCGCGCTGTCTTTGCTTCTTGAACAGAAGCAACTATAGGGTGTCCAGTTGGTTCGGCAGGTGTTGTGGTCGTCGCGCGCACCCTGCCCTTTACATTCAGCAAGCGTGCCGTCGCAACCGGCTGCGGGGCACGGCGCGGCAGGCGTCGCCCGCGTAGCCAGCGCCATGCTTGACCCAGCAGCGCGAATGCCTCGCCCACAGGCAGCGCGACGCGCCGTAGCGTAATGTCCAGCAGCAGAAGCATTAGCGCCAACCAGAGGCACTGTCGCCACAGGTCAGACACCGACGCGCCTCGCTTGGCCACTGGGCGAAATGCCTGCGATGGTTCAGGATTCAGCTTGCCACCCGTGATTTCCGCAATGCGCGTCAGCAGGGGCAAATTGGCGCGGCTGAAGCGATATTCAGGCGGGTAAGGCAAAGCATAGCCGCGCGTGGCGGTGCGAATCGTGCCATCAGGCTGCTTTTCCACTATCGTTAGCAGATAATCGCCCACCTCACGCAGGGGGAACCGCCCCGTGTAATGTCCCGGCGCCTCTTGTTGCAGAGTGATAGTTTGTCCCTCGCCGTTGGGGAAGCTCACCCGCACCTCCGGCTGCAGAAAGTTGATTGGCTCACCTTCGGGAGTAAACGCTTGCATCTCCACGATGGCTTGCCCCCCTTCCTGGCGCACCGTTACCTGATAATCCTGACGGCTGCTTTTGCGCAGGATGGAGCGCGAGACTTGTGTCCAGAACGGGGCGAACTCGCTCCAGCCGACCCAACGCTGTGCCCATTTCGGCTTCGCGTCGGAAGTAAAGGCGAGCGAGATGCCCAATCCATACTGCCAGACGGCAAGTAGCGGGTCATTTTTGTGCGTGCGCATCAGCGTACGGGCAAGCGGGCGGTCAGATGTCAAATCGTAGGCGAGCAGGGGTGGGGTCGCGTTCCAGTTGATGCCTTCCAACATTTCATCGCTGCCTGTGATTTTAGGGATAAACGCGCCCTCCTCAATTGCGGAACGGGTCATCAGGCTCACATCGGCGGTGAACAGGCGGGGCAGGTCGCGTGCACGAGTGGTCAGATAGAAGTTGCCGCCTGCTTCTTTTGCAAGTTGCTGCAGGAAACCTACATCTTTTCCTGCCCCCATCGCGACGACCGACATCGTGACGCCCTGCGCACGCAAGTGGCGGGCAATCTCGAAACAGCCCTCCTGCTCGTCGCAGTCGTCGCCATCCGCCAGCAGGATGAGATGTTTGACGCGCGTATTTTGTGCCAGCATCGCCTGCGCGGCAAACTCCAGCGACGGTCGGCAATAGATGCCGCCACCCCCCGCATAGATGCGCGAAATCTGGTCAATCACGCGCTCTTTATTGCTCGCAGGTTGAATCGGGGCGAGCCAGTCAGCTCCGGTGCCGCTGACAATCACGCCGAACTGATCCATCGGACGCAACATTTTGAGCGTCTCGATGGCGGCACGCCCCGCCAACTGCACCTTTGGGATGCCGTCTTCCGGCACCCCCATACTACCTGATATATCGATAATAATCACCACCGTAGCAGCGGGGAATACCTTGCGCTGGCGCACATTGAGATCAACAGGCAATATTTCAGCGATGGGTGTTTCGTAGTAGCCGCCGGGCAGGAAGGAGTTCTCACCGCCAATCATGGCGAAGCCGATACCGGTGTCGCGCACCGCGCTTTGAATGGTGAGCATCTGTTGAGGTGAGAGGGCGACGGCGGGGAAATCATGGAATAGAATAGCATCGTAGCCTTGCAGCTCGTCGGCGCGGGCGGGGAAAGTATCTGGCGTTGCACGCACCACCTCCAAGTTGTTCGCCTTGAGGGCGCGCTCCAGCGAGCGGGTTGGGTCGGGCGTGCCTTCGGCAAGCAGCACGCGCGGTTTGCCTCGCACTTGCACGAAGGTGCGCCCCACATTATTGCGCGGATCCTCATCCGGCTGCACCTCCAGGGTAGCACGATAGCGATTGAAACCTTCCTTCTCGGTGCGAATGGGCACAACCACCACATTTTTGCCCGGTGTGAGCGACACGGGCACGCTTTTGATGGGTTTGCCATCGCGGTCGATGTGCAACACGCCTGTGGCATGCTTGCGGGCTTCGATCACCACGCGTAGGTTGAACGGCTCTCCGATTTTGACCTCGCTGGGCGCTTGCGTCTCCAGCACCAGCGTCTCCGATTCGGGTGTGGCGGAGGCGAGTTGCACCGTGTCGATCTCGATATTTTCGGTGGCGGCGACGGCAGCGGCGTCCAGCGCGTTGCCCTCCGTCTCGTTGCCATCAGACAATAGCACGATGCGCTTATCTTTTCCATCGGGGAACAGTGCGCTGGCGAGGCGAACAGCCGCTGCAATGTTCGTGCCCTGTCTGTCGGGCGCGGATAATATTGGGGGCAGTTCACGCGTGTTGGTCGGAGCGAAATCGATAAGCGCGTCGCGCCCAAACACAACGAGCGCGGCTTGATCCTCCTCCCCGATGGCTTTCAGCGACTGTTGGAGATACGCGCGCGCTGCCTGCTTGCCTTTGTCGGGAATGCTGTCGGAGGCATCCAGTAGGAAGATAGTGCAGATACCCCGATTCTGGCGCACTGCTTGCAGCCCGGCGAGCGCCAGCACTATCAGAAGCACCACCAGCGAACGCAGCACCAGCACGACCCGCTTGCGTGCGCGACTGATGCCGAGCATGCGTCGCCCGCTCCACCACACCCCCGCAATCAGCACGGGGAGCAACAGCAGATAGCTCGGCTCCACGAACCGCATTGCAGGTGTATTGTACCTCTAATCAAATGGCAAGCGTCTCTCGATCCAGCTGAGGTTTACCACAGGCATATACTGTGCACCCATCCAGTGGCATACGCGCAGATGCGCACTGCGCGAGAACGCCATTCCCAGTGCAAACGCCAATGCATCGGGACAGATGAGGCAGATATCCACTTGCTTAAACGCGTTGACCCACGGCTTTGCCCATCGATAGAGTGTTTGAACATACGAGAGCCAGTCGTCTTGAGGCAGGGCGGATGAGTGATAGAACGCTACGCTGGTTGCTGTCGAATAATCAGGATGGGCATTTAGGTCGGGTTGATGGCGATCGGAGAAAATCCAGTGCAGAATTAGGTGGTCGCCCTTGTCAGCCGGGGGGCGGATGTCAGGTGGTTGCTGTTCAAAATCGATGGGCTGCTTAGGTTCTTCGAACAGCACACGCGGATGGGTCAAATCCATCACTTGGTAAGGCGCACCCTCCGCTGCCTGATGATAAAGAATAACAGAGCGGCGTAACCCGACGGCTGCGCCCAGCCCGAACGCCAGCGGCAACACGATATTCGGGCGAATGTGATAGATGATGCCTGAGTAGTGAGCAGGTAGCCAGCGCTGAAGTCGTGCATCGACCTCCTTATCCCACTCGTGGATAAGCTGTTTCAGCGCTTCCTGCCAGTCCGTCTTTTTCGAGGAGTAACGAACCGCCGTATCGAGCCGAATAACTAATTCCTGACGATGAACAGGGGCATGAGCATCTATCACCTTCACGCTCTTTTCAAGGCGAAGCGATTCGACCAGCCGCTCAAACTTCGTGTGTGCCAGCTCGCTGTTGTCTTCCTCTACAAAGAGCAGAGGCACTCTTAAGGGCGAAGGGCGCTGCCAGAAGCCTAAAATCAATACCCCGATGACAATGATTATCCCGACGAACCGTATAACAGCAGCAAACTCGCTCCGACCCATATCCACACTCAGATCAGCAATCATCTGTGCCAATCCGAACGTACCAATCGTGATCAGCAGCTCCCACTCAACAAGCAAAAGTTTAAGTTTCTGCATCGATGCTCACCTCTTCCTTGAGGAAACCATGTTCCTCAAGGATTCTGAGATCCAGTTCCAATTCTTGAGGTAGTAAGTGGCGTACAATTTCATCGTCGTGTGGCACTACTAATATCGCATTTAATTTATGATTATTGTTATTAATATCCGACATGAAAAAGCAGATTTTGCCAAGATATGCTTCAAATTTTGTTATATTAGAGTATATATTTATATCAGTAAAAACAAGTTTTACAAATTGTTTATTCTCCGAAGCTATCTCCACCTCTTGACGCCCATAAACATCGCTGCCAGCACGGCAAATAACACCAAGCAAAGGTATTTGTTGCAATTTAGTCCATCCTTCATGCAGCTTCTTTAGTGCTTGCACAAGGTTTTCGATCTGTTCACGATAAACTTCTGGTAGCGCTGTGCCAGAAGTGAAGGTTCTAGTAGGGTGGCGTACAGCGTTTCTATACTCTCTAATTTTATTTAATTGATCTGATATTTCTTTATTAACAAAATATAAAAATTGATATAAATACCCTTTATAATTTGTGCTTATTCGATCGCATCTATCCAATTGCTCCAATATTTTTGTTGATATGTCTTTTGCTAATTTTATTTTGTCATTCCATGAAGAGTTGTTTAATTTTTTACTATATTGATTATCAGTGAATCCCATCAATTCATGAGATATTTCTGATAGAAAAATAATAAGAATATCGTTAAATTTCTCTAATAGAACTAACGCACGATCAATACTCTCATGTATTACTTGTATACATTCACTGAAATCAAGAGGATTGGTGAATTGTGTATAAAGGTAGCAAGCAGATTGCGCTTCCTGTGCCTTGCGAATAGCTTCGTCCAACACTATCTGTAGTCCCATATTAGGGTAAGGAAAGTGCGAAAAATGAGAAAGCAATAACGCCCTGAGGTTTGCACAATTCAGAGATTGATCTCCCAGTAGTAAATCATCAATCCTGGCGTTATCCAATTTACTTTCAATAAAGGAAGCAAAGTCCCCTTCGCTAAGTTGGCTTATTAATGTTTTATAATCAAGGCTTTTTAATAAATCAAATATATCAATATCACTATCACTGAACAATAAGCCATGTTCTCGTAATAACTGCTTGAGATTATTCCGGGTGTCAGGGGAAAGCTCTCGGCGTTCCCAGGCTTCAATTAGCCATGGTATGAGGCTTTGAGGCCCAAATTTATAAATGCTTATCTTTTTACTCTGATTGCTCTGAGCTTGGCTCATAATCTAACTCCCGCCCGAAGCGCTTTGGCCAATCTCACTGCCCAACCCCAGGCGCGGGCTTTGTCGACGCCCGTCAGTGAGGTGTTCCAGCGATTCCAGATTTCGCGTAGGTTCCGAAAGTGACGCTGGCTGCGCCGGCTGCGTGGTGGTGGATTATGGGCAAGTGTCTCCAGATAGCGCGCCATTGCCTCCTCACTGCAGCCTTTGAACAGATAGTGGTCGACCAGCTTTTCTGATTCGGCGAGGTCAACTTCTAATCGCACCAATTCGCGTGCAACCCATTCTGCCTGTTTGCTGATGCTCTCCCAGTCGGGCATGTCTGCACCTCCTAATAGGGGTCAGCAGGCGCCTGATTATGTTCCAGCCCACTTTCCTCGAGAATCTGCGCCAGTTCCTCCAGAAGCGTTGTCAGCAGCACCTCGTCCCTTTCGGCTTGGTTCACCCATTCGTTGATATGCCTGTCGAGTTCCTCGCCCTGCAGCAGGGATGTCTGCCCACCAAGCCGTCCCCGATGCCGCACACTCGAGCTGCCTTGCATCAAGTGAACTGTTTTAAGTTCGATCTTCACGGAGCCAAGTCCGGCGGGTTTGCCGCCGCCCAGTTTGATGGGAAAGGGATATTGTGGGTGCAGCCCGAGCGCTGCCAGCAGCAGTCCCAGTTCCGCTTTGGACAAGTTTAAAAAGTGCACGCGCGTGGAGATGCGAGTACCTGTTCTGATTGCCACACGCAGGTCGGCTCCTTCTGCGCGTCTGGCATGGAAATAGAACTTGCGCCCTATCGCTTCGCCGCGTTGGTTCAGATAACGAGGGGGTAGCCCGCGATTGCTGCGCGCAGGCGTCCAGAGCAGAGGTGAACCAACCAGCACAAGCGAGCCAGGAGGGATGAGCGCGTCTTCAAAGCTCAGCTGTCCCTGATAATTTTGTGCGCCGAACAGGCGGCAGGCAGGGCAGAGCGCGCTGGCATTATTGCAGGGGTTGAGCCGCGAGGGCACATGAGGGCGTGAGTTGCGCCCTGCAAGGCGCAGGCAAGAGGGCGAAATCGCCTCCAGAAGGGAGCGCACTGTGCCTTTGAAGGAGGCACCCGGAATCACCCCCACACGACGCGGTGCGCCAGCCTGATCGCGCGTAGGGTTTGTCACCTGCAGCGCAGCTAATGATTCCTCACCCGCGGCGCGCACAAAGTCAAGCCTGCCAGATGCCACATGCACTGGGGTCAAGGTCTTCAGCTCCAGTTCCAGCCAGCCAGTGAACTGCTCGCGGTTTATCGTTGCTTGTCCGGCAGGCTTCTCACGACTCGGCGACTGGCTATGGAAAGGAACAAATGCATATGGTTTCTCCGAATCGTTCTCGTATCGCATCGCTATCTACCTCCTGATTCTACCATAAGAATCTGTTTGGCTACTGCCTGCAAGGCACAGTAGCGAGTGTAGCGTCGCCTCCCCAACGGGTCGTAATAATGACGCACTTGTACGACCGCGACTTGCCCCTTCTGGACAGGAATGCCGTAACAGAAGCGGCGCGGGAAGGCTATTTCCACCAGTTCATCCGAGGGCGTACTACTTTTTGCCGACGGTTCGCCCAGCAGAATATGCTGTGATTCACGCACCTCAAAGCCCTCTGCTATACATTGCCAGTCCTGCCTGCTTGCCAGAGTTTCGGTTTGTTCGGTCAGTAATAGATATTCAATGGTTGATCCTGTCATCAGTGCACGCAACTCAGCGTCTGGCGAAAAGATTCGCAACTGTTCCCACTCAGCGCTGGGCAGCGCAGGAGGCAGTCGCTGAGGTAGTTCGATATGGCTGATGTGCCATCCGAACCACCATGCACTCTCGGCGGGCAGATTGAGCGCGTTCCAGAGGCTCAGCGCGTCGGTTGGCTCGCCTTCCCATCGCCAGATAGAGCCTTTCATGGGGAGATGCCTCCCTGTTCGATCTCCTCTACCCATAGCGGCGCAAGCGTTTCGAACCACCGACGGATGTCGGCGTCCTCCCTGCTTATCACAGTGTGGTAAAGCCCCTCATGCTGCGCCTGTGGAAAGCCATCCAGCGCATGGTGGTCGGGTGAAGGCAGGTTGTAGCGGCGCCGTATTTCCTCGCTGGCAAGTGCGCCGATGCCGACGATGCCATTGTTGCCATCTGGTGGGAGTTGCATGAAGCGAAAGCGCGCCCAGTTAAAGTTCAGGCGCACTCGTCCAAGCCCACGCGACTTAGCGTGTCCCAGGGCGACCAGCCCATCCGCTATATCAAGGAGCGCAGCGCCCAACAGACCCAGTTGCCCCACCGTGAAGTTGCGCAGCACCAGCCTGCCCAGAAAAAGCGCGCTGGTCACAGTCTCCATCTGGAATGGACCAACCGCCACAGCGCCCGTCACGCGGTCGATGGCGACGCCATAGCGTGTCTCTGTGAGCGGTTCTAGCTCCCTGTGGGGATACAGGTCTCCGATCTGCAGGCGTGACGCAATTGCGGTGTTGCCGAACAGGCGACAGGCATAGCATGCCTCGCGATAGGCTCGGGCTCCGCTGATCTCGCTCTCCTTCAGGTCCTTGCGCTTGATGCAGCTCTGGTCGGTGATTTGGCAGGCAAGGTCATCCCGAAGGGAGCGTAGCAACCTTTCTGCGTGAGCGCGCAGCACGCCTCTCAGGCTGGAACCAGGGATATATAAGGTATCCTCTGGCTCGCCGTGCGCGTTGCGTCGTGTTGTGCGCACGAACTCCATATCGGGGCGCGCGGGGTCAATCCCCGCTTTCTCGCCTGACTTAATAATCAGTGGGGTGCGCGGGCTAATGGCTATCTCCAGCACCAGCTCATTATAGAGTCGTCCATGCATGCTTACTCCCTCCTCAGTTCGTCGAGGAATGCGCGAATGCACCCCTGTTGAAAGGATTCGCTCAGGGATTCCGTTGTGCCGTTCAGCAAGTACTGCTTCAGGTTTTCATGTGTGAGCCACTCGTACTTTATCTTCTGGAGGCAGACGCGCCCCAGCCCGCGCCCTTTGAAGCCTCCCAGCAGGATCTCGCCACGCTCCAGTTCGCGTATTGCCACAAGAAGCAGCCCCAGCTCGGCTGGGTTTAAATTCTCGGCGACGATCTCCATATGAAAGCGTGCGCCTGCGGGCAGCGCTTCGAAGTCGAACTTGTTCGCGACGCTTTCCTTTTCCCGATCGATGGCAACGCTATCGCGCAGTTCTGGCTTCAGATCCGCCACGCATTCGGCAAGGTAAAGGTCGCGTAGACGCACACGCGATGCCAGCCATGGCGAGCCGAACACACGGCAGACGCGACATGAGCGTTCATACACTTGCGCGTCTTCCAATCGTTTGCGCTCTTCCGATGGAAGACACCATTCTTGAGGACGAGTAGGATTGCATGCGCCCTTACCATTGCCTGCATCAGGTTCAAAGGTACGCACGATGCGTTCGATATGGCTGCGCAAGGCACCGCGCAGGCTGGAGCCGGGAATAAAAGGCTTCCCTTCGGGCGTGCGCATTACGGGCAGGTCGGTCGCGGTGGGCAAGGCGGTTTCCCCTCCGGCACCTATCCGTAAGCCTGTCTCCGCCACAAGCTCCGCGCGAATATACAGACGATTCTCGAAACACTGCCAGACCATTTTATGAACCTCCTTGCCTAGTTTGAGGTGGAATCCTATCAAGATATTCGAGAGCGACAAGAGCACGGCGCATGAAGCCCAACAGCAGCACCAGTTTCTCCATCCCAAGTTCACCCTCCGGCTGGAGTCGCTTTTTTACATAGTCAGCAACCTGCTCGCCCAATGTTCTGTTTGCCGAATCTTTTGCTCCCCAGAACTCTTGCGACTCCTTGCGTGCCATCTGATAGCGCAGCCAGTTGAGGAACATGGCGAAGGAGCGTGTTTGCTGGGCGGCGTCGATCGCGTTAGACATCTGAGTGCGTCCTGTCTCGCCGCCCTTTAGATGCTGGCGCCGGCTCTCTATGATTCGCTCGGCTTCGACCACCAGTTCATCGATCTCCTCAGGTTTCAGTTTCATCGTTCATCACCTGCCTTCAGAAAGGGACGGTGTTTCAAGGGGAAAGGACGGGCAGAGGGTGAACTGCCCGTAGCCTTCCCCTGTGCGTTCACCAATGCCCTGTTCCTCCAATCTCTGCAGCCATTGGGTCAGGGCATCGAAATCGTCCTGATCATAGATAAAGGTAAAGATGCTACCGGGCGCTATCGCTGGGGTGAGAGGTTTGGGAAGCCCCCATGCGGGTGACCAGCCACTCACCAATTCACATTCCACACGCGTGGCGTTTTCGTGGGGCTGTACGCTGTTTGGCAAATCGGGAAGATAGCGGCGAAGCGTGTCTGGCGTGAGCGCGGATGTGGTGCTGCCTGCCTCGCGCACAATCACGGGGCTGAACGCTGCCAGCGTTATGACAGGCCTATTCAGGTGTTGCTGGTAGGCTTTAAGCCGTTCGGCGATGGAGGTAGGCTCACACGCGCGCCACTCGATGTCGATCAGCCCGAACCCACGCGACCGCGCACTGCCGATTCGCAGACTGAGTCTGTTTTCATGAGCCCCAATGGCGTTCATCAGGCGCATGAACGCCTCCCAGTGCTCGTCGGAGGCGAACCGCCAAATGCCAGAGAACAGCTGGGGGAGTATCTCGTTGCCATGCATCGAAGGCGACTCGATGGCTTCGATCACATAGAGAATCGCAGTCTCTGCGGTCTCGGTAAGGCGGCTTAGCCCCACACGCACATATTGTCGCTTTGGGGGCATTTCTACTGGTTGCCAGCCGTTGCTGGTGCGGACAAGGTAGCCGCGCGCTCGCTCCAGTCGCCCACCGCAACAAGGGCATTCCATGCCCCAGCGTTCGCCTCGGATGAGATGCGGAAGCGTATCAAAAAGATGGTTGCTATTCTGGCGACAGCGAAGTGCGGTGGTGGGGGCAGGAATTGTTTCGCCCTCACCTGGATAGAGAAAACCGAAGCGAACTCCATCTGCCCGCAGGAAGCACTTTTCGAAATCCCCTTGTAGGGTTGGCGGGAGATCGTTCAGGGCGCGTCCACTGGTACGATGGGTACCGAATCCTTCAAGGATCCGCTGGGCGATAGCGCCGCGGATGATGCCGCCCGGAATATAATCCAGCGAGCGTCGCACATTTTGGCGACCGATCATTCCATCTCCCAGCACCAGCGATTGCTGAGCGCGAACGATAACTTGCACACGCTTCATGGCGATAACACCTCCTTTAGCAGCGCACGATGGTCTATCTCGGTGTTAGGCGATGGATAGAGCAGGCGAGTAATCTCCACCTGCACACGCCCCAATCCACGCGCTTTGTTCCCGCCCAAATGTGTGATAAGCCCTATTGCACCGATAAGCCAGCCCAGCTGATCAGAGAGGAGCCAGCCTTCGACGGTACCGACGAACTCAACATCGCTGACGGGTACGGTTTCCAACAGGAAAAGCCTCTGCGCTTCCACTGTTTGCAAATCGCGATTAATGCCGATGCCGACGCGCACCGGTAGTTCAGGAACCGCCTGCGCAGGTTTCAGATCTGAGAAGTGAATGGCACTTTGGCGTGATGGGTTGCCAAATATCTGGCATGCGAGACAGAAGGTTCCATCTTCCAACGGACACATGCGCGCAGGGTTGGGCGGTTGGCAAACTGGATGTCCTAATGCAGAAAGTAATCGCTCAAGGTGGGCGCGCACACGCCCACGGAAGGAGGATGCGGGAATGAACGGTTCGCCACGCGCATCCACCTCCACGCAACGATCCACCAAGGGCACGCTGCGCCCAGGACCCGCCGTATGCAGGTCGGCTAATAATCTCACTTTGAGCTCCATCCAAAACGGTTGCATCGGTCTACCTCGCTTAGCGTAAGGTCTTGGCGATCTCCAGCAGATCCCACAAGGGAGCGAACCAATGTTTCTGATTGGCAGTTTCACCTGTCAAGGCACGCGCCAGCTCGCTAACAGGTAGCAAAGGCTGGGCACTGTTCGGGGTAGCTCCTGACTCAAAAAGAGCGCGTTGCAGCTGATTCAGCACAGTGAAGAGCGTTGTACGCTGGTCATGTTCATCCCTCCGATCGACACGGGTTTGCTGATAGAAATAATGGAGCATGGCAGCCAGCAGCGGTTGATTGACGAAGGGTTCGGTCAGTCGTTGAAGGTTGCCCAAATAGTTCTGTCTGACAATCTGTTGGGCGCACTGGAGTAGTGCGTCCAGCTCAGTTGCTGTGAGGGGGCGCAAGGAAAGACTGACCGTAAGCGCGGGTATGGCTTCATGGCTGACGGTGTGCCTGCGATAGTGTGTCTTGCGATAGACCTCCATATCGGCAGGTATCTGTTCCGCCGTAGGCGCGACGAGGAAGTCGACGACGCCGCGCCCGCGCGGCTTGACCAGCTTCTTTGCGCTTTTCATTAGCTCGCTCTCGGTAAAGTGTACCGTGCGATGCACGGGGGCTTTCTCGTCACTGATTAAACAGCCCACCCCAAAGCAGATGGGGGTGTCCTTTGGGATAAAAGCCTCGCCGTTGCCCTTCTGGAACTCAAGATCAGTCAGCTCGAGAAAGTGCTGGCAGAAACGGAGCGCAATCCCGCCCCAGGCAAAGAGGGCAAAGTCATCGCCTCCCATTACCAGCACCTCGAAGGGCAAATGTTGAAAATTCGCTTCCGATTCGCTGATGCCTTTGCCAAGGGCAAGGGCGGTAGCTGCTTGCACCAGCAGGCGCGCCCGGTGGGTCCATTGCAGACCATGTGCCAGCGAGCGAAGCTTCCTGACAATTTGTCCAAAATTACTGCCATCGCCGTAGATAAACGCAATCAGTTTATGCTCGCGCGTGGCGGGAACCAGTGCGTTGAGGCTTGGTGCGACCGATAGATTCAGTTTATTGCCCAGCCATTGCTTAATCTGGTGGGCTTTTTTTACTCGCTCGGCTCGACCGGTCTGGCGTTTTTCGTTGCAGGCGGGGCAGGCTGGTTCCATTTCGCCATCGGGCGCATATACATAATGTTCTGCAGGACGAGTTTTGCAGAAGGCGCAACGCAACTCGAACGGCAGCGTTTCAAAAGCGGGTTGTTCCGCATGGTAGCGGTCGCGTTCGATCGCTTGAAGGAATGTGCTCATCGCGCCGCTGTAATCATTGAGCAATTGGGCCAGTGGCGTTGGTTGCACTGCGGCGGCAAAGAAAGCGATGTGGGTCTTGCGATAAGCCTCCGCTTTTAGCCGTTCCTGCCAGTGCATGCCCTGCTCGGTTGAATGATCCGCTTTTAGCCGTCCCTGCCAGTGCATGCCCTGCTCGGTTGAATGAGGCGCCAGAAAAATGAGGGTGGATGCAGCCGCTTGCAAGATGACCTCCGGACCGAGTTTTTGTGCGATCTGGTCAGCAAGCTTCTCCATCAGGTCGTCCAGCAACTCCGATGCACCGCGGATTTCAGGTAGCCCTGGCGACTCAAACACATATTGCTTGATGCGCTGCGCTGCCAACCCGACAATATAGATAAGAGGTTCCTCACCCAGAGAGGCTGCGTCGCCTGAGTGAATCGCATCGATAAGGGTTTGATAAGGCTGAAACAGATCGGGGCAGCTCCCACCCTCAAGCAAATAGCGGGCTAAGTTATGTGCAGGTTCTGTCAGTTGCGCCTTCACATCGGGTATGTTCAGAAGTTCGTGCACCAGTGCGCCGAGACGCGCCTCATGCACCAGCTCATCGGACGCACCTTGAGCGCGGAGCGCAACATTTAGTAGGGCAGCGACCGCCAGATGATGATCGGAGATAAGCACCGCCGGGTCTGTTTGCGATGGTAGCAGCGGAGGGTGTCGCATCTCGTCCAAAAAGTGACTGCGCAATGGGTTGTGACGCAGCACGATAACACCGGGCTCACTTTGCTCGAACAGCGGCGCCCCTCCAATGATGAGCTGCTCCTCTCGCGTTTGCTCCTCCCGCCCGAATCGAAGAGGGAACACGCGTTCATAATACCTTTGCCAGAAACAGGCTGCGGCGTCTGCTTTGGCTCTGACATCGTGAGCTTGAGCAATCTCTGTACCCAACTCTGCTGCCAACTGCCCACGCACAGCCTGGTCCCATGCCGAATCCCAGCGGTAGATAATTCCTGTGAACCGATCTGTCCACTCTGACACTGCTTTTCTCCTTGCAAATAAGGTTTCGACGGAGTGGTGCCGATTCCTGCTTAAAGTAGTGGGGATCTGTCTCTATAAACGCCCGCATACTGGGTATACTGCCGCTGAAATGGCGAGCCAATTGACTTTTCTGGGCGCGGCGGGTACGGTGACGGGCAGTAAGTACCTGCTGGAGGTGGATCATACGCGCTACCTGATCGATTGTGGGCTGTTTCAGGGTGAACGCGAATGGAAGGAGCGCAACTGGGAACCGTTTCCGGTTGAGCCTGCCTCTATCGACGCCGTGCTGCTCACCCATGCCCACCTCGATCACACCGGATATTTACCGCGGCTGGCGCAGCAGGGCTTTGCTGGACCCATTTATGCGACCGAAGCCACCTGTGCCTTGCTTAAAATTCTGCTGCTGGATGCTGCACATCTGCATGAGCAGGATGCCGAATATGCTAATCGCAAGGGCTATAGTCGCCATCAACCCGCGCTGCCACTCTACACGGTGGAGGATGCAGAAGCTACGCTCGCCTTGTTGAAGCCCGTTGATTTCCATACCATGCTGGAGCTGGGTGGTATCCGTGCCTTCTGGTTCCCGATGGGGCACATCCTTGGCTCAGCTGCTATCGAGATCCAGCTTAATTCGGGCAGGCATATCCTGTTTTCCGGGGATATCGGCCGTTATGAAGACCCCATCATGCGCCCGCCAACAGAACATTCAGGCGCAGATATCCTGCTGATGGAATCGACCTATGGGGATCGTCTGCACAGTGTCACCCCACCTGAACAGACGTTGCTTGAAGCCATTGGGTACATTTTGCGTACACATGGCGTGCTGCTGATCCCTGCCTTTGCGGTAGGACGCACGCAGCAAGTGCTTTACCACATCCGCAGGCTTCAAGAAGCAGGGCGCATCCCTCCACTTCCCGTTTTCGTGGACAGCCCAATGGCACAGGATGTCACCGCGCTCTATTGCCGCTTTCGGGACGATTTGAACATGGAAACAAGCCCCGGCGGTGATTGCGAAGGCACACTCCCTCTTTATTGCTACCACACGAACTTTGTTCAATCGGTCGCCCAGTCGAAGGCGTTGAACACGCGCGAAGGACCGATGATTATCGTGGCGGGAAGTGGAATGTGCACGGGCGGGCGCATTTTGCATCATCTCAAGTGGCGCCTGCCTGACCCAGCAAATGCGGTGCTATTTGTTGGCTTTCAGGCCCAGGGCACACGGGGACGACTGTTGCTGGAAGGGGCAACAGAGGTCACCATTCACGGAGAAACTATCCAAGTTAGAGCCAGAATCTTAGAAACAAGCGCGCTTTCCGCTCACGCAGATCAGCATGATTTGCTGCGCTGGGTGCGGGCGATTCGTCAACCCCCACAGACGCTCTATCTGGTGCATGGTGAGGAGGAACCACGCAATGTTTTGCGCGACCTCATCGTTCAAAACCTCGGCTGGCAAGTTGCCCTACCCGAATATCAGGAGCAGGTTCCTCTGTAGTATCGAGTAAAATGAGGCTGTGAGGCGTGAGATTGCGAACAGCCTGGCGGAGACCTATCGACGCCTGACCCTGCTGAGCGCGGCGCTGATGCTGCTCGGCTGGTTGTGGCATCTGTGGCGGCATGATACGCAGAATAGTGTTATTGCATTGGGTATCGGAACGCTGCTCGTCACGCCGCTATTCACGCTGTTCCATTTGGCATACCTGACCCGACACACCGACAGGCAAGTGGCACGCTACAGCATAATTGTTATTGCACTGGTTGGGTTGGCGCTCCTCACGGGACTGTTGATGGGAGGGATACAATGACCGAGCTGACCGCCCTTGTACGCGACCTGCAGCCCATCGTGGGTATCGATGCCGTTATCACCGATCCGACGGAGCTGGCGACCTACGATTGTGATGCCTACACCATCGAGAAGTCGCTGCCGACAGTGGTGGTGTTGCCTCAGACGACGGAGCAGGTGGTGCAGGTGGTTCGCTATGCGAATCGCGTTGGGCTGCCGATTGTGCCACGTGGGGCAGGCACGGGGCTATCGGGAGGCGCGCTTGCCGTAAAGGGCGGGATTGTTATCGCCACCACCCGCATGACGCGCATCCTGTGGGTGGACACTCGCAACCGACGCCTGAGAGCGCAGGCAGGCGCGGTCAATATTCAGCTCACGAAAGCAGTGCAGCATGCCGGGCTCCACTTCGCCCCAGACCCCTCCTCACAAGGTGCATGCACCATTGGTGGCAATGTTGCCGAGAACTCCGGCGGACCGCATACCCTCAAGTATGGCGTGACGGTGAACCATGTAACGGGGCTTCAGGTGGTGCTGCCTGATGGTGAAGTGCTGGAACTGGGTGGGGTGGAGGACGAGCCATTCGGCTATGACTGGGTCGGCCTGATGGTGGGCAGCGAGGGCACGCTTGCTCTCATTACCGAGGTTATGGCGCGCCTAACACCTCTCCCACAAGGGGTACGCACCCTATTAGCGGTGTTCGAGACCTTAGAGGACGCCACACAGACCGTTTCAGATATCATCGCAGCGGGTATCATCCCCGCTGCATTGGAGCTAATGGATGCGCTGACACTGCAGGCGGTGGAGGCAGCCTTTGGCTACGGCTTTCCGTTGGATGCGGAAGCGGTGCTGCTGATCGAGCTGGATGGGTTGGAGGTGGAGCTGGACGAGGAACGGGAGCGTGTGGAGGCGATTTGTGCGCGCCATCGCGCCCGTGAAGTGCGTCGTGCGCAGACCCCGCAGGAGCGTGCAAAATTATGGGCAGCACGCAAGAAAGCTATTGGGGCGCTCGGACGGCTTGCTCCCTCATGCGTCACGCAGGATGGTGTCATCCCGCGCTCTAAACTGCCCCAGGTGCTGCGGGAAGCGTTCCGGATAGCCGCACGCTATCAGCTACAACTGGCAAATGTGTTCCACGCAGGCGACGGCAATCTCCACCCTGTGCTGCTGTTTGATGACGCTGATCCGGTGCAAGTGGCACGCGTGGTGGAGGCAGGAGAAGCCATCTTGGAGCTATGCCTGCGTGAGGGTGGGAGCCTCACAGGTGAGCATGGCATCGGAGTGGAAAAATGCGCCCTGATGCACCAGATGTTCAGCGCAAGCGACCTGGACACGATGAAGCGAATCAAAGCGATTTTCAACCCGCACGATACGCTCAACCCCGAGAAAATGTTTCCCGACACGCGTTACTGTTATGAAATTAAACGCAAACTGCGCCGCGCCGCCGTTGGGTTGTAATTGCAGCATGATTATGTTCGCGGGCGTTAATCCGTGCCCGACTGGTACGCCGCAAGCCGCTGCTGGAACACCTCAATGCTGCCTGCCCGCACCGCCTCCGTGTAGAGCGAGAGCAATTGTTCAGCACCCGAAACTTGCTGCAGGGCTTCTACTAATGTCCCTGGTATTTCCCCATACAGATCCTGCAGCAGTTTCAGCAAGCCTTCACGCAAGCCCTTCTCCTCCCCCTGTTGCAAACCTTGTTGCAAACCCTGTTGCAAACCTTGTTGCAAACCCTGTTGCAAACCCTGTTGCAAACCCTGTTGCAAACCCTGTTGCAAACCCTGTTCCCAACCTTGCTGCAAGCCCTCCAACAGCGCACGACGCTCAAACGACGCCAGAAAGGTCGTCTGGCGCTCGCGCTTCACTGCCTCCAGCAACTCCTCATACTGTTTCTCCAACACCTTCGGTAAGCTCATAATCCACTCCAGCAGGCGTAATAACGCTCCAACCGTCTCTTCATTATACCCTCGATCTAACGCCAATCGCATCAACTCGACCCGCGCCTGAAAGCGTAAGTCTGCCCGTCGACGCGTCTCTGCCGCACGCCGAAACGCCAGCAACAACAAGGCACATGGGTTCTCATCCGCCAACAACTGTGCTTCGTCAAAGTCCAAGAGCTTCACGGCGTGAAACTCGAACAGCAGGCGGCAGCCTGCAAGCGAATGCTCATATCGCTGAGGACGCCAGCGGGGATTGCTGTCCGCTAAAATGGCAATACTGACCACAGGGCGTCGATAATGTAGCCAAATGCGTGCATGATAGGCATAGACCCGTTCCCCGAAGCGAGCTTCAGGACGACCCTGCGCTTCAACATGGATCAAAATCCACTGTTCCTTACCGTTTTTGAGGTAAACCTGGGCGAGTTTGTCCACGGTTTGTCGCCCAGTACGGCTCTCCGGCGCGATTTTCTGAAGCTCGGTATCGAGAAATCGCACACCGCGTTCCCAATCGATAAGCTGGTAAAGCTCTGGATGGATGAGCTGAATGAGCTGAGGGAAGAACTGGGTCAGCACTTCCTTCCATGGGCTATCCTGATCCTGTCGCGGCTCCTGTTCACGCATAATGGCCTTTTACAACACCCATCCCTGGTTTCCTACTGATATAAGGAGGTAGGAATCCATCCGAAAGGCTCGAAATCTTTCGAAGGTGCGAAGGTGAACCGACGGAGCCACAAATGTCGCTTTTCTGGTTCTCCAGAATCGCAATGCTCGCGACTGAAGAGCCAGGGTAGTGCCTAAACTATGCTATGGAAACTCGGACGCTGCTTGCGCTTGAATCGACGGGACCAATCAGTGGTGTGGCGCTGATACAGGGTGGTGCGTTGTTGGGTGCCATTCGCCTGCAGCACGGATTGAACCTATCAGGCAGTCTGCTCCACGCCACCAGTTGGCTGCTCCAACGGAGCCAACTTACCCTTCCGCAGGTAGATGCTTTTGCGGTCGACTTAGGTCCTGGCTCTTTCACAGGGCTCAAAATTGGGGTGATGCTTGCCAAAACATGGGCGCATGTGCTGGAGAAACCGCTGGTGGGCGTGTCGGCGTTCGAGGCATGCGCAGCACTTGCGCCTGCAGGAATATCTTTGCTTGTTGCGCTACCTGCCCGTCGAGATGCCCTCTATCTGCAGTTTATGCCGAAGGTTGCGCAAGCGGAAAGCAGTCCACCCGCGATGGTTAGACAGGCACACCTGTCTGATTGGATCGAACACACGCTTGGGGAGGCACGAATCACCCACCAGCTGCTGGTGATTGGCACGGCACAGGCACACGAGTGGTTGCAACCGCTCCTACCCGATGCGCTCTTCCAAAGGATCGAGACACCTGACCCTGTGGGCGTAGCGTGGGCAGGTTGGCAACGCTTTCAAGCGGGCGAGATGGTGCATCCCTTCAGCCTAACGCCCCTTTATATTCAGCCACCATCGATCACCCCGCCAAAACCGAGCAGAGGGTAGCCGTGTGTTGCGGTGCGTCCCGCCAGGCTCCTCTATCGCTGCACTTCCACTTGATGAAACCGGGTCAGTTGCCGTGTTGTAATGTGCCCGCCTGATCGAACTCGTATGATAGCCCTACGCACTTGCTGTATGGTAATCATCAGCCCGATGGATAGTCCCAGCAACATCGCGACGACCAACCGTCCCACGCCGTCATCCCACTGGGTAAGCGACCACAGAAAGCCATAGGCTCCTAACAGCCCCCCGACCGCGCCCGCCACGCGTGCAGGGTTCAGCGGCAGGTTCGGCACAAAGTGGTGCAGCCCGTAGCCCAGTAGCCCGCCCAGCACGAGCAAGCCCAGATAGCGGGCAAACAGCTCCGAGAGCGCAGTAAGCGGATAAAAAATCAACTGTCCTATCCCGCCGCCGACCGCGCCCAGAATCGCACCCCCTGCAAGCCCACTTAGCACCTGCCGCCAGCCGAAATGACGCACATCGACACCAAACCAGCGTTGCGGTAAGCGCAACATCAGCGCGAGCAACAGCCCCAGCAGCGCGCCCCAGCCCCCCATGACCAGCAGTGCGAGCCAGCCTCGCGAATCGCCCTCCAGCATTTCCCAGTCCTGCACCTGTGCAGGATCAAAGCGCACACGCCGGCTCTCCTCACCCAGACGCAGGCTACCACGAAATTCACGCACACGCCCATTTGCCACGATACGCAGAGTATAGGAGGTGGGGTCTGGTGCGCCATGATTGGCGAAGTGATGCACATAGACTTCATATTCGCCCTGCGGCGCGTTCCCCGGCGTCCAGTAGATATTCTCCACAGGTCGCTCGGTGAGTCGAGTCGGATCGGCATTCGCGTCCACATCCAGCTCGCCACCTGTACGCTCACTGCGACGATTGCGAAACCAGATATGTACGCCCGTCGGCTCGATGCAGTGGAGGTCCAGATCGTTGGTATTGTTCCACATCAGGGAGAGTTGTGGGTTGCCGAACTGTGCGCCACGCTCGCGTAATCGGCGAACAATCTCAGGGTCAGTGCGGAACAGCAGCACACGCGTGTCCTGTAGAGCGTTGGAGAGGTGCATCGCGCGAAAGAGTTGCTCCAGCCCCCACGCCGCAAGCAATGCAGTGATCAATCCAACGAGACCGAAAAAGAGCCGTGTACCCATCGTTTAATCTCGCCTGAACCAGCGCATGAAGCGTCGAAGCCAAGTAGCAGGCTGCTCGCCCATAGCACGCCGATTAAGGGGTAACTCGCGCCCCTGTTGCCTTGGCGGCAGTCCATTCTCCCGCTGGGCAATGAGTTGGTCGCGCAGTGCATCCCAATATTGGTCGTATCGCAGACGGCAGCCAACAGATTGCGTGCGTGCCGAGTCGAGCCGTGCTCTGACCTCTTGTAATTGTTCCTGAAGCCACTGATACCGCTCTTGCAACCCGACCACTTCCTGTGCCAGTCGGAACGCTTCCTGTACCGCCGTTTCACCGCGTCGCGCCTCGATATGCTTCCAGCGCAGGTAAGCGATTCGAGCCTCGCGCAGGCGCAGTTCCCCCTGACGCCAGCCCATCATCGCCTTATAAATCAGGTAGGGCAGGCTAATCACACAGCCCGCGATGAGATAGACCCAGAAAGGCAGCACCTCCCCTGCCTCAGTGCCCAGCAGCTTGGCTTGTTGCACCGCCTGTTCGTGCAGCATGCGCAGACCGAGCGCGTCCACCACGACCACCGCTGCGCCCAGCAAGAGGGTGAATAGCCCCAGTCCAGAAAGGATAAAGGTAGCACGCAGACGCGGAAAAGGGCGCGCCTCCTCATCGTCAAAAGGAAGCTCGCTCGCCTGTGCCAGCGCGCTCGCAAGCTGGTAGTAGACCGTGCCCACCAGCTTCTCGATAAAGAAGCCGATAAAAGCCGCCAGCGCGACCAACCACATCTGTCGCCCTTGACGGAAATCCTCCAAGCGGAGAAAGCCTGTGATCGCCGCGATGTTGATGCCCAGAATCAACCCTGCGAAGAACGGCGCACCCAAATCGAGCAGCCACTGCCCCACCCGATAGAATATTGCCCAGCGGCTCTCGGTTTCCCCCGTGGGCGTCACGCCATGCTGACCGCAAATTTCGTCCGCAGTGGCGAAGTCATGGGTTAGTGCCTCCTCCACAAGGTGGGGTGTGATGATGACCGACGATGGGTGGGATGATTTTCTATCAGATTTGGGTAGGGGTAATCGTGCCTGCGCCATCTGCTGGATAAACTCGTTCTTTTTCTGCAGTAGCTCCAACTTGCACTGGTAGAGTTGCTGTTGCAGCTGCAGGCGCAGTGGCTCCAGTTCATGGCGCAATTGCTCCAACTCATAGCCCGACGCCTGTATCAGTGTTCGGAACTTGAACCGCAGGTCGATCGCTTCAACCTCATAGCCTGCTTGGCGCAGATGCTGCTGAAAGTCCTGTACATCCTGCTCCGTTTGCGGTGCGTGTGGATAAAAAGGCGGCTCTATGTAGGTGTGTGGAGGCAGGGGTTGCTGCCAGAAATGGGAGGTCTGTTCGAACAGCATAGGATGGTGGTCAGTATTAGGTGGTGTTGCCGGCGCGCCGACAACATCGCCCGAACGCCCATCAGGCGGCACTGAGGGCATCTGCACGGCTGCCTGCTCGCTGGTCAGTTCCTGCTCATTCATTGGCTGCTCCTGCTCATCATCGATTGGATGTTCCTGGGGATTGTTCATTTGTCTCGAACCTCCCTATCGAGCTGGTCCAGCTTCGCTTTCAGTTCGTCCAGGGCCCGTCCCGCGTCATCCTTTCCGAAGAGGATAAGCTTGCCACTTTGTCTGAGCGCTTCCAGTCGGTGGCGGAAACCCATGCGGAACTGCTCCTCCAATGGACCCACCAGCACAGCGCACACATTCGGTAGCCGGCTGAGTTCTGCCGCCAAGTGTTGGGTTTCAGCGGGGGTGTGGTCTTCCCCATCGGTGAACAGGCATAGCACCATCTTGCGGTCGGGATATTCCTTGGCATAGTTGAGCATGGCTTGCAAGGGCAGTTTCTGGTAGGTGCCCCACTCGCCCAGTTTCTCCGTGATGCTGCGTTGGGCAAAAGCATTCAGGTCGGAAGAGCGGGTAGGTGCCTGTTCTGTCGATTCGTGAATCCGCTCGGCATAGACCCAGATGCGAATAGGTGTTTGGTACGGGAGCTTCTCATCGATAAGGGCATACAAAACACCGACGGCACGCTGCTTCTCGGCTTTCTGCATGGAGCCGCTGATGTCGAACGCTGCGCCTACACGGAGAGGAAGCCGAAGTTCCTGCTCGCGGCTGTAGTGCCAGAACCACCATCCAACGGCAAGCAACAGGGCGATGACAACAAGGAAGGCAATCGGGGCAATCCAGTGGCTCGTTTCGCCCTGCCCACCGCTTCGAGAACTGTGTCGGGAATGCCTCATTTCAAAGCCTCCTCACAGAGGGATACGGAAAACCCAGTGATAACAGTTCCCCCAAACCATCCTGTTCCTTTCGACCGTTTGAAAACCGTAACCCCCTGCTTGCATAAATATACCCCTTCTGGAGCCTCTTTTCCTGCAAGTGGGAGGGAATGGCAAGAGGCTATCAAGTCATCCGAAATAAAGACACCAGGATGAAAGGCTAAATGCCCTCAAGGGGCATGGTACAATAAACCCACTAACTGGTCAGTAAGGAGCGTGGCGAGAGATGGCAGCGAACTATCTCAAGGGCGAGCCGATTCAGTTGCGCTGGCGTAGCGCGTGGTGTGAGCACGAAGCCCGCACCATTCCCGCCCTTTTTGTGAGTCAGGCGGAGACACTTGCCGATCAACCGCTTTACTGGGTCAAGCGTCAGGGAGCCTATCGCCCTATTCGATGGCGGGAAGTGCGTGAACATGTCGAAACGCTGGCGGCGGGGCTTATCAGGCGCGGTGTTCAGCCGGGCGACCGCATCGCGATTCTATCAGAAAACCGCTACGAGTGGGTTCTTGCTGATCTGGCAATTCTTGCCTGCGGCGCAATTTCGGTCACCTTGCATGCACCGCTCACCCCTGCCCAAGTGCTGGAACAGCTCCGCGATTCGGAGGCGACGGCTCTGTTCGTCAGCACCCGCGAACAGGCGCAGAAGGTAGACGCTTCACGAGCGCAGCTGCCCTGCCTTAAGCATTTCATCAGCTTTGAGCCGATTAGCGGCTGGTCGTCTCTGAGCGCGCTGATGGAAGAAGGGCGTCAGTTGCTGCGCGATAAACCTCATGTGGTTGACGAATATCGGGATACCCTGGGCTGGGATAGTCTCGCGACGATTATCTACACCTCCGGCACCACCGGCGAGAGCAAGGGGGTGATGCTTTCACACGGCAACCTGCTTTCGAACATGTATGCGGCGATGCAAGTGTTCACCCCACCTGGGCGCGACTATATAATGCTTAATTTTCTGCCGCTGAGCCACATCTACGCCCGCCTGAGCGATTATCTAACCACGCTGGGGCTGGGCACGATGATGGCATTTGCGGAGAGCTATGACAGGCTGCGTGAGAACCTGCGCGAGGTGCGCCCCCATGCCATCAACGGTGTGCCGCGCTTCTACGAGAAGGTGCGCGAGCGTGTTCTGGAGGCGATTAGCCACAAGCCCCTTGTGCGCATGCTGGGTGCATTGGGACGACGCAAAGCGTTGCAGAAGGTATTTGGCGGGCGCGTTGTGTGGATGACCAGTGGCGGTGCAGCACTTGACCCCCAAGTCGCCGAGTTCTACTGGGAACATGGCATGCAACTCTACCAGGGCTACGGACTGACCGAAGCCTCGCCCGTGATTGCTTGCAACCGCCCCGGCGATAACAGAATCGGCACTGTCGGCGTGCCTTTCCCTGGCGTGGAGGTGCGCATCGCAGCGGATGGCGAGCTGCTCGCCCGCGGTCCTAACATCATGCAAGGCTACTGGCGGAAGCCCGAAGCGACCGCCGAAGCGATTGAACCCGATGGCTGGCTGCACACAGGTGATGTCGCCGAAATTGTAGACGATAGGTACATCCGCATCACCGACCGCAAGAAGGACATTTTCGTGTTGGCAGGCGGCAAGAACATTGCGCCAGTCGCGTTGGAGACCGCGCTGGTGCGCAACCCCTATATTGAACAGGCGGTGGTGTATGGCGATAAGAAGAAGTTCGTGACCGCGCTGATTGTGCCCGACTTCCCACGCCTTGAACAATGGGCACAGGAAAACCATCTCCCCTTCCAGAGCCGTGAGGACCTCGTCAACCATCCGCAGGTCTATCAGTGGATGGCGATTCAGGTGGAGGACGCGCTGCGCCATTTCGCGCCCTATGAGCAGGTGAAGCGCTTTATCCTGCTCACGGAGCCGTTCACCTTCGAAGCGGGCGACCTGACCATCACGCTCAAAATGCGCCGTGCCCGAATCTTGGAACGGTATCAAAAGCAGCTGGATGCCCTCTATGATTGACAGGAACGGGTATAATCCCCCATCTGGATAGCAGGAATCATAGGAGGCATCGCGAATGTTAAGGATACGGCTGATGCGCATGGGCAAAAAGAAGAAACCGTTCTATCGGGTCGTGGTGGCGCCGAGCCTGAACCCGCGTTCAGGTCGGTTCGTGGAGATTGTGGGGCACTATAACCCCATTCCCGACCCGGCGCAGATTCACTTCGACGAGGAGCGCGTCCTCTACTGGCTGCGCATGGGCGCGCAACCGACCGAGACGGTCCAGCGATTGCTGAAAATAACGGGCATCTGGCAAAAGGTTTCAGGGCAGGAAGGAGCTCAGTCCGAAACGAGCCCGACCACCTGAACATACACCATACTGGAAGGGGATCAATCATGCTTAGAGAGTTCCTGGAAGCCTCTGTGCGGGCACTGGTCGATGACCATGAAGCGATTCACATCGAGGAGGAGCGCAACGGCTCGCTGCTGCGCTACCGCATCCGCGTGGCGGACGCCGATCGCGGGCGCGTGATTGGCAAAAACGGACGCATTATTAATGCACTGCGTACCGTCGGGCAAGCGGTCGGCAGCAAGAACCGCGTGCGTGTCCAAATCCTGGTCATCACCGAAGAGGCACAGCCTGCCGCAGCGGAAACGGAATCGGAAGCGTGAGCCTATGTCCGAGCGGCACGTGCCCAAACTGGCGAGACGCTGGGTCACGGTTGGGGTTATCGTGCGCCCGTTCGGCATAAAGGGCGAGCTGAAGGTCCGCCCGGAAACCGACTTCCCGCAAGAGCGGTTTCGCCCGGGCGCCCGCCTTTACTGGTGGCGCCCGCCCGCGCCCGAACCAACACCACACGAGGAGCAGGATATTCTCCCTCCACAACGCGACAAGAAACCGCCACGCACCACCCCCCCACAGGAATGCGTGGTCGAATCGGTGCGCACCCACGGCAACTGGCTGCTGGTCAAACTTCAAGGCATCGATACGATTCAACAAGCGGAAGAACTCCACGGCGCATGGCTGATCATCCCCCCCGAAGAGCGGATGCCACTGCCCGAAGATGAGTATTATATCGATGACCTGATCGGCATGACGGTCTATACCGAATCGGGCGAGCGTCTGGGCATCCTGAAGCGGGTCATCCCCGGCGCCGCCTACGATTTCTACGAAGTGGGACGCCACCTCATCCCCGCGCACAAGCAGTTCATCCTTGAAGTGGATGTGCCTCGCAAGCGCATGGTGGTGCGTTTACCGAGTACGTGAGGCATGTATGCTGCTGGTTAGGACGAAGGGGAGGGTAGAAGGGAGGAGGAATCCACAGCGGGTTAGGGATAACAGGCTTGCCATGCACATACGAACGCGCTTTGCCTGAAACCATCCAAACCTGATCATAAGAGGGCTTTTCTTTGCCTCCTATCTCCCAGTCTATGAAGAATATCACTGGTTTTCCCTCACTGGTGAACTGCTGGTTCCACATAAGCAACATGGAGTTTACCACACGCTCGCAGTTGGCTTGGTTGGCGTTTGGGCCTCGAAACTGGATAGTTGTGACCACCAGAATGTACTCAGCGAACTCATACACATGGGTATCCATTCCCGTTGGGTCAACATCGTTAACAGGTTCATTTCCGCAATACAAATACCCATTCGGATGCCTGCCCGCGACATCAATCGGGTCTCGTTGCAGCCAGCGGGCCGTGCGGGGGTCATACTCCCGTGCGCCTACATGATAGAGGTTCGTATTCGCAAAACAGTCCCACTCATACCCATATGCCCCGTTCCAAGTGAACGGTTGCTCCACCGTGCCATAGGCAGGGTTCACCTCCCGCTCTATCGGATTGCCCCAGCTATCATAAGACCACACCTCCGCC
>BEHR01000013.1 GCA_002898555.1 bacterium HR15
GTAGTTGTACAGTCCGCCTGCTTGCAGTTCTATGAGGTTGGTGTTTTGCAGGGTAGCGCCGTTGAAGTAGGTTGCCCCTTGCTGATGCACCAAACTCCCCGCGTTCACCAACAGCCCCGACAAAGAACGCGAGTAGTTGTCCACTACCCGCAACAACCCCTGATTGGTGAAAGTGCCGGGCGCATTGTTGTTCGAAGGATCTCGCAGCGTGAGGCTGCCACTTTGCCAATCAAATATCGCCCCGCTGTTCACCAGCACGCTCTTAATATCCACACTGTTCGCCAACAGAGGGTTGGTGTTCGTGGGAATGATAATGATGGAGCCGGGTCCGGGCAAGCCTGGGCTAACACTGCACTGCGAATGCCCCCAGTTGTTGAAATAGCGATGAACAGGATTGTTGTTCTGGTCGTAACCACAACCCGCGTAGGTATAGCAGATAGCCGACCACTCGTTAGAGGTACACTGCTGTTGCCAGGTCCAAGTGCCTTGCGCGTTAATCTGCGCGTACAGCAAGCTCGCGACGAGCGCGCCTATCCAACGCGCTCCCTTCCATTCAGTTATCCGACCGATGTTTCGCATGGTCTATACCTCCTACAGGGTTTTTTATTGTTTGCCTCCCGTGAACAGGCAGGCAGATATAGGCATGCTCTATTATAGCACATTTTTGCGGGATTGTCAAGGGGGAAGAGGCTGTTCGGAAAATCCGCCAAGCATTTGGAGGGCGAGCCTCCTGGCGAGCCGAACCCTCACCCCCAGCTCCTCTCGCAGGGCGTGGGAGAGGGGGGATTGTGTGCCCTCACCCCCAGCCCCTCTCTTAGAGGGCGAGGGGAGTGGAGGGTGAGCCTCCCGGCGTGTAGGGGCAGACCTCCGTGCAAAATTTTCTTTTCCGACCCAGCAGGCAAAATTTTTTTCTCTGACCCAGACGGGTACCCCAGAGAAAAAAATTTTGGGGTACCCCGGAAAAGAAAATTTTGTCTGCCCAAAAACCCATGCCAATATTCTTTAACGGCTCGGCAGGAAGCCCCGTCCTCCAATCTCGGCTCGGCGGGAGCCTCGCCCTCCAATCTCGGCTCGGCAGGACTTTTGTCGAGTTGAAAGCGAGTAGAATCTATCTATGAGCCGAGCATTGTATCCGGCATTGCTGCTGATTGGCGACGGGATGGGTGACCGTCCTGTCATGGAACTGGGCAATCGCACGCCGCTGGAGGCGGCGCACACGCCGACGATGGACCGCCTTGCGCGGGAGGGCGAGTGCGGGCTGATGGACCCGATTGCGCCGGGCATTCGTGCTGGTTCCGACACGGCGCATCTCGCGCTGCTGGGCTACGATCCCTATGAGGTCTACACCGGGCGCGGTCCCTTTGAGGCGTTGGGCATCGGCATGGAGGTACGCGGTGGCGATATTGCCCTGCGCTGCAACTTCAGCACCGTCGATGAGAACTGGCGCGTGATTGACCGCCGCGCTGGACGCATCACGCAGGGCACGGAGCAATTAGCTGCCGTGTTGAATGGGGTCGAGATCGAGGGAGTGCAGTGCTTTTTCAAGGAATCGGTGGCGCACCGGGGCGCGCTGGTGCTGCGAGGAGAGGGTTTGGGTGCGCGCATCAGCGATGTTGACCCTCACATAGAAGGCGAGCGGGTGGCGGAATGTCGTCCGCTGGATCCAGACGACGAAGCGTCGGCGCGCACTGCGCGTGTCGTGAATGCCTTCGTGCGCCTCTCCTATGAGCGGCTCAAGGACCACCCCATCAATCGGGAGCGGGTGGCGCAGGGGCTGCTACCTGCCAATATCGTTTTGCCACGCGGGGCAGGGGTTGCACCCCATCTGGAACCCTTTCCTGCCCGGCACGGCGTTCGGGCTGCTGCCGTCGTCGAAACGGGGCTGATCCGCGGCATCGCCCGCTTCGTCGGCATGGATATCCTGGATGCCCCAGGCACCACTGGCGGGCTCGATTCGGACCTGATGAGCATGGGTCGCACCCTGGTTCAGGCGCTGCAGACCTACGATTTTGTACTGTGTAATGTGAAGGCGCCCGACCTGTGTGGGCACGATGGGAACCCCGTCCAGAAGGTGGAAGTGATCGAGCGGATGGACGCGATGCTGCGTCTAATGCTGGAGACGGTGGGGCACGATTTCTATCTCGCCCTCAGTGCCGATCATTCCACGCCCTGCTCCGTGCGCGACCATTCGGGTGACCCGGTGCCGCTTCTTATCTGGGGACCCGACTTGCGCGGCGACGAGGTGCAGGTCTTTCATGAACGCGCCTGCATGCGAGGCGGGCTGGGACGCCTGCGTGGACGCGACCTGGTGCCTATCTTAACTCAGCTAATGGGCATCCAAGAGAAGTTTGGCGCATAGTGGCGTGTTTGGGCGAAGCACAAGCCCCGCACCCCTTATCCCGTCTAAGTCGGAGAAAAAATTTTGCTCGCTGGGTCGTTCTTCGTCCGCAAGAGAGGGGTATACTTTCCCAATAGGGAAGAAACGATGCACATCAGGACTGCGCTCTTGTGGAGTTTATGGAGCGTCTTTGCGCTCGCGGGGATTGCCCAACCGATTCAGAGTCGACGCCCGATAGACGATGCCTTGCGTCGCGATATTGAACGCGCCCGCGACCGCGTCTTTCCTGCGCTGGTCAACATTCTGACCGTGACCCGCTACTACGATGGCGGGCGCGCCCAGTACGGGCTGAGTGGTGGGAGTGGGGTGATTGTCACGCCCGGCGGCGTTGTGCTGACCAACTACCATGTGGCGGAGAACGCAGTGCGTATCTTCTGCACTCTGGGCACAGGCGAGCGGTTCGAAGCGCGTGTCGTTGCCCATGACCCACTCACGGACCTGAGCATCCTCCAGATTCAGTTCCCTAACGAGAAGGTGGGTTCCAAACGAGCGAAGCGCATTCTACCCTTTGCTCCACTGGGCGACTCCGACACGGTGAAAACAGGCGACTATGTGCTGGCGATGGGCAATCCATTGCTGCTTTCCTCTTCCGTCACCTTAGGGATTGTATCCAATCCGCGCCGTGTCTTCACCGATGTGGTCGGTTCACGGATTGAAGCCGTGGAGTTCGAGAAAGGCGACCGTTCTGGCATGCTCACCCGCTGGATTCAGCACGACGCGCTCATTTTGCCGGGCAACTCCGGTGGACCGCTGGTCAACCTGCGGGGTGAGGTGGTCGGCATCAACCAGCTTGGCGGCATGGGCGTCGGCTTCGCCATCCCGTCGAATATCGCTCGCAAGGTGCTGCGTCAGGTGTTGCGCACAGGCAAGATCGAGCGTGGATGGATTGGGATCTCCGTGCTGCCTGTGGAGAAGTTAGGGAGGCAGACGGGCACGCTCATCGCCTCCGTCACGCCCGAATCACCTGCTGAGCGTGCGGGACTGAAGCCGGGCGACATTCTGCTGAGCCTAAATGGGAAGTCGGTGCGGGCGCGTTTTCTGGAAGAGGTGCCCCTCGTCTATCAGCAGATGGCGGATCTGCCTATTGGCAAAACGGTCGTGGCCGAGGTGGAGCGCAAGGGCAAGCGCATGAAGCTGAAAATCACTGTGGAGCGCATGGAGCCGTACTATGGCAAGGAGATGGAGTTCCGCGAGCTGGGCTTCACCGCGCGGGACATCACCCGCCCCTTCGCCTACGCCCGCAAACTACCGAAGCAGGGCGTGTTCATCACAGGGATCCGACCGGGCTACCCGATGGACAGCGCGGAGCCGAGCCCCAGCCCCGGCGATGTTCTCCTTAAGGTGGGCGACCGTCCCATCCGCAACTTAGATGAGCTCCAAGCTGCCCTCAAAGCCTTTCAGGGCAAGGAGCTAATCCCCATCACCTTCCAGCGTAAGGAGGAGATTATCCTGAGTGCGGTGCGCAACAAACCGCCCAGCGAACCCAGCCCCGGCACCGAACTGCCCAAACCGTGGCTGGGAGTGCGCACACAGGTCATCACGCGCCAGGTCGCTGAATCGCTGGGCAAGCCCGACCTGAAGGGCTTCCGCATCACCGAAGTGCTGCCCTGGTCCGAGGCGAGCAAGGCGGGACTGCAGGTGGGCGATATCATTATCGCGCTAAACGGCGAGCCGCTCGAAGCGTCGCGCGTGCAGGATGCCCGCGATCTGGAGCGACGCATCGAACAGCTCACCATCGGCGAGCAGGCGAAACTGACCCTCCTGCGGGGCAACCAGCAGATGGAGATTATCGTGAGGCTGGAACCGACACCCGCTTCCGCTCAGACCACCCGTACCATCCGCCAGAAGGAGCTGGAATTCGCCGTGCGCGATGTCACCCCGATGGACCGCATGCGCAACCGCTGGAGCCAAGACCAAACGGGCGTGATCGTGGTAGAGGTGGCGAACGGCAGCTGGGCGCAACTGGGCGGATTGCGCCTGAACGACCTTATCCTCGCCATCAACGAGCAGCCCGTTCACGATACGAAAGAGTTTCAACGGGTGATGGACGCTCTTATCAAACAGCGACCATCCGTCATTATCCTCTTTGTTCGGCGCGAGAACGACACCCACTTCGTCTTTCTGGAGCCGGACTGGAAACAACTCACCCCATAGGAGGAAGACCGAGATGAGGACCATGCTTACACTCTGGCTCATGAGCCTCTCTGTTCTGTTTGCGCAGGAGGCTCCTAATTCACACAAGCAGCTGCTGGAGAAAGTGTCGCCCAGCATCGTCACGGTGCGTGTAGTGATGAAGTACGAGTTCAAATCGGGCGACGAGAGCCAGTCGAGCGAGCAGAAGTTCAGCATGCAGGGCGCGATTGTCTCTGCCGATGGACTGGTGCTGCTCTCCGCGATGCCCCTTACCGCTGAGAGCCTCAAACAGATGATGGGCATCGAGGCGGAGCAGGAGGAGCGGTTCGACCTCAAGCTCATTCCCCAAAGCTTCAAAGTGATTTTTGGGCAAGAGAGCAAGGAGTATGAGGCGACCCTCGTGGCGACCGATTCGCAGCTGGGGCTGGCATTCCTAAAAATCAAGGACCTGGAGGGGCGCGTGCTCACCCCTATCCAGTTCAAGGAGGCACCGCTCTCGATTGGTCAGGAGCTTTACACGGTGTCGCGCCTGCCGAAGGGCTTCGATTATGCGCCCTACTTCTCCAGTGGGCGCGTGATTGGCGAGGTGAGCAAGCCGCGCAAAGCGTTCCTGATGGAGGGCAACATCAGCGAGCTGGGCTTGCCCGTCTACACGCTTTCGGGCGAGGCGGTGGGCGTCGCGGTGCTGATGGGGCACGGCTTGAAGCAAGATGACGAGAGCGACTTCGGCTTCTCCATGAGCTTCGGCGGTCAAGGCGGTACAACGATGTTCATTCTGCCCGCCACCACAGTGAAACCGCTCATCGAACAGGCAGCCAAACGCACCTCCAACGGAGAATCATAAATGGAGGGCGCACCTCCTGGCGTGTAGGGGCAGACCTCCGTGTCTGCCCAAAACTAAAAATGAAAATCATACGCTTACGCACGGAAGGGTTGACGAACCCTCTGGGGATCGATCGCAATCCGCCCCGCCTCAGCTGGCAGCTGCAGACCAGCCGGCGTGGTGCACGCCAGCGCGCCTATCATCTGCAGGCGTCCAGCACGCGCGAACGGCTGCTGCATGACCAGCCCGACTTGTGGGATACGGGTTGGCAAGCAAGCGACGACCCGACAGGCATCCCCTATGGCGGTCCGCAGCTGCAGAGCCGACAGCGCGTCTACTGGCGCGTGCGTGTACAGGATGAGCGGGGGCAGATAAGCGCGTGGAGCGAACCTGCATGGTTCGAGATGGGCTTGCTGCACCCAACCGACTGGCAAGCACAGTGGATTGCTCCTTCGGTAGCGCGCGAGCCAGCCGTCGGTGTGTGTCGTGACCCGGTGCATCGCCCGCCTGCAACGCTGTGCCCCTGCTTCCGCTACGAGTTTGACTTGCCTGCTCCTGTGCGTTCGGCACGCGCCTATGCGACCGGGCTGGGCTATTACGAACTCTACCTGAATGGGTGCAGGGTGGGCGATGCGGTGCTGGAACCCTCTTTCACACGCTTCGAGCGGCGCGTGGAGTACGCCACTTATGACATTACCCACTTGCTGCGCGCGGGGCGGAACGCGGTCGGTGCGCTGGTCGGGCAGGGCTGGTGGCAAGGTCCGCCATGCCTGCTCGTGCAGATGGAAATCGAACTGATAGACGGCAGGCAGCTCGTCGTCGCGACCAATACCGACTGGCGCTGGCATCCAAGCCCCATCCTGGAGAACTCGCTCTACGGGGGCGAGGTGTATGATGCGCGGCTGGATCAACGGGGCTGGGCAGCACCCAACCTTCGAATGAAGCGGGGCGAATGGAAACGCGCCCGCCTTGTGCGCATGCCACGCGCCATGCAACTGAGCGCGCGTATGCACGAACCGATCCGCGTGGTGGAAACATGGTTGCCCGTGCAGGTGCTGCAACCTAAAGCAGGCGTGCGCGTGTATGATTTCGGGCAGAACTTCAGCGGCTGGTGTCGGCTGCGTGTGCAGGGTGAAAGAGGCACCCGAATCATCCTGCGCCATGCCGAGCTGCTCTATCCCGACGGCACGGTCAATCAGGAGAATCTGCGCAGTGCGAAAGCCACCGATGTTTATATCCTGCGGGGTGGGCGCGCCGAGCAATATGAACCGCGCTTTACCTATCACGGCTTCCGCTATGTGCAGGTGGAGGTCGAACCGCCCGAAGGGCAAGCGCATGCAGCGGAACCCGTGATTCTCGCGCTGGAGGGGCGCGTGGTGCATACCGATTTTGCTCGCCGCGGTGCCTTTGCCTGCTCCAATCCACTGCTCAACCAGATTCAGCAGAACGCGGTGTGGGGCTATCGCACGAACTTCCATTCGATTCCGACCGACTGTCCCCAGCGCGACGAGCGACAGGGTTGGCTGGGTGATGCCCATATGACCACGGCGGCAGGGCTGTTTAACTTCGAAGCGGAGCAGGCTTACCGCAAATTCCTGCGCGATATAGCTGATGAGCAGGGGCGCGATGGCTCCATCCCCGACACTGTTCCCTTCGTGTTCGGCTCGCGTCCAGGCGACCCGATGTGGTCGCTGGCGTACCCAATGATATTGTGGACCCTGTATGAGCATACGGGCGATAGCGCGTTGCTGCGCGAGCATTATGCAGGCGTGCGTCGCTATCTGCGCTCGCTGGTGCGCGAAGCACCCAGCGGCATCCTATCACGCTGCTACTATGGCGACTGGGTGGCAGTGGAGGAGGGCACTCCCAAACCCCTTGTCGCTACCGCTGCCTACGCGCTCACTGCGCGATTAGTGGCACAGATCGCGCATGTGCTGGGCGACCGCCGCGAGGAGACTTATGCCCAACGGGTGTTCGAGCGCGTTGCGCGCGCCTTCCACCAGGAATTTTTCAACCCGTCACGGCGGCAATATGACGAGGGCACGCAAGCTTCGAATGTGCTTGCACTCGCCATCGGGCTGACCCCACCCGAACACCGGGCGACGGTACTGCAAGGGCTGGTCGATTCCCTGCGCGAGCGTTATGGTGGGCATCTGGCAACAGGCTTCATCGGCACGCGCTTCCTGCTGGATACCCTGGTGCAACATGGTCAAGGCGAGCTGGCATACACAGTCGCCACCCAGCGCACCTATCCGAGCTGGGGCTTTATGATCGAAAACGGCGCGACCACCATCTGGGAGCTGTGGCGACTGGCAACCGGGCCGGGAATGAACTCCCATAATCATCCTGCGTTCGGCTTCATCAGCAGCTGGTTCTACGAGACCCTCGCCGGGCTGCGCCCGTTGCAAGGCTGGCGCAGGTTCATGGTGCAGCCCCATATTTTGGGCGATCTCATCTGGGCGGAAGCGCGTGTGCAGACCCCCCTGGGGCGGGTCTATTGCCGCTGGGAGCGTCACCCAAGCCGATTGAACCTGATATTAACCGTCCCGCCATGCGCCCATGCGACGCTCTACCTGCCCACGATGGAATTTCAACGGCCCACCATTGTGGAGCGCGACATGGTAATTTGGCAAGAGGGGCGACTGTGCCGCTCGCGCCCGACCATTCGCGGTGGCGAACATGATGCCCACTGGGTGCGCTTCGAAATCGATTCGGGCACCTACGAGTTTCAGGTGCTGGGTCAAGGCGCGTAGAGTTATCTGGCGCTCCCTTGAGAGGAATCAGATGAGGTTTGCTTTGCCAGCAGATGGTGCAACGCCTGCAAGGCGAGAAGGTAGCCATATCCCCCAAAGCCACTGATCTGCCCGATGCATACGGGTGCAATCACCGAGTGGTGCCGGAATGTCTCGCGCGCGTAGATGTTCGTCAGATGCACTTCGATGGTGGGGATTCCGACAGCGGCGATGGCATCGCGCAGGGCGTAGCTGGTGTGGGTGAGCGCGCCCGCGTTCAGAATCATGCCATGCACACGCCCCTGCGCCTGGTGAACCGCATCGATCAATGCGCCCTCATGGTTGGATTGCAGGTGTTCAATCTCCATCTGGAGGGAAGTGGCGTGCTGGCGCACCTGCTCGACAATCTGTTCCAGCGTTTCCGCACCGTACAGATGCGGCTCGCGTGTGCCGAGCAGGTTCAGGTTCGGACCGTTCAGCACCAGCACGCGCCACACGGCTCTCAGCGAATATACTTATCTGGGTCCTTGAGTGCCTTCGAGCGGCAGTTCGTGCAGCAGAAGTAGACTTTGCGCCCCTTGATCTCCGCCCAAATATCCTTGTTCACGGGTTCTCCGCTGACTGGGCAGGTGTTGATGCCATCGCCTTTGCCGGCGAACTCCTTCGTGCCGCCTTGGGTCGCCGGCTCCGCTTGGGGCGTCGGTCGGACAGGAGTGGCGGGCGTGGGTTGCCCCTGCATGCGTTGCTGCTCGTCCGCGTACTGATGGAGCATAGTGACCATCGTCGCGTCGGTGCTGGTCGCTATTAGAATCCCGCCGCGTTTGGTCTTGACAATCTCCCAATCGAGCGAGCGCAGCACGCTGCGTTGCATCTGGCACTCGCTGCACACGACGACACTCTCGTCCTTCATGGCTTTGGCAAGCGTATCCAACTGCTTTTGGATAGCTTTGCCCTCCTCCTCGTTGCGTCCCTGCACGACCCAGAGGATGCCGTCATGCACCTTCACCCAGTCGGCAGGTTGCTTCGCGTTGGTCAGAATCTTGGCGATTTCGCCGCGTGCCTCGCAGGACGGGCACTTCATCGTCTCCTGGGCAACGGCTGCACCCAGCGTCAACAGTAAGGCGATTCCCACAGTGGCTCTTCGCATCGCATATCCCTCCTCCTCAAAGAACATTCGAGAACGCTTCTCGGTTCCCTGCTAAAATGGGTAAAATGGTGGCGGATGGCGAGTGGCGAAGGGCGAAGGGCGAAAGGTGCGTGGCGAATGGAGTTTAGCGCGTGGCGATTAGGAGGTGGCTGCTGGCTCCTTGCCCTCTGGCTCTGCGCGTGTCAGCCTACACAGCCCCCTCGGCAGCCCCGTCCTGACGAACAGGCGACATCAGGCAATCTGCCTGAAGCACGCTATCGGGTGGTGCAACCGTTGCTGGCACAGCAGGACGAGCAGGGCAACACGCTCTGGAAGCTGCAGGCAAAGGCGTTGCAGGGGCAATCGGACAACCAGCAGGCAGAGGGCACGCTTACGGAGGTGCAAGGTTGGCTCTATCAGAAGGGTAAGCCCGTGCTGAAGTTCACGGCTCGCTACGCCCGCGCCCATTCCGAAAGGCGCGAGGTGGAAGCGTGGGGCAATGTGCGAGCCATCTCCAATGTCAGTCGCGCCCGCCTGCAAGCCGACCGCATCTTGTGGCAAGCACGCGCGGATAAAATCATCGCGACGGGCAATGTCATCATCCAGTGGGGCGAGTTCGTGCTGCGCGATGAACGCCTCACGCTGGACACCGCCTTACAACGCGCCTGGGGAGGAGAATGACCATGCAACGATGGGCAATCGGGATGACGCTGCTCCTCTGGCTACCCCTTCTAACGCCACAGACCCAACCCCCACAGGAGCGTGCGCGTCAAATCCAGTTCGGCAAGGTGCGCATCACTGGATATGAGCGGTACACCGCCGAGAGCCAGCCGAAAACGCGAACCTACCAGCTGAAGCTGTTTCGCAGTCGGCAACTGCCCGTGCGCATCGAGGCGCCCGACCAACACCTGGTCATCGAAGCGAACATACTGCAGGCGCAGCTGGGCTATAACGAGCGCAACGAAGCCCTGCTGCAGCAGGCAGTTGCCGATCAGGGCGTGACGGTGCGCTATGCGCGCCCAAAACCGTTCGGCACGCTGAACGCCCGCGCCCGCAAAGCAACCTATGATGCCGAGCAATCGACGCTGACGCTCGAAGGCAATGTGTTCCTGGAAGCAGAGGATGACTCTTATCACACCCTCGCACGCAACCATGAACGGGTCATCGTCTATCTGGGCGAGGAGACGCAGCGCGTGGAGGCATTCTCCAGCGAGCGCAACGGCATGCCGATAGGCGAACTGGTGATTACGCCCAAGCAGAAGCCCTGATCACAACTCCCGAACTATCCACTGGCTCCTGCCGAGCCGAAGGCGCATCGCCTCCCGCAGGCAACCACTTAGTCCACCGGACCATGCTGCTGGGTCAGCCGTTCCACCTCACTCGCCAGCTTCCTGGTCCGTGCGTGAAGCCACAGCAGATAGATGAAGATGCCAACCCACACGATGCCGATGCTCATGCTTAACGCGATCTGCCAGTTCATGGATCTGTCCCTCCAATTGTGCCAGCGTGATACGCAACCGATAGAGGACCAGCGACAGCGCACCGTAAGTCAAAAAGCCCAGATAGACCCCGCTGCGATAGAACCAGTCGAGCCCTTCCTTGCGAGCCAGCACATTGCTGGGGTGCAGCGACCGCTCCGCAATCGCGGGCAAGCGCGGTAGCACAAAGACCAGCAGAGGCACCGTCAGCGCGGCAAACACCGTGTAGCCCGCGCTCAGCAACGCTCGCTGACGATCATCCTCTAATGCCGCGCGCAGGGCAAAATAGGCTGCATAAATCAACAGCAGGATCAAAATGGTCGTCTGGCGCGGGTCCCAATGCCACGGCTTGCCCCACTGCTGACTGGCAAACACCATGCCCGTCAGCGTGGTGAGAATGGCGAACAGCATACCGACCTCATTCGCCGCAACGGCACGGGCATCATCCAGCAGCTGCCGATGACGCAAATAGCGCCACCCGAAAAAGCCACCCGCCAAAAAACAGAACACGCTGATCATCGCGGCGGGCACATGAAACAGGATAATCCGTGCCGAGCCAGGATCCTGAAAACCCTTCGCAGGCGGCACCCAGAAGAAGGCGAGCAGCACCAGTACAAACATTCCCAATCCAGCTATGCCAAGCGCGATTCGCATCATCGATTCATCCCCATATCCTATTGACTTTCCCTTCTGCAGTATACCTGAACCCCTGCAACGCCCGTATCCCCACCGCCCGTGAGTACAAAGAGGTGAACCACAGAGGACACAAAGTTCACAGAAACCTCCTTGCTTGCCTCCTCCTTGCCTTCGCTGGGTCCCCTGCGTCCTCCGTGTTCTCTTTATTCTCCGGGTCCTCTGTGATTAGCGCATAGAGGCTTGCCCTCGCAAGGTATACTGTACGCACAAGGGGGTATTTACCGATGTCGGCACAACTGCCCGAAGTGGAAGTCAAGGTACCGTGCGTGGAGGGGCAGGAGCATCCTGTCCGATTACGCATTCACGACTGGGAGAACTGGGAGATTGTGCAGAACCCCTGCAGTGAGCTGTTGGGGCACGCTTTTGGCTTGATGTCGCCCTGCAGCGCGTATGTGCGGGAGCGTGGTCCGAAGTTGCGCAAGGCGGTGGTGGAGGCATTGGCACAGGTCGGCTCGGCTGCCGTGCCTGCGCTGAGAGAAGCGTTGGGGGATAGTGGGTGGAGGGTGCGCGAGGCAGCGTGTTGGGCGTCGGGGGAGATAGGCGATATATCTGCTGTGCCCGCGCTGAGAGAAGCGTCGCGGGATTGGGGTGTGCGCTGGGCAGCGCAGGAAGCCCTTGAGCAGATCGCTGCACGACCCGACCGATTTCAACGGCTTACCGATGCTGCGCGACGGCAGGGTGTGCTTCGCCCCGCCTGAGTGGGTGGAGCCGTTCGAACGGTGCCAACGGGGCATCCTGTTTCTGGACGAGCTGACCACTGCGCCGCCGACGGTGCAGGCTGCGCTGCTGCGCTTGGTGCTGGAGCGTCGGCTGGGCGCGTATGCGCTGCCGAACGAGGTGAGCATCGCGGCGGCAGCGAACCCGCCCGAAATCGCCGCCAGCGGATGGGAACTCAGCCCCCCACTGGCGAACCGTTTCGTGCATATCCACTGGGAGCTGCCCAGCGAAGCCTATCGCGCGGCGCTGGAACAGGGCCAGTTCGACCCCGCCCCACAGATTCGGATAGAGCGTAAAGACCACGAGGCGCGCCTCTTTTATTGGCGCGCGGTCGTCGCCGGCTTCCTCAAGCGCAGCCCGCAGATGCAGATGACGCAACCCGCCGAGGGCGAGTATGCCTTCGCCAGTCCACGCACATGGGACTATGCGATTGCGCTCATGGCAAGCTGCGATGTTTTGGGGCACGCGCCACACCCAAACGCGCCCGACCGCCAAACGCGCCCCTTCGTAAACCTCGTGCGCGGCGCAATAGGCAGCGGGGCAGCCACCCCGTTCCTGACGCACCTGCGCCAACTGCGCATCCCCGACCCAGAAGCCGTGCTAAAAGGTCAAGTGCAGGTGGACACGGGACTGCGCGAGGACGAACTGATGACCCTCTTTGGCGCGATGGCGGGACTGCTGCTGCAAGCGATGAACCAGAACGCATCCCAAGCCGTCGCCTATGCCGAACGCTACCTACAGGGCGCACTGCGCGTGGCAGAAGCAGGCAAGCCGGACGCGCTCTATATGATCCTGCGCCGCCTCGTGCGTGAAGGGCACCTCCATAGTATCGCCCAACGCAATCCCGAGGTGAAACGCCTGCTGCAAGCACTGAGCCGCTATTACGGAGACATCACCCAGCAACTGGAGCATAGGTTGTAAGGTACAATCTTGCCCGATGGCGTTTCGCGTCTTTTGCGGGCAGCTGATCACCGATGGGCAGCTCTATCGGGATGTGGCGTTGCGAATCGATAAAGGGCGCATCGTGGCTTGGGAATCCTTTAATAATAGGGAGCTATCCATCGAGCCACCGGATATCGATGCGCGCACCCGTGTCGTGCTGCCCGGCATGATAGATATTCACATTCATGGGGGTGGCGGGCGCGACCTGATGGAGGGCACCGAGGAGGCGGTCCAAGCCGTTGCCCGTCATCTAACGCGCTATGGCGTTACGGGGTTTCTGGTGACGCCCCTGACCGCGCCGTGGGAGGCGATTCGGGCGACCGTTCGCGCTGCGCAGGCGGTGCGTCAGTACGGTTCGGAAGGCGCGCAGGTGCTGGGCTGCCACTTAGAGGGACCTTTCATCAACCCCCTGCGGGCAGGCGCGCAACCGCCCGAATATATCCGCCCCGCGAGCGTCGCTGAGCTGGAGCGTGCGCTGGGTGCCCTGCTGGAAGAGGTGCGAATTGTGACCCTCGCGCCCGAAATCGAAGGGGGCTACGAATTGACCCGCTTCCTGACCGAGCAGGGCATCCTCGTGTCCATCGGACACACCGACGCCCGCTACGAAGAGGTTACCCGCGCCATCGATCTGGGCGCACGCCACGCCACCCACTGCTTTAATGCTATGCGCCCGTTCCAGCATCGCGAGCCGGGCACCGTCGGCGCGGTGCTTGCCCATCCCGAACTCAAAGCCGAACTTATCTGGGACCATGTGCATACCCATCCCGCTGCCGCACGGCTGTTGGTGCGGGCGAAGGGGTCGGAGGGCGTGCTGTGCATCTCGGATGGCACGACGGGCGTCGGCATGCCCGAAGGCTACCGATTCGAGCTGTGGGGGCATGCGGCGGTGGTGCAAGCGGGTGCTGCCCGCCTCGTGGAAAATGGCTCGCTGGCAGGCAGTACCGTCGCGATGGACACCTGCCTGCGCCACTGCAGCGAAACCTTCGGACTAACGCTCGCCTCGATGCTCTGCTGCGCGAACCCGGCACGCGCCTTAGGACTGGAAGGACGAAAAGGCACGCTGCGCCCCGGCGCCGACGCCGATTTTATTCTCTGGAACGCTGAACACCAACAGGTCGAAGGCACATGGATTAACGGTCAACGACGATTCCCATAAGCATTCCAAGAGGAAGAGGCAGGAATCGGGAACAACGCGACGAATCCTAAAAAAAGCGAGTAGCGAGTTGCGAGCCAGTGCAGACACAGGGTCTACCCAGAGGGGTACCTTGGAGAAAAAAAAACTTTGCAGACGAGGAGGTTAGAACATGATGCCATACGACGAGCAACAACCCGTGCAAGAGACGACAAGTACCGACGCGCCTGAAAGGCTCCCCACTTCGGGTGAAGCCGAGAACGCGATGGACGAGTCGCCTGGTGTCTCGGCATTGACGACAGCCAGCGAATCGGCGAAGGCGACGCCCGCAGCTGCCGAAACGGTCGCTGCCGACACCAACGCCCCTTCGCAAGCAAGCGAGCCACCCAGCAAGCCGCGACCCCAAGAAGAGGACATCTCGATGGAGGAAGCGCTGGAGCAGAGCTTCCGCTCCTTCGAGGAGGGCGAGATCGTGCGGGCGACCGTTGTGCAAGTGGACCGCGAAGGCGCGCTGGTGGATGTCGGCACCAAGACGGAGGTGCGAATCCCCCTGCCCGAACTCTCGCAAGAGCCGATTAGCTCCGCATCGGAAGTGGTGCAGGTGGGCGACGAGATCGAGGTCATGGTCGTGCGCCCCCGCGGGGAAGAGGGCGGTCCCGTGCTGTCCAAACGGCTGGCAGATTTCGAACGGCTCTGGCAGAGCATCGTGGAAGCCTACGAACGCCAAGAGACGCTGGAGGCGATGGTCACCGAGCGGGTCAAGGGTGGCGTGGTGGTCGATATCGGCGTGCGCTGCTTCGTGCCCGCCAGCCTCATCGCCCGCAAAATACCGCCCCAACAACTGGATCGCCTCATCGGGGAAACACTGCCTATCAAGATTATCGATCTGGACCACGAGAAGCGCAAGGCGGTCGCATCCAACATCGCAGCGGAAGAGGAGCGGCGTCGCCAGCGAGAGCAAGCCGAGCGGGAACAGCGGGAGCGTATCTTCAGCCAACTCCAAGTGGGACAGCGGCTCAAAGGCAAGGTCAAACGCTTCACCGGCTACGGCGCGTTCGTCGATATTGGCGGCTACGAGGGGCTGCTCCATGTCAGCGAAATCAGCTGGACACGCATCGGGCATCCCCGCGAGGCGCTCAAAATCGGCGAGGAGATCGAAGTGGTCGTCATCCGTCTGGAGCCGGATCGGGGCAAAGTGGCTCTGAGCCGCCGCCAGGTGCTGCCCGACCCATGGTCCGAAGTCGCCCAGCACTATCGCGAAGGCGAAACCCTGGAGCTGCCTATCTCGCGTGTGGAACGCACCGGCGCCTTCGCCAAGCTGCCTGAAGGGATCGAAGCCTTCATCCCGCTCTCGGAGCTGACCAGCAAGCGTGGCGTCCGTAGCGCGCAGGAGGTGGTCTCACAAGGTGAGACCGTCAAGGCGCGTATCATCGAAATCGACCCACGCCGCCGACGCATGGTGCTGAGTGTCCGCGCCGTGGAAGACCAACGCGCGATGCAAGAGCATGCACGCCAACGCGCGGCGCAAGGTGGACGAAGCACCGGCTTCACCATCGCCGAACGGCTCCAGTCCCAACTGCAGGAGCTTCAGCAGAGCCTCACCGCCGAGCCAAGCAGCGACAGCCCCTCGGAAACACCTGCGCAAACAGTGGAATCGGCTGATGCTGAAAAACCTGCACCAATCGCCACCGAGGAGCAGGAATCGCGCACGCAAGCAGGAATCGAGGAACAGGCTGGCGAACAAGAGGCGACAAATGCTGAATGAGACCTTTGCACTCTGCATCAAAAAAGCTTTCCTCCAACCCACATGCAAAATTTTGCGCTGGGTTGGAGAAGAAAAGTTTGGGCTATCGTGGAGGCAAAGATTTTATCGCCGCTTCCTCGCCACCGCGCGAGATGGGAGTGCGCATTGCGATCACAGGCGGCATCGCCGAAGGCAAGACAACGGTCTTGCGTCTGTTCGAATCGCTGGGTGGCCAGACGATCAGTAGCGATGCGATCGTCGCCACCCTGTTGCGTCCAGGGACGGACCTATGGCAACAACTGCGCAAGGAGTTCGGAGAGACGATTATCACGGCAACGGGCGAGCTGGATCGCGAGCGATTAGCGCAGCTTGCTTTTGGCGACCCGTTCATGCGTCGGCGGCTCAATCGGCTACTGCATCCCGCCGCTTTCAATGCCATTCAGCCATATCTGGAGGGCGAAGCGTCTGCCGCGCCGCTCTTTATCGAGGTGCCCCTGCTGATCGAGGTGTGCTTGCAGAACTGGTTCGATCGGATTATCGTGGTGCAGGCGACACCGGCATTACAGCAGGCGCGTTTGCTGGCACGAGGGATTGCACCAAGCCTTGCCCGCCAGATGCTGCGCTCACAACTGCCCACCCGCGCCAAAGTGCCCTTTGCCGACTGGGTGGTGCGCACCCACTGCTCGTTGGACGAGGTGGAACGGCAAGTGCGCCGCATCTGGGCATCCATCGGTCGATAGAGCGGGTTTGGGGTATACTTGCTGGGCGTCCAGTGCTTGGTAAGGCGCAACCTTTGGAGCGGTTCATCCGTCAAAAAGGAACAAGAGAACAGCTGTCGAAGTGGAAACGCGGAGAAGAGGAGGTTTAAGCACAGTGGTCAAACGATGGTGGCTGATTCTAACGGCACTGATCATTGGCACGGTCGCCTTCGGGCAACAAGATAATGCGAACCAGCGCCCGTGGGAAGAGGTCTATCGCAACCGACCGAATCGGCACACGCTGCCGAACCAGCGTCCGCGCACGATCCCACGCCAGAACTATAAAGAGGTTCCTCTTTTCTCATCTTTTGAAGGGAACCTTCAATGGCAAAAGAGCGGGCTGTTCGACCCACGGCGATTTCATGAGATACGCCGGACACAATCGGGGCAGCGCACACGCGCTCCCCGCTGGGACCGCGACCTGACGAACGCACCCACCGATGAGCTGCACCCTGTCTATGCCTCGCGTGCCACCCGCATGTTCTTTGCCAGCAACGCGACCGGCGTGGACACCAGTGGGCGACTGGCTAACCCCGGCCCTTTTTACCACATCTGGCGCGGTGATCTGGACGATGGCAGCAATCCAGATCTGGGGCAGCTCACAAACTATGTGCGGATTACAGGCGACACGCCCGATGAACAGTTCTCTTCCCAGATTCAGCCGAGCGTGAATCAGAACGGGCATATCTTAGCCTATGCCTCCCGCTCCGCCGCTGGCAGCTATAATATCGTCATTCGCAATCTGACGACCAATCAGCGCGTACTGCTGACCACCGACAACGATGGCGTGACCCAAAATCTGCATCCGACACTCAGCCCCGGGGGCAATCTGGTGGTCTTTTCATCGAACCGATTGGAGGCAGGTGAAACGCCTGCCGATCGTCGGTTCCGCCTGTACATGGCGCGCACCGATGGGCGACCCTTTGACGACGGGCGCTTCTTCCGCCGCATCACCCACCCTGATCCGGGGCAAAACGATATCGAACCTTCTTGGTCGCCCGCGGGCGACCAAGTCGCCTTCGCACGCACCTTCGCCGATGGCGGCAGCTATATCTTTCTTATCAACACCCAAACACTCAATATCGTGCAGTGGACAAACTTCGTAGATAACGGCGGCAACCGCCCCCAAGATCGCCAGCCAACATGGGTGACAACCGCAGCGGGAGCGACCCTCATTCTCTTTGCCTCCAACCGTAAATCGCTGGACAACTTGGGTCGCCACCAGCGACTGGCACCGGCAAACAGCATCGATGTGTTGAATAACATCTTTGATATCTACCGCATGAGCGCACTCATTTCCGAAGAGCTGGGCGCGGTGCCTGTGTCCCTGACAACAGACACCAGCACGCCCGCCTTAGCACGCCCAAACTACCCAGGCGACCCAGAGACCTTTGCCGGTGCGCAATATCCCACTGCCGCCATCATCGAGCGTAACCGAATCGCCTACCATTCCACCCGCCTAAACGAAGCGCAAAATCAGGGTCCGCACGACATTTGGGAAACATTTGCCAGCGACACCATCGCCCCCACGATGGAGATCCTGCCGGTGGTCCATCCAAAGGAGATGTTTCCCGGGGATGAGGTCACCATTCGCATTCGCGTGGTCGATTTTCAAAGCGGCGTGCAGTTCGTGAGGGTCCAGTTCAAGGATCCCGACAGCGCGGAGCAGGATGCTGAGGGGCTGGAACACAAAATCTACCTGCTCAGCTCGGCGGAGGTGGTGGATAACCAGAACATTGTTATCCCCGTGTTCATCGAAATCGGGCAACAGGCGATTCACCCTGAAACTTACGAATACAAAGACCCTTATGTACTGTCTTTTCTGGGCTTCAACGGGAGTCTGGACGATACCTTAGCCTTGCGCTATGTGCCTGACGATCCTAACAATCCCGACCCGACCCAATCGGGCTGGTGGGAAATCACCTGGCGTACGCCCGATGTGGAAAGCGACTTCTACCTCGATGTGATTGTGCGCGATAATGCGGGTAATGAGTTCATCTACGACAACATTTCGGGCTTCACCACCAAACGGTTTGTTGGCGCGAACAAGATCCTGCTGGTATCCGACTACGCAGCGGGGCAGATGTTTGTGCAGAATCGCATCGGATTCATTGGTAGCCCCGACTCGGCAGGTGGGCGCCCTACATGGCTGCCAGTAGAGAGCTATTGGACGGATAACCCCACTGGAAAGCCCCCTTATGATATAGGGGTTAGTCCACCAGAGCCTATCATTGGCGATGGCGCGATCCCAAGTCCGACAGTGTTCCTTGCCAACATCCGCTCGGACACGCTGGGCGGGAATACAACCTACGGCAATCTGTACGACATCTGGCGCGTGCAGTGCCGCAATCCGATTTCGCCTCAGGTGCTGGCAGGCTATCTGCCGCGCTACGAGCAGGAGCCAACTGACCTACGGGGCGGCACGCGCTCGAAGCTGCACGCGGAACGCATCGTCATCTGGGCAAGCCCCTACACAGGCGACTTGTGGGCAGGCCCAGGACACCTCCTGGACCCCGAGGTGCAGACCACGCTGCGCAACTTCTTGGCAGGAGCAGGGCGACTGGTGGTCAGTGGTCAGGATGTCGCTTGGGCGCTGACGCTGGCAGGAGGAACCGCGAACCAGTTCCTACAACAGGTGCTGCAAGCCCAGTTCGATTTCGATACCGCGGAGGATGTCGTGCTGCCTATTCCTTATGCGCGTCTGCGCCACCAGCTGGATGCCGATGGTCTTGAAGACAACCCGGACCGCCCCGGCGCACTCAACCCGGATGTGTTCGACCCGAACCCCATCGCATTCAACCCTGCAGGGATACCCATCTGGTTCATTCTGGATAACGGCGTTAAGAACAATCCCGACGAATTGCAAATTGCCGATCCTGCCACTCTGCTGCCCAATGGGATCATCCGGCGCATTACGCCCCCCGGGCAGCCTGGCATCAATAGCGACGGCGCGTGGAACCAGATCTGGCTGGACACGGTTTTCAGCACGAACGACAGACGCGCCCCCTATAAATACACCAATCCGGGTACAGCAACGAACAACCGTGAGCGCCAGCGCGCAGGCACTTACTACGAGAACCCCACCAACAAATCCAAGATTGTCTTCTTCTCATTTGGGCTGGAAGGGGTCGATTCGGGCTACGAGGAGACCAGCGGCGTTATCTGGTGCAACGCGTTTCGCAATAAGGTGTTGCACAACGCCTATGCGTGGATGACGCATAGCATCCTGCGCGGGCGCGTGTTGGAGTATGACCCTGAAACACGCACTTTCAGCCCGCTGCCGCGTGCCTTCGTGCGCGTCACAGGGCTGCAACCACCCAGCCTTCAGGGAGTGGAGGTCGGTTATGCCATCACCGACTCGGCAGGCGAATATACGATCTTCGGGCTGGAAGCCGGCATCTATCTCGTCGAAGCGGAACGCCCCGGCTATCGCGTGCAGCACCCAGAGACGGTCGTGCTGGTGGCGGAAGACACCGCAGTGAATCTGGTCATGCTCAAAATCCCACCCGGGCAGATTAGCGGGCGCGTCATCGATATTAATAACCAGCCTGTTCGATACGCGCTGGTGCGGGCAACCAATGTGGATGACCCATCCCTTACAGTGGAAACCCTGAGCGATCCCGATGGGACCTTCCTGCTCCCGCGGGTGCCGGTGGGCAACTGGAATGTGGAGGTGGTCTCGCTGGCATTAGGTGGCTATCGGCTGCCGCCAGTGCGTCCGCAGCCCGACGGCGTGTTCCGCAATGTCCAGGTGCAAGGGGGTCAGACCACCACCCTGCCGGAAGACTTCGTGCTGGAGCCGTTGCCCGGCACGATACGAGGACGCGTGACTCGAGCTGATAATGGGCAGCCTATTCAGGGCGCGCGGGTGGTTGCCGTCGCCAATAATGTGGAGCGTGGCTCCGCCCTCACCGACGCCAACGGCAACTACAGCTTCCAGGTGCCCGGTGGTGAGTATCAGGTGACCGCCACCGCGCCGGGCTTCGCGCCGAATACGCAGACCGTCACGGTGCCACGCGAGGGCGAGGTGGAGGTCAACTTCCAGCTGGCGAAGCTCCCGCCCGGGCGCGTGACGGGCAGGGTGGTACGCAAGTTCGGCGGCGCGCCCGAACCCGGTGTAACCATCGAGCTGATCTTTGGTGGCAATCCCGTCTACAGCGCGACCACCGGTGCGGACGGAACTTACACCATCGACCCGGTAGAGCCGGGCGATTATGAGGTGCGCCCAAGCAAAACAGGGTTCACCTTCGAACCACCCACACGCACGATCACCGTGAATCCGAATCAGACGACGACCGTGCCCGACTTCAAGTCGCAGCCGTTGCGCACCTTCTTCCGTGGGCGCAGCTTGGTGTCGGCACCGTTCGACTACACGCAGGACATTGCCGACCTGCTCGATGTGCCGCCCGACCAGCGCCGCTTCCCCGACTTCCGCTTCTTCACCTGGGACACAGCGAGCAGCCGCTACATCTTCTATCCCGATGCGCCCGCCAATCGCTTCGCGCTGGGACGCGGCTACTTCATAGAGACCACCCAGGACCTACCGCTGGCGACTGAGGGCACACCCGCCGATGAGACGCGCAACTTCGAGATTCCACTGCGACGCGGCTGGAACCTGATTGGTACGCCGTTCCGCTTCGATATCGACTGGGAGCAGACTCAGGTGATCGACCCCGACACGAACACCCCCGTGTCTAATGCGACAGCGGTGGGTAAGCAGATTATCGCGAATGCGCTGTGGAGCTATGCCTTCGGCACCTACAACGCTACCCGCCGCATGAAAATCTGGGAAGGCTACTGGGTCTATGCCTATAAGGACACCACACTCATCATCTCGCCGTCGGCACGGGCGCGTTCAGCAGCAAGCCGCAGCATCACATCGCCCACCTCATCGGGCTGGATGCTCACACTGCAGGCACAATCGGGCGACTTGATGGATCAAGCCTATATCGGGGTTTCACGGGGTGCATCGCCCAACTACGACGCGGAGCATGACCTGCTCAAGCCGCCACCCGTCGGACGCGACTATGTCTATATCAGCCTGCCACGCCTCCACTGGGGCGATCAAAGCGGCTACTATGGTGTGGATGTACAAGCGCCCTCTCGCAGCGCGAGCTGGGAGTTCACCGTGGAAACCACCCAGCCCGGGCGCGAAATCACCCTGCACTGGCCGAATATCCACCAGCTGCCACGCTCGGTGAACCTCGTGCTGGTCGACCTGCAAACGGGCGCGCGCCGCTATCTGCGCACCACCGGCTCCTACACCTTCCGCAGCCCACAGGGCGGTGTGAGCCGATTCCGAATCGAGATGGCGTCCAGCGCGGGACTGCTGCGCATCGCGAATGTGCAGGTGACCACTGGGCGCGGCAACCAGCGCACCATTGCCTTCACCCTCACGGGCGACGCGAGCGTCGAGGTGACGGTGCTGGCAGGTGGCAAAGTAGTGCGCCAGCTGATGAGCGGCACGGGGCGCAGCGCAGGCATGCAACAGGTGAGCTGGGATGGGCGCGACCAACAGGGCATTGCGCTGCCACCCGGCGCCTACACCATCGAAATTCGGGCTGTCAGCGAGGATGGACAGGTGGCGCGCGCCGCCACGACCATCATCCTGACCCGATAGGAAACACGCATCAACCGAAGAAAATAGACACTGATAGGAGGAGCGACCAGAGTGAGAACACGGAAGCGACGAATCTGGGCAACACGCTGGAGCATGGTAGGCGTCGCCAGCATGCTCCTTGTCTGGCTGCTACAGCCGCTGAGCATGTTGACGGCACAAACGCAGGTTGTGCAACTGCCGCGCATCGCCGTGATCGATTTTCAGAACAAAAGCGGCTACGGTGGGGGTAGCATCGCGCGTGCCGCCACCGATGCTGTGGCGGGCGAGTTCCAGAAAACAGGACGCTACGAGGTGCTGGCACGCGGCGAAATTGAGCAACAACTCAAAGACCTCGATCTATCGCCACCGCTGAGCAAGACAGGCTACCTGCGTCTGGGACGCGCGCTGCAACTCGAATCGATTGTCGCCGGCGATGTGGAGGCAATCACCTTTGTCGGATCGCCGAAGCAAGCCCAAGTGACACTCACCGTGAAGGTCATCGACATCGCTTCGGGCGAGCCTGTGAATGGCGCGGTAGTGACCGGCTTCAGCAACCCACGCCCGGGTTATAGCGGTGATGACGATACCCTGGTGCTGGAAGCCATCCGTAACGCCGCGTTCGAAGCCGTACGCACCATCCAAAACTATACCATTCCCGAAGCGACCGTGCTGACTACCCGCGCGGGCAAGGAGGTGCTGCTCAACCGCGGCATTCGCGGTGGGCTGAAGCCCGGCATGGAGATGATTGTCATTCGGCGCGGCGAGGAAGTGGGGCGTATCCGTATCACGGAGGTGTCCGACAGCGACGCAGTGGGGGTTATCCTCGAGTCGCTGAAGGGCATTCAATCCGAGGATAAAGCGCGTGCCGTGTTCGAGGTGCCCTCCGTGAAGGTCAAAGCGGGCAAAGTGGTTAAAGAGGAGCCTCGTACCCGCGCCGAACGCAACAAAGCACTGCGCGCGCTCGGTCCTCTGCTTATTCTGGGGCTAATCGCCTTCGGTGTAGCACGCGCTTCGTCAGGGGGCAACACGCCCGTACAGGATGTGATCGCTGAAGCAAGCACCGATGGCAACTTCGACCCCATCATCCGCATCTCATGGAAAACCACCCTGTTTGCGAAAAGCAATCGGGACCAAATTCAGTGGCAAATCTATCGCTCCGACTTTATTGATGTCGACGGCAACGGCAATCTAATCCCCATCGGCGTGGTGCCAGGCAATCAACACTCTTTCATCGACACGACGGTTCCCCGCGTGGTAAACTACGCCAGTCTGCCGCGCGAAGGGAGTGAGGACCTGTCGCTGGAAGAAGTAGACACTGCTCCTGGCATTGCGCCTGGGCGTTCCTATACCTACCAGCTCGCGCTTGTCTACCGTGAAGTGCGTGATATTGCCGGTGGTGGAGGTGGCGGTGGTGGCGGTGGGCAACAACAGATTGTCTTCTTGCTGTCAGACCGCGTACGCTCCGGGCAAGCAACCGCAATTGCGCCCGTGCAACTGCTGACCCCTGTTCAGCGCAGTGAGGATGTGGACCCGAAAGAGGTCATCTTCAGCTGGCTGGCGGCCGAAGGGGCGAACGCCTATCGGGTCGAGGTTTCTGCCGATCCCACCTTCCGCGACCGCAACCGCACTTTTGTCTCCCCTGAGATTCTTTCCACCGCAGCAGGTGGTAGCCCCGTCAGTACGGAGCGCCTGAACATCGAAACGGGGCTGCTTGCCCGATTGGGGCTGGTCGGGCAGCGCGTCACGCTCTACTGGCGCGTGGGCGCACGCAACCTGAACGATAACCCAGGACCCGTTCCTGGACCGGGCGGATTACGCTATGTGTGGAGCCGACCCTTTGAGTTCACTACACAAGAGCTGCCGCCACCACCCTAACGGCGGCACGATTCGAATGCCATTTCGGATTTTCTGCCGAAACGGCAACCCGATTCAAGCGTCTGAACAATTCTGGAGTAGGGGCGCAGGCGCCGCGCCCCATAACCGAACTAATCGGGAGGGAAGCTGATGAGATCGATGTGGCGATTGTGGCTTGGCTGGCTGCTGATCATCGGATGTGCAGTGGCACAAACACTCACACCCGACGATGTGGTGCCGGGTGAGATGCTGCTCACTATGCGGGCAGGTACATCTATCGAAAAAGCGCGTGCCTTAGCCAACAGTGTGGGAGCCGATCTGCGCCCTATCCGCGTGCCCGATACCTATGTGCTGCGCCTGCGCGACCAACAAGGGGCAACCCCTGTGCAACTGCTCGAACGGGTGCAGCGTGCCGTCGATCAACTCAAAACGGACGCGGATGTGCTGTATATCCGTCCACATTGGGTACGCCGACCGTTTGATGTGCCTAATGACCCACGTTATGGCGAGCAATGGGCTTTACCCATGATCCGCGCTCCTGAAGCATGGGATCAAGAGAAGGGACAGCAGGGCATTCGGATCGCCATCATTGATACCAATTTCGATCGCAACCATCCCGATCTAACGGATCGGTATGATCCGCTTTCGCGGAACTTTGTCGCCGATCCGCCTGATGGAAACCTTAATCCAGATCCAGGCGCACCTTTCTCGCATGGCGCAAGCGTGATGGGGGTTGCTGTCGCCAGCACGAATAATGGCATCGGAATTGCAGGACTTTGCTGGGAGGGGGTCACCGCCGTCGCTTTGAAGACCACAGGGCAATCTTTCTTCCTCCCTCTCGATAATATTCTTGAAGCGATGCAATACATCATTGATAATGCCCAAAGTGGCGGTAATCAGGTCATTCATGTTGTGAACATGAGCTTCGGGAGCTTCTTTCCCGATCCCCAAGAGAACGATCTGATCCAGCAAATGTTTCAGCGTGGTGTAATCCCTGTTGCGGCTGCGGGAAATGAAAGCACATCCTTGCCTGTGTATCCTGGTGATTATGACAATGTGATTCGCGTTGCGTCTGTGGGTCCATCGGGTCTAAAAGCATCTTATTCGAACTTTGAGCGCATCGATCTAGCAGCGCCAGGGGGTGATCAGCAGACACGATTGCAGGATGGTATCCTTACCACGGATCTTGGCGGTCGTTATGAATATGTGCAAGGTACTTCCGTCGCCTCACCGTATGTTGCCGCGGCCCTGGCACTGGTGCTTTCCGCGGGGGCGCCCGTGCATGGTCCCAACAATCCTATTCCGCCGGCTCAAGAGGCGTTGCAGGAAACCGCTAACTCGATGGGGCGCACTGTGCCTGATCCCGAGCTGGGATGGGGCATCATTGATGTGGGGGCAGCCTTGCGAGGGTTTGGCGGCGCGAGCGTGACCATCGTGAACCCAGCCAATAACACCTTTACCGACACTAAGCGCGTGCGTATCCATGTGATTGTGCGGCGCAGCACCATCCCGCAGATCCGACTCTTCTTTGCAGGGGATGAGATTCCGCGCGAGCAGTGGCAGCCATTTGCAGGCGTCTCATCGGATGGCAAAACCATCACCATCGCGGGCTACGAACTGGTGCTCCCCGGGGAAGGGCGTTTCGATTTCACGGTGACGGCGGTCGGACAGGATGGCAACCCGGTAAGTGCGACCTCGACCATTATTGTGCGTCCGCGCCTGCAGCCTGCGGGGCTAACGATGTTCGCCACGCCCTACCGTGTAGATCGCGCTCCCGAAGAGCTTTTCGGTGCGGACGCGATCCTGGCGCGCTATCTGCCTTCGCAGGGACGCTATGCCCGCTATTCAGGCAGCGGCGTGCGCGAACCCGAAGCCAGCTTCAACCCGCCCGGCGTGAATGTGCGTCCAGAGGGAAGCAACACGCCCACACCACCGCGTGGACTGGGCTACTTCCTGCGCACGAACACCCCCGCCTTCATCCTGGGCGACGAGTTCATCGATCCCAACACTGCCTATATGATCCCGCTGGAGCCCGGCTGGAACATGATTGGCAACCCGTTCCCCTATAATGTGCCGTGGAGCGCGTGCGAGATCGAAATAGAAGGGCAAGCCGGCGTGCGACAGCGGTTGAGTATTCTGGAAGCTGCGGACAAGGAGTACATCCGCGCGCAGATCTATCGCTATATCATGCTGACAGGGGAATACACTTGGCGCACCGCGCCGCTGGGCGAGCTGTTGCCATGGCAAGCACACTGGATTCGCGTGCTGAAACCCTGCACGCTGATTGTGCCGCCTTTGGGTACAACGCGCAGCCAGAGTGAAGCGTCCGACAACCCGCGTGTTGCCCCGCCCAACGGCGATGGCTGGCTGATACGCCTCATTGCTCGCAGTGGCGACCGTGAAGATGCTAACAACTTCATCGGCACCAGCACGCGGGCACGCGACGAGCTGGACGCCCAGGATGTGGAGAAGCCTCCCAGTTTCCAATCCTATGTGCAGCTGCGCCTCCTGGAGCCGCGCAGTCGCGCTGCACTCGCCCAGGACCTGCGCCGTGCCGGTAAACGCCCCATGCGGTGGGAGCTGGAGGTCACGACCGATAAGCCGAATGCGGAGGTCACGCTCCGCTGGCAGCAGGAGGTACCGCTGCCGCCAGGCATGCGCTTGACACTCATCGATAATCTCACAGGGCAGCGTGTCTCCATGAATCGCCAAAGCGCATATACCTTCCGCACCGATGAAAACAGCCGGCGACGCTTTGTGATCGAGGCGCAGCCCGCTCGCCTGAGTCAACTGCGCATCACCAACTTGAATGTGGTCAGCACGCGCGGCAATCAAATCACTATTCAGTATGCACTGAACACCTCTGCCAGTGTGCAAGTGGTGATTCAGGACGCAACGGGCAAACCTATCGCGCGACTAACAGGCGGCACGCGCGCGGCAGGGCTGAACACCGTCACATGGACAGGGCGCACCGATACGGGCATCGCGGTGCCACCCGGTACTTATCAGGTTCAAATCATTGCGACGGGCGAGGAGGGCGAGATCGCACGCGCCGTGCGCCCGCTCGTCATCACCCGCTAACGGAGGAGGGAACATGAAGCGATTCAGAGTGATTGGATGGATGGTCGGTATTCTCACAGGCGTGATGAGCTTGACGCCTCTGCAGGGGCAGCGTGTGTATGACCCTTTCAGTCCCCCCTGCTGCTGTCCGCAACAACAGGGCGGTTGTGTTGAGAACCCAGTGAGCGATGATTACCTTCATATAAGGGTATCGAATGGGGTGCTGGGAGCTGTTCTTGGGCTGAGCGGCACCATCCAGTGGCTCACTGGCTGTTTCCCGATGACCAATACCCCATGCATCACGCTTCAGGCGGAAGGCAGCATCCAGATTGGCACGACAGGAGGCACGAGCCTGCTGCGCGATGGCAACATCGCGATGACCTCCGGCTATCCATGGGGAGTCTATCCGGGTGGGATCTATATCAGCATGCGTGAGACGCGTGGCAATCAGACCCGCACCTTTGTGTGGGGGCGTTCGCAGGGCGCACCGAATGTAACTTTTGACAAGGCATGGCCAGGCGCCAGCGGCGTCTATATCCGGCGCCAGTGGTATGTGGAAGGCTGGCAAACCGATATGCGGATCGAGCTGATCCAGACGGTGGCGCGCATCGAGTTGAAGGTAAGAAACACGGGCACTGAAACCGCATCGCTGGCGCTGCGACTCGCCTCCGATGTGGAGGTGGGGGTAGAGGAGGGCGTCGATCCCAACGGTGCATCACTCCCTCCCTATGTCTATGTGCAGGGGCAGCGCCCTATCCGCGTGGACACGGACCTCAGCGGGGTTCAAGTGCCGCCTGCTGTCGAATTCTATCTCTCGCGCGGTGACCTGAACGGGGCGTCACGCTACATCCTGCGCCCTACCACCGGCTTCGAAGACGCAACCCCCATCGACCGCCTCGTATTTGGCGAGTGGTTCTTTATTCAAGCAACAACCAACTGGGATCCAGTGCTGTTTCCTGACAAATTTATCGGGGATGTCGCCATTAATCTTTTTACCAACCCGCGCAACTTCGCGCCGGGACAGGAGCGCACCTTCGTCTTCTATGTCACCATGACCCCTGTAAACATCGATGTGCAACCGCCGATCGCTGTGGGCGTTGAAACGCTGCCCGTGATCGAGCCAGACCAGCAGGACTTGTCGCAGCTGGCGGACGGTGGCGTTTTTGAGGTGATCGCCTCCGTTACCAACATGTTCCAAGTGGTGGGCAAAGAAATTGATTTGAACAATGTGGCTGTCGATTTGTCCCTACCTTCCGGTATCGCTTTAGCATCGGGTGAGACACGCACGAAGACGATTGCCCGTATCCAACCTGAATCCACCAGTTCCGTGCGATGGCGTGTGGTCGCGGATCCGAGGGCGGTTGGGTTTGCTACGATTCGCGTCTCGGTAAACGCACCACCCGCACCGCCAAAGACTGTCAGTCGCACGATTCTCATCTCAGCGACCGCCAGCCGCGAGCTGAAGAAGGGATTCCAGATAATCTCTATCCCCTTCACCGCCACGGCGCCGCTGGTCGATGTGCTGGGACTGCCGGAAGGCACCTATCTGGCAAAACGCTGGAACCCTGACCGAGAAGTGTACGAAACGGTGGACACGCTGCGGCCTGGTATGGGCTTCTGGCTCTACCTGCCGAACGAAGGCACCAACATCACAATGAGCAATGTACGCTTCCCGCAATCGGTGTTCACTGCCAGTGTGCCCATTCGCCTGAATCGTGGCTGGAACCAAATCGGCAACCCCTATCCCTATCCACTGGTGCTGGGGCAGGTGGTGATAGTGAGTGCGAACGACCCACGCAGCAGCCTGAGCTTCTTTGAAGCAGCGCAGCGTGGCGTGATTCGCGGCGTGATCTACTACTGGGATGAGTTCTCTGGAGAATATAAATTCACTTCCGATCCGAACATGCCCCTCATCCCGCATCGCGGCTACTGGCTTAAGTGCAACGACGATATCGAGCTGGTGTTTCCGCCGGTGTTTATGCCGGGCACTGGGTTTGGCGGTGTGATTGGTCGTTCCGCAACGGAGCCGCCCAATCGCCCCAACGAGTGGCGATTGCAGCTGATTGCACGCACCGCCCGCGGCGAGGACACTCAGAACTTCATTGGCATCACCAGCGGTCGCACCGCCGGTGAGGTGGAGGAACCGCCCACCCCGTTGGCGGAGGTACCGGTGCGCCTAACCATTCTCAAGGCGGGTGTGCCACTGATGCAGGATGTGCGCCCGGCGTCGGCCACGCGCCACACTTTCGAACTGCTGGTGGAGGCGCCCGCGGGTGAGGAGGTCAGCCTGCGCGTGCCCAATGTGCGCAGCGTGCCCTCTGGCTATCGCCTGCGCTTGACCGATGAAAGCACCGGACGCACCGTTGACCTGCGCTACACTCCCGAATATCGCTTCACCGCCAGCGGGCGCAATCGGTTCACCCTGACGGTGGAGCGTGGCGCGCGCGGTGGCGCATTAATTACCAGCATCACCGTCGGTTCCGCTGGGCGCGGCGCCAATAGCGTCTCCATCTCCTATGTGCTGGCGCAGGATGCCCAGACCGAGGTGACGATCCTGGGTGCGGATGGGCGCGTGATTGCCAGTTTGCAGCGTGGGCGTGCCGCCACACGCGGAGTAAACACTGTGGTGTGGAACCTGCGGGATAATGCAGGGCGCGTGGTACCCCCAGGCACTTATCGTGTGCAGGTCGAAGCGCGCGATTCAGAAGGGCAGGTAGCACGCGCGGTGCGACCGCTTGTCATTACGCGCTAACGCTCAGGGGGCAGCGACATAAAAAGCTGCCCCCAATCCAAAGGAGGCTCACAGGGTGAAAAAGGGAATGCTTATCGGGGCTTTGCTGAGCGGCTTGCTGCTCGTTGCTGCCGGTCAGAACACACGCGAGCTGGTCATCTTCCCCTTCGGCATGGGCAGCAATGTGCAAGCGCCAGAGGATTTCAACCTGAACGCCGAGTTAATGAACGCGCTCTATGCCCAGTTGAAGGAGATACCAGGGCTGTATGTGATGCGCTTCAAGGAGACGAACCCTGCCGTGCGTCGCGCACTGGACGAGAATCGCCTGCGTCGCGACCGTTTGAATCCACCCTTCAATGTCAAGGAAGCAGACGGCACATGGCGCTCCGCTCGCATCGGGCAAATCCTCGGCGTGAACTATGTGCTGGCAGGTAGTATTGAGGAGTTCCGCTATGACCCGACAACAAAGCGGGCGACCCTTACCGTCAGCTTAGATCTGGTGCAGGTGTCGGATGGTACGGTGGTGGTCTCGCTGGCGGAGAGCGGGCAGGGGCGTCTTGGCGAATCGGGCGACCCGAACACCGCTTATGTAGCAGCCATTGCAGATGTCGTGCAGAAGGTGGGCACTGCCCTTCGCGAACGGCTTACACCGCCTCCCCCTGCTGAGCCGACTCAGACACGCAGATCGCCCTCGCGCCGCCAGGAGGGAGCTGCGTTTTCTCTCTTTGGATTGCTTATTCTGGTTGGCATCCGATTGGTCGGATTCTGATGCGGGAACAGGTGCTGCTCACAACGCGCCCCTCATTACTCGCCCATCCTTATAGGCGATGGGTGAGTGTTGCGGTTCTGTCCGCTCTCTGCATGCTGGCTTATGGCGGCTCAGGCACGATTCGGCTGACCGCCTACCCCGCAGCGGTGGTTGCTGACGGCGCGTCTCAGATTACCTTGACGGCGGAGGTGCGCACGGCGCAGGGTAAGCCTGCACCGGATGGCACCCAAGTCGCCTTCAGCACCACATTGGGTGCTTTGCGCGAGGCGGTCGTCCCAACAGAAGGAGGTTCTGCACGCGCGACCCTGATTGCCAGCCAGTTGCCGGGCGTTGCCACCGTCACCGCCACCGTGCTGGGGCAGGGGCTGGTGGGGCAAACGCAGGTGCTGATGGTGCGCGACGCCCATGAACTGCGCACGGCAGCCGACTATGTGCAGGTGTCCGCCCGCAACTATCTCGCCTACGCGAACGAACAGCGTATTATCGCCGCCAGCGGCACGCAGAAAGGCGCACTGGTGCAATTCGGCTTCGTTCGAATCGAAGCGGATGACCTTCAACTGCTGGTGGATGAGCTGCTGGTCAAGGCACGCCATGCCACCCTGCGCTACGGACCCGTGGAGCAGACCTTTGATGAACTGGTGTATCGCCTTCGCACTGGCGAGGGCTATGGCGTCGCGGAACGCGAGGGACGCTGGCAAGTGATGCGCGTTCAGGGCGCTCAAGCCACGCCCGTGCAGGAGCCGCTCCCACCCAAACTGTTTCAGTTCGCTGACATCTCACAGTCGGAGATGGTCATCAAGGCGGAGCAGATCTGGTTCTATCCGGGCGAGCGTCTGCAGTTTCATCGTGCCGATTTTTATGTGGGTGCAGTGCGCGTGATGAGCCTGCCCCTCTATTCGCACAGCCTCTGGGGTGGGGGTGTGGGCACAGACACCCTGATCGGGGTGCAAAGCGGGCAGATTTTTCTCGATGTGCCCTACTACTACGCGCTCAAGCCCGGTCAAGTGGGGGCGTTGCGCTTGCGCACCGCGCAGCGCGGCGGACGCGGCATCAGCACCGCGCGGGGACTGTTTCTTGATCTGGAACACGAGTACCGCTTCGGGCTGGGCAAGGGCAACCTCACCCTTTCCAGTCTGGCACGCAGCGATTGGAGCGCGAGCTGGCGCCATTATCAGCCTCTGAATAATACGACTTATCTCCATCTCTGGCTCGATTCGCCCGCACACAAGGGATTATTCGCCTCCGCGCAGCTAAGCCATCAGGGGCGGGGCTACTCCACTGGGCTGACCCTTGCAGGCAGCACTTTCTGGGAAGGCGCAAGCGCACGCACCCTGCGCAGCGACCTCTACATCGAAAGCACACCACGCAAAGTGGCAGGCTGGCCGCTGCGCCAGAGTTTTTCGCTGAACCTCAGCACCGCACGCACCGCCCTCAGCGGCGGCTCTATCGTGCGGCGCGAGGGCATAGGGCTGCGCGCCCGCTGGACGCTCATTCCGCTCGACTTGGATAGCCGCACCAGCCTCACAGGTGGCATCAGTGTCGGACGATTCGTCGGCAATCTGTCCAATACTGGTTGGGAGTTAATCGGCTCGCTCGGAATCTCCCATGCATTGGGGGGGCAGGGCGCGCTCACCCTGACCTATGACTATGCGCAGGATCCGCTCGGCGTGAACTTGTTGGGGCGACATCGCCTATCAGGCAGCCTTAACTGGTCGACCGGCGATCGCCTCTACGCCACCGCCTATTTCAGCCATGCCTTGGACCGCGAGGCAACCAGCCTCATCGGTGACCTCTCATGGCGGCTGAGCGGGCTTTGGCGTGTGGGCACTGGCATCACCTGGCAGCGGTTTGGCGGCTCTATCGGGTGCGACCAAACCTATACGATTGCTTACCGACTGGGCTTTCGTGAACTCGCGCTTACATGGTCAACTGCGAGCCGCCGCTGGAGCTTCGACATCCTGACCGTCTTTTATTGAACCAAAATCGCCATGGAGGGCAAGATGCAGCAGTGGCAGGAAATCACTGTTGGTCCAGCAGAGCCACCGTTCCCTGCAATGCGACGCCTGACACTGGGTGCAGGGGTGGGTGTTGCTCCCTTTGAATTGGTTGCCTTTGATCGCGCGCTGCGGGCGGCGGGCTTTGCCGATTACAACCTGGTGCGCATTTCCAGCATTGTGCCACCGGGTGTCATCATACGCCCTCAGGTCGAGCTGCCCAAAGGCTTCCCATTGCCCATCGCCTATGGTGTACTGACCTCGCATCAACAGGGGGAGCGAATTGCTGCTGCTGTCGCGGTGGCGCTGCCCACCGATTCCCAAGCAATCGGCGTGATTATGGAGGTATCGGGCTCCATGACCAGGCGCGAGGCGCATGCGCAGGCGGAAGCAATGGCGGAGCTGGCAATGCACGATCGTCATCTCAGCATAGCGCGCATCGAAGTGGTGGCGGTGGAGGCAATCGTGGAACAGTTCACCTCAGTATTCGCGGGAGCCGCGCTCTGGTGAGTTCGAACACGCCCCGGTCCTCTCTCCAAGCGGGTCAAAGACAGAGGGGTGGGTATGGATATACCCACCCCTCTGCTGGGCGTGGAGAGGGCATCCCTGCCAGCAGGTGTCAGGGCACCAAGCTTATCGGGTTAGTGCGTTCTGTCGGGCAGTGTCTTGTCGGGCAATTGGGAGAGCTTCTGCCGGGAAGCCCGCCTGTTCCAGCGCTGCTTGAATCCGCGATGGCTGGACACGGTGGGGGTCATAGTGGACCAGCACCTGACGCTTGGGAATGTCCACTTCCACCATGTGAACGCCAGACACCTCTCGCAGGCGTTGCTCGATCACGGCAGCACATGAGCGGCAGGCGATACGGTCCACACGGAGCAGTACGGTCTGCAGCGACGCGGTGACAGGTACTGAGACAGCCCCATGCTCGGCTCGCCGTGCCAGGAGCTGGGGCACCAGCAAGGTGAACAGGGCAAACAGGGTCACCAACCACAGCACCGCCTTCTGGAAGCGTTTGAGGGAAGGACTGGGCAGAGTGCAGCAGTCGGCGGGTGCATGTTCCGGGCGGTAAGTGAGATAGAATGCGACGGCAAGGAACGCGAAGGTCAAGCCGATCAGATAGGGGCGCAATGGCTCCAGTGCGGTGCCCAGCCCCAGTGTGCTGGCACCTGCGCTGCCCAGCACGATGGGCAGCCAGTGGTGGTCTGCGCATGCACCGTACCAGCTGTCAGAAGGCACACTACCAAACCCACCATGCCTATCTTCGCAACTCGGTCGATGGTTGTCATGGCACTCCCAAGTATACACCCTGCAGTCGAGTGGAGAGTCAAGGTGGCTGGGAAGGCGTTCGAAAATTCACAAGGTTCACTGGATCGCTTCTCCCCAACCCTCCCTGCACGCGGGGCAGGAGATAGCTCCTCCCTTCCCTCCACGCACGCGGGGGTAAAAACTCCGCAAGGCGTACCACCTCCCCTCTCCCTCTAAGAGAGGGGCAGTGGGTGAGGGCATTCGGATTTTTCGAACACTCTCCAGCCCCCTTGATAAGAACTTGACAAAGCATCGGTTGGTATAATACCAGTCGTGGCGTCTGATGGGTAATCCTGGCGGACGCTAACAGAGGGAGGAACGATATGCAAATCTTACGAACGATTCGTGAGGTGAGGGACTGGGTACGAGCGCAACGAGGTGCAGGGTACGCGATCCATTTTGTGCCGACGATGGGCTATTTGCACGAAGGACATCTGAGCCTGATGCGGCGTGCCAAAGCGGACGGCGGGGCGGTGATGGCGAGCATCTTCGTCAATCCGCTGCAGTTCGGTCCGCACGAGGATTACGAGCGCTACCCGCGCGACTTCGAACGCGACCGCCAGATGGCGGAATCGGTCGGCGTGGACGCTATTTTTTACCCCGAAGTGAGCGAGATGTACCCGCCGGATTTCCAGACTGAGGTGCGCGTGAAGCAACTCTCGCAGCCCCTGTGCGGACGCTCGCGACCAGGGCACTTTGAAGGCGTGGCAACCGTCGTGTTAAAGTTATTTAATATCGTCACGCCTGACCGCGCCTACTTTGGTGAAAAGGACTACCAGCAACTGCGCATCATTCAGCAGATGGTACGCGACCTCAACCTGCCTGTAGAAATTGTGCCGTGCCCCACCGTGCGCGAGTCCGACGGGCTGGCGATGTCTTCGCGAAATGCCTATCTCTCGCCAGAGGAACGCCAAGCGGCAACGGTGCTCTATCGGAGCTTGATGTGGGCGCAGCAGCAGGTGCAGACAGGGGAAAGAGACCCTCTGCGCATTCAGCGTGGGGTCTATGAAATGCTCACTCGCGAGCCGCTTGCTCAGATCGATTATGTGGAGCTGGTGGATGCCGAAACACTGGAGCCTGTTAGCCGCATCGAGCGTCCGACGCTGCTCGCGCTTGCCGTCTACTTCGGCAAGGCACGCCTGATTGATAACACGGTGCTCCACCCGCCGGGCTAAACCCATCCGCACAGATCGACGCCGTGCTCGCGAGCGATCTGCTTCGCCTTCTCATAGCCTGCGTGCGCATGGCGCATGATGGCGGTGCCGGGATCGTTTGTCAGCACACGCTCGATGCGCCATGCAGCCTCATCCGAACCGTCCGCCACGCACACCTGCCCCGCGTGCAGCGAGTAGCCCATGCCGACACCACCGCCGTGATGGAAGCTGACCCATGCTGCGCCCGATACAGCGTTCAGCGCGAAATTGAGCAGGGGCCAATCGGCAATTGCATCGGAGCCGTCAAGCATCGCTTCCGTCTCGCGATAAGGGCTGGCGACGCTGCCGCCGTCCAGATGGTCGCGCCCAATCACGATAGGTGCTTCCAGCTCGCCCCGTCGCACCATCTCATTAAAAAGCAGCCCTGCTTGAGCGCGTTCCCCATAACCCAGCCAGCAGATGCGGGCTGGCAGCCCCTGAAACTTGAACTTCTTTGTGCCCTTTGTGAGCCAACGGTGTAGCCCCTCATCCTCGGGGAATAGCTTCAGAATCGCCTCGTCCGTTTTGTAAATATCTTGAGGGTTGCCCGACAACGCGACCCAGCGGAAGGGGCCACGCCCCTCGCAGAACTGGTCGCGAATGAAGGCAGGCACGAATCCTGGGTAGCTGAAAGCATCGGCAAAACCGCCCTCCTTCGCGAACGCGCGTAGGTTATTACCGTAATCAAAGGCAATCGCGCCCGCCCGCTGCATCTGTACAATTGCCTCGCAGTGTATTGCCATCGATTCGAGCGCACGCTTGCGCACGCCTTCGGGGTCGGTGCGACGCAGCGCCTCCAAATCCTCACCCGGCTTTAGCAGCGGTACATAGCCATACAGCGGGTCATGCGCACTGGTTTGGTCGGTCACCAGGTCGGGAATGAAGCCGAGTTTGACCATGCGGGGCAGCACATCGGCGGCGTTGCCAAGCAGCCCGATGGAGAGTGGCGCGCCCTTACGCTTCGCCTCCTCTGCCATACGCAGTGCGTCTTCCAGATTATCTGTCCAGGTGTCCAGGTAGTTCGTTTCGAGGCGTCGCTGGATGCGGTGGGGGTCTACTTCGACGATTATCGCGACGCCTTCGTTCAAAGTGATGGCTAAGGGTTGGGCGCCGCCCATTCCACCCAGCCCGGCGGTGACGGTAATGGTGCCCTGCAGTGTGCCGCCAAAATGCTTCTTGGCAGCAGCGAGGAAGGTCTCGTAAGTGCCCTGAAGAATGCCTTGTGTGCCGATATAAATCCAGCTGCCGGCGGTCATCTGCCCGAACATGATGAGCCCGGCGCGCTCCAACTCGTCGAACACCTCCCAAGTTGCCCATTTGGGCACCAGGTTGGAGTTCGCGAGGATGACGCGCGGGGCGAGGGGATGGGTTTTGAACACGCCGACGGCGCGCCCAGACTGTACCAGCAGCGTCTCGTCGTTTTCGAGCCGTTCCAGCACCTGCAAGATGCGCTCCACATCGTCCCAGCTGCGGGCAGCTTTGCCCCGCCCACCATACACAATCAGTTCTTCGGGCTTTTCTGCCACTTCGGGGTCTAAGTTATTCAGCAGCATTCGCTTGGCGGCTTCCTGAATCCAGCCTTTAGCGGTCTTGTGTGGACCGCGCGGCGCGCGTGCTCTATGCCTCGTTGCGACCGTTCCTGCCTGCAGCATAGTCATCACCTACCGGGCACAGGGCGCGTCAGCTACCCCTTGCCTGCTATGGATTTTACCATAAAAAAACCTTCGGCAAGGCTTGCTCCAAGGCTCCTACGGAGTCGTCGGTGTTTTCCCAACTCGTTGGAAGATGCGTTCCAAGATTTCAGGTATACTCCAAAGGGTGAGGGAGTATGCCTAAGACCATCGAGAAACCAGAAGCACCGCCACGCAAAAGAGGCACGAGGGCAGCTGCACCTATGCCGCCCCTGCCCCGAATCAAGCTGCTGGAAGGAGATGGTGAGCCGTTGGAAAGCGATTGGCATGTCGTGCAAATCCATCTGCTGGACGAACTGGTGCGCCAACTCTGGAGCGGACGCACCGACTTTTTCTGCGGCGGCAATATGTTCATCTATTACAGCCTGAAGCAAGCTCGCAGCGTGCTTCGAGGAAAACCGCTCTACAAAGGTCCCGACTTTTTCGTGGTCAAAGAGGTGGATGGAACAAAGCCGCGCAAATACTGGGCGGTATGGGAGGAGGAGGGACGCTATCCGGATGTGATAGTGGAGCTGCTTTCTCCGACCACTGCCAAGAAGGACAAGGAGGACAACTTGCGGTTGTATGCGCGCACTTTTCACACTTCGGAATATTTTTGGTACGATGTGGAGACGGGGGAGTTCGCGGGTTTTCGGTTGAATAACGGGGAGTATGTGCCGATTGAACCCAACGAGCGAGGTTGGCTCTGGAGTCGGGAGTTGGGTGCTTGGTTGGGCATTTGGGAGGGGGTTTATCAAGGGCGTCGCTACCCCTGGCTGCGCCTCTATGATGAGAACGGCGCCTTGGTGCCCACCGCGGCGGAAGCGGAGCGACAGCGGGCAGAGCAAGCCCTGCAACAAGCCGAAGCGGAGCGACAGCGGGCAGAGCAAGCCCTGCAACAAGCCGAAGCGGAGCGACAGCGGGCAGAGCAAGCCCTGCAACAAGCCGAAGCGGAGCGACAGCGGGCAGAGCAAGCCCTGCAACAAGCCGAAGCGGAGCGACAGCGGGCAGAGCAAGCCCTGCAACAAGCCGAAGCGGAGCGACAGCGGGCAGAGCAAGCCCTGCAACAAGCCGAAGCGGAGCGACAGCGGGCAGAGCGCCTCGCGCAGCGCCTGCGAGAACTGGGCTATGAGCCAGAGTAGATGAGTTTCACCGCTGCACCGGCAAAGGCTGTGAGATATCCAGATGACCGCCGATGCTTTCCGTGGGTTTTCCTTCTATCAGAATCTGCACCTTCTGCACGGCGGGGAAGCTGGACGCGCTACGGGTGATGGCGTTAATCAGCGCGGCTTCGGTATCCGAGCCACCTTCAAAGTTCTGAACCAGCTCCGCTGAAAAATTGAGCTCCAGTGTATCGCCTTTTAGCTCGGCGTTGAGCAAGCGCGTGCCTTTGGGAAAGACTGGTGTCTGGTGAATAAGGTGTTCGAACGCTTCGCGATAAGCGTTTGCGCGGTTGCTAATGGCGACTGTTTTCGGCTCATAGCGCAGTTCGCCCTGATCGTTGATATGGGGGATATAGAGGCGGACCGTGGGCGGCAAGGGAGGGGGCGGAGCGGGGGTAGGGCGTGTCAGGCGTAGCCAAATGCCCACCCCCACGGCAGCAAGCGCGATCACGATGAAAAAGCCTCCCAGCAAGGTTTGCACGCGCCGTGCCTCACTCACCGCTCTGCACCTCCACATCGGGATTGCCCTGTACATCGGGACTGTCAGACGAGTGAGATGTGTCCGACGGGGTAGGTTCTTCGGTGGGAGCTGATGCCCATTCCACGACAAACTGGCTCTTGCCCAGCGTCAGAATGGCACCCGGTTCCACAGGGGCTGGCAGGTTCGGTGTCAGACGTACCTCGCCAATAAAGGTGCCGTTCGTGCTGCCCAGATCGGTGATGCGCACCTCGTTGCCCACGATCTCGATGGTTGCGTGGCTGCCCGATACATAGGGATCGGGAATCACAATATCGTTGTCCGTACGCCTGCCTATTTTCAGGGGGCGTGCATAGAGAGGGTAGCGCTGGCTGGGATCCTGTGGATTGACCAGGTACGCCAACGGTGGGGCGACCTCTTCTGCCACGACGGGCGTTTCGAAGCCTTCGGGCAGTTCAAGGGTCAGGGTAACACTACCCAATTGCAACTCTGCTTGCTGAGGCAGTGGCACACGCTGACCCGGCGACACAGATTGCCCATTTAGCCGTGTGCCGTTCGTGCTACCCAGGTCCTCCAGATAAGCAGTATTGCCCTCGATCACGATTCGGGCATGACGACGGCTGACCGTGCCATCATTCAGCAACACATCGCTGCTGGGATCGCGCCCGATCAAGTTTTCACCTGCCTTGAGCAAGAACTCGCGCCCGCTGGCATCGCGCAGCTTCGGGAACACGCCCTCGGCAGTGGGCGCTTCTGCAGGTATCTCACTCGTGAGCAGAAAGCCGCACTCGATGCAATACATCTCGCCAGGTGGGTTCATCTGCCCACAGATAGGGCACTGCGTCGGTGCGATTGCTTGCGTCGCGCTCGGCGCAGGCGTCATCTGAATCGTTGCCTGCGGCGCGTTGCTGCCCGTCAAGATCGTCGATTCCTCCTGCATAGCAACAGAGATTATACTCCAAAAGAGGCAGCCATAGGGGTACACCTGTGTGTTTCCTCTACAGGGTTTGGAATTCGGGGAAGAGGTGGGCTTGCATGTGTACCCCTGTATTCCATGCACGGCTGATCTTTGAGCGAGGGTATACTGGGGATGTGCTTTGGAAGCGGATAGAGCGGGCGCTGGGTAGGTTCGGGTTGAAGCTGGCATGGCGAATTTTTCAGGCGTTGCCCCACGAGGTGGCCATTCGGCTGGGCGCAGCCGTTGGATGGTTGGGGTACTATCTCTCGGCACGCTATCGGCGGGTGGCGATTGCTAACTTGGCGCGTGCCTTTCCCGAATGGAGCCGGGCGCGTGTGCGTGCCACTGCAAGACGCACCTTCCGCAATTTTGGAGTCGCGCTCGCAGAGTTCCTCAAAGCACCCTCCATGACGCGCGATCAACTGGAACAGCGCATCGAACTGGTAGGGCGCACCCATCTCGACACCGCCCTCCGCGAGGGGAAAGGCGTTCTGCTGCTGACGGGACACTTTGGCAACTGGGAGCTGATGGCACGCTATTTGGTGCTGCTGGGTTATCCGATTGCTGTGATTGCGCGACCGACGGAGGACCCGACGACCACCGAGCTGGTGACCATGCTGCGGGAGCGCAGTGGCTATCGGGTGTATGCGCGAGGAAATGCGGCGCGTGCCGTGTTAAAAACGCTTCGTGCAAATGAAGCCGTCGGCATCTTACCTGATCAGAACGCGGGCGATGTGTTTATTGAGTTCTTTGGTCAAAAGGCGGGCTGCGTGGCGGGTCCCGCGATTTTTCACCTGCGCACGGGCGCACCTATCGTGCCGCTTTTCAATGTGCGCTTGCCAGGCGACTATCACCGCATCGAGATTTTGCCTCCGATGCATTTCGAACCGACAGGCGATTTTCAGGCAGATGCTCAGCGCATTATGCAAGCATGGCACGATATTTTGGAAAGCTATGTACGCCGCTACCCGGATCAGTGGCTATGGCTGCATGACCGCTGGAGGTCAGCCCGCAAACGAGGAATGTAGGGGGAGAGGCGGTTAGTATTAAAGGTCGGTGTGCGCTGGCATCATCCCCTACACAGGCAGGTTCCTGCAACAAGACCCGCGGCTCGGTTCGCTCTACGCCCTGCTCACGCTGAATGCTTACCAGAGGGTTATTCGCGGTCTATCTGCTTTTTGTGGGGTTGCCTGTTGGGCTGCTGGCGTTAGGGGGCTACTGGGCGCTTGGCATGCCCGGTCTTTTGCTGGGCGCACTGGCCGGTGTCCCCATTGGCTGGCTCTGGATGCGCCGAGCTTTGGGAAGGAGTAGATGATATGCGAGGTTGTTGTAAATAGGCGAGTACAACGCCCGAAACGCCGTGTCGGAATTCGTGGCTTCCCGCCGAATCGTTGGGAGGTTTTTGGGGCAGACACGCAGGTCTGCCCCTACAAGGTTGCGGGATGGGGTGTAGGGGCGGACCTGTGTGTGCGCCCTTATTTTCCCTGCACCACGAATTTTCGAACACCCTCTGAACCCCTTGACAAATGCCCCAGAAACTGGATATAATATGGGGTAGTGTTGTGGAAAGTCTAACTCTCACGCACGCAAAAAGCAGCAGGTGGCTGCAGCGTCGTCGCTGCGGGGAAGAGACAGACTGAAAGAGGAGTGGATACGATGAAACTGTGGACATTTGCTTGTGTAGCAGTACGATTGGTGGCGCTGAGCGTTGGGCTTGGCGTGTACGTGAGAAGTGAGGCACAGAGTATACGGTGGTTACCAGAAATAGGCCGCCCTTATGGGATCTCGCCAGATGGGCGTGTGGTAGTAGGCGTTGGTTCCAGAGGAGCTTGCCGCTGGACAGCAGAAACCGGTACTCAGTTTATCGTGAACCTCCCCCTTAGTGGCAGTAGTGAAGCTAGGAGTGTCTCCGCAGATGGCAGTGTAGTTGTTGGCACGGTTAATATATACGACAACGGTTATTATCGGGAGCGTGGATTTGTTTGGCGGAACGGAGAGGTTACACTTCTTAATTTTCCCGTTAGCACCCAGACCAGGGCTTACGACGTGTCAGCAGATGGCTCAATTGTTGTTGGAGGTGCTGTTTTGCTGTCCTGGTCCGGGCAACCTGTCAGGCATGCATTTCGCTGGACAGCGGAGACGGGCATGCAAGATCTTGGTCCTATTGGTTATGCTCGTGCTATCGCTGCAAATGGTAGAGTGATTGTCGCTGGTTCTGGACGATGGATCGACGGAGTGGGATATCAAGACATCGGGATAGAGGGGGTCGACACATCAGCAGATGGCAGTGTGATTATTAGCTACCGTGTTTATTGGACAGAATCGGGCGGTACACAAGGGATTGGTGGCGGCGGCGATGTGTATGGCATTTACGCTTATGGTCTATCTGGGGATGGAAGGGTAGTAGTAGGAGGAGCAATGAGAAATGCACAAGATTTTGCTTTCCGCTGGACCCCAGAGACAGGTATGGTTGATTTGAATATAATCTACGCAAGCTTACTGGGAGATGGCTCCAAATTATTAGCGGCTACGGCTGTCTCTCAAAATGGTCGCTACATCGTAGGCTATGGAAGAAGACCTAATGGGTATGTAGAAGCGTTTCTTCTGGACACCTGTACGCACAGCGTGGATGTATATCAGGATGGTTGTGTGGATGATCTGGATGTCTTGACTGTTCTCTTTCGTTTTGGTGCGTCAGGTTCGAATGTTGGTCGCGCTGATGTGAACTGTGATGAGGTGGTAGACGACGCGGACTTGCTGATGGTGTTGTTCAACTTTGGCAGCGGGTGTTAGTCTCGGTTCTTTCTGCTTGTGGCGGTATACCCCCTCAGGTGCGTAGGTGTCTGGCATCGTCACGCAGAATTACTTCAAATTCCGCTTCATCCAGTAAAGAGGGGGTGTCCATACCGACCTTCGCGCGTATCACAGGGAGCAGCTGACCACCAGATGGACCGATTGGTCAGCCACTTCCGCCATATTCTGGGCGTCGCCAAAAAGAACACGGTACTGGCAACGCCGAAGTGGTTCCGCAAGATTCGCCTGTCCTACTGGGAGACCATCAGTATCGTGCATGGCGTTGCCTCATCTTTTTATGTCATGCCCTCTGTCGCGGCTTCTCGGGTCGCTATGCCTTGCGCTGCAGAAAGTCCCGCATGAAGTCGCGCAGCGCATGCACGCCTTCGAGGGGCATGGCGTTGTAGATCGAGGCACGGCAACCACCGACGGAGCGATGCCCCTTCAGCTCATACAGCCCATGCGCCTGCGCCTCCTGCAGGAACGCCTTCTCCAGTTCCTCGTTTGGCAGTCGCCAGGTGACATTCATCACCGAGCGGCACTCCGGGTGCGCATGCCCGCGATAGAAGCCGTTGCTCTGATCGATGACCTCGTACAGCAAGCTTGCCTTCTGGCGATTAATCTGTTGCATCCGTTCCAGCCCGCCAATCTCATTGATCAGCCAGCGCGTGACCAGCATCACCAGATAGATAGCGAACACTGGGGGCGTGTTATAGACCGATTTATGCTCCGCTTGCAGGCGATAGTCCAGCATGGCGGGCATGTTGGGCGGTGTGCGCTCCAGCATGTCCTCGCGAATAATCACGATGGTGACGCCCGCGGGTCCGGCGTTTTTCTGGGCGCCTGCATAGATCAGCGCGTAGCGTTCGATGGGCAGTGGGCGCGACAGGAAGTCGGAAGAGGCATCACACACCAGAGGCACTTCACCCACAGGCGGCTCCTGCTGGAACTCCACGCCTTGAATGGTCTCGTTCGAGGTGAAATGGACATAGGCGGCGTTGGGGTCTATGTCCAGCTCATCGGGTCGGGGCGTGCGCACAAAATGCTCGCTCTTACCTGTCCATGCGATTCGCGCCTTGCCGATTTTGACCGCTTCCTGAAACGCCTTTTCGCCCCATGAACCGGTAACGATGTAGTCGGCAGAGCCGTCGCCGAGTAAGTTCATGGGCACCATCGCGAACTGCAGGCTCGCACCGCCCTGTAGGAACAGCACGCGGTAATGGGCGGGGATGTTGAGCAGCTGGCGCAAGTTCGCTTCTGTCTCCTCCAGAATCGCGTCGAACCACTTGGAGCGGTGGCTTATCTCCAGAACCGAGATGCCGACGCCGGGCAGCGCGAGCAGGTCGCGCTGCGCCTCTTGCAGCACGGGCAGGGGCAGCACCGCCGGCCCCGCCGAAAAGTTCCACACTCGCTCGGTCATGGTTATCCTCCTTAGGGTTCCGAGACTCGTCTAAAGAATATAACGGCTGAGGTCCACATCTTTGACGATATCGCTCAACTTGGCGCGTACATAGTCCACATCAATCACGATGCGCTCGCCGGCATGCTCAGGCGCTTCGTAGGAGATGTCCTCCATGAGCTTCTCCATCACCGTATGCAGGCGTCGCGCACCGATGTTCTCAGTGCGCATGTTCACCTCGTAGGCGATACGCGCGATCTCTTCGATTGCCTCATCGGTGAACTCCAACTCCACTCCTTCGGCGGCGAGCAGTTGCTGATACTGTTTGGTGAGCGCGTTGCGCGGCTCTTTCAGGATGCGCACGAAGTCGGCAGCGGTGAGCGGCTCCAGCTCCACGCGGATGGGCAGTCGCCCCTGCAGCTCGGGAATCAGGTCAGAGGGTTTACTCATATGGAACGCGCCCGCCGCGATGAACAGAATATGGTCGGTGCGTACGGGACCGTACTTGGTGATGACGGTGGAGCCTTCAATAATGGGCAGCAGGTCCCGTTGCACGCCTTCACGGCTCACATCGGGTCCGTACTGACTGCGCGCGCCAGCGATTTTGTCGATTTCGTCCAGAAAGATGATGCCTGTTTGCTCCGCGCGTTGTACCGCTTCCCGAATCACGCTGGAGCGGTCAATCAGTTTGCGTGCCTCCTGCTGGGTGAGAATCTCGCGTGCCTCTTTGACGGTGACCACGCGGCGGCTGCGGCTATGTGGCAGGAACGGATTGGCGAAAGTGTCCGTGTCCATTCCCATCTCTTCGATGCCCTGCGGTGAGAACACCTGCAGGAAAGGGATGACAGGCTCTTCCACCTCGATTTCGACCGTTTCGTCGTCGCGCAGTCCGGCACGGATCTGTTCCGTGAGCGCGCGCTTGAGACGGCGGCGATCGGTTTCCGCGCCTTCTTCCGCCTCTTCAGGCTCCTCCGGCTGCTCCATGCCCAGGGCTTGGCGCAGGATTTCGAGGGGAGGTGGCACAGTTTGGCGGCTGCGTCGACGGCGCGGGCGCAACATCAGCTCCACGAGGCGTTCCACTGCGCGCGCCTCGGCACGCTCACGCACCTCCTCCATCTTCTCCTGCTCCACCATGCGCACCGAAACATTCACCAGGTCGCGCACCATCGAGTCGACATCGCGCCCCACATAGCCCACTTCGGTGAACTTCGTCGCCTCCACCTTGATGAAGGGGGCGCGCACGAGCGCGGCAAGCCGACGCGCAATCTCGGTCTTACCAACACCCGTGGGACCAATCATCAGGATATTTTTGGGCATCACCTCGTCGCGCAGCTCGGGCGGCAGCTTCTGCCGACGATAGCGGTTGCGCAACGCGATGGCGACCGCACGCTTCGCCTTCGCCTGACCCACAATATATTTGTCCAGCTCCGCCACAATCTGGCGCGGGGTCAGTTCCTCAACAGGTACAGTAAGTTCGGTTTGCACATGCAAGAGTATACCCGTTCGGGGACCACCTGCTCACAAGGAGGTATTCTTTTACTGTGCAGAAGCGACGGCTGGGGCGGACCAACCGCTGGGTGTTCCCACTGTGGGTGCGGGGGACACTGCCCAAAGCAGAACCGACTGACGCGCAGATGTCCGCATTTTTTGAACAGTTGCTATCGCTTGGGGTGGAGGTACTGGACATCACTCCCTCGCACGGTTTCTGGGGGCGCTACCTGCGCGAATTCCAGCTACCTGTGCAGGTAGCCATCGTCGCACCGGAGACCCTGCTGGCTTACGCGCCCGATAGCACACGCGCCGCACGCGCCGTGCAAGCGCATCTCATCGAGACTCTTTGCGCCATCGGACGCGAGCAATGCGACTACTACTTTTTGAACTTTACCTACCTGCCCAGCGAGGCGTTATTGAGCGGCGCATTAGAGGCGTTAGAACTTGCGCGTCAAGAGGGACATATTGGGGCTATTGGGCTGGCAGCGTATGGCGACCCACTGCGTATCCTTGCGCTCTGGCACACGCACGATGCGTTCGAAGTCGCTTTGTTGCCGAATCGCCCCGAAACACTGCAGGTGCTATTGCCCGAAGCGCGGGCACGGCGTGTGGGAACAGTCGCGGATTGCACCCACCTCACGATGCCCAATCCCCTATCCCTCTTGGACCATCTCGGCACAGACGCGCTGCTCATGGCGGGTACAATCCTGACGGCATGAGTGCAAATGGACACTTTATGCGAGCGGAGATTTATGAGCAGCCCGCCGTGTTGCGCCGAATCGCCGAACGCGAATGGCAGGCGATTCGGGAAGCTGCGGCGCGTATCCAGCAGGAGAACATCGACTATGTGCTGCTTGCGGCACGGGGCACCTCCGATAATGCCGCCAAATACTTCCAATATCTCCTCCAGATTGAGAACGGTCTGCCATGCGGATTAGCCACACCTTCGGTCGTCACACTCTATCGGGCGCAGCTGAACTTACGGGGCGGTCTGGTGGTGGGTATCTCCCAGTCGGGTGAAGCCCCCGATGTCGTGGAGTATGTTGTCCATGCACGCGAGCGCGGTGCGCTGACCCTTGCCATCACGAACAACCCCGATTCACCGCTGGCACAGGCAAGCCATTTCCATCTTTTTGTGCATGCGGGCGAGGAGCGCAGCGTCGCAGCGACCAAAACCTATACGGGCACGCTGGCTACCATCTACCTGCTTTCACACGCGCTGAAAGGGGCAAGCAACGCGCCCGATGAACTCTGTGCCACCGCTGAGCGCATGGAGCATGCTCTCCAGCAGGAGGGGGTTATTCGGCAAGCGGTGGATCGCTATCGCTATGTGCGCGAGTGCGTCTCGTTGGCGCGTGGCATTAATCAGGCGACAGCGGAAGAGACCGCGCTGAAGCTGATTGAGACCTGCTATGTGGTGTGCAAAGCCTATTCAGTTGCCGATTTCATGCATGGTCCTTTCGCACTCATCGAGCCAGGCTTCCCATGCCTGCTCTTTGCGCCCGACGGCGCGACCCTTCCCACCGTGCGCGAATCGGCGGCGCGGTTGCGCGAGCATGGCGCGGAGACCATCCTCTTTGCGCATGACCCCGACATCCTGCACCTTGCCCGCACGCCGATCGAGCTGCCCGTCGATGTGCCCGAAAGCGTCTCGCCCATTGTCTACATCGTGCTGGGGCAGCTGTTTGCCTATCATCTTGCTCTTACACGCGACCTGAACCCTGATCAGCCGCGCGGATTGCAGAAGGTCACCCGCACCTTTTGACCCCGCAGGGTGATAGGGCACAGCCTTCGGCTCATCGGGATATGTCCTTCTGCCAGCCCCTCTGGGGGTATCATGGCATCGATGAAACGCATCGACCTGCAAACATTCAAGGCAAGTTTAGGTCAGGAGTCGCCGCCTGAGCTACCCATCCCCCTGCTTGCCCTCTGGTACGAGGCAAAAGGGGACTGGAATCGGGCGCATGAACTGGTGCAGAGTGACCCAACGCGCGAAAGCGCATGGGTGCATGCCTACCTGCATCGCAAGGAGGGCGATCTGGGCAACGCCCGCTACTGGTACAGCCGCGCGAACCGCCCGCCCGCCGATGGCTCGCTGGAGCATGAGTGGGAACAGATTGCCGAGACGCTACTGCAACTTAGCCAATAAGGGGGTTATAGCTTCCACCCCATTGCAACACGAACTCCGCTAAGCGATGGCGTGCGGCGACCGCGTTGAAGCGTGGCAAGCATAGCATGCGCTCGGCAAGGTGGAACAGATCAGGCGTTGCCCCCAGCGCGTTCAGCACCAGATCGAGCCTCTCGCGCAGGGCGAATGCGCCCTCACGCGCAAACAGCATCGCCGTCAGTTCGCCAGCTTCCGCCGCTGCGCCGCGGAGCTTGGGCAACCGCGCCACAATACTCTCCAGCCCATACAGAGAAGCCGTCATATCGGCGATGGCGGCAGCGACCTCCTGACGCTGCTCGCGCAGATGCTCCCCGTAGGCTTCCCATGCCAATCGGAAAGCGAAGAGGGTGGCTTGACGGAACTGTTCGACGAGCGCAGCAAGCATCTCCCGTGGATGGCTGGGCAGGGTTTCCACGGGATGCGCCTCGCGTGCCCGTGCCTCCTCGATCAGGGGCAAACCCGCCCGCTGCATCTGCCGAATCAGGTGCTGCGTCAGGTTCAGCCGATTAATTTCGTTGGTCCCTTCATAGATGCGAGGGACGCGCGATTCGCGAAAGAGCTTGGCAATCGGGAAATCTTCCGTGTATCCGTAGCCACCGTGAATTTGCAGCCCCTCATCTGCGCAGAAATACTGCACCTCCGTGCCGTAAAACTTGAGCAGGGCACACTCGCCCGCATACTCCGCAGCGGCGGCGCGGTAATGCAGGTGCAGCTCGGGATAATCCGGTGGCAGGTGATGAATAGGCTCAAACCATGCCTGCATCAGCGCGCCCGTGCGATAGAGCATGCTCTCCAACGCGAACAGGCGGGTGAACATCTCGGCAAGTTTCTGACGGATCAGCCCGAAATTGGCAATCGGTTGACCGAACTGATGGCGTTCCTGGGCGTAGCGTGTGGCGAGTTCCAACGCATATTTGCCCGTGCCCAGCGCGCTGGCTGCCATCTTGTAGCGACCCAGATTGAGCGTGTTAAGCGCGATATAGTGCGCCTTGCCCACCTCACCCAGCAGATTCTCGGCAGGCACGAAGACATTCTCGAAAGCGACGCGGCGCGTGCTGGAACCATGTAAGCCGATTTTATGTTCCTCACGCCCCAGATTCACGCCGGGGAAGGTGCGCTCCACCAGAAAAGCGGTGAACTGGTCGCCATTCAGCTTCGCGAACACGGTGAACAGGTCAGCGAAGCCGGCGTTTGTGACCCACATCTTTTCACCGCTCAGAATATAACCTTTGCCATCGGATGAGGGCATCGCGCGAGTGCGCATCGCCAGCGCGTCGGAGCCACTCGCCGGTTCGCTCAAACAGAAGGAACCACACCACTCGCCCGACGCCAATTTGGGCAGGTAGCGCAGCTTTTGAGCATGCGTGCCTTCCAGCACCAGTGGCAAGATGGCAAGCCCCGCATGCGCCTGCAGGGTCAGACAGGTGGCAGGCTCCGGACCCAGTTTTTCCACCAGCAGGGCGACGGTGGTCTTGGGTAGGTCTAACCCGCCATAGTGGATGGGCACTTCCGCTGCAGTGAAACCCAGCGCACCCATCTGGCGGTCTAACTCACGCATCAAGCCCTCATGCGCCTGTTCAATCTCAGGCAAGCGCGGGAGAACCTCGTTGCGAATGAACTCCTCGGCCGCTTTGCCGATCATGCGCGCTTCCTGGTCAAAATCTTCGGGTGCGAAAGTGCTTCCCGCTTCCGTGCGCTCAATCAGAAACGCGCCGCTTCGTCGCTTCTGCTCGCTCATCGATGTTCCTCCTCCAGCGCGATTATACCTGGTGATCAAGTAGCCAGTAGGGAGTGGAGCCGTAGCCACTCGCCGCTCGTCAAAAATTTCACTGACTACTGGCTACTCGCCACTCACTATTTCCACGAGGATCACGCCCTCCTGCACGATGTCGCCCTCGCGACAGTTAAGCGATTGCACCACACCGGCATAAGGCGCGCGCAGTGTCTGCTCCGTTTTCATCGCCTCCAGCACAACTAAAGGCTGCCCTGCCTCTACCTGCTCACCCACCTGCACCAGCACCTTGCGGATCAGCCCCGGCATCGGCGCGGTGAGCATGCCTTCGGCAGTGGAATGTTGTGTCGCCCCGTGCCTGCCAATGGCGCGTTGAAAGCGGTACACGCGCCCTTGATAGCTCAGCATAATTTCGTCGCCGTTAATGTGAAAGAACAGCTGCCAGGCGCGCGTAGGCGTGCGCACCGTCATGGAGCCGTCCTCATGCAGCTCCGCTTGTAGCCCCGCAGCCTCGGAGCCATCTGGCAGGATGACGCGCCAGCCCGCGCGCTCTGGCATCACTTGCAGCGCGATTTGCTCACCCTGATACAGAAATTCCAGTCGTGTCATCGATGTGTTAGCCAACCGTCGGAGCGGCTCATTCGTAGCGCAGGGCTTCAATCGGTTGGAGTTGGGCAGCGCGCCATGCGGGATATAACCCGAAAAAGACGCCTACCAGCGCGGCGAAGCTGAAGGCAAGCACCACACCCTCCACCGGGACCAAAACCTTCCAGTTCGCCTGCTGGCTAATATAGGTTGCCGCACCGTAGCCTAACCCGATCCCGATTAGCCCACCCACGACGCTGATAACCACCGACTCGATGAGGAACTGCGTCAGAATATTTACCCGAGTCGCACCGATTGCCTTGCGCAAGCCGATCTCGCGTGTGCGCTCCGTGACGGAGACCAGCATGATGTTCATAATGCCGATCCCCCCGACAATCAGCGATACCAGGGCAACTCCCGCCAGCAGGAAGGTGAAGGTGCGCGCCGTCTGCTCCACCGTCTCCACGAACTCACCCTGATTGAACACGCGGAAATCGGGATCGCCCCATGATGGGATTCGATGCACGCGCATGAGCGTCTCCTCCACGCACTGTTGCGCGGTCTGCATCACCTCCCCGCCTGAGACCGCCTGCACGCTCAGCCCGTCCACATGCTCCACGCCCATCAGGCGGCGCATGGCGGTAGATAGGGGCACATAGATGCGGTCGTCGAAGCTGCGGAAGCCCGTGTCGCCCTTGTAGGTCAGTCGCCCGATGACCCGAAACGCCTGACCATTGATGCGGATGGTCTTCCCAATGCACGCGCCGCCTTGGAATAGCTCCTCCCAGACCGTGTGCCCGATTACAGCGACACGCGCTTTGGCATGCTCTTCCGACTCGTTGTGGAACCTTCCTTCCGCAAGGGTCAGGTTGCGAATGGCAGCATATTCGGGCAGCGCACCTGTGACGCTGGTGCGCATGTTGCGATTGAAATATTTCACCTGAAAGGCGGAGGAGATTTCGGGCGAGGCACGGATAACCAGTCCGCTACAGCTTTTGAGAATGGCATCAGCGTCGGAGGGTTTCATGGTCTGCACGCTGCCGAAGCCGAGGAACGCGCCGCCGCGTCGCGCCTGCCCAGCACGCACGGTCAACACATTGGCGCCCAGCTTCTGAATCTGTTCGAGGGTGTAGGCGCGTGCTCCCTGCGCGATGCCGATCATCGCGATGACCGCCCCCACACCGATAATGACACCCAGCATGGTCAGCAGGGTGCGCATTTTGTTCGCACGCAGGCTCTCTAATGCTGAGATGAAGCTTTCGATCAGGTTCACGCGCATTCACCTCCCTGCGGAAGGCGCGCCCCCGCCGGTGCGCCCGAATCGCGGCATACTGCCTGTTCCACCTCCACCGCCCGAGCGCGGCTGTTGCGAGCGGCGCGGTCCAAACGGACTGCCAAATGGCGAGCCAGGACCCTGTTGATCCAGCTGCGGAAAGATTCGCCCCGCAATGACCATCTCGCCCGCACGCAGCCCCTCGATAATCTCGGTTAGCTCATTGCCCTGAACGCCGATCTTAACGGGTCGGCGCTGGGGTCGCCCCTGCACCAACACCTCCACATAGTTGCCCTCAGGCGATTCTTGTACCGCCTCATTTGGCACCGCAAGTACATCGGGCTTACGTGCCACGAGAAACTCACAGGTGGCGTTCAAGCCGGGCTTCAATCGCGGGTCGGGTCTCAGCACCTCCACGCGCACTTTCACGACCGTTACATTCTGCTCCAGCACCGCCTGTGGATCGATTCGACTGACACGACCGCGAAACCGTTCTGCGGGGAAGGCATCGATCATTATCAGCACAGGTTGACCGATTCGCACCAGCCCAATATCGGCTTCATCGACGGAGACCTCGACATACATGCGTGAAGTGTCGGCAATTTGGAGGAGGGTCGTGCCTTGTGAGAAGAGCGAGGTGCCCGGTGGTACGATGGTGCCTTCCTCCACATTGCGCGTGATGACCACGCCGTCGCGCGGTGCCACAATCGTGGTGCTATCCAGCTGAACTTGCGCGTTATAGAGTTGCGCCTCGGCGCGGGCACGCTGCGCTTTGGCGGTGGCGATGTCCGCTTCGCGCAAGCGGATCTGGCGCAGGTTCGACCGTGCCTGCTCGAGCGCGGTTTCGGCTTGCTTATATTGGGCGCGCGCCTCCTCTAACGCCTGTTGGGCAAGTACCACCTGGTTTCGGTTCGCTTCCGCAGATTTCAGGTTGGCTTCGGCTTCCTGCACCCGTGCGCGCGCAGTCGCCAGTCGTGTCTGGATGTCCTGCTCCAGTGTCTGCAATCGCTTCTCCGCCGCAATGAACTGGCTGCGTGCGCTTTCTAACTGGCTGGCCGCGTTGTCCACCTGCTGTTGCGACACATAGCCTTTCTGTAGCAGTTCGCGCAGGCGGTCATAGTTGCGCTGCGCCGCTTCGAGCGACTTGCGGGCAGCGTCATAGTTTGCTTGCGCCTGAGCCCGCTCCTGCGGTATGGTCACCTGTTCCAGCTGTTCCAGCGCTTTGCGAGCGGTTTCGAGGTTGGTACGCGCTGCTTGCCATTGTGCCTCCGTGAGCGCAGGTTGTGCCTTTGCGCGCTCCTCTGCCTGTTGCAAGCGTGCTTTGGCTGCGCGCAAGTTCGCCTCTGCCTGCTGCAACGCCAGCGTGCTTTGCTCCCTTTGTAGGCTTAAGCTCTCCTGAGCCTGCTCGATGCGGGCGTTGGCAGCTTCCAGATCGGCTTTCGCTTGATTGTAAGCCGCGAGGGTATCCGCCGGGTCGATTCGCGCCAGCAATTGCCCTTTCTTGACCACATCCCCCACATCCACATAGAGCTTGCTGACGATACCACCTGCCTTGGACTTCACATCGACGATATTGTAGGTGCGCAATACACCCGTAGCGGTGATGGAACGCACCACTGTCGTGCGCTCCACTGCCACAGTGCGATAAAGGGGTTGATCCGTGGGTGATGACTGCGCACGCCCGCGCCACCACCAGATGACCACTACCAGCAAAACAACGAGACCAATCCCGATTAAAACACGCCTTTTCATAGTTGTTCCTTCCGCTGGGGAATCGCGGCTTACGGGCTGGGTATCCTGCCCAGCCGCGCCCATAAGATTGCCTGTTGCAAAAGTTTACCCATTTTGCTGAAGCCAAGCTGTCCGAACCGTCCAGGCACACCTGCGCCCATTACGGGGATAGACGCTGAAACGCGCGGGATGTTCACTAAGCCCATTGGGTGCGTGGCGAGTAGAATTTAGGCGAGCGGTGGATGGACTCTACTCGCCATTCGCGACTCGCCACTCCCTACTTGCTACATGCTGGACATCTTTGTCACCTCTGCCTGAGAGGTTAATCAGGATAACGGAGTTAGGCGGAAGTTGCGGAGCCAGTTCCTGCAGATAGGCGAAAGCATGCGCGCATTCCAGCGCGGGAATAATTCCTTCATGTCGTGCCAGCCATGCGAATGCGCCGAGCGCCAGTTCATCGGAGACAGCCACATACTCCGCACGCCCGCTCTCTTTTAGATAGGCATGCTCAGGTCCCACGCCCGGATAGTCCAGCCCTGCCGAAATGGAGTGGGTGCGACGAATCTGTCCGTGCTCGTCTTGCAAGACGAGGCTTGCGCTACCGTGCAAAACGCCATATTCGCCCGCCACGAGGCTGGCGGCATGCTCACTCGTCTCGATGCCTTTGCCCGCCGCTTCCACCCCTATCAGTCGCACGCCTTCGTCTTCAATAAATGGATAGAAGATGCCGATGGCATTACTACCCCCACCCACGCACGCCAGCACCACATCGGGCAGTCGCCCCGCGTAGGCGAGGATCTGCTCGCGTGCTTCGCGCCCGATCACCGCCTGAAAATCACGCACCATCATTGGGTAAGGGTGCGGCCCGACGCAGGAGCCGATGATGTAATGCGTGGTGCGCACATTGGTCACCCAGTCGCGGATCGCCTCGCTGGTGGCATCTTTCAGGGTGGCGGTGCCGCTATGCACAGGGTTCACCTTCGCGCCGAGCAGGTTCATGCGGAACACATTTAACGCCTGCCGATGCATATCCTCAGCGCCCATATAGATTTCGCATTCCAGCCCTAACAGGGCGCATGCGGTCGCCGTCGCGACGCCATGCTGTCCCGCGCCTGTCTCGGCAATGATGCGCCGTTTGCCCATCCGCTTCGCCAGCAACGCCTGCCCCAGCGCGTTGTTAATCTTGTGCGCGCCCGTGTGGCATAAATCTTCCCGTTTAAGATAGACTTGATGTCCTGTCGCGCGGCTGAGGTTGAGCGCGAAGTAGAGCGGCGTGGGACGCCCCGCGAAGGTGATGAGATAGTAGTTCAGCTCGCGCTGAAAATCGGGGTCGTCGCGCAGGTGCAGGTAGGCGTCGGTCAGCTCCTCCAGCGCAGGAATGAGCGTTTCGGGCACATACCGCCCCCCATAGCGACCAAAATAGCCTTTTTCATCGGGCATCGTATAGCGCATGACTCCATTCTACCTCAGGGGCCTACCACAGGAGGTGGCATGTACTGCCACATAGTGTGCCCTGCTTGACGCGCTTGCGGCTCCATTTCCGCCAGCGCGCTCTTTATGCACACGCCTGGTGAGTCGATTTTACCTTAAAAAAGCCCAGTGTGCCCCGCCCCTAGCGACAGGAGTAGAGGCGCGCCGTGTCGAAATCGGGTGATGCGGAGGTTTTGCACCAGATGGAGAGCTATGTCGTGGGTGTAGATGTGGGTACAGCGAGCGTGCGGGCAGGGCTATTTGACCTGCAAGGCAATCGGCGGGCAATCGCCACCGAACCCATTCAAATTCACCGTCCCCAACCCGATTACGCCGAGCAGTCTTCCGAGGATATCTGGCGAGCGGTGGGTGTGGTCGTGCGGCGTATCGTGCAGGAGGCGAGTGTTCCCCCTGAAACGGTAATCGGGATCGGCTTCGATGCCACCTGCTCGCTGGTGGTGCTGGATCGCGCTGATCGCCCACTTAGCGTCTCGCCCACGGGCGACCCCCGCTGGAACATTATCATGTGGATGGATCATCGTGCCACGCGCGAAGCGGAAGAGATTAACGCGGGTGGATACGAGGTGCTGCGCTATGTGGGTGGGGTCATTTCGCCCGAAATGGAGACGCCCAAGCTCCTTTGGCTCAAACGCCATCTGCCCGCGGTTTTTGAGAGCGCAGGGAAATTCTTTGACCTTGCCGATTTCCTGGTGTACCGCAGCACAGGCAACAACATCCGCAGTGTTTGCACGAAGGTCTGCAAGTGGACTTACTTGGCGCATGAATCGCGCTGGGACATGCATTACCTGCGTGCGCTGGGCATCGAGTCGATTCTGGAGGCGGGACGCGCCGGCGACGCGATTCGCCCTCTGGGCGAGTCAGCGGGCAAGTTGACACGCGAAGCGGCGAACCATCTCGGTCTCACGGAGCGCACGCAGGTCGCGGTGGGCATCATCGACGCCCATGCGGGCACGGTGGGGTTGCTGGGTGCGGTCTGGAGTGGGCAACCGCGCCCCGAGCTCGCCCAGCTGGAGCGGGCGATGGCGCTGATCGGAGGCACCTCCTCGTGCTTAATGGCGCTTTCACGCGAGGCTCGCTTTGTGCCCGGCGTGTGGGGACCTTACTACGGCGCGGTGCTGCCAGAGATGTGGATGAATGAGGGGGGGCAATCCGCGGCAGGCGCGCTCATCGACTACACCTTGCAGCACCATGCGCAATATGCCACTTTGGAAGCGCAGGCACAGGCAGAAGGTATCAGCGTCTACGAGGTTGCTAATCGGCTCATCGACAAAATGAGTGCAGGGCTACCCTTCCCCGCGTTGCTCACGCGCTGGCTCCATGTCTATCCTGACCATTATGGCAACCGAAGCCCCTATGGCGACCCATACTCGCGGGGAATTGTCGATGGCTTGACACTGGATACCAGCCCCGAATCGCTCGCACTGCTCTATTATGCCACATTGCAGGCCCTGGCATACAACATCCGAGATGTGCTGCGCGCTCTCCGTGAAGCGGGCTACCACATTGACCAGATTTATGCGACGGGTGGCAGCATCCGTAACCGCTACTGGCTCCAGGAGCACGCGGATGCCACAGGCTGTCGCGTGATCATCAATCGGGAGCCGGAGGCAGTGCTGTTGGGCGGAGCGGTTCTTGGCGCGGTTGCCGCTGGCGCGTACTCCGACATGCCCAGCGCGATGCATGCCATGAGCCGTCCAGAGCGAGTGGTCGAGCCGAACCCTGCCACCGCCGAGTATCACGCCGTGCGCTTCGAAATCTTTCGCGAAATGTATCAACAGCATTTGGAACGGCGGCGCCGAATGGCACGATTTATTTAAACACCACGCGCAGCGCGTCGGCAATATGGCGCAGCCCCAGCTCCGGGAAGGTACGATAGCCACTCACTTCCGCCGTGATATAGCCTGTATAGCCGACCGATTCCAGCGCGGCGCGCACCTCCATCCAAGGCAGATCGCCCTGCAGGGGATTGACAAAACCCTGAATATTGCCGATGTCCAGGCGGAAGTCCTTCACATGCACGCGCTTGATACGCTGCCCCAAAATACGGATCCACTGCTGGGGATAGCCAAAAGCGAGCACATTGCCCGCGTCGAAGTAGACGCCTACCCACGCGCTGCCAATCTCGTCAATAAAGCGCGCCATCTCCAGGGGGCTAAGCAGGAAGCGGTTCCACACATTCTCCACCGCGATAAAGACTCGCTGACGCTCGGCTTCAGGCGCAAGTTGCTTGAGTGCCTCCTGCGCACGGGTGTAGGCGACATCGTAGGGCACATCGGGCGTCACCATGCCGGGCACCACCAGAATCGCGTCCACGCCCAGTGCGCTCGCCAAGCGTAGCTGATGGCGGCATAACTCAAGGGCTTGTTCGCGCACCGCTGCGTCGGGATGGGTGAAAGGCGCGCTCCAGTAAACGCCTGTGGAGAGCGAGCTGAGCTCGATACCAATCTCACTTGCCATCTGGCGAATGGCGTGCGCATCGGCGTCGCTGGTCTGCGGGCTGAGCGTACCCTCCCTCTCCATGTTGAACTCGATCGCGTCAAAGCCCGACTCTTTCGCCGTGCGCAGACAAGTTTTCACATCCCAGTTGCCCGGCAGCGTCCATCGATTAATCCCGATTTTGAAGGACGACATACCGCTATTTTACCGAAAAAATAGGGCTCGCAAAGCGAGCCCCTGGCAGAGATGCTCTCCGGTTGAGAGCAGGACGACCCTTGCACTGCTCTTAGACGATGCATCTTCGCCCATGTTCTGCCTTCTGGGGGATTCACATCTCTTCTTCGCCGCCGCGTCCACCCATGCGCAGCCCGCGTCGTCCACCGCCGCCACCTGCCTCTTCAGGCGCTCCAGCTCCCGGACCGCCTGCTGGTGGCGCAACGGATGGGGGCGGTCCACCGAATCCACCCATGCTCGGTGCGCCAAATCCACCGCCTGCCGGCGCACCGGCGGGCGGCGCCGCCATCGGGTTCTCAATCTGGGCACGCACACTCGCCAGATCAGGCATCTGAACCGCTGGCAACGGATCCGGCATCATGTTGTTGCTGAGCACAAACAGCACAATGAGCACGACAACGCCCAGCGCAATCACACCAATCGCGATTGCATCGACACCTTTTTGCATAGTGTTCGCTCCTCCGTGTAAGGGCGGATCTATGGGTCAGCCCTTTAGATTATTATAGCATGCCGATTCGGAGGCGAACCTCCCTTTCCTGCAGGAAGGTGTTCAGACGGGGCGAACCGATATTTTTATGCTACGACAGAAGGAGCCATCACCCTATAATTTAGAAATTGGTGACCCTGCGCGGCGCGTTCGATGCCTACGAATCCGCCCAGGCGAGCTGGTCGAGACTCGGCGTGGGCGCAAACTCACGCTGAAGCAGTTGACTCAAGCGGTGGAGCCATACGCTTTTCTGCTCATTGGTGAGGAACATAGCGAAGCGCGCCATCACCAGTTTCAGGCAGCGGTCATCGACGCGCTGGTGCAGGCAGGTCGTTCGGTTATTGTCGGCTTGGAGATGTTTGACCGCACGAAGCAACATCCGCTGAACCTCTGGACGCTGAACCGCCTGAGCGAAGCGGAGTTCATTGAGCAGAGCGACTGGCAGCGTCAGTGGGGCTTCGATTTTGCCCTGTATCGCCCCATCTTCGAAGTGGTTGCTCGTCATCGGCTGCGTCTGGTTGCGCTGAATCTGCCCCGTGCGATGGTGCGGCAGGTCGCCCTCAAAGGCTGGGCTTCGCTGCCTGAATCGGAGCGAATGGGCATTGCTCAGCTCGATCTGAACCAGACCGACCATCGTCAGCTGTTTAATATACTGATGAGCGGTCATCCGGGCACGGAGCATGCGGGTCATGAGGGGCATGCGGACCCTGCGCATGAACGGTTCTATGAGGCGCAGGTGCTGTGGGACACCGGGATGGCGGACAGCGCATTGCGCTATCTGGAGCGCACGGTGCCCTCACCCCGCCTGATTTTCGTCATTCTGGCGGGCAACGGGCATGTGATGTATGATGTGGGGATTGCTTTGCGCTTGCGCCAGCGCACCTCTTGGCCTGTGGCGACCATAGTCTGTCTGCCCGTGAGCGACGAGCCGATAGAGATTCGCGCCTCGCTCGCCGATTTCGTCTGGCTGCCGTGAGGCGGGCGAGAAATGGGGTAGAATTACCCAGTGAATAGTGGTAATTACCCGATGCTTCGCGTGTTGCCCAAGATTTTCGCGCTGCTGCGTATCTATGTGGAGGACAGTCTCGCCTATCGCGCCAGCGCGTTCATCTGGATGCTGACCGATGTGGTGCAATGCCTCGTGATGCCGCTGGTATGGCTCTCTGCCTACCATGGACGCGAGGCGATTGGTGGTTATCAGCCGGGCGAGATGGTTAGCTACTATGTAGTGATGGCGCTCGTCTCCAATTTCATCGTCAGCCACCTGATGTGGGATCTGGCGTGGGAGATTAAGGAGGGCATTCTGTCGCAGTGGCTGCTACGCCCCGTGCCCATTTTCTGGATGCTGTTTGCCCGCAACATCTCATGGCGACTGCTGCGGATGGTGCTGTTTGTGCCCGTGGCACTCTTGGCGGGCTTCTACTACGGGCGGATGGTGACGCTGGGCTCGATGGAGCTGGGTGCGCTTTTCTGGCTTAGCGTGTTGTTGGGGCATCTGGTGTCGTTCCTGGTCGCCTTTGCGCTGGCGTGTCTGGCGTTTTGGTTGCAAGAGGTGCAGAGCGTGTTCTCGCTGTACTACGCGCCGATGCTGCTGCTGTCGGGCTGGGTTGCGCCCATCGGGTTGATGCCGGGCTGGCTGCAAGCGTTGGCGTTCCTGATGCCGTTCCGCTACACCACCGCCGTACCGGTGGAAATCGCGGTCGGTAAACTCTCAGGCGAGGCGATGTGGCTGAGTATGGCAGGGCAGTTGGTCTGGATTGGGTTGGCGGGATTACTGAGCTGGATCTTGTGGCGAGCGGGCATTCGGCAATATAGCGGGGTGGGCATGTGAAACGGCTGCGCTTCTATCTGAATCTCTATCGGGCGTTTTTACGCTCCAGCTTGGTGCGTGAGATGGAGTTTCGCGCCAACTTCTGGGCAAAGGTGCTTTTCAACTTGCTCTGGCTCGGCTTCTTCCTGGCAACGCTCAAGATTATTTATCGCCACACCGAAGCGATTGCAGGCTGGAGAGAACCCGAGGCGCTGGTGCTGGCGGCAACGCTCTATTTTTTGGACGCGCTTATCTCTACCCTGTTTTACTTCGGGCTATCGGAGTTGCCGACGATGGTGCGGCAGGGCACGCTCGATTTCGTGCTGGTCAAGCCTGTCGATTCGCAGTTCTGGCTCTCGTTGCGACGCGTGAATCTGGACCAGCTCGGCTCGTTGGTGGTGGCGGTGCTGCTGGGCATCTACGCGCTCCTGAGGCTGGGCTATATGCCGTCCTTGACGAATATTCTGCTCTATATGGGCATGATTGTGATGGGCGTGCTGATGTTCTATTCGTTCCACTTTATGATGATGACGCTGAGCATTTGGCTGGTGCGGGTGGAGAATCTGTGGGTATTGTCGGATGTGTTCGCGCAGATTGGGCGGTTCCCGACCGATGTGTTCGATGCGGTGCTGCGCCGGATATTCACCTATGTGTTGCCAGTGGCGTTTTTGGCGACGATTCCGGCGAAGGCACTGTTGGGCAAGGCATCCGGCGGATTTTTGCTCGTTGCGGCGGGGTGGGCGCTGGCATTTTTCGTTGCCGGGCGGCTCTTCTGGCAATTCGCGCTGAAAAGCTACACGAGCGCAAGTTCATAGCCATTCACCCTGCCTAAGTTAGAACACTACTACCCGCGCGCTTTCCACGCCTTCCAGTTGGCGAATCTGCGCCAGCACATCGGGCGGGATAGGATCGTCCACTTGCAGCATCATCACTGCGCGTCCGCCGATCCGCTCACGACCCACATGCATGCCCGCGATATTAATCTGATGGCTGCCCAGCAAAGTGCCCACGCGCCCGATGATGCCCGGACGGTCGTGATGCTCCGTCACCAGCAAGATACCTTCAGGCTTGATGTCCACAAAAAGATCGTCCAGATGGGTGATGCGCAGGTCGTGTCGCCCGAACACGGTGCCGGACAGTCGCTGCTCGCCTTGCGCGGTGGTCGCGCGGGTGGTAATCGTGTCGGGATAAAGTTCCGATTCGGCTCGATGGCTCCATTCCAATTTTAGCCCGCGTTGTTGCGCGATCAGCGGCGCATTCACCAGATTCACGGGTGCATCGGTTGTATGGGCGAACAGCCCGACCAGCGTGGCGCGCGCGATAATATCAAGCGGCATGCCCTCCCAATCGCCTGAAAAGCGCACCTGGAGGCTTTCCACGGGCGCGCTGAGCAGCTGGGCGTGCAGGCGTCCCATGCGCTCGGCAAGCTGCAGATAGGGCTGTACGCGCTCCAGCTGCTCCGGGGGGATGGGTGGCAGGTTGACCGGGCTGCGTGGCACGCCGCCCCTCAACACCGCCACAATCTGCTCCGCCACATCGATAGCCACCTTCACCTGCGCCTCCTCCGTGGATGCGCCCAAATGGGGCGTCAGCACATTCTGGGGCTGGTGCAACACGCGCGAATCGGGTGGCGGTGGCTCCTGCGGGAACACATCGAGCGCCGCCCCTGCTACATGCCCGGAATCGATCAGCTCTGCCAGCGCGTCCACATCGATGAGCTCGCCGCGGGCACAGTTAATAATCCGCACGCCGGGCTTGGTCCTCGTGAGACGCTCGCGATTGAGCAGATGGTGCGTTTCGGGCGTGAGGGGCGCATGCAAGCTGATAAAGTCGCTACGCGCAAGCAGTTCGTCCAGGTTCACCGGCTCCGCGCCCAGTTGCTGCACATGGGCGGATGGCACGAAGGGGTCATATGCCAGCACTTGCATCCCGAAGGCGCGTGCGCGTCGGGCGACCTCCCTGCCAATCTTGCCGATGCCAATAATGCCCAAGGTCTTCTTGTAGAGTTCCACGCCGGTCAACGCGCTGCGTTTCCATTCACCGGCACGGAGCGAGCGGTCGGCTTGTGGTACTTTACGAGCGAGCGCGAGCAGCAACGCGAAGGTCAGTTCCGCGGCAGCGATGGTGTTGCCTTCAGGCGAGTTCACCACCACGATCCCGCGCCGTGTAGCAGCGTCCACATCGATATTGTCCACGCCAACCCCTGCCCTGCCAATCACTTTGAGCTGTGTGCCCGCCTCGATCAGGGTGGCGTCTACCTGCGTTTGTGAGCGCACCATCAGCGCGTCGTAGGCACCGATTGCCGCGATCAACTGCTCGCGGCTCCATCCCGGGCGATAATCCACCTCGCCTGCTTGCCGCAGGATAGTTAGCCCTTCCTCCGCGATCGGATCGCTCACCAGAATGCGCGCCATCACCCTAATATTATGGCGAATGGCGAGTGGTGAGTAGCGCGGAGTGAGCTGTAGGGGTGGAATCCCGTCTATGCCCCGCGTGTCCTAAAAGCAGGAATCCCCTCCCCGATGGCAAACCATGGGACCGCCACAGGAGGCAAGGCATGGAAGCTGGGTTTGTTCATCTACATCTGCACACGGAGTACAGTCTGCTGGATGGGGCGATCCGAATCCCCGAACTGATTAAAAAGGTGTCCGAGTTGGGGATGCCCGCCGTCGCTATCTCAGACCACGGTGCGCTTTATGGCGTGATCGATTTCTATAATGCTTGTCAGAGCGCCGGCATCAAGCCCATTATCGGCTGTGAGCTGTACCTTGCGCCGCGCCGCATGCGCGACCGCACCCGTCAGGATCAAACCAGCTACCACCTGCTGCTATTGGCTAAAGACGAAACGGGCTACCGCAACCTGTTGCGCCTCAGCACGATTGCCCATCTGGAAGGCTTCTACTACAAGCCGCGCGTGGACAAAGAGGTGCTACGCCAGCATGCCGAGGGGCTGATTGCCACCTCTTCCTGTGTGGCAGGTGAAATCCCCGACGCGCTGCTCAAAGGCAACTTCGAGCGCGCGCGCCAGCTCGTCAGCGAATATTGCGAGATATTCGGACGCGAGAACTTCTATCTGGAGCTGCAGGATCACGGCTTGCCCGAACAACGCACTATTAACGAAGGGTTATTGCGTCTGGCGCAGGAGTTCCGATTGCCCTTGCTGGCAACCAACGATGCCCACTATCTGAATCGCGAGGACGCTGCCATCCACGATGTACTGCTCTGCATTCAGACGAACACCCATATCGATGACCCGAAACGGCTCAAATTCGGTGCCGAGGAGTTCTACCTTAAGTCACCTCAAGAGATGGCAATCATCTTTGCCGATTATCCTGAAGCACTAACCAACACACTGGAAGTCGCCAATCGCTGCCATTTGACGCTGGAGTTTGGGCGTGTGCAGTTGCCCGCGCCCGACCTGCCCGACGGCAAGACACCGATGGCACACCTGCGCGACCTATGCTACGAGGCGTTGCCGAAACTGGTGCCGAACACTCCCGACACCTATCTCCAGCGGCTGGAGTACGAGCTGTCGGTCATCGATAAGACGGGGTTTGCATCCTACTTTTTGATTGTGCGCGATTTCGCGCAGTTCGCGCGTCAGCAGGGCATCTATTTTGGTGTGCGTGGCTCCGCCGCAGGCAGCCTCGTCTCCTACTGTCTCGGCATCACCGATATCGACCCCATCGAGTATGACCTCACCTTCGAACGGTTCCTCAATATCGAGCGCGTGCAAATGCCCGACATCGATATGGATTTCGAAGATGCGCGACGCGATCTCGTGATTCGCTATGTGCGCCAGAAGTATGGCGAGGAGCGGGTGGCGCAGATTATTACTTTCGGCACATTGGCTGCCAAAGCGGCGCTGCGTGATGTCGGGCGCGCCCTCAACCTCCACAGCGCGCAGATAGATCGCATCGCCAAGCTCATCCCTACCGGACCCGGCATGACCATCGACCGTGCGCTGCGAGAAATCCCAGAGTTTCGGCAGGAGTATGAGCGTTCACCCGAAGTGCGTCGGCTGGTGGACACCGCCCGACGACTGGAGGGCATCGTGCGCAACGCGAGCGTGCATGCCGCAGGCGTGGTCATCTCCAACGAGCCTTTGGTGGAGCGCGTGCCGCTTGCCCGTAGCGCAGAGGGCGAACTGGTCACCCAGTTCCATATGGGCAATCTGGAGCAGATTGGGCTGCTCAAGATGGACTTCCTGGGGCTGATGAACCTCTCGGTGCTGGCAAAAACGGTGGAGAACATCGAGAAGTCGTGCGGGGTTCGGCTGAACCTGCGCGAAATCCCGCTGGACGATGCCAAAACCTATGACATGCTGGGGCGTGGCGAGACCACGGGGGTGTTCCAGTTGGAGAGCGCGGGCATGCGCCGCTATATCCAGCAGCTGAAGCCGCAAAATGTGCGTGAACTCGCCGCGATGGTCGCCCTCTATCGCCCCGGGCCGATGGAGCATATCCCCACCTACATCGCCCGTAAGCATGGACGCGAGCCAGTGAGCTATCCACACCCCTCTCTGGAACCGATCCTGAAGGAGACCTATGGTGTGATTGTCTATCAGGATCAGGTGCTGAAGTGTGTGCAGGCATTAGCGGGCTTCTCGCTGGGCAAAGCGGACATCTTGCGTCGCGCGATGGGCAAAAAGAAACCCGAAGAGATGAAGCGCATGCGTACCGAGTTTGTTAAGGGCGCCGCTGAAAAAGGCATCAGCGAACAGGAAGCCAATCGCCTGTTTGACCTCATCGAGCCGTTTGCAGGCTATGCCTTCAACAAGGCGCACGCCGTCTGCTACGCCCATATCGCCTATCAGACCGCCTACCTGAAAGCAAACTACCCCGTGGAATACATGGCAGCACTGATGGCTGTCTACAAAGACAAGGCGGACAAAATCGCCAACTGCATCGAGGAGTGCAGCGCGTTGGGCATTCGGGTGCTGCCACCGGACATCAATCGCAGCGACACGGGCTTCACTGTAGAGAGGGAACTAAGGGATAGCCATGCGGTCTGCCCCCACACGGAAGCACCTGGCTCCTCCATTGAGACGAAAGGCTCCACGCCGGCGATTCGCTTTGGGCTGGGTGCTATTAAGAATGTAGGTGAGGCAGCGGTGGAGGCGATTCTCAAAGCACGCGCAGAGGGCGGGCCCTTTCAGGATGTGTTCGATTTCGCGGTGCGCCTGCAAGGAAGCGGGGGGATCAATCGGGCGGTGTTGGAAGCGCTTATTCAGGCGGGTGCCTTTGAATCGCTCCATCCGAACCGTGCCCAACTCTTGGCGGGGTTGGACACCATATTGCAATACGCGCAGTCGGTTGCGCGTGCCCGCGCCGCAGGGCAGAACTCGCTCTTTGAGGGCGGTCAGGAAGTGCGTATAGCCAAACCGAGCTTGCCCCTCGTCGATGACCTCAGCACCCCTCAAAAACTTGCGTTGGAGCGTGAACTGCTGGGCGTCTATCTTTCAGATCATCCCGTGCGCCCATATGCCCGCGCGCTGACAAAGGTCGCCACTCCCATCGCCCGCGCCCTTGAACGCGAGCCGGGCACCACGCTTACCTTAGGCGGCATCCTGACCCATGTGCGCATCCGCACCACGCGCCAGCGTGGCGCACGCATGGCATCGCTGATGCTGGAAGATTTGACAGGCAGCATCCCCGTTACGGTGTTCCCGCAAGTTTATGAAGCGTGCCGCGAGGCGATCGAAAAAGACCGTGTGGTGCTGATACGAGGCAAGCTCCAAACACGCGATTACGGCAACAAAAACGGCAACAGCGAAGGCAACGGGTTGGAGCTAATCGCCGACTCGGTGGAGCCGTTCCATCCGCCAGAAATATCCCCCCCATCCGACATATCAGCGGGGAAGTGGACATCCGCAGTGCCATGCCTCTGTATTCAGGTGCAACGCTGTCTGCCTGTGCAGCTGCAGCAGCTGCGCCGGCTGCTGGAACGCTATCCGGGCGAAACGATGGTGTATTTTAAGGTGGGCATAAATGGCAGCACGCGCCAGGTAGAAGTGCCCCAGCGCGTGCTGCTAACGCCACAGCTGCTTGATGCTCTGCGTCAAGCCCTGCCCGATGCCGAGATTCAGACACGCTGAGCCTTGCGGCGGCGCAACGCCAGCAAGCTCATCAGCCCGCTGCCCAGCGCGATCAGGCTGGCAGGTTCGGGAACAGCCAACACCTCGATGGCGAAATTCGCCACCGGATTGCCACCAAAGAACCAGTAGTCGTTGGAATCGATCATGCCATTCCCATCGTCATCCCATGCGAACACATCGGCACTGGTGCCGGGGTTTGGGTAGGGGTTGGGAGACAAGAGCATGCCTGCCCTATCAGCGCTTGCCGACAGACCAATCCACAGGTTCTGGATACCTGCAGCAATATTGGGCGTACCGAACTGTAGCTGAAACGCCCCGTTCGGAATCCCTGAAAGGCTCGCCGTGTAGAGCAGGTTGCCCACGCCGCCACCGGCTCCAGTCGCGTCATACACATAAAGTGTGACATCCACATTGAAGGTGTTGGCGTTGAAGAAAGCAATGTTGATTTGCTTGATGGGCAACCCCGACACACGGTTCACATCATCAAGCACCTGCTTGTTCGGACCACCCCGGAAGTAGAACTGGTAACCAGCCCCCGGGTCGTTATCGAAGTCGATGATGTTCGCGCGTGCGCTCAGCGCGATAACGCTCAAAGCACCCAGTAAAACCATCGCTCGTTTCATCTGCATAGACCTCCTCTGCATTGTGTTTTCTGGAGCATTGCCCGCAGGGCGTTCTGCTCCAATGAGTACATGACTCAAAAACCGCCCAAAAGCGGACAATCTCCTGCGGCTGATGCGGCAAAAAAGCGTTTATTGCCTCCTTTCGGCATCAGCAGGCTTAGTATAACTCGAAATGACCCGCATCAGGACTGGTGAAAATACCAGTTTTGCCTCAGTATCCTCCCAAATTTTTCCTCCGGGGCACCCTGCTGGGTCGGAAAAGAAAATTTTGCACGCGGGTTCGCCCCTACTCGCCGGGAAGGGCAGACACAGGGGTCTGCCCCTACACACCCTCCATACGCTTGACCGTTTTTTCGAACAGCCTCGGACGGGGAAGAAAATCTTGCCCTGCAGGTTCTTGGCAAGGGGCGATGACAGCCGTAGCGGGTACACTCTCTAAGCGATGCGACTGGGAATTTTCCGAGACTGGTTGAAGCGCGTGGGCGCGGTGCTGAGCCATCGCGGGTTGGATGAAGGGTTGCTTGCTGAGCTGGAGGAGACGCTGATCGCTGCTGATGTGAATGTGTACGCTGTGGAGCAGCTGATTGAGCGTCTGCGCGAGGAAGCACGGGCACAGCGATTGCAAGAGTTCGAGCAAGTGCGTGCGCTGCTGCGCCAGATTCTGCGTGAGTGGCTGGGGGAGCCTGAGCCGCTGCGCGAGCATCCGACCCCGCCAACGCTCTATCTCTTTGTTGGCGTGAACGGCGTGGGCAAGACGACCACTATCGCCAAGCTCGCCTATATGTTGCAGCGGCGTGGCAAGCGTGTGCTGCTCGCTGCGGGCGATACCTTCCGTGCTGCTGCTATCGACCAGCTGCAAATCTGGGCAGATCGACTGGGCGCGGAGCTGGTCAAGCATCGCGAGGGGGCAGACCCCTCCGCGGTGGTCTTTGACGCGGTGCAGGCGGCGCGGGCGCGCGGCATCGATTTCGTGCTTGCCGACACCGCTGGACGCCAGCATACCGCCACGCGCCTGATGGAAGAGCTTAAAAAAGTGCATCGCGTCGCGGAGAAGGCGTTAGGGCGACCTGCCGACGAGGTGCTGCTGGTCATCGATGCCGTCGCGGGTCAGAACGCGATTCGGCAAGCGGACGAGTTTGCCCGCGCTTTGCCCCTCACAGGCATCGCGCTCGCCAAGCTGGACAGCACCAGTCGCGGCGGCGCCCTCCTCACGATTCGCCAGCAGCTCGGCATCCCCATTAAGCTGATCGGCACGGGCGAGAAGGCGGAACATCTCCAGCCCTTTGACCCCGACGCCTTCATCGACGGCTTGCTGAATTAAAGCGTGCAGACGGAGGTTCGCATGGAGAAGGCAACCAATGTGGTGGTGATCGCTACGCGACGCAGCCCCGATTCGGTGGGCATCGCGCGCTATTACGCTGAGAGGCGTGGACTGCCCCCCACGCACCTCTGCCTCCTCGATTGCGTTCCGCAAGAGGAGGTCAGCCTCGCCGACTATCGCGACACCATCGAGAAGCCTGTGTATGCGCACCTGGACAAGCACCACCTGACGCTGCGTGTCGATTTTCTGGTGCTGACGAAGGGCGTTCCGATCCGCATTCGCGAGGGGGGCTTCTCCGTCGATTCGGCATTGATGTGCGCCCCGCTGAAACTGCCCTTTTTGCGGGAGAAGGGGCGCGTGCATGAGAACCCCTATTTCGGCATTGCGGAGCCGTTCTCGCGACGGCGCTACGGCTTTTATTTGGCAACCCGACTGGATGGCTACTTGCTGGCGCACATCAAGGCACTGGTGGACAACAGCCTTAAGGCGAAGCCTGCGAAGGGCATCTTCGTGCTGGACATCGACCCACGGCGCGATAAGAGCGGTTATAAACTCATCAACGACAGCATGCGCCAGGCAGCGGTACTGCTCCAAAAGCGCGGCTTCGAAGTGTTGCTGGACGAGCGGAACGAGTTCGTCGGTGCAGTGCGCGAGGTGATGGGCTACTATTCATGGGGCAGCAACGATGGCAGCTTTAACACCGCGAGCTATCACAGCCTCCGGTTCCGTCCGGGCGCGATCGCCGAGACCGCTGTCTCCACCAGTGCGCGTACCTTTAACTACACACAGGGCGGTCAGTCGCTGATTGCCGACCTGATTGCGCAGGGTGTGACAGGGGTCAAAGGCTATGTGTCCGAGCCGTATGCCGTCGCCCTCTGCCGGGCACACCTGCTGTTTGATCACTACACACGCGGACGCAACCTTGCCGAGAGTTTCTGGTCCGCTTCGCCCTTTTTGCAGTGGAAAGATGTGGTGGTGGGCGATCCGCTCTGCGCCCCCTATAAGGCAAGTGGCAAATAGCGCTCGCTCTCATGTCTCGCCCCGCAGGCGACGCAGCTCCGCCTCCAGTTCCGCTACGCGCTGCGCCATCTGCTCGCGCAGTAATCGTTCCTGTTCCGCGCGTTGCCGCTTCCCACTGCTCATACGAACGGCGGTGTCCTTTGGGGCGTCCGAACACAACAATGACATCGGGCGCATGGCGAATATCGGGCCTGCCTTTGACAGGATACCAGAACAGGTCAATGGCGATGAACACATCATCACGATGACGGAACATCGCGTCGAGGTTCTCTTTGAGCGTCATCATCACCTGTGCTTGGATCGTGTTGTTTGCCATTGGCTGGCCGTCGGTTTCGGGGTATTCCAGATCGGGCGGTGGCAATGTGCTTCGCATGCCTATCACCTGTCAGGTTATACCTCATCACCATCCAAAGGGTTTGCAGGAAAAAATGCCTGCTTGTCGAACCCTTTTATAGGGAGGCGATAAGCGTGGAAGAGCCAATCAAGCGTTCCGACGCTGTGGAAAAAGAGTACACACAGGCAGTCATTTATGGTATTGTTGGGCTGGTCGCCTTGCTGCTCACCTGGCTGTTCTGGCGATATGGGGGCATGTTCCACTCCTTCTCGTGGGGTTTCGGGCTGATCTGGCTGGGTGCATGGGCATATGCGGGCTGGTCGCTCTATAAGACGCGCGATATCCCCGCCTACCCTGTGAGCTGTCCCTACTGCCAGAAGGAGAATGTGTTTACCGCGCCTCTACAGAGCGACTTTACCTGCGACCACTGTCTGCGGCGTGTGCCCGTGGAGAATGGGCGCGTGCTGGAGGTGATAGCGGTGCGCTGCCCGCACTGTGGCGCAACCGAGCAGGTCTCCTCCAAAGCGACGGTCGCCATCTGCGAGCATTGCCAGCGCGAGTTCAGCGTCGTCGGGGTAGGACGCACCCAACCCTCGATGCCCCTGCCTCAAGATGACCCCACGCCCTATGAACTGGTGCTGCTCGGTGTAGACCGCCTGAAAGAGGAGCAGGCGATTGCCCATCTGGAGTCGTTTCTGACCCTCACTCGCCCCGATGTGAAGAAGCTGCTCCAGAGTGTGCCTGTGGTCATTCTCACCAATCTGCCGCGTCGCAAAGCGGAGATGCTGGTCAAAGACCTGCAGCAGTGGGGCATCCACACCGAGATGCGGGCGATTGAAGATCCCAACCGAGTACCCACTCCATGGTAGAATCATAGAACACCCAAAAGATGATACTAAGGTGTAGGGTGCAGACGTGTCCCTCTGGCACGAGGGCGACTAACCGACGGTGGGCAAGAGGTCAGCGATGATGAGTCCAGAACGCTTGCGTCAGCTTATCCAGCACGGTGAGAGTCTCGATGTGGAGTTCAAGGGCGAATCGCGTACTCAACTTTCCGACGATGAGATTGTCGAAGCGGTTGTGTGCCTGGCGAACCGCCCCAGTTCAGAAAGCGGCTGGGTCCTTATCGGCATCGAGGACGACGGGAGCACAACCGGCGCTCGCCCCCGCCACGGCGACCGCACTGACCCACTCTGCCTTCAGGCTCTGATCGCCAACCGCACCAACCCCTCCCTTCCCGTGCGGGTCTTTGTGGTGCCGCTGCAGTCGGAAGGTGTGGAGGTGATCGCCATCGAGGTTCCGCCCGTGCGGGGCCCTGTCGGTACCACCAAAGGCATCTACCTGCGGCGCGCCATCGGGGGACGGGGTGAACCGATCTGCCTGCCGATGCAACCATCGGACTTTCAGTCCCTCCAAGGCTCGCGGGGGCTTCTGGACCATACCAGCCTGGTGGTGGAAAGCGCTTCGTGGGAAGATCTCGACCCTCTGGAGTTCGAACGCTTCCGCCGCTTCCTGCGAGAAAACCCGGGACGGGGCGATGAGGCACTGCTCCAACTTTCCGATCGAGAGCTGGCCAAGGCCCTCGGCGCCGTGGAGTCCAATCACGAGGTCACCCGCGTGCGTGTCCTGGGCATCCTGCTCTTCGGCAAGGAAGAGTCCCTGCGGCGCCTGCTACCCACCCATGAGGTGGCGTTTCAGGTGCTGCGGGGCCAGGAGGTGGAAGTCAACGACTTCTTCCGCGCCCCGCTTCTGCGGGTGATGGAGGAGGTGTTGCAGCGCTTCCGCGCCCGCTATCGCGAAGAGGAACTGATGATGGGACTCCTGCGCGTGGGCGTGCCCGAATACTCCGAACGCGCCTTCCGCGAGGCGGTGGCCAACGCTCTGATCCATCGGGATTACACTCGCTTGGGAGCCGTGCATATCCAGTGGTATGACGATCATCTGGCGATCTCCAACCCCGGCGGGTTTCCGCAGGGGGTGCGCTTAGACAACATCCTGGTCACACCGCCCCGGCCACGAAATCCGCTTCTGGCGGATGCCTTCAAGCGGGCCGGGATCGTTGAGCGCACCGGACGGGGCATTGATATTATCTTCACCGAGCAGCTTCGCACAGGGCGCCCAGCACCCTCCTATGAGCGAAGCACGGACACGGACGTTGTCCTGCTTCTCCGCGGAGGCAAGGCGAACCTGGAGTTCGTCCGGCTGGTGGTGGAGGAGAATCAAGCGGGACGCCTGCTGGGACTGGATGAATTGCTCATTTTGAACGCTCTCTGGCGGGAGCGGAGCCTCACGACCCCTCAGGCTGCAGCGCTCCTGCAAAAGCCCGAGACGGACGCCCGCGCGGTGCTGGAGCACCTCGTCGAGAGCGGTTTGGTGGAAGCCCGGGGCGAGCGAAAGGGGCGAACCTATCATCTTTCGGCTGCGACCTACCGTCGGTTGGGCGTGCCTGCAGCATATGTGCGCCGCAGGGGCTTTGAGCCGATCCAGCAGGAGCAGATGATCCTGCAATACGTGCGCACCCACGGGCGCATCACGCGAAGGGAAGCAGCGGAACTGTGCCGTGTGAAAGAGTATCAAGCATTCTACATCCTCCAGAAACTGGTCAGCCAGGGGTGTCTCAGGTCCGTTGGGAAAGGACGCGGAGCTTACTATGAGATGGTGACTCCAGAGAACGCATAAAAACGCAGACTCTGCGTTTCAAAACACATACTCTGCGAAAAAACGCAGAATCGTGTAAAAAAAAACGGGGGGCATGCGCATGGCAGGTGAGCGCTTCCTCATCGAATCGATCCTCCCCCTGTAGCAGCCATCCACCGAAGCCAGCTGCGAAAAGGCCGTTCGCCACAGGTACATCTCCACCCCCATGTGTGATGGGCGCGGCGAGTGCTGGTGGCGTGCGCCGCGGTGCTGGACGCTTTGCTCACCGAAAAAGCCGAGACGGATGAGAAGTCCATCGCTCACCTATGCCAGTCAGAGGTGCATGATGGCGACCCCTGCGCCCATTACCTCTTGCCCACACCTGTTCTAAAGCATCGGCACATCCTAAGAG
>BEHR01000014.1 GCA_002898555.1 bacterium HR15
GGATTATCCGCACCATAGTAGGTATACTCTACATAACTCCCGTTCGGATAGTCCTCGCGCTTCAGCCGTCCCGTCGCGTTGTCATAAGTATACACCACCTTGCCCCGATTGTCGCCCACACTCTGCAGCCGTCCTAACTTGTCATAACCGCTCTCTATCGTGCGCACCACGCTGTTATCCGCCCGCAACTCTTTCTCAAAGCGTTTCCTGCCTGCGGGGTCATACTCAGCGGAGACGGCGACCACCTCAATGCCTTCCCCACTGCCACAGCAGCCGCGTTGCTCACGCACGCGCCCCCAAGCGTCGTAGACATAGTCGCGCCTGCCTGCGCCATCCTCCACCCACACCCGACGGTTCTCACCATCCCAGCCCATACGCACATCCGCGCTGCACTTTGATGGCTTCCAACTTAGCGTATCAGCTCCCATATATACGGACAGGAATGAGAGTAAGCTTGATGAATCCACACGACATAGGGAGAGCGGGGGCTCTGAGCGATCCACGGCTTGAGCTCCTCACCCCAGCGTTTCATCTCATCGAGACGGTTCGCACAATAGGCAAAGTAAATAATCTGACCAAGACTGACAACAGGGGAGAATTCGCGGAAGGCGTCTGATGCGTTATCTTGCAAGCGATGGTTCCTAAACAGACTCTAACCGCTGCAGGCTGAGATTAATTTGAGATCAATTTCGATTCTTTCTGTACTTCTTTTATCTTTTTATTCCGTATTTAATTAAAAATGTATGCATGCGTTCTGCGGAAATATATTCAGGTACTCCATCTGCGTAAACAACTACAAAGCCTTTACTCTGATCTTCCAGAGGCAGTGAACGCATCTCGTCCGCCGCAGAGGGTTGGAGATTGGTGGACTCAAAGAAAACGACCTGTTCCCAGTAGGGAGAGGGAACATCTCTTACAGGCAAAGCGCTCAATCTGCTGTTCATTGCAAAGCGTCGTGGAAGCTGCCCTGGCTCGGATGGGATATCAAAAGTGAAGCTTCTTGGTAGAAAAGGTTTCAGCGATTGTTCCCATCTGTTGGCAGGCGGCAAATGTTCGTGTTGTTTAACATATCGACGTAGCGCATCTCCTAGAGTAGTTGCTTTCTGAATAATCAATTCCTGCCGCTCTTTGTCAGGTCTGCTTGAATGTTCTGAGTCGAAAATTTTCAAATAAATAAAAAACAAAAATAGTATAAAAGCAATAATAAACACTATCAGAAACGGCATTCTACTTTTCATTAGTTTCACCGAAAACTTAATATGCACAGAAAAACCCTCCTACAAACTGGTGGAAAATTCTCCAACCATTCGATTGCGCTCATTAGGGCGGAAGCCGTAAGACCAAAAACCGAAACCTCGATTTCGAGTTAATGTATTAGTGCGCGATAAGCACGTGCCGAAGTTGCGTCCGCTTGTTGCTTCTATCCAGAACTGTCTCCGCCAAAATGTCCAACAATCGTCTGGCGGCGCATATGCCCCATAGTTATAACAATTACCATTCCATCCGAGGAATACACCATACTGTAGGCTGCCTGACTTAAAAACCGCACTTTGAAAGGCAAAATCATCTGCACCAATAGTTCCATCGATAGATCCACCAGCAGACTTGCATGAGTCAATCCACACCAAGGCTGGGGGGTCTACCCAATTACCATAACCCACGCTTCTTGTTAATACACTTAGATCAAAGGAGACAAGCCCTCTTACTCCTCCCCCTGATATAGTACTGTACCATGTATAAGGACCTATTCCAAAGAAAGGGCGAGGTAAACTGCCTCCGTGAGAATTCACATAAAATAATTGCAATCTTATTCTAAAGTGATTATTGATTCTTTTGACTACTGTACTGTTGTTCAGCGATGGTTTTGCAATGTCACGGGAATCGATAGCAATCACACTTGGGTTGTCATAGGGTGGTCCAACAAGGCGCAATCTATTCTTTATGAAATTTAAGTACTCCTTCCAAGAAGTTGCCCCCCCTGGAAAAATGCTTGTATCGGTTTCCAGCAGGATAAAGACTTCACCTACTCGATTCTTATTGGTTTTACCTTTGCGTTGATGAAGCCCTCCCTGCACAACGAACTCGACCTCGTATACCCCATCTTCAGCCTCGGTACCCAAAGAAGTGTTACCGTCCCATACAACATCGATGAATGCGCTTGTGCCGCTGTAGGTTCGTACCACAGCGGGCGGCTCATCAATGCTAAGGATGCGAACTTCCCACGACTGCGATGTTTGTAAACTTGCGCGGATACGACAAACGGTGGGAACCTCACCATCCTGTGTGGATGGGTCAAAAATTGGATCGATGTATATTTGGGAAACCTGATTATAAAAAATCACCGATATACTTTTTTCATGACCATAGATGTCTCGAACCGTCAACACATGCTCACCATTAGCAAACTCATCGGTATAGATAGGTAGACTTACAACAAACGGCTCGTAGGGTGACTCAACAATATCACCTGCCCATGCCACTGGGGTATTGTCCACGCTTAACTCTATGTCAGAATACTGATATAGTAGAAAAGGGATTTGCACACGAACGGACACCTCACCACTAAGCACTTGTCCCGCTTGTGGGCTGACAATTTTGAACGCTTCATTCGTGTCTGTTTGAGTGCGAAGCCATATGCCATCAGGTACATACACCTGGATTCGATAACGCCCGGGCTCTGGCACAGAAATTTGTACGGTGGCGGGATTGGAGAAAAGCACGACTTCTGCCCTATAAATAGCATCTGAGCCGAGTTTCTGGGCTTCAAGTACAATAGGTAATTGAATGTTGTAATTACGATACCCAACAAGATTTACATCTATCTTAAGGTTGATATTGCCGTAGGCGGCATATCTTGTTCCTCTCAATGGTTCCGCCCCCACCAACCCGTAGTTGAAAAGTACTATGTTGATATCGCTATCATCTACAACGCCATCTCCATTAAAATCGCTATTTGTTGACTGCGTTCCAAAATAGAACAAAGCATTCACAAGATCAGCGTCATCAATGATATTATCATGATTTGAATCCCCAGGAATTAGATTCACTGTAATCTGAGAAAAGGCGATCGGTAGTAAAACAAACCACACCAACATGCCCAAAAGTCCACGCACGACTTCACGAGCAAGCCCTGTCCGCCTCATCACGAACCACTTGCTTATAAGAACAGTTGTCAGTAGACACCTCTTGTACCCCCTCAGCAAGGGGCGCACATCCCGCAGCCCAAAGCCTTCCCAGCGCATCACCATGCATAGAGAGCAGCGTTCACCCGTCCGCACGCTCGGAACCCTCATCAAACTCTGTCTCTGCTGACTTATCCCTTGCATCACCATCGCCTCCTTCGCCATTTCCAAAGGTTCGCTGCTATTGATGGCACATCCTGCAGGAGTTTGTCAAGGGGGGAACGAAAAAAGCTTTTGAGTTCAAAAAGTGCCGTCAAGACCCTGAAGACGCTAAAAACCGTCCGCTGCCCGCGCATTTTTTTTCAACTTTCCGAACAGCCCCACAGGGCAAGGACACCCTTGCCCACAGCCGCACCTGCTGCCGCCCCATCGCCCTTGAAAAGGCGCACAGACTTCAGCTGGGCAGACACGGAGGTCTGCCCATACACAATTGTTCGAACGGTCTCCCGAGAAGTTGGGTTATAATACTTTTATGCGACGCGGGAGTGGAGTTATTGGGCTAAGCTTATTGTTCATCTTGCTCTGGGCGCAGAAGGTCGACTATTCAGGCTATCAAGTGCTGCGTCTGCAGATAGAGAGCTACAAGCAGCTCACGCACCTTGAGGAGCTGGTGCGCGATATCTGGACATGCAATCCGCGCGGGCGCACGGTCGATGTGTGTGCTTCGCCGGAGGAGCGCGAGCGGCTGCGCAAGGCGGGCTACCGCTGGGAAGTGCTGATCGACGATGTGGGCGCGCTTATCCGCCAGCAGCAAGGTGAGTTCCGTCCCCAGGGCGATGATATCTTCTCGCGCTACCTGACCCTGCAGGAGGTCTATGCAGTGATGAGATCCCTTGCGGAGGCGAACCCGCGCCTGGTGCAGATGCTGCAGGTGGGGCAGTCGATAGAGGGGCGCCCAATCTATGCACTGCGCCTCACGAAGGAGCCGCGCCTCGCACGGGTCTATCGCAACCGCCCCCAAGTGGTGTTCAACGCCTGCCAGCACGCCCGCGAATGGATTACCGTCGCGGTTGCCCTCTATATAGCCTACGGATTGGTCGCGGGCTACGGAACCGATACGCGCATCACCGAACTGCTGCAGCGCACGGAGGTCTACATCGTGCCGGTGGTGAACCCCGATGGTTATGAGTACACCTGGACCACCGACCGCCTCTGGCGCAAGAACCGCCGCTATCTGGGCATTATCAATGGGCGCGCGACCTATGGGGTGGATTTGAACCGCAACTGGGGCTATGCGTGGGGTGGAGAAGGCGCAAGCACCAATCCACGCTCGGAGACCTATCGCGGCGCGGCGCCCTTCTCGGAGCCAGAGACCTACTTTTTCAGCCGCTGGATGACGAGCTTGCCACTGCTACGTGCCTCCATCGATATTCACAGCTATTCACAGTTGATTCTGTGGCCGTGGGGCTATACGAGCCAGCTCGCGCCTCATGACCATGTGTTCCGCCGGATTGGACTGGAGATGCAGTCGCTCATCTTCAGCGTGCATGGCATGACCTATGTGGCGGGTCCCATCTATACCACCATCTATCCTGCCAGCGGGAACGCGACGGATTGGGTGTACGGTGCGCGGGGCGCACTGGCGTTCGCCTTCGAGCTGCGCGACACAGGTCAATATGGCTTTTTGCTACCGCCCGATCAGATTCGCCCGAACGGCGAGGAGATATTTCCTGCGGTGCTGCGCCTCATCCAGTGGGCATTAGAGCGTCGATGGGATTAGTCGCCCAGCAAGGCGCGTCCCATGACCAAATAGTCCGCCCCCCAACGCAGCGCGTCTTCTGGGGCAGCGATTCGTTTCTGGTCGGCAGCGGGTGTGCCTGCTGGGCGGATGCCAGGCGTGACGATCAGGAAGGGTGGTGGAAAACGGCGGCGTAGCGTGCGGATCTCCTGAGGCGAGGCAATCACTCCATCCAGTCCACACGCGTGTGCCAGCTGGGCAAGGCGTAATGCTTGGGCGCGCGGACCGCGTGGGATACCCAACACCCTGAGAGCCGGCACATCGAGGCTGGTCAGCACGGTCACGCCCATGAGGAGAGGGCGCATAGGACGATCCGCAACCGCTTCACGCGCTGCCTGTAGCATCGCTTCGCCACCACTGATGTGCAAGGTCAACATCCATACACCCAACTCCGCTGCCTGACGCACCGCCAGTGCAACCGCGTGGGGAATATCGTGAAACTTCAGGTCGAGAAAGAGGCGCGTTGCACCCGCTTGGCGCAACGGCTGGAGCCCCTCCAACCCATAGCGCACAACCAGCGCGCCGCCTACTTTGAAGGCGTGCACCTGATCGCGAAAGGAGCGTACCCAGGCGCACGCCTGATCGAGGTCAGGAGTATCCAAAGCCAGAATAACCCGACGCAGGAGGGTCTCATCAATCGCCATCCCTCATCGCGCTGCTACGGTCTCCTTCTGTTCTGCTTGGGCAATTGCCTTCTTGAGGGCATTTTCCAACTTCTCCTCCACACCTGGTCCGTAGCCGATCTGGATGAAAGCGATTTTGCCCTTCGCGTCGATCACCACGAAGTGCGGGATACCGCGCACGCCGTAGGCGCGGGCGGTCATGCCCTCGCTATCCATCAGCACACGGAAGGTATAACGATTTTTCTCCATGAATTCCCGCACCGTCTCTTTATCCTCCCGTACATTAATGGCGAGGATATGCGCCTTGCCTTTGTATTTCTCGGAGAACGCCTGCGTGTGAGGCAAAGCGCGCCGGCACGGACCACACCATGTTGCCCAGAAGTCCAGGAAGACCGGCTTCCCCTTCAGCTCGCTGAGCTTCACCTGTTGGTTGTCCAAACTGTCCAGCTCGAAATCGGGCGCGGGCGCGCCGGGCTTCAGTTGCTCCTGCAGAAGGGCGAACGCCCCCAACAGGCTCAACACACTCAACATTGCCAATGCGAACCATTTTTTGCCCATAGCGACAGTCCTCCGCACTGATAATACCTCATTTTGTCGGGCAGGTCGGACGAGATGAAGCGGTGCAGTGTTGGCGAAAGGCGCGAGGTGTCTTGCCGAAATATTGGCAGAACACGCGCGAGAAGTGGCTCAGGCTCAAGTAGCCCACCTCCAATGCGATTTCGGAGACGGACATGCGTGTGGTGGCCAGTAAAGTCGCTGCGCGTTGCATGCGCAACTCGGTCAGACACTCCGATGGCGAGCGCCCCAGCGTGACGCGAAACAGTCGCTGGCACTGGCGCGGGCTGACCCCTAACTGGCGCGTCATCTTTTGGAGTACTTCTCCATCGTTCAGGTGCGTCTCCAGATAGGCTAACGCCTGTTGTAAGCGCGTCTCATCGGGTGCGACCACCACCTCAGGTTCGCGAAAGCAGAGAAACGAGAGCAGTTCACGCAGCTTCGCCTCATAAAACAGGCGCAAACTACCCACCGGCGGCGGATGCCGAATCGAATCGATCACGCGAGCCGTAAGCGGGTTGCTCGCAATCAAATAGAGTTGTTCAGGAAAAAGCGATTCGCCTCGCAGGAAGGGCATCAGCTCGTTCAGAACGCGCTCCGACTCGGGCGCCAGCAGGCTACGCAAGTAGCCCGGCTCTACGCGCACCACCAGATGATGGTGCAGATAGCGTAGGTCAGGGCGTGCCTTGCGCGGACAGGTCAGTTGTTTGGGGTCAGGCGGGCGCAGGCTAATGACAAATTCGCACCATCCTTCGGATGGCTCGAACTCCTGTGCCTGAATGGGGTCATCTGAGGAGAACCGTCGCTCAAAAATCAGGAACTGTTCTGTGCGGCACAGCAGGCATGAGCCACATGGGTTCGCACGCTCTTTCCCTGTAGAGAGGTGCGCCACTTGCGTTCCTCCTCTCTGCCCGGCTCTTAAACCGCTCATCGCAGCTATAAGTATACCCCCTCGTTGTAGGGCCGTGTTCATGGCGCATCCATCTCACACCCACCATCGTGCCAGAATCAGCCCCGTCACCAGCGCGTTCCAGAACATCACCCAATGTTCACCATTCATCCAGACGGTGTGCCAATCGAACTGTCCCACAGGCGTATGCCAGTTCCGTCCGGGCAGCGGTATTAAAAGTGGCACCACTTGCCGATAGCGCGCGTGTTCAGGAAACAACTCGTTCAGGCGTCGCTCTTCCATCATGATGGCGCATCCATAGAGCACGGCAGAGTACATGCCCAGCAGGGCGCCATAGGGTAGCCAGCCAGCGAGCGTACACCAGCCGCTTAGAATGAGTAGCATCCCGCCATACAGAGGATGGCGTACCCACGCATACGGACCTGCCGTGATCAGATGCGTATTTTTTTGCAGATAGCCTGCTGCCCACAAGCGGACGAATGAGCCGAGCAGCACCAGCGCACTGCCCGCGATGGTGCTGTCTACACTGGGATCTGCCAGCCCGATTAGCAGTGCAGGCACGGGCAAAAAGAGGCGACTACGCTTGCGTCCAATCCACACCACAAGCGCAGTCAGTCCGCGCGCGCTTGCATCGATGCGATCAAGTAATGCTCGATCCATTCGGGTCCCTCGCTCAACGGCTCACCTTCACCGAGCAGGTGTCGGATCTCTCTAAACGATTCTTTTTGACGCTGCGCGTTTTCATCCTGCTGGAGCAACCCGATGAGATGGTGTGCCAAAGGGCTGGGTGAAGCCGCTTCCTGAATGAATTCGGGGCATACTTCCTGCTCCAGCAACAGGTTCGGTAGCCCAATATGGCGTAATGCCAGCTGTCGGCGTCGCAGGCGATACTCCAGATTCATCAGGCTGGAACCACGATAGACGATGAGCATCGGTGTGCCAAGCAACGCGGCTTCCAGCGTCGCCGTGCCTGAGCAGACGATGGCGGCATTGGCATAGCTAAGCATGTCCCATACAGGGCGTGTCTCCGTAGGAACCCAGCTGCGCGAACCTTCCGCCCACAGTGAATGGAGCCGCTCGGTAGCGAAGCCCGGCGCGACCGACAGCACGAACTGCACTTCGGGCAGACGGGCGTTGACCAGCTCAGCCACTCGCGCATACAGGGGCACATGGGCAGCAACTTCGTGTTGGCGGCTGCCTGGCAGGAGCGCAACGATAGGGCGGTCGGGATCAAGCCCCAGCCGTTCGCAGAACGCGCTTTTGGGCATCGATGGATGTGCCAGCCTGATCAGCGGATGACGAATGCGCACCGCGTTTGCTCCCATCGCCTGCAACCGCTGTGCCGACCATGGAAACGGGGTCAAAATCCAGTCTGTGATGGCGGGTAGGTCGCGCCCCTGCGCATCGCGCCGCCAGCTGCCCGGTGGCATATAGTAGCCCACTTTAAAACCTCGCTGCTTCGCCCAGCGACACAGCGGCACATTGAACGCGCCAAAATCGATAGGGATCAGCAGGTCTGGCTGCAGGCGTCGCATCTGGCGTTTGAGCCGTCCGAAGGCACGCAGCACCGCCGGCAGCACCCGCAGCGATTCGACGACGCCAATTGCTCCCCAACGCTGACTGTTGGCAAGCAGTTGCACTCCTGCCTGTTGCATGCGCGCTCCGCCGACGCCAAGCAGCTCAAGCGTGGGGTGTTTCGCATGAAGATGGCGTGCAAGGTCCGCCCCATACAGGTCGCCCGATGCCTCACCCGCAACAATCAGCACCCGCATTTTTTGCCGTTTTTTCTGAGTCGGATATGTCTAACTTGTCCGAACTGTCTGAAAGAAAGACTATTTGCGCGAAGGGCGATCCAGAAATCGCCCATTGCGACCCAAACGGGTCTCCTCCATAAACTGAAGCAGATACTCCAGCTCTGGCGACATGGGCAGCTCGGTGCGAATACGCTCTATTGCCTGGGTCAGATTCAGGTTGGCATAGAACATCCAGCGACAGGCGGTCTTGAGCGCGGTGCGCACCTCCTCTGGAATACCTGCGCGGCGTAGCCCCACCAGATTAATGCCGTAAACCTTTGCCGGATTTCCCTCCACCAGCATAAAGGGTGGCACATCCCGCACGATTCGGGACATCCCGCCCACCATCGCCAGTCGACCGATGCGTGTGAACTGATGCACGCCCGTCATGCCGCCGATGTTCGCGCCGTCATCAATCAGGCAGTGCCCGCTTATGCCCACCGAGTTTGCCATCACCACGCCACTGCCCACGCGACAGTTGTGCCCAATATGCACATACGCCATCAAAAAGTTGTTGTCGCCGATAATGGTCGCCTCGCCCTCGCCACTGGCGCGATGGATGGTCACATATTCGCGAATAAGGTTGTGATCGCCGATTCGCAGGAAGGTGCGCTCATGTTTGTACTTGCGATCTTGAGGGGGTGCGCCCAGCACCGCCCCATAGGAGATATGATTATTCTTGCCGATATAGGTGTTTTCTTCGATAATCACATGGGCTTCCACGATGGTGCCGCTATCGATCTGCACATTCGGGCCGATGACCGCATACGCGCCCACCTGCACATCGTCGGCGAGTTCGGCTTTGGGATGTACAATTGCCGTCGGATGAATCGTTGCCATCGTCGTGTCCTCAAGGCTGCTGATTGAGCGTGCTGGATGGTGAGAGGGGTGCGGGTGTGAAGCGGTCGGGGTCTAACAGGGCGAAGGTGATTTCCGCCTCGGCAGCGACCTCATCGCCCACGCGGGCAACCGCGCGCACGCGCCCCACATCCCGACGCATCCACAGCATCTCCACCTCGGTAATCAGCGTATCACCGGGCACCACTGGGCGGCGGAACCGCACATCATCCAGACCAGCCAGCAGGGCAATCTTATCCACCATGCCGGGCATTGTCATCACCATCACACCGCCCACCTGCGCCATCGATTCGACGATTAAGACGCCCGGCATAATCGCGCGAGCGGGGAAGTGCCCCTGAAAAAAGCTTTCGTTCACCGTCACATTTTTCAGACCGACCGCGCGCTTGCCCGGCTCCAGTTCCAGAATCCGATCCACCAGCAGGAACGGATACCGGTGCGGGATCAGGCGGCGTATCTGCTCCACATCCAGTGTCCAGTCAGCCATTTTGCGCCTCCATCCGTGCCAGCCATTGGGGTAGCCGCTGCGCAATCGCGCTTGCCAACTGCACATCCAACGCATGCCCTGGCTTGACAGCCACCAACACAAAATCGCTGAGAGGTGCGCCACACAGCATCAGGTCACCGATGACATCTAGTATCTTATGGCGCAGCGGCTCGTCCCCAAATCGCGCGTTATTATAATACCCGTCGGGCGTGATAAGTAGCACATTGTCCAGCGATCCACCCAACGCCAGACCCTGCTGTTGCAGCGATGCCACCTCATGGAGGAATCCGAAGGTGCGGGCGGGGGCGATTTGCTCGCGGAACTGGCGTAAGTCGAAATAGCCACCCTGCTCGCCCAGTGTGCCGGGGAAGGAGATATAGCCGAAGGCATACAAGTTGCCGGGCAGCACTCCCACAACCCGATCCTCCTGCTGCACCCAGACAGGTTCCAGCACGGGGATGGTGCCATGCACGCTGAGGGGCGTGGCTTCTGTCTGTCGGTGGTGTTGTTTCGGCTCGCCAGGAGGCTTATCCTCCCGTTTGTGGCTTGCCTTCCGGGTCTTTTTATTGTCGAGAGCCACGCGCATGGTGCCGCCTGACGCTTCGATAATTTCTATAAACGGCAACGCACTGCCGTCCAGAATAGGCACCTCGCGCCCTTGCAGCACTTCAATTAAGCAATCGGTCATGCCCAGCGCCCAGAATGCTGCCAGCAGATGCTCCACCGTGCCGAGGGTGAACTCCTCATTGCCCAGCGTAACGGCGCGGCGTGTATCGCGCACATAATCCCAGCGTACGGGGAACTCACTTGTGCCTTTGCGCACGCGCAGCCCGCCCTGATAGGGGTGCAAGCGTATTTGGGCAGACTCACCTGTGTGCAAGCCCACGCCCGTGATGTCCACCGGCTGTGTGAGCGTCCATCGTTCAGTGGGGAGATGTGGACCCACCGCCTTCCTCCTCTTCGGTGTAGTAAATTGTTCCTTGCACGCCCTCTGGTGCCCGCACCCACTCTTCGCCTTCCTTCGCCGATACGATCAGGCGCGGCGCTTTAAATTTACCATCTGGGTCTTCCAACACCACATTGCCCACCAGGGTCAAAATCTCGTTTTTCTGATCGTACTCGGCGCGGTCTGCGCTCAATTTGCGCTCGCGTCCATCCTTCAGACGTTGCACCGCTTTGATACCACCTGTGATGGAAGCCACTTTTTTGCGATAGAAATACTCGATCTGCCCACATTCGGCTTCGACGGGGTAGCGTTTTGCTTCCTGAAGTTTGTTCTCCTCTTGCTCTTCCGTGGATGGCTCGTTCGCGCTCTCGCGTGGCTTGATGAGCATGCGCACATTTTGAGTGAGCAGGGCGCGTTTCTGGTTCTCTGCATACCAGACCTCCAGCTTGTTTGCCTGGAGATCGAGGCGCGGATCTTTCAGCCAGAGGTCGCCTGTGGCGATTGCATATTTGCGCTTATTATCCACCTCGGCATAGGGGGCGAAGGCGGTGGTATCGCCATCGCGGAACTTCAGGTTCTGCCCCTTGCGAATATCGCCCCGATATTCGAAGACCCCAAATTCGATCTCTATTTCGCGGCGCTTGCTCTGTTCATCTTGCAGCCGGAGCGTGCCTTTTTCGATGCGCAGATGCGAATCGCGCAAGGTCAGCACGAGCCGTTCAGCATGCGCTATTCCACCTTGCCACTCCAGGCTGAACGGCTGCTCGATGGTGATCTGCGCCTTGCGCAGGTCCCAGCGAATGGTTGGCGCGCGGAGGGTGAGTGGCAACGCGTTCGCCAGAATAGGATTGTGCAGTAGCGTGAGCGTAGGGGTGCCAGTGATGTACAGTTGCCGTGTCGGCTGGTTGTAAAGGATTTCGGTGGCGGAGGCGCGTCCCATCTCCTTACCCTGCTCATCATAGAAGACCCCTTCCCGTAGATGGACAGCGTGCCAGAGGATGCGGCTCTTTTCGATATCGATGCGCTCCACTTGAAGCCTTGCCAGCATTCGCTTGCCTTCACGCAGGGTGATGGCAGCATCGTTCAAGCGCAGCTCGATATTTTGCAAGCCTGACTGCGCCATCTGGCGAGCCAGGCGGGCAAAGGGGTCTTGACGACGCAGCAGCTCCACGCCCCATAGCAGCGCAAGCGACGCCAAGACCATCAACAGAGCAAGAAGCAAAGCATGTTTAGCGGGGGCAGCGGGAGGCACACCGGACGGGGCGTGTGCCTCCCGTGCGTCGTGGTCGGTGGAAGAAAGTCGTTCAGGGACAATTCTCATCTATCGGTGGGGGCGGCACATTCGGGTTGTTTGGAAAGACCTCAATCGTGCCGAAATCGATCAGACCCGGCGCCCCAAACACCACACTGACGATGCCCGCGCGTTCCGACGCAATCAAGCACCCACCACTGGTGTTGGGGTTTGCAGGCAGCTGAATGGTGCGCTTTTTCCCTGCGGGATCTATATGCTTAGCGATCGCCGTGTAACCTGCCGGGATTTGTACCCAGATACCCCGAAAGCGCACATTCGAAGGCACATTGCGCAGCAGGAAATCGCCCGCCCGCGCGTTCGGATTAAGCAACCGTGCCACACTCAGCGTAATTTCATCGGGGTTGGACTGCCCTGTCACGATGCGTCGAAAGGTCAATTCACCTTGATCAGTTAGGAACTGAACGGTGGCTCCTGCAATGGGTTCTTTAGATATGGCGTCCACCACGCGCACATACGCGGCACGCTCCTGGATCACAACACTGCTGCCACCACCTGCGCTACCTCCGCCGCACCCGCTCAGCAGCGACACAATCAGGAGCCATGTTGCCCATAGTTGCCAGTTCATTCGTCTCATTCGCTCACTTGCCTCCTCAATATCTTCGACGATTCTCGCTTGGCTGCAATTTCCCTGCAAACAGGATTATACCGCATTCCGATTCATGCAGGTATAATTGCCGATAGAGGACCGCTATGCGCGCACAAAGGACACGAGTAGATTTTGACAGCGCATGGAAGCTCGCGCTCGAAGCCTTCTTTCCTGCCTGTTTGGAGCTGCTCTTTCCACAGTTGCATGCGCTGATCGATTGGGAGCAGGAATATGTGTTTCTTAACACGGAGCTACAGCGGATTAAACCTCTGTTGCCTGGCTCGCGACGCTTCGTAGATGTGCTGGTGCGTGTCTCGTTCAAGGATGGACGCGAGCGATTTGTGTTTTTGCATATCGAGATCCAAGCACAGCGAGATCCACACTTTGACCTGCGTATGTTTATCTACTATTATCACATTTTCGATGCACTGGGTTATCCTGATCTCATCAGCTTGGCAATTCTGGCAGATGATGACCCGAATTGGCGTCCCGAGTCTTTCATCCGTTCATTGGGTGGATGTGAACTCGCTTTTCGGTTTCCTGTGGTCAAGCTGCTTGATCTGGATGAAGCGATGCTTGCCGAACATCCCAATCCTTTTGCGGCGGTTGTGCTCACCCATCTCCGCGCCCTGAAAGCACGTGGTAATCTACAGCTTCTTTTTGAGGAGAAGGTGCGCATGATTCGCAATGTGCTGCAGCGCGGGTATAATGTCGAAGACATTCTCAATCTCTATAGGGTGGTGGACTATCTAATGGCATTACCGAAGGAGCTTGAGAGTCAGGTGAACCAGATTGTGCGGGAAGTGGCGCGTCGGCATGGTCTGCGCAGGCTGACCAGCTTAGAGCGCGAAGCCCTTGAACGCGGCGCACGACGAGGCTTGCAAAAGGGGCGTAGAGAGGGTTTACGCAGAGGACGCGAGGAAGGCTTGCAGCAAGGCTTGCAGCAAGGCTTGCAGCAGGGCTTGCAGCAAGGCTTGCAGCAGGGCTTGCAGCAGGGCTTGCAGCAGGGCATCGTGCGCGTAATCTTGCTCACACTGCGTTCCCGTTTTGGCAAGGTTCCTGCGCGAGTGGAACACGACCTGAAAAAGGTGAATGCTATTGAGCGATTGGAGGAGCTAAGCCTATGTGCCAACAGCGTACCTACGCTCGCAGCGTTTGAGCAGGCATTACAAGAGGTATTAGCTGCCCAAGAATCGCACTGATAGCTGGGCTATCCCCAGCATAGTTTGCCCAACGGCACGGGTTTCGAAACGCCTGTCGTGCCCGGATAGGCGACTGGCTCGCCTTGTAAAAAGCAATCTGCCAGTAGGGCGAAAGCAATCGCCTCTTTAAAATCGGGATCGATGCCGTAGGCAGCGGTGCTTTCGATGATTAGCTCAGGCAACAGTGCTTGCAGGCGTGCCATCAGCGTCTGATTATGAATCCCGCCGCCAGCCACGATTAACCGTTGGATCGGCGTTTTATTTAGCACCCACCGCTGCAAAGCGTGCGCAATTGAGCGCGCGGTCAGCTCCGTGAGCGTGGCAATCAGGTCATTGAGCTGGATACTGGGCAGTGCATATTGCATCAGAATCTCTTGCAGTAATGCCTCACCGAACACTTCACGCCCAGTCGATTTGGGGGGTGGTTGCTCGAAAAATGGGTGTGTAAGCAGCTGTTTCAGCAGCGCAGGTATCACCTGCCCCTGGGCAGCGCGTGTGCCGTTACCATCGTACCGTTCCCGTCCTTCTGTGCCCCAGCGCACTGCCAGATCAATCAGCGTGTTGCCCGGACCAGTATCAAAGGCATAAATAGCGTCAGGCGAACCGCCTGCTGGCAGAATGGTGAGGTTCGCCATGCCCCCGATATTAAGCACGGCGCGCGATTCGTGCGCATCGCTGAGTAGCAGCCAGTCCACAAAAGGCACCAGCGGCGCGCCCTGACCTCCGTATGCCATATCGCGCGTGCGAAAGTCGGCAACCACTGGCGCATGCAGCCGCGCAGCAATCACATCTGGTTGTCCGATCTGCAAGGTGTTTGGGGTGAGGTGCCCGAAGAGTCGTGCGGCTGGCGCGTGCCATATCGTCTGCCCGTGCGAGCCGATGAAATCGACCGTAGTTAGCCCCGCCTTCGTAAGGGCGCGTTGCCCCGCCTCAGCGAACCGCTCACCAAGGTAAGCGTCCCATGCAGCCAGAGCCTCCAAACCACCCTCGCGGATCAGCGTCTGCAGCCCCTCGCGCTCCGCATCAGCGTAGGGTTCGAGATGGGTTGCCAGCGTTTGCACCCGCCGCTCGCGCCCAAACCCTTCGATGGTGACCACGGCGGCGTCGATACCGTCCATCGAAGTGCCCGCCATCAAGCCAAGTGCGGTGCGTCGTACCTGCCTGCAAAGCGCGTCCAATTGCTGCCACTTCCGCATGGTCATCTGTGATTTGTCGGGGGGCGCAGGCGGGGAAACTGCGCCCCCCGTGTGGTGGGGTTGGTGAGGAAAGACGGTTGAAACAGCCGCCGCGCCCAATTCCCCTTTATATTATAACCCATTTGCCCACTCCGCCGCAAGGCTACAGTCGGTATAATCTTGGTTGGAATGGAGTGGCAGAGGTTGTTGGTGGCGATGCTGGTCGCCTTCGGGATTGGCTCGTTGCCATTCGGCTACTGGATTGGGCGCATGCGCGGGATCGACATTCGCCAGTATGGCAGCGGTAACATCGGTGCGACGAATGTGTTCCGTGTGTTGGGCGCGAAAGCGGCGATAGCCACGCTGCTGCTGGACGCTTTCAAGGGTTGGCTGCCTACCTTTGTGGTCATGCAGGCGATCCATAGGGACGCCTATGCGCTGCTGGTGGGTGCGGCAGCGATCTTGGGGCATACCTTCTCGCCCTGGATGGGCTTTCGTGGAGGCAAAGGTATTGCGACGGGATTAGGCGTGCTACTGGGTGCGGCACCTACCGTCGCCGGGATTGCTTTTCTCGTGTGGCTCGGAGCGTTCGGACTGACCCGCTGGGTGTCGCTTGGTTCCATCCTGGGCGCAGCTGCCGTGCCCATCGCTGCGTACTGGCTGGGACACTCACCCGAAGCAATCGCCATTCTTGCTATCGCCGCGGGGGTGGTCATCTGGCGACATCGGGCAAACATCGGGCGCATCTTACGCGGCCAAGAACCGAGGTTCACCTGGCGTCGGGCAGAACCCTCGCTGGAGCAGGCGGTCCTGGAGTTAGCGCAAGTGGCTGTCGAGCGATTTGTGTTGGAAGGCACGCTGATTGAACCTGACCTGAAGCGTTTGCCGCGTGCCCTGCGCGAGCCGGGCAGCGTGTTCGTTGCCCTCTATCAGGGAGAGCAGTTGCGTGGGTTGATGGGCAGTTTGAAGCCGCAGAAGCCGACCCGCGCCCACGAAATTATCCACCATGCCACCCGTGCTGCCCTGTTAGATCCGCACCGTCCCCCGGTGGAGCCAGAGGAACTACCCACCCTGCGCTATGTGGTCTATCTGGTCGAATCGTACGAGCCCCTGCGCGATAGCTCGCAGGTGGACCCGCAGCGGGACGCGGTGCTGGTGGAGTGGCATGGACGGGCGCAGGCGCTGGTGCCTCCAAGTCCCGATATACGCACTCCCCAGCAGCAGATTGAGCGCGCGTTTGCCCGTGGCGGCATCCCGCGCGAGGCATCCGCGCGCCTCTATCGCGTGCGCCTGAATCGGCTCGGATAACGACGGATGGCATTTTTCTCTGACCCAGCTTGGCTCAAAATTTTCTTCGCCGACCAAGCGCGATCGCCATCCGCAGGAGAAAGGGAAGCGAGGGCGAACTTTCCAACGGGATACCCTGAATGGCACGGACGCTGACACAGATACGGATACATGGCTTCAAGACCTTCGCTCAGCGGGTGGAGATCGAGCTGACGCACGATCTCGTCGCGGTGGTCGGTCCCAACGGATGTGGCAAAAGCAACCTCGTCGACGCCATCGTCTGGGCGTTAGGGGAGGTCAGCGTACGCGCGCTGCGTGCCACCACGCCGACCGAAGTGCTTTTTAGTGGCTCCGCCACCGAGAAACCGCTTGGCATGGCGGAAGTCACGCTTTGGTTCGATAATGAATCACGCTGGCTGCCGCTGGACACCAACGAGGTACAGATCACGCGCCGCCTCTATCGCTCCGGCGAATGGGAGTGCTGGATTAACCGCACTCCTGCGCGCCTACGGGATGTGGCCGATCTGTTCGCAGGCACGGGGCTGGGGCGCGGTGGCTATGCGATTGTGGGGCAAGGTGAAATCGAAGCCTTCCTCAGTGCAGATCCCGAAGAGCGACGCCGCTGGCTCGAAGAATTGGCTGGCATCGCCTTCTACCGCAACCGCCGACGCGACACCTTGCGCGATCTGGAAGCGACTCGACTCCATCTCCAGCGCATCGAAGATGTGCTGCGCGAACTCATTCGGCAGCGTGAACCCCTGCGAGAACAAGCCGAACGCGCTCTTGCCTATCGCGAACTGCAGCAACAGCTGCACGCGATGGAGCGACAACTGTTGCTCCACGATTTCGCCCAGCTCAGCCATCAGCTCAGCATCGTGCATCAAGAGCGTGCCCACCTGCGCCAAGCCATAGAAGAGGGGCGCGGGGCAATGCAAGCGGCGGAAATGCAAGCCGAGACGCATGGCAAAGTCGTCGCCCACCTCGATGCCGAGATGGACACCTTGCGCACCATCTTGCAGAGCCAGCTGAGTGCCGAGCAGCGATTGCAGGGCGACCTGAAAGCCCTCAGCGAGCGTGAACGCACCTTGCAGGAACTCGCCCAAGCCCTTCACGAAGAGGCGGGCACACTCCAGGAGCAGGAAGCACGCCACAGCCGTACGGTCCACCTGTTGCAAGCGCGCCTGCAGACCGCCCGCGCCGCGTTGCAACAACTCCTGCCCCGTTTGCAAGCCGCCCGCGAAACCCTTCAGCAACACGAACAGGCACGCCAGGAGGTCGATGCCCGCTATCACGCCGCGCTACACGCCTACGCTCAGCGTGAACAACAAGAGCGTGAACGACTCGCCTTGCAGTCCCGCCTACAGGAGCTGGACGAGCTGGAACCGACTATCCGCGCACGCCTGCAACAGACAGAGGCAGCCCTTCTCGCTGCCCAAAAACAAGAGCAACAGCTCCATCGCGAACTGGAAACCGCTCAGGCGGAATCCGACAGGTTGGACAAACAGCTCACTGCGCATCAGGCACAGACGGCCACACGCCAGTCGCTGCTGGCAAAACTCACCGCGCAGGTGCAGGCGTTAGAGGCAAGTTTACAAGCGGGCGAAGGGGCGTCTCCTGCGGTGCGTCGCCTGCTGCAAGCGATCCAACGGGGTGAGCTGCAGGGCGAATTCTATCCCGTCGGGGCCATCCTCACCATACCACCTGAACTACAGCTTGCCATCGAAGCCGCGCTGGGCAGCAGCGTCAACGACATCATCACGCCCACCGAAGCCGAAGCACGCGCTGCCATCGAGTGGCTCAAACGCAACCAAGCAGGACGGCTCACCTTCCTGCCACTGGATATCCTCACGCCTGCTCCTGCGCCGCGACTCGCTCCACAACAAGCGAACGGCATTCTGGGTCTTGCTGCCGAATTGGTGCGATATGACCCCCGCTTCGAACGCGCGGTGCAGCACCTGCTGGGGCGCACCGTCGTCATCGACACCCTCGAGAACGCTATCCAGTGGCGAATGGCGAATGGAGGGCGAGAGCGCATGGTCACCTTAGAGGGTGAGCTAATCCAGCCAAGCGGCGCCATCACAGGCGGCAGGCAGGGCACAGAACGCAGGGGCTTGCTCGCGCTCAAACGCCAACTGGATGACGCCCGCCTTGCCCTCCAGCAGGTGCAGCAACAGGTGCAAACGGACGAAACCGCGCTGCAGTCCCTGCGCCAGCGACGCGAAACCGCCAAAACGCGAATCGAAGCCTTGCAAAGCGAGCTGCACGAAGCGATGCAGCAACGCCTGCTCGCCGAAACCGAGCATTCAAGGGTCGAACAGGCTCTGGCACAGCTGCTTCACGAGCGCAAGAGCCTGACCGAGCAGCTCGCCCAACTGGACATCCAGCTCGCCCAACAGCCTCTACCCGACCTCACTGCCCTGCAAGCCGAGCGCGACCAGATTCAGCATGCGTACGCCGAATCGGTGCAAGCCCTCGCTACCCTGCAAGCCGAACAGGAACGGCTCCAGCGTGAAATCGAGGAGACAACCGCCCGCCTGCAAAGTGAGCAGCAGCAACTCCAGCAAGTGCAACAGCGACTGCACCACCGCCACGAGCGTATGCAAGCGATCCAGCGCGAATATGACCAGATTCAGACCAGACGGGCACAGCTCCAGCAGGAGCGTGAAACACTGCTTGCCCAAATCGAGCATGCCCAGGCGCGTTTGGAGCAGCTGCGTGCCGAACGCCAGCAACAACTGACACAAAGCCTGCAATGGAGCGAGCAGGCGCGTCAGCTGCGTCAGCAGCTACAGCAGATGAACGAGCGCGACCGTGCCCTCGAACTACAAAGCGCGCGTATCGAAGTGCGCCTCGCGGAGCTAAGTGAGCAGTGGCAACGCCTCTTCCCTGACGAGCCGAAACTGGAGGGCAAGCTATCAATAGGCAATCCTCCATCCCGTAGCGCTGTCGAAAAAGTGCGCCGCGCCCTGCAAGCGATGGGTGAGGTCAACCTCGGCGCCGCGGAAGAATATGCCCGCCTGACTGAGCGCATCGACACACTGACCCAGCAGCGCGATGACCTGCTCAAAACCTGTGAGCAACTGGAGCACGCCCTGCACGAGATCGACATGCATGCCCGCCAGCGGTTTGAGGAAACTTTTGAAGCGGTGCGCGTCGCCTTCAACGAACGGTTCCAGCAGCTGTTCGAAGGCGGGCATGCCGACCTGATTTTGACCCAGCCACGCGACCCGCTTAGCGCAGGTGTGCTGATTGAAGCACAGCCGCCCGGCAAACGACGCCAGCGATTGGAGCTGCTCTCCGGTGGCGAGCGTGCGTTGACCGCCACTGCCCTGCTACTCGCCTTTATGCAGGTAAAGCCCAGCCCCCTCTGCGTGCTGGACGAGGTGGACGCCGCGCTCGACGGGCGCAATGTACAGCGATTTGCCGATCATCTGAAACAGATGGCACAAAACACGCAGGTGCTGATCGTCACCCACAACCCCATTACCACCGCGGTGGCGGGGCAGTGGATTGGCGTCTCGATGACGGGTGGTGTCTCACGTATCGTGCCCTATGTCCCGCGCCTTTCCGATTCGGAGACCGATGGGCTGGATGTGCGTCGTGCCGCGATCCACCTCCAGAGCCAGCCAACGCCCGCGCCCACGACCCAACCCATCACCCAGCCGCCAACCACATCGGATGGATAATGCACGCCCACATAAACGCGCGAGAATCCCACCAGCAGCGGCAGCCAGAGGAGCGAAAGGGCAGTCCGCCAATGGACCACCTCCCCTGCTAATCCCACCAGCGCTGCCATGTTCGCTGCATGGGCGGAAGGAAACGAAGGGGAGGTGAGCCTTCCTGTGAGTGGTTCAATCGGCAGCGCAACGCATGGGCGCACGCGCCCCACCCAATTCTTTAGCAAATCGCACGCCTCGTTCGCCACGATCAGGGTTGGCACAAGCAACAGCGCGAAGAGGCGCGCCCGTCCCCCTCGCCACACTAACAACAGCCACAGCAGCAGCAAGCCGATGCGTACACTCCACCACTTGTTGCCCTCCGAAAGGAACAGCATCAGTGGCGTGAGCCAATCCGTGCGCAATCCCTCAAAGACCCAGTAGAACAACTGAGTATCCCAGTGCTGGAGAGTGCTCATTCTTCGGAGGAAGGAGGCGATTCGCCAAAGCGTGTCGCTTGCTGCACGAGACGGCTGAACTCCCGCAAGCGCCCTTCGACACGGGCATTAAAACTGCCTTCGGGGAATTTACCGTCCGCGTCACGCTCTCCTGCTGATAGCCCACTCAAAATTTCCAGGCCCTCGTTCACATGCGAGATAGCCCAGATATGGAATTTGCCCTCACGCACCGCTTCGACCACCTCGTCCTTGAGCATCAAGTGCTGCAGGTTCGCCTTCGGAATAATCACACCCTGCTCGCCTGTCAGCCCATGTGCTTTGCACACCTCATAGAAGCCTTCGATCTTCTCGTTCACGCCACCAATTGCCTGAATCTCGCCTCGCTGGTTCACGGACCCCGTGACAGCGATAGATTGCTTGAGCGGGACATTCGCGATGGCAGAGAGCAAGGCAAACAGTTCCGCACTGGACGCGCTATCGCCCTCCACGCCCTCATAACTCTGCTCAAACACCAGCCGTGCCGAGAGGGTAAGCGGCGCGTCTGGGAGATAGGTCGCTGCCAGATAGCCTGTCAAAATCATTACCCCCTTGCTGTGAATCGGCCCACCCAGCTTCACCTCGCGCTCGATATCGACAATCCCCGCGCTGCCTGGACGCACGGTTGCCGTGATCCGGCTGGGACGCCCGAACTCATAATCGACCAGATTAATCACCGATAGCCCGTTCACCTGTCCGATGGCCTCGCCCTGCGTGTCAATAAGAATCACGCCGCGTCGAATCAGCTCCTGAATGCGTTCTTGGAGCAGGCTGGAACGATAGACCTTTTGCTCTAATGCCTTGTCGACATGGCGCGCGGAGATGGTGTTTGCGCTATCCTGCATCGCCCAATAATGCGCTTCCAGCACGACGCTAACCAGCGAGCCGAAATGGGTGGAGAGCTTCTGCTGGTCGCTTGCCAGCCGCATGGCATACTCCAGCATACGCGCTGCGCCCGTGTTGTCAAGCGGTAGCAGGTTCTGCTTGCAGCAAACCGAGCAGAGGAAGCGCAAGAAATTTTGCTGATTGCGCTCGTTCAGCTCCATGCGGGTGTCGAACTCCGCCCGCACACGGAACAGCTCGCCGAACTCATCGTCAAGCAGGCTTAGTAGATAGTAATACAGGGGTGGTCCGACCAAGATGATTTTGGCGCGGAGCGGCATCGGTTGGGGGCGAATGGTCTTGGCGACCGCAAAGCCAATCGTTTCGAAGGGGTCCTCAATCTCGATCTGTCCACTGCGCAGGGCGCGCAACAGGCTCTCATAACTGAAGGGGCTGCGCAGCAGTTCTTCGATAGGGATAATTAGGTAGCCCCCGTTGGCGCGATGGAGCGAGCCGGGCTTGATGAGCGTGAAGTCGGTATAAAGCGCGCCAAACTGCGCCTCCTTCTCCACGCGCCCGAACAGGTTGCTGTGGCTGGGATTATGCTCGATAATCACGGGCGCGCCCAGCTGCTTGCTGTTATCCACCAGCACATTCACCTGATACTTGCGGAAGGCGACCTCCTGCAGCCAGAGCAGCGGGATAGGCATTCCTTCGGGCAGCCAGGCGGGACGTTCCCCACGAAACAGCCCGATATTCTCCAAAATGTCCTGTTGCGTGCGTTCCAGATAGGCTCGGACGGCAGGCAAGTCGCTATACTTCTCGATAAGGTCCTCCATCAGTCCCCCGACGGCAGCGAGCGCGACCTGCCTATCCAGCTGCTCCAGCTGCTCGCGGGCATGCCGTTCCAGCTCGCGAATCTGGCGCAGGGTCTGTTTGAGTTCTGTTTCGAGCGAGGTGCGCCGCTGTTGGATCTCCTCGCGGATTGGCGCGGGGAGCGCTTGATAATCCTGCTCGCTGATGGGGCGGCCGCCGATCAGCGGGATGAGCGCGATGCCAATGGGCGTAACCTGGAACAGAAAGCCGTTCTGCTGTGCCTTCTCGCCCAGCGATTCCATCAAGCGGTTGCGCTCCTGATCAAGCTGGCGACCGAGTTCATCACGACGGTTAGTGTATTCCTCACTTTCGAAGGCGCGAGGCAGTTCGCGGCGCGCCTGTTCCAGCAAATGGCGCATATCCTGTTGCAGCTCGCGCCCCCGTCCGGGCGGTAGCTCCAACACGAGGGGTTGATAGGGGTCGTCGTAATTATGCACATAGCACCAGTCAGGGGGTGTCGGCTTTTGTTTCGCCATTTCCTCCAAGAAGAGGCGCACCATGGTCATCTTACCGATGCTGGGCGGACCCGCCACGAAGATATGGAACCCTTCCGCTTGCACACCCAGCCCGAATCGGAGCGCAGCAGCCGCACGCTCCTGCCCCACGATGCCCTCCAACGGCTCCAGCTCCGACAGCGTTTCGAAGCCGAGCGTCGCCGCATCGAACCGATACCGTAGCTGCTCCGGCGCGACCCGCAAGTCCAATCGGTTCATCACAAAAGGCTATTTCGGCTTTTCGGAAGCCGTTCCTGCTGGCGGGCGAATAGAATGCACTCCTGTGCCCCGCCAGTTCAAATTAGCTCCATATCTCACGGACCATCTTCTGCAAAAATGCCAGCGAGCGGCAAAAGCCTGCGTCGCCTTCCGGTTGACCATCCTCAATGCTCAGATAGCCTGTGTAGCCGTGCGCGTGCAGAATCTTCAGCAGCGGGCGAAAAGGCACTTTGCCTTCGCCCAGCACACAGTGCTGATATTCGCCCGGCAAGCGGTCGCCTGCATGCACATGGTGAACCTTATGCACCACACGCTGCAGCAGTGCTATGGGGTCCGCCCCGACCATCAGCGGGTTCGCAAAGTCGAAATTGACGCGCACAGGTGTTGGCTCGATTCGCTCGAAGATGCGCAGAAACCGCTCTGGCAAGAAAGAGAAGTCCTCGCGCGTCCAGCGACGGTCTTTGTAATGGTTCTCGTAGCAGGGATAGACGCCCGCTAAAATCGCGTACTCTGCCAACAGGACCATGCACTCCACCGCATAGTGGATGCCATCTTCCTCGCGCAAGTTGTCGTGCTGCATACCAGCGGTGACGCGCACAGCATTCGCTCCAAGCGTGGCTGCCCACTCCACACGCTGGCGCATTCGCTCCAGCTCGCGCTGGCGCACGGCGGGGTCGGGATTGGTGAAATCGGGCGCGCAGGTAATTTGACTTACCTGCAGTCCCAACGATTGAAGTGCTTGCTTCACGCGCGGCAAGTTCTGCTCATTCAGAAAATCGTGATAGAGTTCCACAGCGGACACACCAAAGGCAGGCACGCGCTCCAGCCACTCCAAGAGCGACATCTGTCCCTCCACGATGGCGTGAATGTGCCGCACAGGGAGCCACGCAATAGTGGGTCGCATAGGGGTGATTGTACCCTATGAAGGGGCGGGGCAGCGTGGCATGCTATACTTTATAACGATCAACCGCGGTGATGGAATAGATCAGGAGGTGTTGCTTATGCCGCTCGATTTTCGAACGGTAGACGAAGATGAGGGCTTTTCGATGAGACGATTCTTACGCACGATGGGCTTAGGCGTGGCGGTGTTTCTGCTGTTTCTGGCGTTGGGCTACTATGTGATCGGTCCGCGTCTTACCTTCACGCCAGAGGGTATTCCGCAGCTGCGGTGGCGTGTAGGCGAGCAGGGTTCCACCGCTGTGCCTTCCAATCAGCCCCCACCACCGCCCAAGGTAGAGATTTACGAGAAATTGCCGACCGATGTGGTCGCGGCAACGGGCGCGGAGATCGGCGCGCGTGAGGTCGCGCCCTTTGATTATGACCAGTACCTGAAGCGACGTGCCAAAACACGCCCACCAAAGCAATCATCGCCTTCAGAATCGTCTGCAGGGTCAGATGCATCCTCTGAGGAGGAGCCACTTGTGGTGCCTGAGGAGGCTGAGGCATCCCCGATGGACGCGCCCGCCGATACGACCCGCCCACCTGCCCCCCAGGAGCCTGCACCCGCGCCACAGCCCACACCGTCGCCACAGCCCACATCACATCCACCGACAGAAAGCGGCTCCCGCTTGTACCGAGTACAAGTCGGCGTGTATGAGCAGCGGGAAAATGCCAATGTTGTTGCCCAGACTCTGATCGCCAGCGGATTTTCCGCCAGCATTGTGCCGTTTCAGACGGAGGGACACACACGCTATCGGGTGCAGGTGCTGGTCACGCGCGACCGCTCGAAAGCCGAGCAGATGAAGCAGCAGTTGGAGAGCAAGGGCTTCACCGCCTATATCGCGGAGCTATGACGCTTAGCCGTCTGAAGGAGCGTAGTAATGCTGATAGGCGAGGGCGCGGAACTTCTCGATGGCGCGGCGCTCCAGCTGACGCATCCGTTCACGCGATAGCCGAGTCACGCAACCCGGCGGCACCTCGCTGACTTCCAGTCCCAGCCAGCGATGGATAGCCCAGCATTCGCGCGGCGTCAGATATTTTTTCGCCAGCTCCAACAGTTCCGACAGCCAGACCCGATAGAACGCCACCGTCTCCGGGTCTTCCTCCTCCGGATTGGATAGCAACGCGCCCAACGGTGCATCCTGCTCCGCGTCGGCTTTCTGGTCGAGCGAGAGATGCATCTGGGTGTATTTGAGGAGGCGATGGACCTTACTCAGTGGCATGCCAAGGTGGGCAGCGATTTGGTCTGGGGTTGGCTCCTCGCCATTCATCAGGCGCAATTCCGCTCGCGCCCGTTCAATCCGACGCAATGATTCGATGGCATGGTTCGGCAGACGGATGAGACCGGATTGCGAATCGGCAGCGCGCCCAATCGCCTGGCGAATCCACCAAGTGGCGTAGGTACTGAAGCGCAGCCCGCGATCGAGGTCAAAGTGATGGATAGCTTTGATCAATCCAATCGCACCCTCCTGCACAAGGTCTTCGAGGGCGAGTCCTGGACGCACATAGCGGCGTGCCACGCTGAGTACCAAGCGCAGGTTGCATTCCACGAGGCGATTACGTGCCTCCTCGTCGCCTGCTTTCGCCCGCTGAAGCAGCTCCAGCTCTTCTTCCGCGCTCAGCAGCGGTTGGCGCAGCGCATGCCCTAACACACTATCGAGCGTACTGCCGCGCAGCCCCTGCTCCATACCCTCATCCTGCTCCGAATAATCGTCGATAAGCGGCTCATCCTCTATATAATAGCCTTGTGATGCGAACATTCCCATACCCCGCTGATGGTGAAGCAGCAACTTTCGTGCCATTCCACCGAACGAATCAGCGGCTATAGGGGTTCCCCGCCCCCCCCCTTCCACTGTGGTGGAAGAGGGGGGCGATGTGAGAGGAGTTACGGAGCAAGCTTACCAGTTGCGCAGGATGATATCGGGCCCCAACGGTGGACATTCAAAGGTGTCCGCGCCACGCTTGCGCAGATGCACCCCATACCAGAACACAATATCCTGGTTAACCACCGACTCGCCGTTCACATATTGGCTGAGGTTGGCAAACGAGCCACCGCTGCCAATTAGCTCCTGATCGGCGCCGCCACTGGCTTTGCTGCCTTTGTAGCGCACAATCCATACATCGCCCTCGCCAGTAGTCGGGAGTTCGAAGTTGCCATCTTTTGGTCCGGGAATAATCTCCACGGCTCGGCGTGTGAGCGTGTTGGTGATGCGCCAGCGGCGGTTGCGACCGGGTTGGCGGAAGCGTTTTGCCTCCAACCGGATCAGGTTCCAGCGCGGGTGGGGTTCACGCAGCGGCGCATCGGCTTCCTCCACGATGTGGTTGCCCATCTCGTCGATATCGAAATCGAGGCGCCAATAGGCGTTATGCAGTCGTCCGTAGCACACGCAGCCGCTGTCGACATAGCCGTACAGGAATCGCGGGCGAATGATGCCGTCGGGGTGGAAACGCCAGCCGGTGATGTAGCGATACCAGCCCGCGCTACACTCGCTGATCAGCACCAGCTCGCCCTTGTCGGGGTCTTCGAACACGCCCACACCGCGGAAGTTGCCTGCATCGTTGGCGTCGTCGCAGATGGTGATGGCGCGGGTGCCCGGATCGGCGAAACGCAAGCCGTTGCCCAGGTCGACACCCGTGCACTTGAAGCATGTCTCGCTGTAGAGCCAGTCGCGATAGGGACCGCAGGCGTTGCCGTCATAGAACACATTCAGCACGGGTATACCTCCTCGGCGAAGAACGAGACGCCCGCGGTAGAACACATCGCGAATCTCCACGCCTGCGCCGTAGCTCTGGTCGGAGGTGGTGGCGGAGGGGCGACGCACCAGCATCTGCCAGATGGGATTGCTCTGGGGCCAGGCGAGCGCTTGCCATGCGGTGCCGTTGGGACCACTGCAGCTGCCGCCGGAAGCAGGACCGTTGCAGGCAGCGGGGAAGAAATCACTACTGCCCGTACCATAGCCTGCCACGCGCCGATCCACCATGTCGATAAAGAAGGTGCCGATCTCGCGCTCGCGCCCGCTGCCAGGGCGGAAATGCATCAGCACGGCAACGGTGCGGTGCTCTGGTGGTTTTCCCCCGATGGGCACACCGTCATACCGCTCCAGCACATTGGGGGGGGCGACCTCCGTCAGCACGGGGGGCATACCCGGTGAGCAGAAGGCTATCCCGCGACGCAGAGGTTCACCATACTTCGGATCCGCCATCAGAATCTCGACTGCTTCACGGAACTCCTCTTCCGAGAAGATATACGGCTGCTCGCGCAGCGGTTCTACCTTCACCTGGCGGGCGCGTGGGAAATCCGCCACCACCCGATAGCCGATGTTGTTCGTGTAGTCGTAGATAATCAGGATGGCGTTATCGGGAGGTGGCAGCGTGCCCGGCTCGCGTCCCCATGGATAGTTCAGCCCGGTTTGCAACACATTGTAGCGCACCTTTTCCAGAAAGCGCATGGCGGGGTGCGCCATTAGGTTACGGGCGAACTCGACTGTATCGCGCTCAGTAATCACATGGAAGATGCCTACGCGCACATTGGTGCCCTTGACAGGCACCGCTTCACGAACAGAACGCACCAGCGGCAATCCTAACGGATTATCCGCCTGAAGCGACTGCACAGCGTTCAATAACTTTACCATTGGTCTTTACCTCCTTAGGGTTGCGTGCGCACCCGAACGATGTTGCTTATAGGCGACCCATTGCCGCCCATATCGATGGCGCGCACATAGTATTCATACTCCGTGTCGGGATGGAGTCCTGCATCATCGAAGGTGGTCTCGCTGCTGAAGGTGCTGGCGATGCGGCGGAACTTGCTTTCATAGGGGGCGCGTCGCCAGATTTCGTAGTAGACCACCTTCTCGTTATCGCTCGATGCGCTCCAGCTCAGTCGGATGCGTGTGGAGGAGAGGGCATTCCCGGTGAGGTTCGCTGGCTGGGTTGGAGGCATCTTGTCGGGTGGGTAGACGGCGGTGGCGATGGCGATCGGGGGCGCCTTATCGGTCGCCAGCCACGCCTGATAGAGCCGTTCACCCCAGTCGTCGGTCGTGTTGGCATTCCGCAGAAACTCGATGTACTCGCGGGTAATCACCTGATAGTAGAGCGTGGCGCGCACCTTGACCGTTCCGCGTGGCAGAGGATAAGCAGAATCGTCCCAGAACTGCCCGTCGCGATACACAGCGCCCACGGGCGCGGCGCGCCGCTGCGCAAATGTGCTGTTCCGAAAGCCCATCGGTGGAATGCGGTTATCGAACAATACATTGTCTGCCCGCACCATGTGGAAGGTTGCGTTCGTGCCTTCCGCCAACTTCGCGCGATAAACTTTCGCCTGAGCATCCTCGATCAGGGTGGCGGTTTCAAAATCGTAGCGTCCCGATTCGCCAATCACATTGCCCTGTGCGTCGAGGAACTCCACATGCAGCCAGGCACGACGCGATTCGGGATCGCCCGTTGGAAACTTGTGCCCGGTACGGTTGTAGACCCGAAAGACAATGGGGTTGCCATATTTCGGTACCTGCTCGATGTTGAGTTTGGCGGCTTTGCGCACCTGTTCGATGGCGCGATAGCGCCCTGCGGTGAGCGCGTCTAATGCCCACTCGTCATATTCCCAGAACATCGGCAAGATTTGCAGCACCCAGTAGTTGCCGCCCGTGAAAGTATGCCGATGCAGATCGGGGCGTACGGGGGCTGCCTCTTCTTCCGCTGCCTTGCCCACCGTTTTCGGCATATGGCAGGTCTGGCACTTCACACCGCGCCGCGCGTAGTCGCTCAACAGCCATTCGCTGTAGATGCGCGTAATGGGCATGTACTCGTGAGGGGGCTGATTCACGGGATCCTGCGCCATCGCGGGGTTGCTCACATCGTGGCACACGCCACAGAAGTCCCCGCGAGTGTGATAGGGTGAATAGAGCCAGTCGTGGTTGGCGCGTGAATCGGCGCGAGGACCGCGTTTGGCGTTGTTGTCCGAGATGACCATCATGCCGTTGCCGTAGCCAGGCACAGGATGGTCGCTAAGGCTGCGCCCTTCGTCGCTAAGCGGATCCACCATGCGATGGCACACATCGCACTGCACGCCATCTAAGTCATCGGGTTGGAAGTTCGAGCCATCATAGGGTTGTGAGCGCATTTCCAGCCATGCGGTGGGCGAGTGGCAACGCCAGCAGAACTGCCCCACCCCAGGCGCATCCTGTTCAGCAATGGTCAGCGCGGCACGAAAGATGGGATCACGCGCCGACTGCGCTTTCATCGAACCCATCCACTGGAAGTGCGGCTCCTGTTCTGTGGTGAAGTAGCGGTTCACACCGCCTGTTTCGGGGTCATATGCATAGCGGCTATTGCCGTGGCAATACTGGCAAAGTTGCGTGGATTGAAAAGCATAGCCCGCTGCGTTTGGCTGGGAGCCCGGTAGATAAAATCCACCCCCACCACCCAGCGCCATCAACATTATCGATGGCACAAGATACATGCCTGCCAAAACCACCCGTTTGCCTAACATCATCGTTATGCCCCTTTCTGGCTTGAACGGGATGTCCAAGCCACAGGTATTATACCCCATTTTACCCTGAAAGGGTATACTTCATCCTGCATGGCGCGGGAGCAGATTGTGGAAGGGTTGGTACTGCGCCGTTGGAACACCCATGAGACCGATAAATGGGTCAGTCTCCTCACGCGCGAACAAGGCAAATTGCGTCTGCGCGTGCGTGGCGCGCATAAATCAGGCAGCAAGATGGGGATGCTTTCAGAACCGCTCAACATTGTGCGCACGCGCGTGATTCGGGGGCGGCATCAGCAATTGATGGTGCAACCGCAGATGGTCGCGACCTTCCTGAAGGTGCGAAGCGACCTGGAGCGGCTCAGTGCGGCGCTTGCGCTGGTGGAGCTGCTGGATCGTTGGCTCCCCGAAGAACATGCTGAGCCACTAGTCTACGAGACGGCGCTTGCCGCCCTGAACACCTTGGAGGCAGGTCAGCACGCACCATCGGTGTTGGGTTGGGCGATCTGGCGGCTGCTTAAGCTGTTCGGCTACTGCCCCGAACTGGATGGCTGCATGCGCTGCCAGAGGTCCCAGGAGGAGGGGGAATGGCTGCTGGATCCTGGTGAGGGCGGTTTGCTGTGCGCTCGCTGCGCGGGCACGGTGCAATCCCTACCGCGCTTGAATTCAGCACAACTCGCTCTTCTGCGCGATTGGCTTCAGAGGGGTTCTCCGGTTGGACAAGGCGAGCAGGAAGCCGCTCTGGCATTGCTCAAGTGCGCCGTGTGCTATGCGGAACACTATCTGGAAGATTCCCCGCGCTGGCTGGCTTTCCTCGCCCACTTGAACGCTCTCCCAGAGACCGAATAAAGCATTCCCAACCCTACCATCAGCCCCAGCCAAGTGGCAGGCTCCGGAATCACATCGGGAGGTCCCCCGCCACCCCTCGGGATGAACAGGAGACCAAGCATTGGCAATATTGCCCACCAGCCACCTGCGTGCGCGGCAGGTGCGATGGGCACCTGGGGGGTAACAGCAACAGGTGCAACGATCGGGGGCGGCTCAGGCGCCGATTCGGGCAGCGTCTCCAGCTCGCTCAAAATGGCAGGCGGAAACAGATCGGCAGCAACCGCTTCCTCCAGCGGCACTTCCACAATTTCCACGCCGGGCAAAACAGGCTCCGACACGGTCGCCATCAGCTCAGGTTTTGTGGGAGACACCACCGCGGGCGTCGCTGGCGCGCTGAGGGTGGCATCGGGCGGTCGCGGCAAGCTCACCGCGGGAGTCACCGGGTTGCCACACTCCGCCAGCAGCACCGGCTTGTTGTTGCTTTTCAGCACAAACACTTCCTTGCCACGCGGCAACAGACGCCGTTTCACCAGTAGCTGCCCATCGGGTGGGGCATAATAGACAAAAAACTCGCCGCTGCGTTCCAGCCGGGTCAGGCGCAGATTTTTTTCAAAGAAATCGGCGAGCGCATAGGCAGGCTGCTTGAAGTGGCGAGCGTAGCGCTGCGCCACCTCAGGTTCCCCGCGAATCTGCTGTGCCAGTTCGCGTGCGCTACTTACCGGACGCACAAGGTAGCTATTGGGCGGCATTCGCAGAAGTGGATTCGCTCCTGCTCCAGCCGCTACCAACAGGGCGATAAGCATTAACGCAAAGCGCATCGAAATTCCTCCTCTCGATGTTTTTCCACATCGGGTTATGCCCTGTGACCGTGCCATCGCGACAGTAACCCAAGTCGGCTCCTATTTAGACGATGATGACGGTTTCCCTGTTCCCTGGAGGTGCCTTATTCGTGGTTGTGTAGTTCCAGTGTGTGCTGAAGCCCCGTGCGAGGCGGTTCCAACTTCAGATGTGCCCAGGCCGCAGGGGTGGCTAATCGCCCGCGCGGTGTGCGCTGCAAAAAGCCCAGCTGCATCAGGTACGGCTCGTACATATCTTCGATGGTGCCTGCATCTTCCTGGATGGCTGCGGCGAGCGTATCCAGCCCGACAGGTCCCCCGCCGAACTTTTCGGTCAGCGTGCGCAGAATCTTGTGATCCATCTCATCGAGTCCCAGCTCATCCACGCCGAGTCGTTGGAGGGCATCGCGTGTGATTTCTAAGGTGATTTTGCCCTCGCCCAGCACCTGCGCAAAGTCGCGGATACGTCTCAATAGTCGGTTGGCAATGCGGGGCGTGCCGCGCGAGCGTGCTGCAATCTCCTGCACCGCCACCTCCTCGATCTCCACCTGCAGAATTCGCGCTGAGCGACGCACAATCTGTGCCAGTTCCTCCACCGTGTAGAACTGGAAGTAATGCACGATGCCGAATCGGTCGCGTAGGGGCGAGGTAAGCAGCCCTGCGCGGGTGGTCGCGCCCACCACCGTGAAGGGCGGCAGGTCTAACCGCAGCGAGCGTGCACCTGCCCCCTTGCCCAGCACGATATCGATCTGGAAATCCTCCATCGCCGGATACAGCACTTCCTCCACGGGGCGACTGAGACGGTGAATCTCGTCGATAAACAGCACCTGCCCCGGCTCCATGCTGGTTAAAATCGCTGCCAGGTCTCCGGGTCGCTCGATGGCGGGACCGGAAGTGATATGGATGGGCACGCCCATCTCGTTCGCGATAATCGTCGCGATGGTGGTTTTGCCCAGCCCAGGTGGACCAAAAAGCAACACATGGTCCAACGGTTCGCCACGCCCGCGAGCCGCCTGAATAAACACCGATAGGTTCTCCTTCAACTGCTGCTGACCGATGAACTCACTCAGGCGGCGGGGACGCAAAGTCGCTTCGCTCTCCACCTCGTCCCGATGGCGAGCAGGGTCCACTAAACGCGCGTGCATATTGATTTCTGCCATTCGCTTCGATTCTACCCCATTCGAGTCGGTCAGCCATTGTTGAACGGGTCGCACCGGTTGGAATAGGGTACAATTTTGATGATGGAGGCAATACGACCTGTTGCCAGTACGGTCGGATCGCCTGCTGAGCGCGATCCCACCGTGTTCGCCACGGTGGAGGAGGCGATCGAGATTATCCGCAACGGTGGCATGCTCATCGTGGTGGACGATGAGGATCGCGAGAACGAGGGCGACTTCGTTATGGCAGCGGAGAAGGTCACGCCCGAAGCTGTGAACTTCATGCTGCTGCATGGGCGTGGGCTACTTTGCTTACCCACCGAGGGCTGGCGACTGGACGAACTGAACATCCCGATGATGACCCAGGTCAATGCGCCGTTCGGCACGCCGATGGCGGAGGCGATCGACGCGCGTGAAGGGATTACCACCGGCATCTCCGCTTTTGATCGCGCCCACACCATCCGCTTGTTCGTCAGCCCTGACGCGAAGCCGAGCGATTTTGTGCGCCCAGGGCATGTGTTTCCCCTACGCGCTGCGCCCGGCGGCGTGTTGAAGCGTGCGGGGCACACCGAAGCAGCGGTGGACCTTGCCAAACTTGCCGGACTGTTCCCTGCGGGGATTATCTGTGAGATTCTGAACGAGGACGGTTCAATGGCGCGGATGCCTCAGCTGATTGAAATTGCACGCCAGCACCATCTGAAAATCTTGACCATCGCAGATCTGATCGCCTACCGTCGTCGCCACGAGAAGCTCATTCGCAAAGTGGTGCCCCCTATCCACCTGCCCACACGCTATGGCATCTTCGCTCTCCATGCCTACGAAAGCGAGGTGGATCCACATCCCTATCTCGCGTTGGTGATGGGCAAGGTGGATGATGGCGAGCCAGTGCTGGTGCGCGTGCATTCCAGCTGCGTCACTGGGGATTTGCTCGGTTCCCTCCGCTGCGATTGCGGCTCGCAGCTCCAGCTTGCGCTCCAAAAGATCGGCGAGGAGGGGCGCGGCGTGCTGGTCTATATTCTGCAGGAGGGACGCGGCATCGGACTGCTGAACAAGCTGCGTGCCTATCACCTGCAGGATCAGGGACTGGACACGGTGGAGGCGAATCGTGCGCTCGGTTTCAAACCCGACCTGCGCGACTATGGCATCGGCGCTCAGATTCTGGTGGACCTCGGCGTGCGCAAACTGCGCCTAATGACCAACAATCCGACCAAAATCGCGGGACTGGAGGGTTACGGACTGGAAGTGGTGGAGCATGTGCCCCTGATTGCCCCACCGACCGAATACAATCAGCGCTACCTACGCACCAAAGCCGAAAAGCTCGGACACCTGCTGGAGCTGGAGACGGAGTAGGATTAACCCCCCAAAGCGACTGCCTGCAGCTCGGTATAGCGCGAGCCAGAAGGGCGCAACTCGCTCCGCATCAAGCTTAGATAGGTGGCGGTGAACTGCCCCACAGTGGCAGGTTGCAACCGGGCGACTGCTTTCTGCAAGCGTTCAGGCAAGGGTGTTGCCGGGGATGATTTCTGCCGGTTCATCTTGATACGCGCCAGCGTCACATGAGCGTGGAATGGCTTGTCGGCTTTGCCCATCAGCAGCCGTTCCAGCGTTGCGGCCACTTTGCCCATTGGCTCCGCACCCGCCTTGGCACCGACCCACAACACGGTGGGGCGTCGCCAATCCGGGAACGCGCCCAGTTCCCCGATGGTCACTTCAAATGGCTGTACCTGCTGCGCCGCGGTGCGCATCGCCTGCTCGATAACGGGCAATCGCTCTTCAGATTGCTCGCCCAGAAAAAGCAAGGTGAAGTGAAAGTTTTCGGGTGCAACCCAGCGCAAAGCAGGGTCAGGCAGCTGCGCTTTCAGCTGCGCCTGCAATCTGCCCAGTTGCTGCATCAAATCGGGCGGGATCAGGATCGCGATAAAGAGTCGCATCCGCCTTTCAGGATACCCTGCCGCAGCAGGGTGAGAGCGGCTTGGGACGCGCGCCATTTAATCGTGTGGCGATCGCCCAGAAAGAGGTGGCGCTGTACCATCGTGCCGGTTGGGTCGCTCAGGCTGATATAGACCATCCCGACAGGTTTCTCGGGTGTGCCGCCCGAGGGCCCTGCGATCCCTGTGATGCCGATGCCCCAGTAGCTGCCGAGCCGTGCGCGCACCCCTTCTGCCATCGCGCGGGCAGTCTGCTCGCTCACCGCGCCATATTGCTCCAGAATCGTGCGCGGCACCCCAAGTTCCTGTTCCTTAACGGCATTGCTATAGGCAACGATACCGCCGATGAACACCTCGGAGCTGCCCGGCACCTCGGTGATACGGTGGCTGAGCAGCCCGCCCGTGCACGATTCGGCATTCGCCAAGCTCTGTCCATGCTCGCGCAAGAGATTCACCACCACTTGCTCCAGTGTGGTTTCGTCCGTGCCATAGATAGAGTCGCCCAGCCGCTCGCGCACGGCACGCTCCATCTGGGCGATTAGCTGTTCAGCTTCATCGGGCGAGCTGGCTTTTGCGGTGATGCGCAGATGGACCTCCCCCAAGTGTGCCAGTGGTGCCAGTGTTGGGTTCGATTGGCGCACCAGGTCTTGCAGCTGCGCTTCGGCATCCGCTTCGCCAATGCCACATAGGCGCAGCACGCGTGAGCGAATCACCATGCCCGCGGTGCGCCCCTTGAGCAAGGGGATTATTTGCTCGTGCACCATCGGCTCGAACTCGTTAGGCGGTCCGGGCAAGGCAAAGAGCCACTTGCCCTCGCGTTCCACTTTCAATCCCGGCGCGGTGCCGTAAGGATTGGGGATGGTTTCGGCGGAGGGTGGACGATATGCCTGCCGCAGTTGACTCGGGGTCGCTTCGCGCCCACGCGCGGCAAAGAGCTGTTGCAGATGTGCGCCCAGCACCGGGTCATATTCCAGAGGTTCGCCCAGTGCATCGGCAATCGCTTCGCGGGTAAGGTCATCCTCCGTGGGCCCCAGCCCGCCGATGGTGATGACCACATCCGCGCGTGCAAGGGCGGTACGCAGCGCGGCGGTAATTCGGTCGCGATTATCGCCCACGGTGGTACGCCAAAACACTTGCACACCGATTGCCGCCAACTCGCGCGAGAGGAAGGCGGCGTTCGTGTCCACAATCTGCCCCAGCAATAGCTCCGTGCCCACCGAGACAATCTCGCAAGTCATTCTGACCTTCCTTCCATCGTTGATCGCTTCAGGATATCCACACGCTTTAGAGCGCCAACCCGACGAGAGATTAACTGATGATTTGCTGTGGATATCTTTCCAGGACGCGCAAAACTGGTGATCTTTAATGAGCCGGTAGAGAAGTCTTCATTGACAATCTGCACGGCATGTGGATCTCCATAAGGGTTGCTGGTGACTTGAGATAGAATCCAGTCATTATGAGGTACGGAAGCGAAGATAATTGCAGGGCGGAACCTATACTGGCTGAGGTCAGAAAATGGAAAGGGTACCAGCACCACATCGCCTACTGTAAGCGGCTCCATGCGCTGTCCTCCTCGGGGCGGTTCCAGTCCTCGGCCAAAGCAGCTTCACTCAGGAGCGCGGTTTCACTGACCTCAGCCACCGGCTCGTCCAGTATCAGCAACAAGGCACGCCGGCGTGTCGGGAGTTGGACGGGCTGCAACAATATGACCGTTCCGTCCCGTTCCACAACCGCTTCAACGGTTAACACCTTACTCATCACCAAACATGATACCCCTCAAAACACCAAGGTGCGGGAGACACTGAGCGGGAACTCTTGTGAATAAGCGAAGTTGAACCCGCCGATACCCAGCCCTGCTGTCCAGCCAGTGCGCGAGGCATAGCCTGAGCGCAAGATGAGCGGTCCCAGCCGCTGCTCCGCGCCGAAGCGCAGCTCGCTGCGTCCTGTGCGATTGCCGATATCGATGATGTCGAGCGCAAACAGTGTGCCTGTCCCTGTCTCCATCGCGAAGCCGGCATGCACCGCGCGACGTAACGGCTGTAGCCGAATCGGATTACCGTTCCGATCGGTTGCGTCGATGCGCACATCGGGTTCCACGAGATTTTCTACCACCAGCGCCAGGGTGTATGGAATGGTGCTATCGGGCTTCCAGATAAACCCAATATCGACACCGGTGGTGCGCCGCTCCATGAAGTCGCGCCCACCCAGTTCGGGGGCGCGGGCAGCGCTCCCATTATCGCGTAGTGCTTGCTCATCTGCAAAGTAGTGGGTGTAGAACACGCGCAAAGTACGCATGCGCGCCCCGATTGCCAGCTCGCCACCTTGCAACGGCAGGCGGATGCCGCCTGTGACATCGGGCAGGCTGACCGCAGCCAACGCGATAATGTCGCCCCGGGCATCGTTCGGGATATTGGCGGGATTGCCGTCGGTACGCGCCCAGTTGCGCAACGAAGCGTTCGGCAGGAAGCGGGCATCCATTACACCGCCTACCGAAAGACCGAACCCATTCACGATGAGACCGAAGTCACCTTGCAAGGTCATGCGGGTGTCTTCATCGGCGAAGCGGCGGAGCAGGCGTGCACCTTTGTCGATATCGACACCGCTTCCCTGCCGGAATTCCAGCGCGTCGAACAGGTCGTCCAATGCAGCCCCTTGCGCCCCTATATCGAAGTTGCCCATCCCCAGCCGAAAGCCACGCACATAGGCAATCGCGGCGGGATTCAGATAGGACTGTGAGGCAGGGTCGCGTAGAATTGCCAGCCCGGCGCCGCCCATCCCTTTATTCACCGAGCCACCAATCGAAATATCTGCCCAGCAGCTCATCGCTGCCCATCCTAAAAGCGCAAGTGCTATCCTTCGCATCGTCATGCCTCCTCGCCCTCTATTTTGATGGGCGCGGCGGGTTTCCTGCTGTATTCTATGCGAATCGCACTTGCAGGCGGTTGCGCAGGTAGATGGCAAGCGCATTCATCGTGAGCAGGAGTGCCAGTAGCACGATAATGGCGGCTGCTGCGTTCTGATGGAAGCCGGGCTGCGGGCGTGAAATCCAGTCGTAAATCTGTACGGGCAGCACGGTGAATGGCGAGAAGACGCTGGTCGGCAGGGAGGCGATATAGGCAAACGCGCCCACCACTAATAGCGGCGCGGTCTCGCCCACCACGCGAGACATCGAAAGGATCACACCCGTGAGAATGGTGGGCATCGCGACAGGCAGCACGGCATGGCGCACGGTTTGCCACTGCGTTGCGCCCAGTGCAAGGGAGCCTTCGCGCAGGCTACGCGGAACCGCGCGCAGACCCTCACGCGCCGCGGTGATAATCACGGGCAAAGCCAGCAACGCCATCGTGCATGCGCCCGCCAGCAGGCTGCGTTCCATCATCAGCGTGCGCACAAACACCTGCAGCCCCAGCAAGCCGTAAATCACGGACGGCACACCTGCCAGATTGGTGATATTAATTTCGATCAGGCGTGTCCACCAGTTGCGTCGGGCGAACTCCTCCAGATAAATCGCCGCACCAACCCCAATCGGCACGGACATCGCTGCGGTCAGCAACATCAGGTAGAAACTGCCGACCAGCGCGGCTTTGATGCCCGCATTCTCCGCGCGGCGTGAAGCGTACTCGGTCAAAAAGCTAACGCCCAGTCGTGCATAGCCGTCCAACAGGATTTTGATCAGCAGCACGGTGAGCATCGTCATGGCGAACAGCACCATCGCGGCGCCGATCATCTGGAACATCACTTCGCGCCGATGTTCACGCGCTCGCCAGCGTTTGGCATCTGCAACGGCAATGCTCATAGCTTCGCCTCCTTATAACGCGCCCGAAACGCCTCGCTGATTAGGTTCAGCCCTAAGGTGATGACGAAGAGCAGCAGCCCGACGGCAAAAATGGTGCTGTATTCCAGCGTGCCGTGCGGCACATCGCCCATCGCAATCTGCACGATGTAAGTGGTCATCGTTTCGACGGCACGCAGCGGGTTGACAGTGAAGTTCGGCTGTTGCCCTGCCGCGATGGCAACAATCATCGTCTCGCCCACCGCGCGAGAGATACCCAGCAGGAACGAGGCGGAGATACCCGACATCGCAGCGGGCACAACCACGCCCCACGCGGTCTGCAATCGGGTTGCGCCCAGCGCAAGCGAGGCATAGCGTAAACTGTTCGGCACCGCATAGAGCGCGTCCTCACTGAGTGAAGCCACTGTGGGCAAAATCATAAGCCCCATCACCAGCCCTGCCGAGAGCGCATTAAAGCCCTCCAGTCCTGGAATGAACCGCTGCAGCAGAGGCGTTACGAAGGTGAGCGCGAAGTAGCCATACACCACGGTCGGAATGCCCGCCAACACCTCCAGTATCGGTTTGACCGTCCGGCGCACGCGAGGCGAAGCATACTCACTGAGATAGACCGCCACAATCAACCCTACCGGGGCGGCGACCGCCATCGCAATCAGCGTGGTCAGCAGGGTGCCCATCACCAGCGGCAGCACCCCAAACGCCTGCGGACGAAACAGCGGCGCCCACTGCGTGCCCGTGAGAAACTCCACCAGCGAAACGCGCTTGAAGAAGCCCAGACTCTCACTAACCAGAATAAACACAATCGCAAAGGTGGTCGCGATTCCAAGCAAGGCGCAAAGAAAGAGGAAAGTGCGCATGATATGCTCCTCGATGCGCACCCGCCGCCGGACACGCGGGGATACCTGCACCACCGCCTGTTTCATACCTGCGGTCCTGCTATGCTGGGATGGGGATGGCTGAAGCGAGGTTCTATTCGCCATGCTCGCCAGATTCCTCGATTTTGTAGAGATCTTCCAGCTTCACGCCCACCTGCGAACCGTGCGCCCCAAACACCGAGCCTGTGATGCGCTTCTCTAATCGCTGTTTCGCCAGCGCATACACTTGCTGGGGCAACGGCACATAGCCTACTTCCTTCGCCAACTGCGCCGCATGCTCAATATAGAACTCCACGAACGCACGCACCTGCGGCTTCTCCAGCGATTTCACATTCACATAGATAAAGAGGGGGCGTGAAAGCGGTTGATAGCTCCCGTTACTGACCGTCTCTTCGCTGGGCAAAATGGGCCCGTTGCCGTTGTTCGGGTTTTCATCGTCGATGGCAACCGCTTTGAGTTTGTCTCTATTTTGTATGTAGTACGCCAGTCCGAAATAGCCCAGCGCGTTCTCGTTGTTCGCCACACCCTGCACCAGAATATTGTCGTCCTCGCTGGAGCTGTAATCGCTGCGACTGCTATGCTCCTCACCGACAATCGCGGCGGTGAAATAGTCGAAAGTGCCTGAGTCGACGCCTGGACCGAACAGCACCAGTGGGCGATTAGGAAAGCCGGAGCGCACCTGCGACCAATTTTTAATCTTGCCTGTCGCCGCAGGCTCCCAGATTTTTTTGAGTTCGCGCACGGTGAGATGGTCGCACCATGTGTTTTTGGGGTTCACCACGACGGCAAGCGCGTCATAGGCGACGGGGATTTCGATATACTCGATGCCGTTTTTGCGGCACGCCTCATCTTCAACAGCGCGAACAGGGCGTGACGCGCCCGTGATGTCAACTTCGCCGTTGGCAAACTTTTTGAAACCGCCCCCCGTGCCCGACTTGCCCACTACGGGGTTTGTTTCGGGGTATTCGCGTTTGAACTCCTCTGCCACCGCCTCCGATATGGGCAACACAGTGCTGGAGCCGTCCACCACAATCTTTCCACTAAGGCTCGAGGTGCCCGCGGAGCTGCCGGTGCCCCCTGAAGGGCGACCGCAACTCGCCACCAGTCCCATCAGCCCCATCCAACCCAGTAAAATCGTCCATTTTTTCATGGCATACCCATGATGGCATCCGCTCTGTTAAGAAGGGGTTAACGGTTCTGACAAGTGGTTATGAGGGTGTTCGAAAAATTGCGTGGGCACCCTACACCCTCGAGCCCCCTTGACTTTTTTGTCCTGAAGTAGGTATTCTACCTATTAGTCCGATATGGTCTAACAGGTGGACTAAGAGGCGCCATGAGCCGAGAGATGGGTTGCAGGAGCTTTCTGAAGCTGTCCCTGGGCGGTGCTGGGATGTTTTTGACTGTCTCCAGCAGGAAGATGTTTGGCAAGAGGTCTACTTTTTTGACCCCGTAGATGTGGGGAACCAGCTGAAGTTTTACCTAAATCGGGATAGAGAGGCAGTCTGCAGGGAGCTACGGAGCCCCCAGGGCGTCCTATCAAAGAGGATTCGGTAGGAGGCGCAGAGAATGAAGTAGAACAGGAGACCAGGCGATGCCGTTGCGTGACCGGTTCGGACGAGTGATAGAGTACCTGCGAGTTTCGGTGACGGAGCGCTGCAATATGCGCTGCGTCTATTGTGTTTCACCTGACCAACGCATCTATGAACCGCATGGGGAACAACTCTCCTTTGAGGAGATAGCCACCGTGGTACGGACACTTGCCCCGCACGGCTTGCGTCGTGTGCGTATCACGGGAGGTGAGCCTTTGGTACGCCCGCACATTCCCGAACTGGTTGGCATGTTAGCACAGATCCCCGGCATAACGGACCTCTCCCTCAGCACAAACGGCATCTTATTGCCGCGCTATGCCGATGCGCTGAAACGCAACGGGCTGAAACGAGTGAACATTTCGCTGGATACGCTCCAGCCCCTTAAGTTTCGCCAGATTTCGCCCGCCGGACGCTGGGAAGATGTCTGGGCAGGGATTGAGGCTGCGCTTGCGGTGGGGCTGTCGCCTGTCAAGCTCAATTGCGTGTTGATGAAGGGCATTAATGACGATGAAATCCTGGACCTTGCGCGGTTGACCTTGAATCAGCCCTTGCATGTGCGCTTCATTGAACTGATGCCGATTGGTAATCTGGCGTTTTATCGGCAGGGACATATGTTGCCGATTAGCGAGGCAAAGGCGCGCTGCGCTCAGTTAGGCGAGTTGATTCCGGTAGTTCAGGGTGAAGCAGTTGGGGGCGGACCTGCGGAAGTGTTTCGGTTGCCCGGTGCCCAGGGAACGCTTGGTTTTATTGGCGCATGCACCGCAAACTTCTGCCATCGGTGCAACCGCATGCGGCTCAGTGCCGACGGCTATCTCTACCCCTGCTTGGGGCATGGCGTGCGCGTCGATCTGAAACCCGCCCTGCAGCTTCCACAGGGTCAGCGTGAAGAGGCGATTCTATCAGCAGTAGAGCGCGCTCTGCATCGTAAACCGGTAGGGCATCAGTTCGTCGCCCTTTTACCTCATCCAATCTTCCGTACAATGCGGGCAATCGGGGGCTAAGATGCGCATGATCGATATTGGTGAGAAGGCGGCAACGCTGCGCGAGGCAGAAGCTGAGGCGATCCTGCGCGGTGACCCGCAGGTGCTGCATGCGCTCTGGACAGGCAAACTGCCTAAAGGCGAGGCACGCGCTGCTGCCCAGGTGGCGGGTATGCTTGCTGCCAAGCGCACTCCCGAACTGTTGCCCATGTGCCATCCAATACGCATCGACAATATCGAGGTGAACTTGAGCTTGGAAGGTGATCAGCTCGTTATTCGTGCCCGGGCACGCACACATGACCGCACAGGCGTCGAGATGGAGGCGTTGACTGCGGCGAGCATTGCTGCGCTCACCTTGTACGACTGGGCGAAAGCGCACGATCCATCGATGGAGTTCACGGTGCGCCTGATCCGAAAATCGGGCGGCAAGTCGGGCGCGTGGGAACGGATGCCAAGCCTCCAAGAGCCGCTATCACACCCCTTGAAAGGGGTCCGCGCTGCCGTGCTGACAATTAGCGATCGTGCCAGTCAGGGCATCTATTCGGATGAGAGCGGTCCACTGATCCAGCAGTGGCTACAGCAGCAGGGCGCGGAACTGGTCGCTTATGCGCTTGTGCCCGACGAGAGAGACCAGATTAGCGCGGAGCTAATCCGCCTGACCGACACTTTCCTGCCCGACCTGCTTTTGACAACAGGCGGCACAGGGCTGGCTCCCCGCGATGACACGCCTGAGGCGACCCGTGCCGTGCTCGAGCGCGAGATGCCCAGCATTGCCGAGTGGCTGCGTTTGCGGACCAGCATCTCCACACCCCTTGCTTATCTCTCACGCGCGACAGCGGGCGTTCGTGGGCGTACTTTAATCATTAACTTGCCGGGCAGTCCACGCGCCGTTTGGGAGCATTTGGAAGCACTCTTGCCGCTACTGCCTCATGCGCTGGAGATGGTGCGGGGGGCAACGCATGCGCAAGGAGGCTGCTCCAATGGCTGAGAGTCTGCTTCCCGTCGGCTTCTTTATTGTGGCGGCGCTCTACGCTTCGGTAGGGCATGGTGGCGCGACAGGCTATCTCGCCCTTCTGGCACTGCTTATGCCCACTCTGCCCACGCATGAAGCGTCCACCACGGCTCTGATGCTCAACACGATTGTTTCGGGATTGGCGTTGGTGCAGTTCGAAAGGGCAGGGCACTTCCCTACACGGTTAGCTCTCCCGTTCCTGGTCGCCTCGATCCCGGCGGCATTTCTGGGGGGCATGTTGCAGGTGTCGCGATGGCTGTTTAATCTTTTACTCCTGATTGGGTTATTGATGGCGGTTGTACGCCTGCTGTTACTTCATACCAACCGCTTGGATGACCTCACCTGCCTCAAGCCTCCCTCGGTTGGAATGGCGCTGGGTGTGGGCGGTTTAATTGGTCTGATATCGGGTATCGTGGGCATTGGTGGTGGCATCTTCTTGAGTCCGTTGCTTATTCTATTGCGCTGGGCGACACCGCGTGACACGGCAGGAGTTGCCGCCTCATTTGTGTTGTGCAATTCGTTGGCGGGGTTGCTGGCGCGAGGGATGGTGGGCACGCTGGTCGTCGGCTCGCTCGGGCTGCCGATGGTCGCGGCGATGATGGGTGGATATCTCGGCTCCTATATGGGAGCGCGCTATCTGATGCCCATCACCCTGAATCGTCTGTTGGCGGTCGTGCTGACCGTTGCTTGTGGCAAACTTGCCCTCATGCTCATCTGAGTTTCGGCTCACCCTCCGATGGGGGTGCTAATTGGGTGGTTTGGAGGCAACGATGATAAGCATAGAGGAAGCGTTGACGAAGGTACTAAATGGGGTGGCTCCTTTAGGTGTGGAGTCGATAGACCTAATGGAATGTACAGGGCGCGTGCTTGCTGAACCGCTCTACGCACCCCACGACCTGCCGCCGTTCGACAACGCTGCGATGGACGGCTATGCGCTGCGAGTGGAGGACACACGGCAGGCAACGCCAGACACGCCCGTTTCCCTTCGCATTGTGGGCGAAGCAGCTGCGGGCAGAGGTTATGGAGCACCCCTGCAACCAGGTGAGGCGGTGCTCATCAACACAGGTGCCCCTGTCCCTGCTCATGCCGCCGCCGTTCTGCCCCTTGAACAAGCGCAGGTTCACGACCAATGGCTCATTATCAGCGAACCAGTAAAGCCAGCAGACCATATCCGCCGGAAGGGGCTGGATGTGCAGGCAGGGATGAAACTGCTCGAAGCGGGCACGCGCCTCCAACAGCCACATATCGGGCTGCTTGCTGCGCTGGGGCTGACCCCGTTGAAAGTCTATCGACGCCCGCGCGTGGCAATTATCACCACCGGCAACGAACTGCTCCCCTACGATGCACCGCTCCGTCCCGACTCTATTCGGGATTCGAACAGTGTGATGGTGCTTCAGTGGTTGCGGGCATGGGGGATTCCATGCCCCTTCAGAAGCATGGCACCCGATGAGTTGCCCGCTTTGACAGAGCGAATAGAACAGGCGTTGAGCGAGGCGGAAGTCGTGCTGCTAACAGGGGGTGTCTCTGTTGGAAGGCACGATTTGGTTCAAGCCGCCCTGCAACAGATAGGTGCAGAAGTAGTGTTCTGGCGCGTGAATATAAAGCCTGGCAAGCCCCTGCTTTTCGCGCGACACGGCAACCAAGCGATTTTCGGATTGCCTGGCAATCCGCTTGCGGTGGTGGTGGGATTGTATCTGTTTGTACGATCTTACCTCGCTGCGCAGGAGGGCGAAACGGTTGAGCGGAGCTGTTTCCTCCGCGCTCGCCTGAATACGCCAATTCACAAAAAAGAGTCGCGTGCCGAATTCCTTACTGCATATCTCCGCGCGGAACCCGACGGTACTTTGAGCATCACGCCAACACCGGCGCAAGGCTCCTCACTCCTCGGTGCCCTGGCACAAGCGAACGCCTTTCTCTATCTGCCCGCTGGGGAGAGCGACTATCCAGCGGGTACCCTGGTGAGGGCGTTACCTATTGCCCCAATGGAGGGATACCGATGACCGTGTGTGTGCTGATATTCGCCCATCTCAAATCGGTACTGGGCGCGGACGCGCTGACACTGAGCCAGCCCGAAGGGGCGACTGTGCGCGACCTGCTGCACCAATTGCAAGAGGTGTACCCAGCGTTGACCCCCTGGCTGGAATCGACGCGCGTCGCAGTGAACCGCGAATATGCCACGCTGGACACGCTCCTCCACCACGGTGACGAAGTGGCATTGATACCCCCAGTAAGCGGAGGCTGATCCCATGAGCTATCTGACCCGTGAGCCGCTATCGCCCAAAGAGTGGCATCGCGAAGCCGTCAGTGAGCATTCGGGTGCGTCGGTGGAGTTCCTTGGCATTGTGCGTCGGATGGAAGGGGGACAGCCCATTGAATATCTGGAGTATGAAGCCTACGAACCGATGGCGGAACAGATGTTGGAGCGATACATTCAGCAGGCACAAGAGCAGTTTGGGCTGAGCAAAGTCTACTTCCGCCATCGGCTGGGCAAGATTCGGGTGGGGGAGATTGCTGTGATTATTGGCGTGCACGCACCGCACCGTGCGGAAGCCTTCGCAGGCTGCCAGTTCCTCCTGGAAGCGCTCAAGCGTGATGTGCCCATCTGGAAGGTGAGGGCCGGATGAACTTGACAGGAGCCGTGCTGGCAGGGGGACGTTCACAACGGTTTGGTCAACCGAAGGCAACCTTTAAACTGAGGGGTAAGCCGTTGCTGCTGTACACACTGGACGCCTTGCAGCCCATCTGCACGGAACGAGTGGTAGTAGCTAAACCCGATACCCCTTTGCCATCCCTGCCCCCCACGGTGCGCCTGCTATACGATGAGTTTGAGACCCAGCATCCGCTAAGCGGGATTCTCACCGTGCTGCACCATGCAAACTGTGAATGGGTTTTCATCTGTGCAGTGGATATGCCGTTCCTGAATCCTGCCTTGCTTCAATGGATGGCGACTCTCTCCGTCGGGCCCATGCAAGAATATGATGTGATTGTGCCCGAATCGGAAGGGCGTCTGCAACCGCTGCATGCCTTCTATTGGCGTAAGTCCCTTGAGAAGTTGCGTGCCATTGTGTCCGACTGGAGGATGGTTCTCCCAGCGAGCCGAATGCCTTCATCCCCCGCCCCTCCCTTCGAGAGCGAGGGGCGTATAGAAGCAAACCCGTATGTCTGCCCCAAAAAACACCCTCCGCAGGCAGCACCGCCTTCAGCGAGCCGAGAGGACACGCTTGCAACGGAATGGCTTCCTTCCTTACAGGCGATTCTGCGCCATCCGTCCCTCCGAGTGCGGGTGCTAACGCCCGACGAATGGCGCATTTATGACCCTGAGGGGCGTAGCTTTGCCAATCTGAACATGCCGCCTTAATGCAGGGGACCCACCACCGCTTCGACCGCGCGTCGCAGTGTGCCTGCCAACATCAATGTGCGCACTGCCTGGACATCGGGGGTCAGGATGCGGTCGGCTTCTAACGGAGGTACCACGGTGCGAATTGCTTGGAGCGCGGCTTTGACGCCTGGTCCTGGCTCCAGGGGTTTGTGGAACTCCAGCGCCTGCGCGGCGTTCACCAGCTCAATTGCAATCACCCAGCGCGCGTTCTCTAAGATCATCCGTGCTTGGCGCGCCGCCGTCGCCCCCATCGAGACATGGTCCTCTTGATTCGCGCTGGTGGGGATCGAATCGACCGAGGCGGGATGTGCCAGCACCTTGTTTTCCGACACGAGGCTCGCCGCGGTGTACTGCGAGAGCATCAGTCCCGAATGCAGCCCGCTCTGCTTTGCGAGGAAGGCAGGTAATCCCGACAGGTCGGGATCCAGCATATACTCGATGCGTCGCTCGCTGATGTTGGCAAGCTCGGCAATGGCGATTTTGGCGTAGTCCATCGCGAGTGCCACAGGCTGCCCGTGAAAGTTGCCTGCGGACAGAACCTCATCCTCATCGGGGAACACAAGCGGGTTGTCCGTGACGCTGTTGATTTCCCGCTCGATCACTTCGTGCACATGGCCCAGGGCGTCGCGCGTTGCCCCGTGCACCTGCGGGATGCAACGCAGGGAGTAAGCATCTTGCACCTTGTCGCAAAATTCGTGCGATTTATGAATGGGGCTATTGGCACCCAGTTTGCGGATATTGTCCGCCACTAGGGCGGCCCCCGGATGGGGTCGCACCCGCGCCACTTTGGGGTCAAAGGGGCGCAAGCTTCCCTTGAGCGCTTCAAGGCTCATCGCACCCGCAATATCGGCCAGTGTGCAGAGTTCAAGGGCGTCATACACGAGCAACGCGCCGATAGCTGTCATCGCTTGCGTGCCGTTGATGAGGGCAAGCCCCTCCTTGGCTTCCAGTTCCACCGGTTCCAGCCCAGCAACGCGAAGCGCATCGCCCCCTTTGAGAAGCTGCCCCTCATACTCCGCTTCCCCCTCGCCGATTAATGGTAGGCTCATATGTGCCAATGGGGCAAGATCGCCACTTGCCCCGACCGACCCCTGCGACGGCACCACCGGATGCACCCGCCGATTGAGCATCTCCAGCAGCAGGTCGATGACCTGTTCGCGCACGCCACTGTAACCCAGCGCAAGGCTCTGCGCCCGCAGCAGCATCATAGCACGCACCACCTCTGTGGGAAACGGCTCTCCGACACCCATGGCGTGGGAGAGCAACAGATTGCGCTGGAGGGTACGGGTCTGTTCGGAGCTGATGCGCTGGTTCACTAACTTGCCCAGCCCGGTGGTGACGCCATACACGACGCGGTTCTCGGCAAGCAACTGCTCCACATAACGGCGGCTTTTGCGTACTCGCTGGCGTGCATCCTCGTCCAGCTGGACAGGCGCGTATTCACGCGCCACGCGCACCACATCCTCAATCGTAAGGGGTTTCCCCACCACAACAGGCTCCACTGCCTCGTTGCCCTGCATGGTTATAAAGATACCCTGCTACTGGGTGCCGCTCGTGGCTTTGTTCAACTTTGAACAGGGTTGTTGAAAGCAGGCAAGAGGCAGGTCGTGCGGGGGAGGGGCATCGCGCCCCTCCCCATACCGCAACGGTCCCTACGGATTCACTCGGTAGATGTCGAGGCGGTCGTCGCCGGCAACAAAGTTCGCCTGGATGACGAAGAGGTAGCGGGCGATGGGGCTGGAGCCGAAGTTGAACAGCACTGTGAGCAGGTCCGCATCGTCCACCGTGCCGTCCCCGTTCACATCCGCGCTCGGATCGCTGCTGCCAAAGGCGAACAGCACCGCCAGCAGATCGGCATCGTCCACCGTGCCGTCCAGATTCACATCGCCCGCGGACGGGTCAGGTCCGTCGCCATAGGTGAAGTTCAGCACATCGCGGGCAAACGGGTCCGGGGTGGTACCATCAGGCAGCGGCTCGCTCCCGTCCAACTCCAGATAGGGTGTCCATGTGGCGCCGCTACCTTGATAGACGAAGACTTTGCGAAAGCTGTTATTCCCATCGCGCCGATTGAAGAGCAGCAGGTCGCCGGAGGGAGTGGGCAGGTAAAGGACATTAATCAGCACCTGGAACGCGCTGTCGCTGGAGAGGTCTATCAACAGGTTCGCCCGATTACCCGCCACCGTGTCTGTACCTGTACGCTGGGCATACCAGACGCTGTTGTCCACACGCAGATAGGCATCGCCATTCGGGGCGAAGCTAATGTCGCGCATGCCGGTCGTGGTACTGTTGTCGGGTCGGGTGGGCGTCGCCAGAATGTTGGGCAGTGCAGCCCCAGTGGCAAAGTCGCGCCGAAAAATGAACCCGCGCCCGCGTGCCAGAATCGCCAGCGACTCGCCGCTACCCTGATAGCCCGGATCGATGGCAACACACTCCATGCGTGTGGTGGTGCCTGGCGTTAAGTCGGCAGGCATGACCACGCCGGTGCCGTTCCAATTCATGTCTTGGGCGCCGGTGGCCGCGTCGAACTTACGCACGCCCGTGCGTGCGGGATTGCCGCTCCCATCGCCCAGCCCCGTGCCCAAATAGAGGAAACCGTCCTTATACACGACATAGGTGGAACGGCTCTGTGCCGCTTGAGTGAGCGAAATGAGCGGGAGAAAGTTCCACTGGTTCACATCGGGCGAGAGAACATTCTCGATCTTCAGCACACCCACAGGTACAGGGTCCGCGGTATTCGCGACCGAGAAACCCGCCACATAGAGATTACGCCCATCGAAGGCGACATCGGACACGCTATCACCTTGTGGACCGCCCGCGGTGAAGTAGCTGGAGAGATCCACCGTCTTCAGGTGGACGAAAGTGGGCTGCGCCCACAGTGCGCTCGCGCCTATGCCGAGCGCCAAAAGCCCTGTCAACACACTCATCCTCATCATCGATGACCTCCTTTCTAAGGGTACTTCCATTATACCCCATGCTTACAGGGTTTTTCAAGGGGAACCCCATACTCGCCGCTGTGGCAGATGGGGTATCTCCTTATAGAAAAGCTGAGCGGGTTTGGAGAGAGTGAAAGATCAGGAGAGTAGGCACAAAGTGTGCCCTCTATATTTAACTTGCTCTTTGATCGGGTAGTTGCTCGGCTTCGGCAGCGGGTAAAAAGATAGAGAAGCGCGTGCCCTTACCCACTTCGCTCGCTACCTGAATTTGTCCATTATGCTCCAGCACCACCTGTCGCGCGATGGAGAGTCCCAGCCCCGTACCTTCCGCCTTGTGCGTGTAGAATGGCTCAAAGATATGCTCCAGTGCATCGGGCGGAATGCCTTCACCCGTGTCTTCTATATGCACCCAGACACCCTTTGGGTCGTTGGATGACTCACTGATGACGGTGACGACACCTCCGGAAGGCGTTGCTTGCTGCGCGTTAATCAGCAAATTGGTAAACACCTGTTGCAAGCGCGCGGCGTTGCCCCACACGGGCGGTAACTCAGGTGCCAGCTGCTTTTGCAACACAATCCCTTGCCGCAGCAACACATGCTCGGTAAATACGAACGAATCGTGCAGTACCTGATTAATGTTTACCAGGTGGCGTTGTTCGGGGTGGGAGGTGCGCGCGAATCGCAGCAGCGTGCCTACGATATCGCGTGCCCGATAGACGCCCTGCATCATGTTCTCCAGCGCTTGCAGTAGTCGCTCGTATTCGGCATCGGACCAATTTTCTGGGCGTCGGCTTCGGAGCTTTTCGTAAATCATCTGGGCGAAACCCAGCACGGCGGTCAGCGGATTGTTTAGTTCGTGTGCCACTCCTGCTGCCAGCTGCCCAATAGCCGACATCTTCTCGTTCTGGATTAGCGCTTCCGATTTGCGCTTCAACTCCTCGTAGGCTTGCTGCAGTTGCTCAAAGAGCATGCGGTTGTGCCGTCGCAAGTTGCGCCGCTCCAGGGCACGCTCCACGATGGTATTCAACACCGCGATATCGTCCAGAGGCTTGAGCAGATATTCAAAGATGTTGCCTGCTTTGAATGCCTGCAGTGCGTTTTCGAGCGTGCCATGCCCTGTCAGCACGATGACCTCGGTTTCTGGGTGGAGTTCATGAGCCGCGCTGATGACGCTTAACCCGTCCTTGCGGGGCATTTTCATATCGGTGATGACGACGGGGTACTCGCGTTCGTGCAGCTTCTGGATGGCTTCCTCGCCGTTGCAGGCGGTCTCCACTTGAAAGCCCCCCATTTGCAGCTGCCGCGCCAAGATATAGCGCAGATCTTCCTCGTCGTCCACAATCAGAATAGGCTCCTCCACGATGGTTCACCAACCCGTTAGTTAGTTCCCTTGGTTTGTCAGGATAAGATTTTCGGCATGTGGGGTGGCGTTTTGGAGGAGGCGAAGCAACTGTGTCGCCTCGGTGGGTTGGGTATTCTACTTCACGCACGCGGCATGGACACCTATCGTCAGCTGGAGGCGTTCATCCAGACTTTCGGGGCGCGCCCTGCCACCTCTGAGAGGGAGCGCAGGGCGCGTGAATATCTTGCGCGGCAGCTGCAAGCGCACGGTGTTAAAACGGTGATGCAGCCGTTCCACAGCGTGCCGTCGCTGACCCTTCCATGGCTGACTGTCGCACTGCTTTTTGCGCTGTCGGGCGCGCTGGTCTGGCTCACACACAGCGGATGGCTGCAAGGGGGCGCGGCACTCGGCAGCCTGACCGCCTGTGCCCTCTACTGGGGGCTGATCAGCGGCAGGTGGGATGTGATGCGCCTCTTCCCTAAGCGGGAGAGCGCCAACCTTATCGGTATCGTCCCAGCGAGGGAGCAAACGCTTCACCAAATCGTGCTCATGGCGCATATCGATACGCAGCGTGCCACTCTGTTATGGCATCCTCGGTTAGTGCGCCGGTTCGGGCAGAACTTCACGATTCAAACCGTGTTGCTTGGATTGCACGGGCTGGGTGCATTGGGATGGCTCGCGCATCTCCTGCTGCAGAACCCGGCTCTCCATCCCCCATTCCTCAAGCCCGATTACCTTCTGATAGGGGCACGGTGGCTGATGCTGCCCGGTTCACTGCTCTCCCTCTGGGGCATCGTTGTGTTGCTCCATCGGGAACTCGTGCTGGATTGGGTGCAGGGCGCGAATGATAATGGTTCTGGTGTGGCGGTCGTGCTGAGTCTATTGATGGAGCTGGCGCGGCAGCCGTTGGCGCATGTGGAGGTATGGGGTGTGTTCACAGGTTGCGAGGAGGTGGGTATGCCTGCCGGGGCATTCGCCTTTGAGCGCGAATACGGCTGGCAGCTACGCGACGCCTCGTTTCTGATCATCGACCATGTGGGGCTGGGTGGAGCCCGTTATCTGATTGCCGAAGGCATGCTGCCACGCGCCCATGCCCACCCTGAAATGATTGCATGGATGCAGTCGCTTGCTAATGCTCATCCCGAATGGTCGCTGCAACCGAGCGCAGTACCCCCTGGCGCCTATACCGACGCCTTGCCGCTACTGATCAAGGGCTACCGCGCAATCGCCCTCTGGTGCGAGCAGCAACCGGGCATCCCACCCCACTGGCACTGGATAACCGATGTGCTGGAGCATGTGAACCCGTCTGATTTGGAGCGTGTGCGGGTAATTGTTCGGACCGCGCTGGAAACGGCCCCGATTCGTTAAAGCTCGAAGGCACGACGCAGACATTCACGAACCTGTTGCCAGTCCTGTTCGCTGAGTCTGCCCAATCTTGATTTGACTCGTTCTATACGAATGGTGGCAGGGCGACAGCGTACAGCAGACACTGTTTTCAAACCCGCATCCTGCCAATCCCAATGCGGACAATCGGTCTCACAGGCAGCTCGCTCTATTTGCGAAGTGATCATCAATACAATAACCTCATTCTCACAATCAGGATAGGAGGGCGAACTTACAACCACGGCGGGGCGTAGTTTGCTGCCCGTCATATCGCTGAAAGGAAACTCGACCAAGACGACATCGCGAGGGTAAGGTTTAGCCTCCGCTGCCATTTTTGTCCCATGTCTCAGCAGTCAGCATGAGCCAGCCCATCGTTTCAGCAACTTGAAACAACTCGTCTTCATCTACATAGTCCTGCGCTTGTAGCAATTGGGACGACGACAAGCAGAAAGCGTACAGCGAATCTGAGGAATCGGCAGAAGGGCTGATCGTTTGGAGATGCCTGCGTTGCCTGCGACAAACCTTTAGCAGCCCCTCTTCAATCCAGCTGCGGATTATCTCCTGCGATGTTCCCAGACGCTGTGCTGCCTGTTCAATCGTGATTTTGCCCATCGTGTAGATTATACCTTAATCATCTTGTTGGTGAGAGAGGGGTGGCTTGCTGTAATATGAGTGCCATGCAGTAGCCTGCTCCGAAGCCGTTGTCGATATTAACCACGCACACGCCGGGCGCACAGGAGTTGAGCATGGTAAGCAGGGGCGCCAGTCCGCCCAAATGGGCACCGTAGCCAACGCTGGTCGGCACAGCGATCACGGGGCATGGCACTAACCCGCCCACCACGCTGGCTAATGCGCCTTCCATACCCGCAACCACCACAATCGCCCTCGCTTCCATCAGCAGCGTGCGATGATCCAGCAAGCGGTGGATGCCTGCCACGCCCACATCAAAAAGCGTTTCCACCCGTACGCCCATAAAGCGAGCTGTTAGTATCGCCTCCTGCGCCACGGGCATGTCGGCTGTGCCTGCCGAGACCACCACCCCGTAGGGTTGTTCTGGTGGCTGGGGGAAATCACCCACCGTCAGTGCCCGTGCCTCTTCATGATAAACCGCCTGCGGCACCCGCTGCTGGGCCGCTTCATACTGTGCGGGGTCTACGCGCGTGGCAAGCACGCGCCCGCGGGCAGCGAGCCGCTCCACCAACACCGCGACCTGCTCCGGGGTTTTGCCTTGTCCAAACACCACTTCAGGGAAGCCTTTGCGCAGGGCGCGATGATGGTCGATACGGGCGAACCCCAGCGTTTCATAGGGTAGATCGCGTAGCTGTTGGAGTGCCTCTTCCACGCTGAGCGTGCCCGCCTGCACCGCTTGAAGCACCTGATGCAACCAGTCCGCGCCTTGCACGATCTGCTCCCAAATTTTTTCTCCGACCCCGCAGGCGCCCTGAAGAAAAATTTTGTTAGTTCATTGGTGCGGGATTTTCTCCCTGATTTTCGCCCGCACCGTGTCGGGTTCCAGCGTGCGCCAGTTGCCATCTTGATAGAGAATGACGCCATCCACCATTGTCAGGGCAACATCCTCGCCTTGTGCAACCAGCACCAGCGCGGTATAGGGGTCAGGCATCTGGCTAAAGGCGAGTCGATGCGTGCGCACAGCGATCAGATCGGCGCGCTTACCCGGCTCTAAGGAGCCAATCTGGTCATCCGCACCGAGGCTGCGCGCACCCTCCAGCGTGGCAATCGCCACCCAATCGCGCCAACTCGGCTGTGCTGTGTAAGCGTGCGCGCGCTGCATCAATGCGCCGAAGCGCATCTCCTCCAACAAATCGAAGCTGCCGCTGCTCACCACGCTATCCGTGCCCAGCCCGATACGCACCCCGCGCCGGCGCAGCTCATAGATGGGCGCGACACCTGTCAGCAGCCGCGCGTTGGAACGCGGACAGTGTGCCACCGAAGCCATCGACTCAGCAATAAAACGCATTTCGTAAGGCTCGACACGCACGCAATGCACCAGTTGTGTGGAGGGGGTCAACACACCCGCTTGATGGAGATACTCCACGGGCGGCACACGGGGGTGCAGATAATCTATGCCGCGTTGAGCAAACATCTCGGCAAAGGGACCTGACCCGGAGCGTGTCAGCGCGACCTCTTCCGACGATTCGGACGCATGGATGCTTAGAGGGAGCTGTTCCTGTTGGGCAGAGCGTGCTATCGCTTTGAGCAGGCTATCGCGCACGGTGTAGACCGCGTGGGGTGAGATGCCCAGCGAGACGCGCTCCATTGCCCCATACTTCTCGATGGTCTTGCGTAGCGTGCCCAGCCGCTCCTGCAGCTGCTGCAGAAGGGTGTCATCGTCAGGCTCCTTGCCGAGACCGAACACCTCCTGATAGACGCGCCCGCGCAAACCTGCCCGCGCGAGGACCTCCGCGCTCACGCCCGTATCGGTGTTATCCGCGACAAAGGTGATGCCGTTGGCGATGCACTCGGCGGCACCCAGCATGGCGGATGGCAGCCACAGCTCGTCGGGCATCTGCGCCTTCAGTTCCACCAGTCCGCGCAGCCACTGAAAGAACGGGGTGCGATCATTCAACCCGCGTAGCGCGGTGTATTCCAAGTGGCAGTGCGCGTTCACTAACCCCGGCATCAAGATTGCATCGCCCAAATCGAGAACATTGTTCGCCTTACGCGATTGCGGGCGCACCTCCGCGATTTGCCCATGCTCGACGACCACCTCGCCGTTCGGCAACGGCTCACTGCTGATAGGCAGCACCCAATTCGCTCGCAGGATCAGAGGGGTGTGTTCCATGCGCGCCACATCTCCTCTAAGGTGATGTTCTTCACATGCAGGTCAGCAAACAGGCAGTTGTAGCGGTAGCCGGGATCGGGCGGGTAGTCTGCCGAAAACCAGCTCTTACTTCCATGCCATTTGCCTGTGCCGTCAAAGAGCATATTGATCTGTGAGCTAAACTGGAAGCTGCCCACGCGCATCAAGCGGAAGGCGATTTCGGTGCGAAACAGATAACTCGTGCCGTATCGCTCGTAGGATGACGGGCGTGTATCGAACGGCTCGCCCGTGAAGTCCTGGACGGTGTAGCCCACATCGGCGGGGCAGCGCCATATCTCGCGGCTCTTTTGATAGGGCTGCAACACCTCGTGCAGAAACGGCATGTAGGGAATCCACTGCTGCCACTGCGGAAAGTCGCGCCATATCTGGGGGGTATAGCGGTCGGTCGGATCCACCGCGAAGGGATAAAGGTCATCGTGATCCATGGCATACATGTCGATAGACATCCCGATCTGGCGCAGGTTGGAAAGACATTGGCTCTGGCGGGCTTTGGCGCGTGCGGTGGCGAACACGGGGAACAAGAGTGCCGCCAGCACCGCGATAATCGCTATCACCACCAGCAATTCAATTAAGGTAAACCCCACGCGTTTCATGATAGGCACCCACTTGCCATGATACCTAATGGAAGAGGAAGATGTCCCAACCCATGCGGGAGGGCAGGGTTTCTACTGAGCCGTCGGTTTTTCTCGGCTTATTGGGCGGCTCGTCCCTCACAGGCTATGAAAATTGTCGTGTAAAGGCGATATAGTCTTCCAGTGTTTCGAGGGCGCGCCCCGTTTCGATGGCGTGGAGGGCGACCGTTACGCCATCGCGTGGGTCGTCCACCCGCCCTGCCACCCAGAGCGCCATCGCGGCGCCAGGCAAGAGGGCAAGCATTCGCTGCTCGTCTTCGCCTGCCAGCGCGGCGCGTAGATAGTGCGCGTTCTGTTCTGGCGTCGCGCCGGCTATGATCGCTGCGCCCGGCAGTCGCGGTAGACCGAGATCTTCGGGGGTGAACTCGAAGGTGTCTACTGCACCGTCGGGCTTCAGGTGCGCCGCGACGGTTGTGCCGATGGGCGAGACCTCGTCCAGCCCGTCCATCCCATGCACGACCAGCGCACGCTCCGCGCCCAGTTTGCCCAGCGCCTCCGCCAGAATCGCGATCCACTGCCAGTGGAACACCCCCAGCAGTTGATGGCGTGCGCCGGCGGGGTTGGTCAGCGGTCCCAGCAAGTTGAACACGGTGCGGATGCCCAATTCACGGCGCACGGGCGCGACATGGCGCATCGCGGGGTGATGCAACGGCGCGAACAGGAAGCCAATGCCCACCTGCTGAATCGCTTCCGCCGCCTGTTCAGGAGTCAGATTGAGATTTGCGCCCAGCGATTCCAGCACATCCGCGCTGCCACACTTGCTGCTCACGGCGCGATTCCCATGCTTAGCCACAGGCACGCCTGCTGCCGCGACGACAAAGGCGACCCCGGTAGACAGGTTCCAGGTCTTTATCGCATCGCCTCCTGTGCCGCAGGTATCCAGCAGGTTCGGCAAAGAGACGGGCACCTGCACCGAGTGGGCGCGCATTGCGCGGGCGAAGCCGACAATCTCCGCTAAGGTCTCTCCGCGCGTGCGCAACGCGACCAGGATGCCCGCCATCTGCACAGGGGTCAACTCACCCCCCATCAGCGCGTGCATCAACTGTTCCGCCTCCACTTCGCTCAGCGACTCGCCTTCCAGCACCTTTTGCAGCAGCGCGTTCATCGCCAGTCCACACCTGTCTTGATCGGGGTAGACCCGCAGGCATGCCCCCACCACCTTGCGATTATACCTCCAGCACACGCAGGGCGGTTAGCCGCAGCCGTTCTGCGACATGGGCGCAGCATTGTCATCGCGGCGGTTCACCGATGCGTGTACACGCTTCACAAGCTGTTCCAACTTGTCGAACCAGTAAAACCGCTCATCTTCAGGCAGTTGATTGCGGTCACTTGTATAAAATAATAACATTATACGAGCTGTAAATTTATCATGCTGAAAAGCTATAGGTTGATTGTTCGAATCCTCGAACAAACGGCGATAACCCTCCAGTTTCCGCAGCCAATCAGTGTGTTCTGTGCCTTTTGGATCTACAAAAACTATCCAGTACTTGTCGCCTTTGCAAAGCCAGAAAATGAAGTCAGGCTTGAACCTGGCGGTTCGGTTGGTTTTGGGATCGTAGTAGGGGATATAGACCTCGTCCAGGCTCTCGTCCAGTTTGCTGAAAAACCACCAATCGAACTCCCCGAACCGGTTGCCAGATTGGTCGAGATGCCGTTCTAAATCGTTGACAAATCTCACCTCGCTGGGCGTCCTGATGATGTGGCGGATGTAGTCCACCCGTTCATCCTCGCTGAGAACGACAGGCAGATAATAGTGCTGGGCAATATGTTTGATGACGATTCGCTTTCCATCATGGAAGAATTCTCCTGAGGGACCGACTTCCCGAGCTTTCGCTTCATACTCCTCAGGGGGAACCTTCCCATACAGTTCTCGCAACTCCCTAACCCTATCAGGATAGCGCCTTACCGCTTCAGCTCTATTCTGTAATCCGCTGATATCCTTCAGCGTCACCGTGATATGGCGGAAGTGGCGAATCTCATCTTCCAATTTCTTCAGTCCGTCCACCTCTTCCGGCACCATATTCATATAGTCCAGCACCCGCCCGAGGAGCCGTCGCATATCCCCATACCGCCGCCCGTTGAAGCGGTAGAAATCGTCAGGTTGATCCAGGCTGCGACGCAGGAGCCGCAGGAGCCTGGGGTCCTTCTCCGTCAATGCCAGGAGCACACGGTCATCCGTCGCACTGACAAACCGCTCCAAGACCTCAAACTCCTCCCGGTCAATCTCAAATTTGGCGATGGGACGGAGTTCTGCCATCGGTTGGGAGGACTGCCGGTAGACCGGGATAAGGAGTGTCTGATTTTCTGCTTCGGGATTGACCTCAAAAATGGTCAGTTGCTTCTCGCTGGGGCGAGTCTGTTCCTGCTTCAGGTCACAAATCACCTTTTGCAGCGCCTGGCGGTTCGTCCCGAAGACGAAAAGCGTCTCCAGGGGTTGAATGCTGTCCTTCAGCTTATCAAAGAGCGACCTGTCCACTTCTCCCGCGTTGCAGAGCGGAAGGAGGCGCTTGCGCTTGTTCTTCACCGGCTCGATGCGCACGCCGCGCCCGACCGATTGGAGGATGAACTTCCGCGCATCCTCGCCCACGCCGATGTTGATGTAGCAGATTACATTCGGACGATTGGAATCCCAGCCCTCGTAGAAGGTGCGCGAACCCATGAGGATGGTGATGTCCGAATCCTCTGCGTTCAGCCGGGCAAAGTAGCTTTCATCCTCAAACCGCTCGGCGATCTCGTAGCCTGTAAGTTTCTCCTTGAGCCAGCTGGAGATGTCGCCGATTTTGATGAGTGCAAAGGGACGGTCGACCGTCTTGAGTTTGAAAGCCAGCTCCTTGCGGTCGGAAGGACGAATCAGGACTTCAATCTCTCCTGGCGCTGTGGCGTTGAAGACGAAGCGGAGTAAATCGCTCGGCTGAAGGGTATCCCACACATTTCGCAGAAGCACCGCGTTTTCCTCTTCAAACATGAAGGCGGGGCTCTGCTTTAACTCCTGCTCCAACTCATCCTTTGCGGACTTCCAGAGGTCGCTGCCAACTCCCCCACGGGCGATGCGTTCCAACTGCTCGAAAAAGAGCTTCAAATCGGCCTCCTCGGTGTTGACGGAGTTCACCAGAACCAGCATCAACGGGCGATGGTAACCCCCCGTGGACCGAACCAGCTCGTAGGCTTTATGGGCATACACCAGCATCATTAGCGCCTTGAGGACGATCTTTTGCTTTTCCTCATCTTTGTAGTCCTCCTTATCCCGAAATGCCCGCATCTCCTGCTGCAAAATAACGATGTGTTTGCCGTAGCCTGCCCGGATGTATTCGGACAGGTTGAAGTTGAAGACGGTGGTGGCGATATCCCGTGGGTCGGTAAAAGTGGCGGAGAAGTTGAACAGGAAGCCGTTGCGAGAAAGAATACTGTAAATGTGCTGGCGTTTGGAGTCCTCCCTGTCGCCTTTGTGCGCCTCGTCCAGCAGCACATACCAGCGCCCATCGTTGTCGTAATTGCGGAAGTTCACAATACGCTCTTTCTGCTCATCGCTCAGGTTGTCGGAACGGTAGTAGAAAACCGTCACCTCCTGTTCTTGGTAAAGGGAAGGCGTATTCCGCTTGACAGCTGCATAGTCCCGCAGTTCTCGAAGGACAATGCGGAAGTCGCTGCGAGCACGGTTGAACTCCTCCACATGCCTGTTGAGTTGCTCTATCAGATCGTCGCGGTGGGTGAGGAAAAGAATCCCGCAGGGCGGGATCTCGCCTCGTTGGATCAGGCGAGCCAGCACTTCGATCAGTTTCACGATGACCAGCGTCTTGCCGCTCCCTGTCGCCATCCAGAACGCCATGCGGTTGATGAAGTGCTCGTAGGGAAGCTTGCTCCCATTGGCTTCGTAATGCTCCTTAAGAAGCGAGGCAATACGATGGTTCAGAGAAGAAAGGGCAAGGTCGTAGTTCTCCTGTAGCCCGTTATCCTGATACCATTTCCAGAGCTTCTCTTTGCGCTTGGCGTTGACCTCGTTCGCTTCGCCTGGCTGGTAATCGCCGAAGTCCTCGTAATACTTCCACAGCGCTTTCAGCGCGTTGCGGAGCGCACTCTGCTGGTAGTCCCACAGAGTCTTCTCCTTCGAGAACGAAGCAAGGTCGAAGTCAGCCCAGTTCGCGGGCAAATTTTCATCAGGAATGACTTCCACCATGTGTTGCAGGTAGATGCGTGCCATATTCTCTCACCCGTTTGGAGCGAATCCCTTTTCCTTGAGCCTGGTCAACACGAACGCTTTGGTCTTTTCCGCCAGTTCTATGGCTTCACGGGTCTCCTCCAGGCTGGGGGTATAAAACTCCTCACCATACCGCAAGGTTGTCGCATAGCGACTGAGGCGGTCTACTTCCCAGTCCATTAGCGTTTGAAATTCCGGGTCAATTTGAGAACAGAGGCCTACAAGCACGGCGATCCGATGTGTTTTGGGGTACTCCTTGCCGTGGAAAATCAGGAACGCCTTCAGGTACTTCTCCACGCACTGCTGCATATGGAAACATACCATATCCGTCACGGGATCCCCGACAGACATCTCATCTTTCCCGATCTTCAGGTCATTTTCCGCCTTACGGATCCAGTTGCGCACGGTTTCCTCATTCATATCGGCACTCCCTCCTTCAGGGCATAGTAGGTGAGGCGACCCGTGTCGGTTTTCCGCTCTTCCACGGTTTTCTCGGATTGCACAAAGACATCGGCGAAGATCCCCTCCTGAGCCAGCCGCCAGCAGATGCGGGAAGCGAGGTCTTCTCGTTCGTGGAAGGACGCTTCTCTGTCCACCACCACGAAGAGATCCCAGTCGCTATCCGGGCGCGCCTCACCTCGGGCTCGGCTCCCAAAGAGCAGGATGCGCCGCACCCGGTAGCCCGCTCGCTCTACCTCCTCCGTGATAATAACCTTCGCGTGTGCAAGCAGGATATCGTTGAGCAAAACCCGAATGTCCCGCTTAGACATAGGTCAACTCCTTCTCGATGGCTTGCCAGAGGAGAGGCTTTCTTAGGAGGGCTCCCTTGGTGACAAGGTCCACTCGCATGCCCAGAATCTCCTCCAAATAGCACCGAAGGTCCACCACCTCCCAGCCCACGGGTCGGTCAAACTCCACCATAATGTCCACATCGCTCTCTGCACCTTGCTCGCCCCGAACGCAGGAGCCGAAGAGGGCAAGGCTTTTCACATGGAACTGCTTTCGCAACTCCTCTTTATGTTCTTTGAGCCGTTCTTTGATTTCTGTGAGCGTTTTCATGATGTTCACCACCAAATCAGGGGTTTAATGAGCCGCCAGTCGGGGTTCTTCAAGTCGGCGGTCGTGCCGTCGGCGAACTCCACCGTGCCGGGTCGGGTGGGGTCTTCAGAATCAGGGAGGATGCGCTTGATCCATTTGCCCGTCAGGTTGGAAAGCGTCTCCGCCAGATCGATGTCCGGGTAGAGCTCGGAGAGGTCCACGCGGACCACATTATTTTCCGTGTCCACTTCCACCACCGGCTCGCCCGTCTCGGCGTTGTCCAGCATCTTCGGGTCCCTAAGAAAGATGTAATGGCAGGGATCCTCCGTCTCGGGCGGCGTGAACAGATCGTCATCCTCGTCATCCAGGTAGCGCGTCCGGCGCAGGGTGTCCTCGTATTGCTCCAGCTCGTAGTATTTCACGAAATGGCTGATGCCCTGCCCGTCGGGCTGCGCCCTGCCATCTCGCCACTTATCGGAGAAGACCACCTTCTTGATGCGGGGCAGGAGTACCGTGTAGAAGTAGTCCGCCATCTCCACCAGGATGTATTTCCGCCGTCCGCCGTCCTCTCGGTTCAGGTTAATGACCGCGTGAGCCGTAGTGCCAGAGCCAGCGAAGAAGTCGAGGATTATGCCTTTACCCTTGTTGATAATTTCAGAGTGGCGAAGGATTTCTTCCATGAGATGGATTGACTTGGGATACTTAAACTCTTCGGCAAGATGTTTTCCAAGAATGTTCTGAAGTGCTTTTGTTCCATACTCACTCGCGTCAAATTGACTTCCATACCAAACAGTACGAGCCATTTGAAGATCTTTGGATAGATAAATTTGTATACCTGATGCCGTTTTGACTGCTGCCAATCGATCAGCTACTTTTTCAATTGATTGTCTAGCATAGCGCCACTTACGCTCTTTACCTTCGGAGTCAATAGGCCAGACATAGATGATTCCATCTATTTCTTCGTTTGCAGCACTCGGGTGGTAATCATCCGGAGGCACCTCTCCAAAACCAATGATTTTGTCGTCTTTTACAAGAATTGGATAAAAGCAGTTAGCAGCATCTTTCCTGAAGGATTCAGTTCCAGAGTCACGCAGATTCCTGAAATCAATGTCTTCTCTGGGACGGTCACTAATATACTTTTCCTCATCATTACGGTAAAGGAAGTAAAGGTACTCATGCACAACTGAAAAATTTTTTCCCTGTTGCCCTCTCTGATTATGAACTACTGTTACAAAGTTTTTTGACCAGTCATCAAACACCGTGTCCAGCAATTCGCTAAGCTTTGAATTTTCCACATCATCAATTGATATGCTATAAATCGCACGCGGACTCAACCAGTTTTTGCTTACTACCAAACGGTTTTCTATAAGGGATATCCACGACGCGTGCTTATATCGGTTCAAATAGGCAATCTCACTATATTGGGTATTGTATGGCGGATCAATATAGACGAAATCTAACCGCTCCCGAAACTTTGGGAGCATTGTATTCAACGCCTGGTAGTTCTCGCTCTTAATCAGCCAGCCATCCAGAGCCTCGTCCAGGTTGTCGAAGAGGGCCAGGATCTGGAGTTCGAGGTCCTTGAAGTAGCGGGTGTCAATGGGCAGGAAGCGGTAACGGGGATGGAGATGCTTGCCTTCTATCAGGTTCGTATCCCAGAGCGCGTCGGCGGTGAAGGATTCATCCACCATGCCCAGCTCCTGCCACTCCTTCACCTGCTCGGCGAAGCCGGGGTGCGCGATGAGGCGTTCCAGCAGGGGCACAGCACACTGTGCCCCTACCTCCATAATGCGGTCCAGCGTAATGACATAGCCCGAGCGCAGGATAAACTTCGGCTTGTTCCAGATGCGCACCAGTTCGTCCTCAAAGGCGGCGATGAAGTCAATCACCCGATAGGCGATGCGCTTGAGGGCCTGGAGTTGCTTGATCCGTTGTTCGGTCCACTGCGTCTCAGGCTCCTCGCCTGGCTTGCCCAGAAGATACTGCCACAGCCACAGGTCAAACTGCTCCCGCAGAAAAGACCTGGCGTCCTTGCAGAGGAAGTAGTCCACCTCGCTCTGCCGCTCAAAGAGGCGGAAGGCTTTCTCTAAGGTCTCCTCGGAAGGGACGGCGTCGGTATAATGGGACAAGCCCAGGGAATCCCGAATCTTCCGGCGGATCTCGGTGATATTCGTGGCGCGACCGCGCTCGGAGTAGGAAACGGCGAAAACCAGAGCGCCGCCATCCCGCCGCTCCTTGAAGTCAAAGACCAGCTCCCGCTTCTCGTTGGCTTTCTTGTGCTCCAGGTTGGAGACATCAAAGACGAAGCGGAAGCCGTCCACCTCCACCTGCATTCTGCGGAAAAGCCGGTCGGTCTTCACATAGTAGAGGCGGGCAGTCTTCCAAAAGAGGATAACATCCTGGTCGTCGGTGTAGACCCGCTCGTAGATGCTCTGGTGGTAGGGCGTGAAGAAGAAGCCGATGGAGCCGCTCTCGGTGAAGTAGCGCTTGAAGAAGGTGTAGAGCTTGTCAAAGAGCTCCTCGCGGAAGTCGGGAAAGGGTTGGAGAGCTTCGCCAATCTCCTTTTGCAAACAGGGCTTCATCACTTGCTCGAAGTAGCGGGCTTTGATGCGCATGAGGTTGATGTAGCCCGATTTGCCTTCCACAGGTACGCCGACAAACAGGTTCCCCAGCACCTGGTAGAAGCGGTGCTCCTTTGTCATGGTTACGATTATACCTCGCGTGGGTGCGAAACTTCGCCACCTTGACCGTTGCTTGCAGATTCCTCCTGACCCCCCTTCTACAGAAATCCCGTGTTCCACTATATGTTCCGCATCATTCCTGTTCCAATACCATGCCTGCTTGAACCAATCTTTGTCGCACAAGCGACCGTGTTCGCTCAGCCAGTTCGATGGCTCTTTGCGTCTCTTTCTGGTCAGGTGTGTAAGGTTCCTCACCGTAGCGGAAGATAATGGCGTATCTCGTAAGCTCGCGCACCCCACGAGACTTCAATTGACCAAAGGAGGGATCAATCTCTGCACAGAGGTTGACGAGGGCGGGAATGTTGTGCGTTCGCGGCTGCTCGCGCCCGTGAAAGATGAGGAATGCCTTCAGGTATTTCTCTACACACTGCTGCATGTGAAAGCAGACAATCCAGGTAATAGGATTCTCCGTCTGCATCAGCAGTTTGCCTGCTTGGAGGTCGTCCTCGGCTTTTTGAACCCATAGCCGAACCGCTTCCTCGTTCAAATCTCCACCCCCTCTTTGAACACATAATAGGTCAGGTATCCGGTGTTGCTTGCCCGTCTTGCAGCGGTTTCTTCAGACTGAACAAGCACATCGGCACAAATGCCCTCATCTGCCAGCCGCTCGCAAATGCGGTCGGCAATCGCCCAGCGGGTCTTCGAAGGCGCGGTGGGGGTGATGAGGATATAAAAGTCCCAGTCGCTGTCGGGTAGGGCTTCGCGACGAGCGCGACTGCCAAACAGGATCACGCGGCATACTCGGTACCCTGCGTGCTCCACCTCGTCATAGATAATCTGTTTGGCTTTGCGCAGAACTTCGTTCACTGCTCCACTCCCGGCTCCCCAGCTTCGCTCTCTTCCAAGGCGGGTGCTGCTTGCCTTTGCCATTAGCGCGATTATACCTCGCGTGGGTGCGAAACTTCGCCACCTTGACCTTCTTCTGCAGGGGGAGCCGTGTTAGTTCTCCAGTGTGCGCAGGGCGGTTAGCAGCAGGTGCAGGCATTCGTCCACCAGCTCAACGGTTTCGGCTTCCACCATCACGCGAATGGCGCTTTCGGTGCCGGAGGCGCGGATATTGAGCCGTCCTCGTCCGTTGAGCATCATCTGCACCTGTTCCATCGCTGCCTGCACCGTTGGATGGTCGCGCCATGCATGCTTATCGCGCACCGCGATGCTCACCAAGCGTTGCGGGAAGGGTTCGAACGGGTGGGCGATTTCGGAGAAGGGCTGGTCGCTTTGGAGATAGAGGTACAGGGTCTGCAGCATGGTGATCAGTCCGTCGCCTGTGGTGGCGACCTCGCGGAAAATGATATGTCCCGATTGCTCACCCCCGATTAGGGCATGGTGCTGGCACATCGCCTCGGCAACATATCGGTCGCCCACGCGCGTGCGTATGAGTTGAATGCCTTCTGCTTGCAGCCTGCGTTCCATGCCGAGGTTGCTCATCTCGGTGGCAACCACGAGAGGTGGGTTCAGCGTGCCTTGTGCGTGTCGCCGGAGCGCCCACAGCGTCATGATGCAGTCGCCATCGGCAGGGTCGGCGTTCTCATCACAGAACAGGGCACGGTCCGCATCCCCGTCGAACGCCACGCCCAGCTCCGCGCCCGATTGCAGCACCGCTTGCTGCAGGTTCTCCAGATGGGTGGAACCGCAGCCCGCGTTGATGTTGTCGCCATCTGGCTCGCACGCAAAGAGGCTTACGCGGGCGCCCAGTTCGCTGAGCAAGGCAGGTGCGTAGTGGCTGGCGGCGCCGTTCGCGCAATCGACGGCGATATGGATGCCCTGTAGTGGCTCGCGCTCGCCTGTCCACTCGCGCATCAGGTGCAGCAGGTGGAGCAGATACTGCTCGCCTTCCCGCTCGTCATAGCGCCACAGCCCGATAGCCGATGCAGGTGGGTAAGAAAACGGTTCGCAGGTCTCCTCCAGCAGCGTCTCGATCGTCCGCTCCGCCTCGTCAGGGAACTTGTAGCCGTCGCTGCCGATGAGTTTGATGCCGTTATCTTGTGCGGGGTTGTGCGAGGCGGACAAAACGATCCCCAGATCGTAGTGCCCTTCACGCACGAGATAGGCAATAGCAGGGGTGGGCAACACCCCGGCGGAGGTCACATGCGCCCCCATCGCGCAGAGTCCACTGATGAGCGCGGCTTCGAGCATGGCGCCGCTGCGGCGGGTATCGCGTCCAATCAGGATTCGGGGTGTGGGCGACTGTTCGTGTAGATACAGGGCAATTGCGCGTCCCAATCGTAGTGCGAACTCGGGCGTGAGCAGCTCGTTCGCCACACCCCGAATGCCGTCCGTGCCAAAATAGCGTTTCATCGCTTGGGTCCTTTTCCGTTTGCATGGCTTGAGCCACTAAGTGGGATGCCCAAGCCACGCCGTGGTTATACCTCGACATCGATGCCTTCGGTGGAGACATGGTGTTCGGGGCGTCGGGCGACAATCACACGGCTGGGACGCAGCACCCGCTCGCCAATCCGATAGCCACGCTCCACCTCGTCGATCACGATGCCATCCTCGTACTCGTCGGTCTCGATGCGCTGGATCGCTTCATGCAGGTTCGGGTCAAAGGGTCGCCCCACTGCTTCGATGGGATGAATGTCGTAGCGGGCAAGCAGGTTTTTGATTTGGCGGGCGGTGAGACGCACCCCTTCAAGCAGTGGCTCCAGCTCGCGCGTGGCTTCCGCCGCTTGCAAGGCGCGCTCGAAATTGTCCAGAATGGGGAGCAGTTCCTCCATGAGCGATTCGAGCAGATGCAAGCGACTGCGCTCCATCTCCTCTTGCTGCCGCCGGCGGTAGTTCTGGAAGTCCGCCAGCGTGCGCAGGTAGAGATTTTTTTGCTCTTCTAAAGCGCGTTCCATCTCCCGCATGCGCGCCTGCATTGCTTGCGGGTCCTGGCTGACCTCTTCGCCCGCGTTCGGTTCTTCCGCAGGCGATTCGGTCGCTGTCGCTTCGGTTATTGGCTCATCCATATCGGGTCGCTCCTGCATTCACCTCACCTCCCTTGAGCAAGCCCTGATTTTTGTAAAGATTTTACCCTATCGGCCGAAACAGGGTGTCTTTGCGACAGGGGGCGCATACACAGGCGCGGGCGCAAATGGAGGCACGCCCTACCCTGTAGGGGGCAGACCTGGGTGCCTGCCCCTGAAACGAGATTTCCTTCGGGTATAATACTGGAGTATCCCATCGGGTATATTGATTGACCGAACAGTCAGTCAAACAGTGAGGTGAGCCATGGCGGAGATGCTGGAGAAAGCCTTGAGAGAGCAGGGCGTGGAGATACGCGCCCCAGTGCATGCAGAATTTGCGCAAATCTTATCGCCTGAGGCGATGCAGTTTGTGGCGACGCTCGTGCGCGAGTTCAACCCGGAACGCAAACGGCTCCTGCGCCTGCGTGAGGAGCGTCAGGCACGGCTAAATGCGGGTGAAAAGCCCGATTTCCTGCCCGAAACCGCACACATCCGCACAGGTGAATGGCAGGTCGCTCCACCACCCCCCGACCTCATCGACCGCCGTGTGGAAATCACGGGACCTGTCGACCGCAAGATGGTGATTAACGCGCTCAACTCCGGTGCGAAGGTCTACATGGCAGACTTTGAGGATGCCCACTCCCCGACTTGGGAAGGCACGATTCAGGGGCAGATTAACTTGCGGGATGCGGTGCGTGGCACGATAGAGTACATTAGCCCCGAGGGCAAGAGGTATCACCTGAATGAGCAGGTGGCTGTCTTGTGCGCTCGTCCGCGCGGTTGGCACCTTGTTGAAAAGCATGTGCTGATTGATGGCGAGCCTGCCCCAGCGGCCCTGTTCGATTTCGGGCTGTACTTCTTCCATAATGCCCACGCCCTTATCGAGAAAGGCTCGGGCCCCTACTTCTACCTGCCCAAGCTGGAAAGCCACCTGGAAGCGCGCCTCTGGAACGAGGTGTTCCTCCGTGCCCAGCAGTTGCTGGGGATCCCGCGCGGCACCATCCGTGCCACCGTGCTGATAGAGAACATCCTTGCCGCCTTCGAATGTGAAGAGATACTGTACGAGCTGCGCGAGCATTCGGCCGGTCTCAACAGCGGGCGCTGGGACTACCTGTTCAGCATCATCCGCAAGTTTCGCAACGATGCCACTTTGGTACTCCCTGACCGGGCAACCCTTACAATGACCGTGCCCTTCATGAAGACCTATTCGGAGCTGGTGGTGCAGACCTGTCATCGGCGCAGGATTCATGCGATAGGCGGGATGGCGGCACAGATCCCTATTCGGCACGATCCAGAAGCCAATGCTGCCGCGATTGCCAAAGTCGTTGCCGACAAGGAGCGCGAAATTAGCGAGGGCTACGATGGCACATGGGTCGCTCATCCGGGACTGGTGCCCATCGTGATGGAGGTGTTCGAAAAGCATCTGCCCGGAGTCAATCAGCTGCAGCGAGTGCCCGAACGCGCCATCACGGCACAGGAATTGCTGAACTTTCCCCGAGGCGACATTACGGAGCAGGGGATGCGCACCAATATTGGGGTAAGCCTGCGCTATCTGGAGTCGTGGCTGCGTGGCACAGGGTGCGTCGCCATCAACTACCTGATGGAAGACGCAGCCACCGTTGAGATCTCACGCTCGCAGCTTTGGCAGTGGATCCAGCGTAAGGCGCGACTGAATGATGGGCGCGTAATTACCCCGGAGCTTTTCCAGCAGATGTTGAGCGAGGAGCTGGCGAAGATAGAGGCGGAAATTGGCAGCGATGCTTATCGGCGCAGCCGCTATGCCGACGCCGCCGCCATACTAACGCGCGTGGTGCTCGCGCCCCAGTTCATCGACTTCGTCACGCAGGTCGCCTACGACTACATCGATTGAAATTTTTTCTCTGAGGTACTCCGCGCAGCGGGGTCAGAGAAAAAATTTCAGGAAAAATTTTTTCTCTGGGGTACTCCGCGCAGCGGGGTCAGAGAAAAAATTTCAGGAAAAAT
>BEHR01000015.1 GCA_002898555.1 bacterium HR15
ATTGCCTGCACTTTTCACGGCAGGCGATTCTATTATAGCACATCGAGAGGGCATTTGTCAAGGGGGGTGGAGGGTGTTCGAAAAATCCACCAAGCATTTGGAGGGCGAGCCTCCTGGCGAGCCGAACCCTCACCCCCAGCCCCTCTCCCAGAGGGCGAGGGGAGTGGAGGGCGAGCCTCCTGGCGTGTAGGGGCGGACTTGCGTGTCTGCCCCATACCCTCACCCCCAGCCCCTCTCCCAGAGGGCGAGGGGAGTGGAGGGCGAGCCTACTGGCGTGGAGGGGCAGACCTCCATGTCTGTCCAAAAAACCTCTGCCAATATTCTTTAACGGCTCGGCGGGAGCCTCGCCCTCCAATCTCGGCTCGGCAGGAGCCTCACCTTCCAGCGAGCCGCGTGAATGTTCGAACACCCTCGAACCCCCTTGACTTTCTCCGCCGGAATGTGCCATAATTTAGCCACGCTAAGCATTTAGGAGGAGAATGCATGAGGACGGAGACCCTAATCACCCTGCCTGGATTGACTGCCGAGCGCATCGAGCGCATTGCGCGGGCACTGGGCGAACCGGAGTGGCATATCGAACGGCGGCTGGAGGCGTTCGAACGCTTCCTGCAGCTGCCATTGCCTTCACCCAAACAGGAAGATTGGCGCTATACCGACATTACCACGCTCCACTTGGAGGATTATCCTGCTGTTGCGTGGCAGGATGCACCGCCCGCGAACCCACCCGCGCAGATGCCCCCTTTTCTGGTGGAAAAGCCGGTGATTCGGGTTTACCATCGCGCTGGGTTCGGCTTCGAGGCGCAAATTCCCGACGAGTGGAGGCGGCGCGGCATTCAAGTGCGCGACCTGCGCGAGGTGCTGCTGAACGACTCGGATCGCTTGGCAGCCGACTTGGGACGCCTCGCGCCTATCCCAGGCGACAAATTCTCGGTGCTGCACACCGCCGCGTGGGATAGCGGGCTGTATGTCTACCTGCCTCCGAATCTGGAGCTGGATGGTGTGATCGAGATTATCCACTGGTTTGAAACGCCCGGTGCGCACTTCCCACACACGATGATTGTGGCGGAACAGAGCATCGGCGCGAATATTGTGCAGTCCTTCTTCTCGCCTGAAGGCGCGCCGGTGCTTGTGCTCGGCGCGGTGGAAGTGTTCTGTGCCCCGAATAGTCGGCTGCGCCACACGCTGGTGCAACGCATGGGGCGCGAATCGCTCTTTCTGACCAGCGTGGATTACGAACAGCAGCGAGACAGCTCTGTGTTGTCGCTCACGGTGGGACTGGGCGGGAAGCTCGCGCGGGTGGTGCTGCAGCACTTGATGAACGGGCAAGGGGCAGAGGCGCGACCGCTGGGGCTCTTCTTTGGGGATGACCAGCAGCACCTTGATTTCCGCACGCTGCAGGATCATCGCGTGGGCAACACGGTTAGCGACCTGCTGTACAAGGGTGTGTTGGATGATGAGGCGCAATCGGTCTTTTCGGGCATGATTCGCGTGCATCAAGGGGCCCAGCACACCGACGCCTATCAGGCGAACCGCAACCTATTGGTGAGCGATCGTGCACGAGCACACTCTATCCCGAATCTGGAGATTGGCGCGAACGAGGTGCGTTGCACGCACGGCGCGACGGTCGGACCGGTGCAACCTGATGAGATGTTCTACTTGCGTTCGCGCGGGCTGGATCCCGCTACGGCGGAAGCGGTGATTGTGATGGGCTTCTTTGAGCAGGTGCTGCGCGAGGTCAAGCCAGCTGACCTGCGCCTCTCCATTCAGCGGCTGCTTGCGTCCAAGCTAAAGGGGGACGCTCCACGCTACTTTATGGACCTGGCAGAGCTATCGGATTAGTCTGAGCTATTCGGGGGATAACCATGTGGCATCAGGCGATTCGGGATGAGCTGAGGGTGGGCGAGCTACGCCCAATAGAGTTGGAAGGCAAGCCGATTTTGATTGGGCGCACCGAGAAGGGCTACTTCGCCGTGCTGGATCGCTGCTCTCACGAGAATCAGCCCCTTTCAGATGCGGATGGCATTCCGGGGCGCATTTTCAAGGGGTTGCTGGAGTGCCCCCATCACGGGGCGAAATTCGACCCGCATACGGGGCAGGCGCGTGGGCTACCCGCCATTCGCCCCATCAAGACCTTCCCCGTGAAGGTGGAAGACGGCTATGTTTGGGTAGAATTATAGCCAGAGGATAGGTCAGACCCGTCCAACTCGCCTGACCTATCCACCTATCCGAGGGTGAACAATCATGGCAACCATGCAATTGGAGCTGGATGCGCGCGAGATACGAAAGCAGTTCCCGTTTTTCCAGCCGCACCCCGAAATGCGCAGTCTAATCTATTTAGACAACGCGGCGACCACGCAGAAGCCTTACGCGGTGCTGGACGCGCTAACCAACTTCTACGCGCACCATAACGCGAATGTGCATCGGGGTGCGTATGGTGTTGGGGCGAAGGCATCGGAGCTGTTTGAAGCGGCGCGCGAGCGGGTCGCCCGATTTATCAACGCACGCGAACCCGCCGAGATTATCTTCACGCGCGGCACCACCGAAAGCATCAACCTCGTAGCTGCCAGCTGGGGCGGTAGCCAACTGCGCGAGGGCGATGAGATTATCGTCTCGGAAATGGAACACCATGCCAACATCCTGCCGTGGATGCAGATCGCTCGTGCCACCGGGGCACGCATTGTGGTGTGGCGCATCACGGACGAGGGGCGCCTCGACCTGAATGAACTGCGCCGCTTGCTGACCGAGCGCACGCGCATGGTTGCCGTCACCCATATCTCCAATGTGCTGGGCACGATCAACCCTGTCGCGGATATCTGCCGAATCGCGCATGAGGCGGGCGCACTTTGCTTGGTCGATGCGGCACAGAGCGCAGCGCATATGCCGCTCGATGTGCAAGCCATCGATTGCGATTTTCTGGCGTTTTCAGGGCACAAAGCGTACGGTCCCACAGGCATCGGGGTTCTCTACGGAAAGCGGGCGTTGTTGGAACAGATGCCACCCTATCAGACAGGTGGCGGCATGATTCGCAAGGTGAGTTGGGAAGAAGTGACCTGGGCGGATGTACCCGCACGGTTCGAAGCGGGCACACCGGCCATTGCCGAGGCGATTGGGCTGCACGCTGCCTTAGACTTTATCGATTCCATTGGGCGGGAACGCATCGCCGCGCAGGAACACGCGCTGACCGAATATATGCTGGCGCGACTGCAAGAGGTGCCCGATCTGCGCCTTTATGGACCAAAGCCCGATCGGGCAGGTATCTTCGCCTTCACACTAACGGATATTCACCCGCATGACATCGCGACGGTGCTTGATTCGCGCGATATCGCCATCCGATCGGGGCATCACTGCGCGCATCCGCTGGGCGAACGAATAGGGGTAGCCGCAACGGCGCGCGCCAGCCTTGCCGTCTACAACGATACCGATCACATCGACGCGCTGATCGAGGGGCTGCACTATGTGCGACAGGTGTTTGGATTGTAAAACCAGTAGGGGTAGACCTTTATGCCTGCCCAAATGATTTGAGCCATGATAAGCGAACTGTATCAGGAGATTATTTTGGACCACTATCGCCATCCGCGGGGCCGGGGCACCCTGGATGAGCCGAAGATTCATCACGAGGGCGCGAACCCGCTCTGTGGCGATGAGGTGATTATCGAGTTCCGCGTGGAGGATGGGCGCATCAGCGACATCCGCTTCAGCGGGCGTGGCTGCTCCATCAGCCAGGCGTCTGCCTCGATGCTGGTGGAGATGGTCAAGGGCAAGACGCTCGAGGAGGTGCGCACGCTCATCCAGAAGGTGTATGCCATGTTGCGCGGCGAAAGCACGCCAGATCCTCAGGAGATGGGCGACCTAAGCGCACTGGCGGGCGTGAGCCACTTCCCGGTGCGCGTCAAATGCGCCTCGCTGCCCTGGCACACCTTGGAAGAGGCGCTGAACGAAGCAAATCATGCAGCAAAATAGGAGGAACAACTATGCCAACGATTGTCATTCCAACGGCGTTGCGTGCCTATACCGATAACCAGACGAGCGTGAAGGTGGAGGCGTCCACTGTTGGCGAGGCGATTCAGCAGCTCGCGGAGCGCTTCCCGAAGCTGAAACCGCACCTGTTCAACGAGCAGGGACGCCTGCGCAGCTTTGTGAACCTCTATCTGGGCGATGAGGATGTGCGCCACCTGCAAGGGCTGGACACGCCTCTCAACGAGGGCGACGAACTGGTGATTGTGCCGTCGGTGGCGGGCGGAACGGCAACTCATGTGCCCACTCCCGGGCGCCACGCCCCGCCTGGTCAGTCTGAATCGCCCGCTCTGTCCGATTGGCGCCATCTGATCGATGACACCCGCCTGCAGAGTGTTAGCCTGTCCCAGGAGGAGGTGCTGCGCTATAGCCGTCACCTGATTATGCCGGAAGTCACGATGGAGGGGCAGAAACGGCTCAAGGCGGCGCGTGTGTTGTTGGTGGGCGCAGGTGGGCTTGGCTCACCCGTCGCGATGTATCTGGCAGCGGCGGGCGTCGGCACGATCGGTCTGGTCGACTTCGATAATGTCGACTATACCAACTTGCAGCGGCAAATCCTTCACTTCACCTCCGATGTGGGGCGCCCCAAGCTCCAGTCCGCTATCGAAAAGATTCAGGCGATTAACCCTCATGTGCATGTGATTCCCTTCGAGACCCGCCTCACCTCCGAGAACGCGCTGGACATCCTGCGCGATTTCGATGTGATTGTGGACGGCACGGATAACTTCCCCACACGCTATCTGGTGAATGACGCTTGCGTGCTGCTGGGCAAGCCGAATGTGTACGGCAGTATCTTTCGCTTCGAAGGGCAAGCTTCCGTTTTCTGGGCGACGCATGGACCCTGCTATCGCTGTCTCTATCCGGAGCCACCGCCTCCGGGACTGGTACCGAGCTGTGCCGAAGGTGGCGTGCTGGGTATCCTGCCCGGTCTGATTGGGCTGGTGCAGGCAACCGAGACGATTAAGCTCATTCTTGGCAAGGGCGAGCCGCTGATCGGACGATTGCTATTGCTCGACGCGCTGGCGATGCGCTGGCGCGAGCTGAAGCTGCGTAAAGACCCGAACTGCCCCGTGTGTGGCGAGAACCCAACCATACGCGAGTTGATCGACTACATGGAGTTCTGTGGCTTGCGCGGTGAGGAGGCTCCCATCACGACGGACGAACTGCCCTCTATTACTCCCCGCGAGCTGAAGGAGCGGCTGGAGCGGGGCGAGCCGCTGGTGATTCTGGATGTGCGGGAGCCGTTCGAACTGGAGATTAGCCGCTTGCCGAACGCGCTGCACATCCCGATGGGGCAGGTTGCCGAGCGTGTGCACGAACTGAACCCTGCCGATGAGATCGTGGTGATGTGCCGTTCAGGTGGGCGCAGCGCACAAATTACACGCCTGCTGCAGGCGATGGGTTTCCGCCGCGTGAAAAACCTCGCAGGCGGTATCAACGCCTACGCCCAGGAAGTGGATCCCAGCCTGCCCGTGTATTAATCGCGCATGCACCATAGGGTAGCAGATTAGGCTATAATATCCCTGTGATGAACCGAAGGAGCTGGAGCTTAGTCGCGCTCTGCGGGCTGATTCTGAACGCGAGCGCGACGGAACTGCGCATTATGAGCTGGAATATCGGGCGGGCGATCGGGGCGAACAATCCGAACAGCGCGCAACAGCCCTATGTCGCCAAAATCGCCAACTACCTCAAGCCCGACATCTGGATTTTGCATGAGGTCGGAGGCAACTCGTCCGGTTGGAACCCGCTGGATCAGGAAACCGCGCTCATCAGTTTCGTACAGACGAATCTCACCTATTATGGGAATAACCCGCAGCCTGGCAGAGATTTCTATGTCTACGCCAACCGCAATAGCGATGGCTGGATTAGCTCCGCCATCATCAGCCGCTATCGGTTCATAGAAGTTTCGGATGTCAATATCGGCTCGCCCAATCGCGGTCTCACGATGGGCTGGATCGATGTGCCGGGCACCAACGGGCTGGGCGTGTTTGGCGCGCATTTCAAATCGGGTGGCTACACCAACGATGCGGTGAAGCGTCAGACGAACGCGGAGCGCACCCGCGACGAGGTGCGCCAGTGGCGCATCCGCCACCGACGCTCCGCCTATGTGCTGGGGGGCGACTTGAACGAGAACGAAGATCCCGACCTGAACTCGCTGTTCGATATCGGCGCAACATTGCCCGACGGACGCACCTATGCGCCCATCAGCACGGTCAAATCGGCACGCCTGCACGACCACATGCCCGTCGACGCGCTGGACGGCAAACGCACCTACAAAGTGACCACACGCAACTCCGACCTACGCAACCGATTCGATTACCTGCTGACCTCCGAGACCGAGTGGGGACGCGACCGGATCACCGCGTTAGAAGCGATTGTGTTCAACACGCGCCGCTTTCCCAACGGCACGCCGCCCGACGGGTTCGATCTAAATGACAGTCCAAGCGCCTCCGACCACGCGCCTGTCTTTTTGCGCATTCGTATCGACCGTTGGGGGCCGGGAAGTAACTGGGGCGGGGGGAACGCGCCTGAGCCGGGCACAGGAGTGCAGGTGTTAATCATGGTGGGCGGTAGCCTGATTTATTTGCGCCTGCGGCGCCTCCCCCGGCTAAGTTCGCCTGAGCGTGGGCGATTTTAAAGTGAACCAGATGCCGCTCATGATGAGCGCCGCGCCCAACCACACCGTTGGGTGTAGGGCTTCATGCAAAATAAAATAGCCGATAAACGCCGCGGCGGGTGTCTGCGCCAGAATGGAGACCCCCATCCCCCCTATCGGGGCACGCTCCATCAGATAGAACCAGGCCGAGAAGGCAAAGATGGTGCAAACCCCGATCAGATACGCCAGCGCCCAGCCCTGCGCTTCACTGAGTTCGGCAGGCGGCAACCCAGCAATTAGCAGCGCAATCAGCGTCAACGATGCCCCTGCAAACACCGACTCGATCCAGAACACCGCCACCCCTGAATAGCGCACTGCAAGCGACTTCGCCAGCACCACATCGATGCTTTCAATCAGCACCCCCATCATCACCAGCAGGTTGCCCCATGTCGCGCCCGAAAATTCGCGCAGAACCAGTCCCTTGTTCACAATCACCCACGCGCCCAACAACCCAGTGGCGATCCCCAATGACTTGCTAAGCGGGAAAGGCTCCTTCAGCCACCAACGCGCCAGCAAAGCGTAGAAAATGGGCGAGGTGGATACCAGAATCGTGGCCTCGGTCGCGGTGCTCAGCTTGGTGCCCCAGAAGTAGCAGATATAGGTGCTGGAGACGCCGAACGCGCCCAACGCCGCGGCGAGCGCGAAGTCACGCGGACGATTCGGGAAGCGACTCGCCAGCGCGCGCCGGAAAGCGGGGATAAGCAGCAATCCACCCAAGCCCAGCGCGGTGCCGAGAAAGCGGTAAGCAGCAACCCACTCCGCACGATGGGTCTCCATTACCACACGCGCCGCCGGATATGCCCCCGCCCACAGCACATTCAACCCGATTAGCACAAGAAATAGCCCCGTGCCGGCACTGCCTACCTGTGGCGCAACCGTTCGCGACGACACCTGTGAGTATACCCACCGTGAACACGCTTACGCGGCATTCCGCTGGAGGTGGGCGTCCAGATAACGCTGAAGCTGCGTCCACTGCTCGCTAAGCGACTGCCACGCTTCAGGGGCGTTTGCCAGCTGACCCGATTTGCCCAGTTGCTCTAAAGCAAGAGCATATTCCGCGAGCGATTCGGCTCCGATGGAGCGCGCGCTGCCTTTAAGGGTGTGCGCTGCACGGGTGAGTGCGGCAGCATCGTCCCGGGCAATCGCCTGCTCAATTTGGGCGAGAAGCGCAGGCGCGCTGTTTAGAAAATCGTTCAGCAGCTCGGCGATGAACTCGCTATCGCCACCACTGATTTCGTTCAGGTAATCCCAGTTCAACATGATTGTCACCTCCGGGTTGAGCGTTGCTCCCTTGCGATAGGGTTTGGGCGGATTGGTTCCAGCGTTCGAGGGCGATTAAGCCGCCTGAAGTGCTTGTGCCTGTAACCAACGCGCAAGTGTGCGTCGCAGTTCATCGGGTTTGATGGGCTTGGCGAGGTAGTCGTCCATACCGCACGCAAGGCACTGTTGGCGGTCACCTTCGAGCGCGTTGGCAGTCAGCGCAACAATGGGCACGCGAAGACCGCGTGCGCGTAGCTGGCGGGTGGCTTCATAGCCGTCCATCTCAGGCATCTGACAGTCCATCAGGATTAAATCATAGGCGTTGGTCGTCGCCTTCTGCACCGCTTCCACGCCATTGATGGCGACCTCTACTTCCAAGTGCCACTTGCTCAGCATGCGCAGGGCAACCTTACGGTTCACTTCGTTATCCTCCACCAGCAGGATGCGCTTACCAGGGGGAACTTCAGGGAGCGGCTCGGAGAGGTCCGGCGTTGTCTGCGAGGGTGCTTCCGCTGGTGGTAGCGGGAGATCCACATAGAAGGTGCTGCCCTTGCCCGGCGCGCTCTCTACGCCAATCTGCCCGCCCATCAGCTCGGCAAGCCGCTTGCAGATAGTTAGTCCCAGCCCTGTGCCCCCATATTTACGCGTGGTGGAGCTGTCCGCTTGGGCGAACGGCTCAAAGATAGATGCCTGTCGGTCAGGTGGGATGCCGATGCCCGTATCTTGCACCATAAGGCGGACACCACACGGGTAGAGGTCTGACGGCTCCACTCGCACCACCACCTCGCCCTGCTCGGTGAACTTTATCGCGTTGCTAATGAAGTTTGCCAGAATCTGGCGCAAACGCACCGGGTCGCCCAATACCACGGGCGGCACATCGGGAGCTATCTGCGCGGTCAAGCGCAAACCCTTCGCCTCAGCGCGCGCCTGAAAGAGACGCGCTGTATCATGCACCAAATCGCTCAGCACCACAGGCAGGGCTTCTAAATGCAGTCGCCCCGCCTCAATCTTGGAAAGGTCTAAGATGTCGTTGAGCAAGCTCAGCAGGTGATCCGCGCTCACACGCAGCGTGTTCAGATAGTCGCGCTGCTCCTCATTGAGTGGGGTGCCCATCAGCAGCTCCACCATGCCCAGAATGCCGTTCATGGGGGTACGGATCTCATGGCTCATATTCGCAAGGAACTCGCTTTTGGCACGATTCGCAGCTTCGGCGGCAAGCGCCATCTCCTGCGCTTGCAAGATTTGCATCTCCAGCTCCATATTGAGTTCGGCAAGGCGCAGTTCCACACGCTTGCGCTCCGTGATATTGCGCACCAACGCCAACACCCGATTCTGCTGATAAGGCACGAGGCGCGCCTCGTAAAATTGATGCCCGATGGGTGTCTGCAGCTCGTATTCCAGAATGTGCGGTTCACCGGTGGTCAGCACCTGACGGATGCTAGCCAAGGCATAGTTTGCCAGACCGAGCGGCAGTAACTCGTGCAAAGTTCTGCCTAAAATTTGTTCAGGGGATGCAAGCAACTCCGCTTGATTGTTCGCATGCACCTGATGGTAGACGCCCTGTTCATCCAGCACAAAAATCAGGTCGGGCAGCGCGTCCAGGATCGAGCGGCTGTAGGCTTCGCTTTCGAGGAGGCGCAGCGAAGCCCTCCGATATCGGCTCCATCCAAGGGTGGTGAGCCAACCAATGAGGACAGCCATCGCTGTGGAATACATTAGCCCACGCCAGAAGGCGTGCGTGGCAGCCGCCAGCTCCTGTTCGTAGTGCTGCAGCGTGATGTCGACGCCCGCGGCACCCTGAATGCGCCCTTGTCGATCGCGAATAGGCGCATATGCACTCCAGAAGGTGCCCCAGCGGTCCGTGTAGGGGGCAGGATCTACTTGGGGGCGTCCTGTGCGCAACACGGCGAACATCGCAGGCGTTGCCTCTGGGTACTCCTCCCACAGGTAAGACTTGTCATCGACGCCGTCACCATCGTGGTCGCCTGGGGGTGTCGGGTCTAACAGAAAATAGATTTTGCCGTCGCGCTCGGTGAAGGTGTAGACATAGCGCAGATCGGGATAAAGGCGCTGGAATTGCGCCAGAGGGTGAATGGCACGGCGATAGCGGGGTGTGTTCTCTTCGCCGGGACGAAAACGCAGGTGCTGGTCACCATCCACCAGGAGTGCGGCAGCCGCCGCCAGCCCTTGCAGGCGTGTCTTCACCTCGCTATCGAGAGACCGCCTTGCTTGGCGATAGAGCGCGTATTGCCCAAGCGCGGCAACAGCGATCAGAACCGCTGCCACCGTCAGCCACAACCCGACCGCCTGCAGCCTCGGCGTCGCCCTGCTCAACCACTTCCGCATACAGGACGGTTATTCCACATTGGAGGTGCAGGTTCCCCATCTATTGCATTGTGCGCCACCAGCGATAGGCGATCCAGCCACCCAACAAGTAGGGCACGAGCAGCAGCAGGTAGATACCCGCCTGTAAGCCGCTGGTGAGACCCGGATCGGACGCGCTTTCCACCGCGGCACGACACAGGGCACACTGTGCTGACGCCTTCGCCATCAGCGCGAATCCCCCGGCAAGCAGACATCCCATTCGCCGCCTCATAACGCAGCTCATAAAAGCGAACTCCCTCCTGCGTGTATTCGGTTATGGATGCCCCCAGAAGGAGATGAGACTTACGGCGTCGGGCATCAAGCCGGCAACCAGCGCAATCACCAGCAGGGTCGGCAGCAAAATAGCGTAGATCAGGCTCAGCCGTTCGAAGCGCATATGCATAAAGTACGCCACGATCAGCCCTGCCTTCATCAGACCAATAACGGTCAGCAGGCTCCACTTGATGGGCAGTGCGAGCGTTGTCGCCTCGCTGATAAGCTCTACCAGATACGCGCCAAAGCTCAGCACGAAGAGCCAGCCCCACACCACTAAATAGACCCTGGTTGGCGGGTGGGGACGGTTGATGACCGGCTCTTGATGCACATCGCCATGCACGATAGTCGCTTCATGCACCGCGCTCATCGTTGCACCTCCTCAAAACAGGTAGAAGAAAGTGAAGATAAAGACCCACACGAGGTCCACGAAGTGCCAGTAAAGCCCGGCGATTTCCACGCCCTCGTAGGAGCCTCGTCGGGCATAGACCCCTTTGAGCACGCGCCTCGTGATCGCCGAGAGATAAATCACGCCGCTCAGCACATGCAGCCCGTGGAAGCCTGTCAGGGTGAAGAAGAAGGCTCCGAACTGCGGTGCGCCCCACGGGTTGCCCCAGGGACGAACCCCTTCGGTGATGAGCTTCGTCCACTCATACGCCTGACAGCCCAGGAAGGTCAACCCACCCAGAATGGTCAGCATAAGGAAGCGGGCACATCGGGACCGGTCGCCTTCATACCCCGCATGCACCGCCAGCGCCATCGTGCCGCTGCTGGAAATCAACACAAAGGTCATGAAGGCTATCAGCAGCAGTGGGATTTCTTTGCCGAACAGGTGCAGCGCGAACACGCGCGAGGGGTCGGGCCAGTCGGGAGTAATGACCCGCACCGAGCCGTAAATCACCAGAAAGCCGCCGAAGGTGAAGGCATCCGAGAGCAGGAACACCCACATCATCAACTTGCCCCAGCGGATGCCGAACGGCGAGCGTCCGCCTGCCCAGACCGATTCTTGCATCGGTTGTGTCTGTGTTTGCATAGCCACCTCCTATATCGCCTTCAGATTCAGCAACAGAAAGAGCCAGAGCCATACCAAGGTCAGAAAATGCCAGTAGAACGCGCTCAGCTCCACAGCGAGCGGGTTCAGGGTCGTCCCCTGTCGTAAGAGGGCAACCGCCCACACGCCGAACAGGATGCCCACACCTACGATCAGGTGAACTCCATGCGTCGCGGTCAGCACATAGAAGAAGCTGCTGAACACATGGGTTTGCAGATGGAGACCCGCATCGCGCAATTGCTGCCACGCATAAACTTGCCCTGCGAGGAACAGCACGCCCAACGCAAGAGTCAAACCCAGCCCTTGCATTGTGGAGAGAGCGCGCCCCTGCCGTGCCTGTCTCAGCGCCCACTGGCAACTAAAGCTGCTCAGGATCAGCACGAGGGTGTTTGCCCAGAGGATGCTGGGCAGTTCCAGCGGGAAGCGGCTCCGCTGGGGCAGGTGTACCAGGTACGCGCTGCTCAAACCGGCGAACAACATCGCGACGGCAAAAATAGCAAGCCACACGCCCCATCGTGCCGGGGTCGATGGTGCCGGAGCGGGCTGTTCCCGTCGGGAAAATCCATCGCCCCCGAAGGGTGGTATCGGCTCGCGTGGCTTCGAAAGCGGTTTAACGGACGCCATTTCCGCTCACCTCCACACCCACAGGGGGCGTATTCTGCGGCAGGTAATCCTCCGCCGTGTCGGGACGACTGAACTCATAGGGACCACGGTAAACCACAGGCTGCTCCTCACCCCAATTCAGATGAGGCGGTGGCGAGGAGGTCTGCCACTCCAGTGTGTTCGCCCGCCACGGATTCGGGTCAGTCGCCCGACGCCCCTTAAACAAGCTCCAGAAGAAGTTAACCACGAACAGCAGCTGCGCCCCGATGAGAATCAAGCCGAAGATGCTTATCACCCTCTCCCAAGGCACCCATTGCTGCAGATACTGGTAAGCATGAGGGCTATAGATGCGGCGCATCATGCCGCCCAGCCCCATCACATGCATGGGGACGAAAGTGGCATACACCCCAATAAAGGTGAGCCAGAAGTGCCACTTGCCCAGCGACTCGCTCATAAATCGCCCGAAGATCTTCGGGAACCAGTAGTAGGTGGCAGCAAAGATAGCGAACAGCACCGAACTCGCCATAATCACATGGAAGTGCCCCACTACGAAAGCCGTGTCGTGCAGGTAGAGGTCGGTGGAGGCAGTGCCAAGAAACAGCCCGCCCAATCCGCCCGTCACCACCAGCGACAGGAACCCGATTGCAAAGAGCATCGGGGTGGTGAACTGAATCTTGCCCTTCCACAGCGTGGCTGCGTAGCACAGAATAATCGTGCCGAACGGCACGCTAATCAGGATGGTCAGCAGCGAGAACACCATCGCAATATAGGGGTTCAACCCGCTGGTGAACATGTGGTGCCCCCACACGATGCAGCTGAGGATGGTCATCACGACAAAGCTGATGATAATCAAGCGGTAGCCGAAGATGGGCTTACGGCTGAAGGTCGCGATGATGTCGCCGATGAAGCCAAGCGCTGGAATCGCCAGAATGTAGACCTCTGGATGCCCTAAGTACCAGAACAGGTGCTGCCACAGCAACGGGTTGCCCCCACGCGTCTCCACCAGCTGCCCGCCGATGTAGACGGTGGGCATGTAGAAGCTGGTGCCCAGGTGGCGATCCAGCAATAGCAGAATGGCACCTGCAAGCAGGACGGGGAAAGTCACCAGCCCGATCACGGAGGCGAAGAACACGCCCCATGTGCTGAGTGGCAGACGCATCAGGCTCATGCCCTTGGTGCGCAGATTCAGCGTGGTCACGATATAGTTCAATCCGCCCATCAGGGTGGCAACGATCAGCAGCGCCATGCTCAACAGCCAGATGGTCTGTCCCAGTCCGCTGCCTGCCACCGCGGCGGCATGCACGCTCAAAGGTGGGTAGACCGTCCAGCCCGCCGCTGCTGCTCCCCCTTCCACCAAAAAGGAGAGCAGCATCACCACACACGACGCCAGAAAGACCCAGTACGAGAGCATGTTCAACACAGGGAACGCCATATCGCGCGCCCCGATTTGCAGCGGGATTAGGTAGTTGCCGAAGCCCCCGGTGAGCATCATTGTCTGGAAGTGGAACACCAGAATGGTGCCGTGAATGGTGATGATTGCCAGGTAGAATTCGGGCTTAATCACGCCGCCCTGCGCCCCGAAGGGGAACAACCGCTCCAACAGAGGCGACGCCTGATCGCCCCAGCCCAGTTGATACCGGATCAACGCCGCGAGTAAACCGCCCAGCAGCGCCATAAAATACGCCGTGAAGATATACTGCGTGGCGATTACCTTATGGTCGGTGCTGAACACATATTTGCGAATCCAGCTTTCGGAATGTGCATGTGCCAAATGCTCTGCATGAACCGCCATCGTTTCCCTCCTTATTGTCCGCGTTTGCTGAAAGGAGTCTGCTGGGCGAGCCAGTTCTGAACCGCCTGTTCATCCTCCACAACCAGCAGCCCCTTCATGTTGTAATGTCCCATGCCGCACAGTTCGGCACAGGCAATCTCGTAGTTGCCCTTGCGCTGCGGTGTAAACCACATGCGGGTTGTGTAGCCGGGTACACAGTCCATCTTGATGCGCATAGGAGGCAAGAAAAAGCTATGCAGCACATCCCGGGAACGCAGATATATCATCACTGGACGACCCTCCGGAACATGCATCACATTAATAAGCAGGATATCATCCCGCGCAGCAGGGTCCGACAGATCCAATCCGATCGGGTTCTCATCGGAAATGAGCCGTGGGTTGGTGCGTCCAAACCGTCCATCGGCACCCGGATAGCGCACATGCCAAGCGAACTGCTGCCCTGTGACCTCCACTTCGAAAGCGTTTGCAGGGGGTTTACCGAAAAACGCGCCCCAAACCTTGTTGCTCATATGGTCGAAAGTGAGGTCTGCCACCAGCAGTAGCCCGATGGGTACCAGCACCCAAAGCCACTCCTTTGGGCGATCCGCAGGCAGGTAAATCGCTCTTACCTCTGCTGGTCGACTCAGTGCGACCCAGCCCAGATAGAGGTGCAACCCTACAAAGCCGATGACGCTGATGCCCAGAATAACCCACAAGATGGCGTCGATCTGGGGGGCGAAGTCAGATGCGGGCGGTGGCATCTTATGCAGGTTCGCTCCGAAAAGCCAAAGCGTCGCCAGCGTAAATAACCAAAGGGCAACGCCCAGCACGAACCCCGTCCTCCGGTCACGACTGCTCGCCTGTTGCTGTGAAACTGCCATCGTCCAAACCTCCTTCTCTACTTGGTTGCCCCGATAAGCCTTTTACATCTGTCAGTCTACCAAGGGTCAGTTGACCAAAGTGATTAACTGACAAAGCAGTATACCCAACGCCTGACGGCTTTGTCAAGGGGTGCCGAGGGTGTTCGAAAATTCACGGAGTGAGCTGGAGAGTGGGGCTACCTATCGAACAGCGATTCAAAAATGGGGTATACTATCTGATGGAGGAAAAGGGATGAGAACTATCACTTTGCGTGGAGGCGAGTTTTTATTGCGCGAGGTGGAGCCGGCGCAAGTATTCACTCCTGAAGATTTCACTTCGGAAGACCTGCTGCTGGCACAAGCGGCTGAAGAGTTTGTGCGGGGCGAGGTTCAGCCTCGTAATGAAGCCATTGAGAAGCAGGAAGAGGGGCTAACGGTTCGCCTGCTCAAAAAGGCGGGCGAGCTGGGGTTGCTGGGGGCAGACCTGCCCGAAGCGTTCGGGGGGCTGGAGCTGCCCAAAACGACCAGCACGCTGATTGCCGAGAAGATGAGCCTGCAGGCATCGTTTGCCGTCTCGTGGGGCGCGCATGTGGGCATCGGCACGCTGCCCATCCTCTTTTTCGGCACGCCCGAACAGAAACAGAAGTACCTGCCCCGCCTGGCAAAGGGTGAACTGATCGCTGCCTTTGCGCTGAGCGAGGCGAACTGCGGTTCCGACCCCCTCTCTGCCCGCACGAAAGCCACTCTCGCCCCCGATGGGAAACACTATTTGCTGAACGGCGAGAAGATGTGGACGACCAACGCGGGCTGGGCAGACCTCTTTATCGTGTTCGCCAAAGTGGACGGAGAGAAGTTCACCGCCTTTATCGTGGAACGCGGCTTCCCAGGTGTCTCGGTCGGGCGCGAGGAGCACAAAATGGGCATCAAAGGCTCCAGCACGCGTCGCGTGATCTTAGACAACGCGCAGGTTCCCGTCGAAAATGTGCTGCACGAAATCGGCAAGGGGCATCATGTGGCGTTCGGTGTGCTGAACATCGGGCGGTTCAAACTCGCTGCGGCTGCGCTGGGCGGCTCCAAAGAGGCACTCACTATCGCCACTCGCTACGCCAAAGAACGACAGCAGTTCGGGCAGCCCATCGCAAACTTCGGACTGATCAAACACAAACTGGCGGAGATGGCGACCCAGATTTACGCCCTCGAAAGCACCGTCTACCGCACCGCCGGCATGCTGGATGAGGTGTTTCACGGCATCGACCCACTTGCACCCGACGCGAACGCCCAATATCGCGAGGCGGACGAGGAGTATCCCGTCGAATGCGCCATCCTCAAAGTGTTCGGTTCCGAAGTGCTGGACTATGTGGCGGACGAAACGGTGCAAATTCACGGTGGGTTCGGCTACACGGAGGAGTTCCACGCCGCGCAAATCTATCGCGACAGCCGAATCAACCGCATCTTTGAGGGCACAAACGAGATCAATCGCCTGCTAATGCTGGATCAGTTGATGCGCCGTGCGCTGAAGGGCAAACTGCCCGGTCTGATGGAAGCGGCGCAAGCGATCCGCGCCGAGCTGAACCAGCCACAGATGCCCACGCCCGACCCTATCGATCCGCTGGAAGCCATCGGCAAATATATCGTGAATGCCAAGAAAGCCATCCTGATGACCGCGGGCATGGCGGTAGAGCAGGTCGGTACGGAGCTGGAAGAGAAGCAGGAGATTGTGGCGCACCTGGCGGACTGTCTCATCCAGCTCTACGCGATGGAGAGCGTGTGGCTGCGCACGCGCAAGTTGCAGCAAAAGGGGCTGGACATCACCATTCCACTGGCGATGACTCGGGTGTTCGCTTATGAGGCATTTGACACCATCGAGGCGCATGCGCGTCGTGCCCTGCACGCCTTTGCCGAGGGCGATATGCTGCAGATTCTGCTCGCCGCGCTCAAGCGCTATACCCGCCGCACGAGCGAGGTGAACACGATGGCGCTGCGCCGCCAGATTGCTGACTATGTGCTTCAGCATGAACGCGCATGGATGGCAGGCGGCAAGTGAAGGCGGATAAAAACCCTCATGATTGAGCCGCACCTGAAACCCGATTTGCCTGCAATCCGTAGTATAATATAGATGGCAGGTGGGGAGGCAAGCCATTCGGGGGTGCCTCCCAGCACATTCACAATCGGGTGTTGCGACGAAGCGGTCCTCATAGGCAGCGCACACAGGCGCCAGCAGCTGATTGCTCAGATTCAGGCGCACCTGTGGAAAAACTTCCCCACGGAATGGCGCTGGAACCCTGTCCAAAGCCTACCGCGTCTAACCGATAATAGAGAGGTAGGTCTGTTGACAGGGAGAGAGTGAACTGCCCTTTGCGTTTGGAGGGGGCGCCAGCACTATCTGGCTGAGCAATCGGAGACCGCAACCGCGCACTCCCTGCCTGCCAGCAACGACAAGGGGGTTATGAACCATGAGCGCAGCTGATTTCCTGCGCCAGATCGAAGAACAGCGACGGCTGGAAAAACAGATTACCTGGGAAGGCACTTTTCGGGACTATCTGGAGATTGTCCAGAGGAACCCGAAGGTGGCAAATCTCGCGCATGCGCGCATCTATGACATGATTATGAGCGCAGGCGTCGAGGACCGGGGCGAAGGACAGCCGAAAGAGTACAAATTCTTCACCTCCGAACTGTTCGGGCTGGACCGCACCTTGCAGCAGCTGGTGGAGGAGTATTTCGCGCCCGCCGCGCGCCGCCTCGATGTGCGTAAGCGCATCCTGTTGCTGGTCGGTCCGGTTGGCGGCGGTAAATCGACCCTGGTGACCATGCTCAAGCGCGGGTTGGAACGCTACTCGCGTACCGACGAAGGCGCCGTCTATGCCATCAAAGACTGCCCCATGCACGAGGAGCCACTCCATCTGGTGCCCGAAGAGCTGCGGGCAGACTTCAAGCGTCAGTTCGGCGTGCATATCGAGGGCGACCTCTGCCCCGTGTGCCAGTGGAAGCTGAAGCATGAATGGGGCGAAAACATCCAAGATGTGCCCGTCGTGCGCATCCGCTTCTCGGAGCGCGAACGCATCGGAATCGGCACCTTCAAGCCCTCCGACCCCAAGTCGCAGGATGTCTCGGAACTGACCGGCAGCGTGAACCTCAGCCTGCTCACCCAGATCGGCGTCGAATCGGACCCGCGCGTCTATAACTTCGATGGCGAGCTGAACAAGGCGAACCGCGGCATTATGGAGTTCATCGAAATGCTCAAGGCGGACAAGCGGTTCCTCTATGAACTCAACACGGTCGCCGGCGAGCAGATGATTAAAATTGGACGGTTCGCCCTCATCTATACCGATGTGGTGGTCGTCGCCCACACGAATGAGTACGAGTACAACGCCTACTTCTCCAACAAAGAGAACGAGGCGATGATCGATCGCATGTTCGTGGTCAAAGTGCCCTATAACCTGCAGGTGTCGCAGGAAGTGCGTATCTACGAGAAGCTCATCCAGCAGTCGCAGTTCAGCGACGAGACCCAAGATCTGTCGAAGGTCCACATCGCACCCCACGCGCTGCGCGTTGCTGCCATGTTCGCGATTCTCAGCCGGCTGAAACCCCCTAAGAAGAGCGGGCTGTCGCTCATGACGAAGATGAAACTCTACGACGGCGAGCGACAAGTAGGCGACTGGGACCAGCGCCATGTCAAAGAGCTGCGTGAAGAGTACCCCGATGAGGGCATGAGCGGCGTCTCGCCCCGATTCATCATTAATCGCCTCTCCGCCGCAATGGTCAAGGGCAGGCAGTGCATCACGCCCATCGATATCCTGCGCTCCATCCGCGACGGACTAACCGAATACACCAGCAACGAGGAAGAACGCAAAAAGCTGCTCACCTTCCTCGACGATGTGCGCAAAGAGTACGATGAGCAGATCAAGAAGGAGGTGCAGCGCTTCTTCGTCTACAGTTACGAGGAGGCGGCACACACCCTGTTGGAGAACTATCTGGATAATGTGGACGCCTACTGCAACAAGACCAAAGTGCGCGACCCGATCACCGGCGAGGAGATGGACCCCGACGAGAAGCTGATGCGCAGCATCGAGGAGCAGATTGGCGTCTCGGAAAACGCCAAGCGCGAGTTCCGCGAGGGGATTATGCGTTCGGTCGCCTCACTGGCGCGGCGCGGCATGCGCTTCGAAATCGGCAGCGATGAACGCCTGCGCGAAGCCATCGAGCGCAAACTGTTCGCGGATCTCAAAGATGTGGTCAAAATCACCACTTCCGCTCGCACACCCGACCCAGAACAGCTGCGCAAAATCAACGAGGTGGTGGAGCGCATGGTGTCTCAGGGCGGCTACTGCCCCATCTGCGCGAATGAAGCCCTGCGCTATGTCGGCACCCTGCTGAACCGATAAACAGAGTCGGACACCCCATAAAGGGCAAGTGCCCACCGAGCCGAATGCCCTTACCCCAACCCCTCTCCTGTGCAGTGGGAGAGGGGTTCTGCTTTCGATGGTATACTTCCAGCGGAGGGAGAAAACCATCGCGGCGGAAAGTATTGTGCGGGAGATCTTGGTGAATGTGACGCCCCGTGAAACGCGCATCGCCTTATTGGAGAACGGACAGCTGATGGAGGTGCGTTTCGAGCGGGAAGAGCGCGTCGTGGGCAACATCTACAAGGGCATCGTGCAAAATGTGCTGCCCGGGATGGACGCCGCGTTTGTCAATATCGGGCTGGAACGCAACGCTTTCCTGTATGTGGGCGACATCATCCCAGAAGCGTCCGAAGGGGAAGAGGCGCCTGCCTCGCTCAAACGCGCGGAACTGCGCAAGCGCAACATCGGCGAGCTGCTCAAAATTGGGCAGGAGATCCTGGTGCAAGTCATCAAAGCACCACGGGGCACCAAAGGGGCGCGCGTCACCACACGCCTGACCTTGCCCGGGCGCTATGTGGTGTTGATGCCCGAAGGCAGCCATTTGGGCATCTCGCGCAAGATCGAAGACCGCGCCGAGCGCGAGCGTCTGCGCCAAATCGGACAGAAACTGCACCCGCCCGGCTTCGGGCTCATCCTGCGTACCGAAGCCGAAGGCAAAACCGAAAAGGAGATCAAACAAGACATCGATTACCTCACAGAGCTGTGGGAGACCATCCGCCAGCGCGCGCAGGCGGTGGATGCTCCCGCGCTGGTCCATCGAGATGCCAGCCTGCTCTATCGCGTGCTGCGCGATATCTTCTCGGCGGAAGTGGCGCGTCTGTGGATCGATGACCCCGAAGAATACGAGAAGGTGCACGAGGTGCTGCGCCTGATTGCACCCAGCCTGCGCTCGCGCGTGATGCTCTATGATAAACCGACTCCTCTCTTTGAGTATTTCAATGTGGAAAAGGAGATGGAGCGTCTGATGCGACGCAAGGTGTGGCTCAAGTCGGGCGGCTACATCACCATCGATGAGACCGAAGCCTTCACCGCCATCGATGTGAACACGGGTAAGTTCACAGGCAAGACCTCGCTTGCCGACACGATCCTCAAAACCAACCTGGAAGCGGTGGAGGAAATCGGTCGCCAACTGCGTTTGCGCGATATCGGCGGAATTATTGTGATCGATTTTATTGACATGGCGCGTCGCAGCGACCATCGGCAGGTGATGCAGGCGTTGCAGCGCGTGCTGAAGCGCGATCGCGCTCGCTTCCGTATCGGGCGCATCAGCTCGCTGGGGCTGGTGGAGCTAACGCGCAAGCGCACAGGCGAATCGGTCACGGAGGGGCTATCGCGTCCCTGCCCCATCTGCCATGGGCGCGGGCGCATCCCCTCTCCAGAAACGGTGAGCCTCTGGATTGAGCGCGAGCTATCTTCACGCGCCCAAAAGGAGCATGCCGAAGCCTTCCTCATCGAGGCGCATCCCGATGCGATTGAGCATCTGGTGGGCGAGGATGGCACCAACATCGAAATGTTGGAGCATGCATTGGAGTGCGCCCTGTTTGCCCGCGCCCGCCCCGAAATGCCCATCGAGGAGTACCGCATCCAGCCCGGCACCCTGGAGGGCTTGAAACGCCAATATCTGCCCTACCGCCCGTTGCAGGTGGTCGAGTGTCAGCTGAAACGCTCCTCCCTCGATGAGGAGGGGAAAGTCGCCTGGACCGCCGACGGCTACTTGCTGCTGTGGGAGAGTGAAGCCCCCACGCAGCCGACGAACAAAGTGAAGCTCAGCGAGGTGCGTCGCTCCTTCGCCTTCGCCGAGCCGGTGTTGACCACCACACCCATCACCAAATCGGAGGTTGTCTGATGACCCCTATCGAGTTGCGACAAGTCCAGATTACTCTCAATGGACCCATCGGCACGCTGACCGAGGCGCGCCGCCAGCGCATCCTGGAGGAGTTAGAAGGCGCTTTCACGCCGCAGCCAGTGCCTTTTCAGGGCGCGTTCGCACTGGTGAACCACGCCGCACGCGAGGCGCTCTTCATGACCGATAACCAGCTGCAATACACAGCAGAAGGCGAGGTGCGCTTCTCCCCTTCACGAGTGGAAGATGTGCTGGGGCGCGTGCGCGATGTGCTGCTGCTGGATGACCGCTTCCCGTTCATCATGCAGGTGATTGGACATAAGGACGCGAACGGCTCCGCGTTTGAACGCACTGTGGACGCCTTCACACCTCTGCCGCCTATCACTATGCGCCAATACTTCCCCGGTCTGCGCGGGCTGGGGCTGCGTATCACCTTCGAGCAGACACCCTATGTGTGCGACCTGCGCATCGAACCGCTGTTCAGCGACCCCGCCTACTTCTATATTCAATTCAACGCAGGTTCGCAACAAACGATGCTCTCCATTGCCCGCATCGTGGAGGATGTGGACGAATGGATCAATCGCCTGCAGGGTGAGATGAACAGCGTCATCGAAGAGATGTTGGGTGGATAGCCGATGCGCATCGTATCGCTGCTGCCAAGTGCCACGGAGATTGTGTACGCGCTGGGATTAGGCGACCAGTTGGTCGCCCGCAGCCACGAATGCGACTATCCGCCCGATGCGCGGAAGAAACCGATCATCACCCGCAGCCTGATCCCGCCGGATTTGCCCAGCCGCGAGATCGATCAGCGGGTGTCGGAAACGCTGATGACCCACGCCACCCTTTACACTCTTGATCCAGAGCTGCTGCAATCGCTCAAGCCCGATCTCATTCTCACGCAGTCGCTCTGCTCGGTGTGCGCGGTGTCACATCGCGCGGTGCTGGAGGCGGTGGAGCGGTTGCGCCCGCGCCCTGTGGTGCTGAATCTGGAGCCGACCACCCTTCAGGAGGTGCTGGAAACCTTTCAGCAAGTGGCGGAGGCAGCGGGTGTGCCCCGGCGCGGTGAGCGGCTCGTCGCCCGCTGCCGTGAACGGATAGAGCAGGTGAAGGCGCATGGTGCAACCAGGCCGCCTGTGCGCGTTTCCTTTTTGGAATGGATTGACCCGCTTTTCGCCTGTGGGCACTGGACACCCGAACTCGTCGCGCTCGCGGGGGGCATCGAGGGGCACGGACAAGCGGGCATGCCTTCGCGTCGCATGGAGTGGCGCGAAGTGCTGGAATGGCAGCCCGAAATGATAGTGATCGCTTGCTGTGGCTTTACCGTCGAGCGTACCCTGCGGGATATGCCGCTGCTCGAATCGATGCCCGGCTGGCACGAGTTGCCCGCAGTGCGGCACGGCGCCGTGTTCGTGTCCGATGGCAATGCCTACTTCAGCCGCCCCAGTCCACGCCTTGTCGATTCGCTGGAATGGCTGGCAGCCACGATCGATCGGTTATGGGACCATTTAGGTACACTTGTAGCATGCGAGGGAGCTGGGCACTGCTCGCTACACTGGTATGGGCATGGTGCTACGCCGACCGGGTGATAGAGATACCCACGGGGCGACCGCTGTATCCGCAGTCTCTCAAGGTGGAACTGGGGCTGCTGCGCACCGACCGTTCACGCGAACGCTGGCTGGTTAACTGGCGCGTGGGCGACTATGTCGAGCTCTCAGCAGCGCGTTCCGGTTTCACAAATGCCAAAGAACTTGTGGGCGTCCAGATCAACCTCTATCCTGAACTTCCAAACTATGCGCCCGGCATCTCGGTGGGCGTCACGGACCTTTTTAACCGTTCCGCACATGGGCGCGGCTACTACTTGGCACTGTCCTACAGTGTGCCGATGCTGGGGGAAACCCCGTTGGACTATGACCTGCGCTTTCATCTCGGTTTCGGCTTCAAGGAGATGCCTCCCCTTTTTGTCGGCTTCGAAATCCCCCTAACCAATCACCTCTTTGTGCTTGCCGAGCATACAGGGCGTGACATTAATGCCGCGTTGGTTTGGCAGCCCATCCCATCGCTCCAGGTGCGAGCCAGTATAATTCAGCGCAGAACCAGCTGGAGCCTACTTATTCAGCTGGGGGAGGAATGAAAATGGCACTGACGATGCAATACCTGATTGTGCGCACAAAGGATCATACCGAAGTCGTGAACTCGTTGGAACGGTTCCTTCAACGGTATGAAATCGACATCGAACCAAACGAGGAGACCCTGTATGAATGGGAGCCTGATCCGCAGGACCGCTTCTACCGTTTTGCGTCCTTGAACGGTTGGCAGCGGTTCATCATTCCCCATGCGCTCGATCTGGAGTCGGAGGAGTTTTTCGAAGCCTTGCGCTACCTATCGCAAGACCTGGAGACGGTGGTGATGAACTTCTCCCTGCAGGAGAGCGAGCTGTGGAGTTATATGCTGTTTCGGGACGGCGCGTTGCACGATGCCTACATCAACGACCCGGAGGAGGTGCTGGCGACGATGCCACCCGAGCTGGCGGAGCTGGTGGAGGGGGACATCACCGAATTCTATGGCGAGGTCTATTTGTTGAGCGAGCTGTTCGGTGTGTCCGCGGAGGTCATCGAGCCTTATCTGGTGCCCTTGACCGACGAGGAGCGCGGAATGGATGTGGAGATTTATGCGCATGAGGATGACGAGCATCCCCTGAACGACGCGCATGTGGTGTTCGATTTCACGCGCCGGCTGGGCGTGCCCATTCCGCGCCCGTATGGCGCGGAGCGCGAGCCTGCGCTGGCAGAGTACATTTTCCTGTAGCATGAGGAGCACTTGCCTATGATGAAGGTCAAGGTCATCGAGATGGTGCAGGTGTCGCCTGTGGATCGGACAGCGCGGATCGGGCATGGGCTGATTGTGCTCGCGGTGGTGCTGCTGATAGGGTTGGGACTGTATTTGAAGCCAGACCCATCGGGGCATGGCACGCACCAGCAACTGCATTTGCCTCCGTGTAGCATCTACTTTTTCACGGGGCGTCCTTGCCCCTCCTGCGGGCTGACCACCAGCGTCAGCGCGTGGCTCCATGGCAACTGGCGACTCGGCTGGCAGGCGAACCCATTCGGGATTGTGGTGTTGCTGGGCGCAATCGCTCTCGGCATCAACAGCCTGATGGTGCTGCTTACCGGGCGTGGTGTCCGAATCCATCCGCTGCTGCTCAACTGGGGGCTAATCCTGCTGATTCTGGCGTGGCTTGTTCACGGGATTTTGCGATTTGCGTTTTGGTAGTCACAGGGGAATGCTTGACGAATTCTAAAAGCGACTAAGCCTCTTCCTGTATCAGCACACGCCGACCTTTCACCTTTAACCGCCCTTCCACAAAGAGTCGGATCGCGCGGATGTAGGTTGCATGCTCCACTGGCAGCAGTCGTGCCGCGAGCGTTTCGGGTGTGTCCTCATCGCGTACCTCTATAACGCTTTGCAACACAATCGGTCCCGTGTCGTACTGTTCATCCACAAAATGCACCGTGCAGCCTGTCACCTTCATGCCGCTTTCGATCACCGCCTCATGCACGCGCAAGCCATACATGCCCTTGCCGCCGAAGAGAGGCAGCAAGGCGGGGTGAATGTTTAAAATGCGATAGGGATAGGCGCGTACCACATTGGCAGGCAGCAGGCGGATATAGCCTGCCAGGCAAATCAGGTCGGGTTGGACTTCGCGCAACGCTCGCAACAGTGCCTCGCCATATGCCTCGTCATCCGGGAGCGCCTTCGGGTCAACCACACAGGTCGGTACGCCAAGTTCGCGTGCCCTTTGCAGCGCGGGCGCGTCCTCACGCGTGCCAATCACCAGCACCACCTCGCTTTCGGGAATATGCCCCCGCCGACAGGCGTCGATAATCGCCGCCATGTTCGTGCCGCGCGCCTTGCCCGAAACCAGTATAGCGATGCGTTTCATGGCTCCACAATCCACAGGGCAAGGGCGAGCGCGTCGGTGCGCGTGTGCGTGATGCTAACCAGCCAGCGTCCCTCGCCCGCGAGCTGCGCAGAATAGCCATACAGTTGCACGCACGGTGTGCCCCGCTCATCGGGCAGAATCTCCACCTCCTGCCAGCGCAAGGGTCTGCCCACCGCTTTGGCGATAGCTTCCTTGGCCGCCCAGCGTCCCGCGACGCGCTGAACCATCAATCGGGGGGCACGCAAACAGTAATCGCGCTCCGCCGGCGTCAGGATGCGCTCGATAAAGCGGGGCTGGCGACGGCATGCCCGCTCAATACGCTGCAACTCTATTGCGTCCAGTCCAACGCCCCGAATCATTGGGATGGCTTCGCCTCCGCGGCTGGCGCCTGCCAGATAGGCATGTCGTTTTTGTCTACAAACATCATACGTGGGTTGCCTTCCCGGTCCAAGGTGAGCCAAGCACGCGGCTTGCCCGTACGGTCATATAGAAACAGCACGGGGTCCCCGAAGGGAATGCTTAGCTCCGCACGCACATTGCCGTCCCGATCCACAAGCTTGAACTCGCGGGCGACGACCGATTCCTGCACGCGAGGTTTGCGTTGCGCCTCACGAGGGGGCTTCATCCACACAACCCCGCTCAAAAAGCCGAACAGCCCAACCATTCCGAAAAGCACCCATCGATGGAACCAGCGCATCCTCAGTTGCCTCCAATGAGCGGATTAGACGCGAACGCACCGTTTCCTGCCAAATGCCAACGGGAAGGGTTATTCCAAGGCGAAGGCAGGGAATCCCAAAAAGGTCGCCACTTTGGTTAGAGACGGGGGAGCAAGGGCTGAATGCTCCCCTATCCCTTCGCCCCAAGGGCTTCTCTTCTGGCGTTCCTCATCCACCGCGTGGAAGCGGGGTGGAAGGAAAGGTATCCCTATTCACCCGTGGGACGGGCATCCCCGAACAGGATGCGATAGAAGCAGTAGACAAATAGTCCGCCGATAAATGCCCATGCCAGCAGCATAAAAATCCAGCCACTTACGCTCATGCCACCACCTCCTCTCGCTTGCGTTTGAACGCGGCGCGCACCATCAGGCACAGCCCGATGAAGAGCGCGAGCAGGAATAGGCGTGTGAGCCACACGGTCCAGCCCGTGCCCTGACCTTCCACGCCCTGCTGCAAGATGGTGCCATTCAGAATCGGCACGATGATGTTCAGCCAGACCCAAAAGCCCAGCACGAACATCAGCATAAGTGGCGCGATATATTTCGCGCTGTAGTAGAAGAAGCGGGGTGGACGCAGTTGTGCCCCACGCAGGATCTCTGCCCAGATTTTGTCCGCGCCGAAAATCCACATCATCAGCACCACCTCGATCAGGGCGAGCAGCGGCGGACCGAAAGTGCCTGCCCAAAAGTCCATTACATCGAGCGAGCCACTGAGGAAGATGCACAGATGCGTGCTGGGCAGCCACAGTGCGCCCAGAATCGCCACCGCCTTGCCCTTTGGCAGCCCGAACTCATCCTGTAGAAACGCAATCAACGGCTGCGCTAATGCTACTACCGAGGTAATCGCCGCGATAAAAAGCAGAAAGAACCAGAGCGCGCCTAATACCTGCCCCAGCGGCATAAATTCGAACACCGGCGGCATCGACGCAAAGCCCAGATAGAAGGTGCCCTGTGCAGCAATCACCTGCGTGGCGGTGATCCCGAAGAAGGTCGCCGCTGCTGGGATAGCAATCGAGCCACCCAACACCACCTCCGCAAACTCGTTTGCCGCGGTGGTCGATAGTCCCGTGAGCGCAACATCGTCATTCTCGCGCAGGTAGGAAGCATAACACTGAATCGCGCCCATTCCCAGACTGAGCGTGAAAAAGATTTGACCAGCCGCTGCCAGCCACACCTGCGGGTCGAGCAACACGAACACCTCGCGTCCATTGCGCTCAATGAACCACTTCGGCTCCCACAGGAACGCCAGCCCGTTTAGTGGACCTAATGCCTCAGATACGGGGTGCCCCAGCGTAAAGACGCGAATCACCAAAATCACCGCTAGGATAAAGAGCAATGGCATGCCCACCTTCGCCAACACTTCGATGCCGCCCGAAATGCCCCGCACGAGCACGAACAGGCTGAACGCGAACACGCCCAGAAAGACCAGATAGGTGAATAGCGGCGGACGAAAGATATCGCCCCTGGGCTTGCCATCGGGCGTGATAGCGCCCGCATAGGCTTTGCGCGCGTTATCAAAGGGCTTGACAACCTTCTCCTTAATAATCGCTGCCTCCAGCTTCTCCAGTCGCTGCGTCGAATCTAATCTGCTAATCTCCTCCTCCGATAAATTAAGTGTTTTAAGGAACTCGCTCATTTTTTGGGTGGCGATACCCTGATTAATGAGCTGATCGATGTCATCCCGAGTAATGGGCAGTCCCTGAATCACATGGTCGCGGATTTCGCCACGCGCCAGCGCAGAGAGGTCGTCTTTCGTGATGCCGGTCTCCTGCACCTTCGGCAGCTGATTGAACAGGGCGTAGATGCTGTAGCCAATCGTCCAGCTAGTAAGATAGGAGTAGTAAATTAGAATGGCTGTTGGCAGAAACAGCCCTAATACGCCGAGATACTTGCTGATGCGACTGCGCCACATCAAATGAAACATGCCGGGCGTGGTGCCGTGTCCGCGTGCACCGCCATAGCGCCCTTGCGCCCATTCAAGCCACATCAAGGGAATCGCCATGAAGATGAGCGCGATAAAGTAGGGGATCATGAAGGCACCACCGCCATTGGAAGCCGCTTGCCCTGGAAAGCGCAAAAAGTTACCGATGCCGATGGCGTTCCCTGCCATCGCCAGCACCAGTCCGATGCGCGTCGCCCAACGTTCCCTGGTACCGTTGCTGTTCGCCATGCAGATTCTCCCTCCTTGTGCAGTGTAGTGAGGCTGATTCGCGCGCCCCCTCTGGATTCCTGCTAAACCACGCCCGTCCTAAAATTTTATCGGAAGTTCAGTTCACCTCGACCACTTGTCCGTCATACGCCAGCTCCACCCCAGGCGGAAATTGAGCGTTTACTGCATCGTAATCGAAGTCGTGAGTCAAATGGGTAAACAGCGTGCGCTTTGGCTGCAACGCCTGCACCACTTGCAGCGCCTGCTCCAGATTGAAATGGGTGGGATGCGGTTCGAAGCGCAAAGCGTCCAGAATGAGCAGTTCCAGCCCCTGCAGGCGGGCGAGACTTTCTGGTGGGATATAGCTCACATCCGTTACATAGGCGAAGTTGCCCACCCGAAATGCTAAAATGGGCATCTCACCGTGAAATACGCGCAGCGGCTCGATAGTCAGATCGCCGATTTGCAAAATGCCTGTGATCTCGCGAAACTCGATCTGGGGCGTGCTGGTGCCGGGTGGGAAAGGATGAAACACATAGCGGAACACCCGCTGCAGGTCGTTCAGGGCCGATGCTTCCGCATACACTGGGATAGGTTTGCCTGTGCGCAGAGTGAAGCCCCGCACATCGTCCAGCCCCATGATATGGTCGGCATGGGTGTGGGTAATCAACACGGCGTCCAAGTGTTCATCAAGATGGGTCGCGAGTAGTTGGAGGCGCAGTTCGGGGGGCGCATCGATCAGCACGCTCGTGCCTTTCGATTGCAGATGGATACTGGGGCGTGTGCGATGGTTGCGCGGGTTCGAGGAAGCACACACCGCGCAACGGCAGCCAAGCTGCGGCACGCCCATCGAAGTGCCACAGCCCAGCACCGTAATGCGCAGGCTCACCGCTCAGCCCTCCTTCTCGTGGTGGAGCAGTTCCAGCGCGTGGCGCAAGGTCGGCACGAGCCGATTGGCGACCGCCTGCGCCGCCACCGCAATCGCTTGACGCACGGCATAGCGATCGGAGCGTCCATGCCCGATAATGCACACCCCATTCACGCCCAGCAACGGCGCACCACCATACTCTCGATAATCGAGCCGCCGCTTAATGCGGTCGAACGCGGGCTTCAACAGCGCAAGGGGCAGCCGATTGAGGGTGTTGCGCGTCAGCTCCTCCTTAATGATTTTCAGGATGGTCTCCGCGACGCCCTCGCCCGTTTTCAGAAAGATGTTCCCGACGAAGCCATCGCACACGACCACATCGGCGATGCCCTCAAAAAAGGTCTTGCCCTCCACATTGCCCACGAACTCCTCCTTGAGGTGCGCCTGCAGCAACTGATACGCCTCTTTGGTCAGCGAGTTGCCTTTGGTGGCTTCCTCGCCGATATTGAGCAGCCCGACGCGCGGATTGGGAATCTCCAGCACTTGGGCGGCATAGATCTGCCCCATGAGGGCGAAATCGAGCAGGTGGCGTGGAGTGCAGTCCACGGTGGCACCGCTATCCAGCAGCACGCAGCGTCCCGCGTAGGTGGGCAGCACGGTGGCGATTGCGGGGCGGTCGACATAAGGCAAGCTGCCCCATAGCAGTTTGGCGACTACGCCAACCGCACCTGTGTTGCCCATTGAAACGAGCGCGTCCGCCTCGCCCTGCTTCACCATGTGCGCGGCGACCACCAGCGACGAATCGCGCTTGCGGCGCACCGCCATCACAGGCGAGTCGTCCATCGTGACGACCTGTGAGGCGTGTCTCAGGTGCAGATTTGCCGGGCGACCGCGCTTGGGCAAGATGGCTTCGATTTGCGCGGTGTCGCCCACCAGCACAATGTCGAAGCTCACTTGGCGCGCCGATTCGAACGCGCCCAGCACGATCTCCTGTGGGGCATAATCGCCCCCCATCGCGTCAACGGCTATGCGCATCACTCTTCAGTGTCCGCGTTCAGCATCGCCTCGCTATATTTGCGCCCACGATAGTAGCCGCATGTGGGGCAGGCACGGTGTGGCAGGTGCAACTCGCCACACTGCTTGCATCGGCTCAGTCCCGGCGCCGCGAGTTTATAGTGCGTGCGTCGCTTCGCGCCGCGCGAATGAGTATGTCTGCGTTTTGGGTTCGCCATCGTTCTTACCTCCCGTTATGCTCGTCGTCGTTCTCGCCATACCAGACTCGCGCCAGTGCCTCGAAGGCAGGGTGCCCGGCGCGTGGTGGGCAACTGCAACTGCCCTCGTTCAGGTTCTTCCCGCAGCGTGGGCACAGCCCCTTGCATTCGGGCTGGCACACCGGCGCAATCGGCAGGTTCAGAATCACATACTGCCGCAACAGCTCATCGGCATAGAGTCCATTCCCCTCAAACACGGGGAACGAGTCCCGATCTTCCACCTCCGCGTAGCCCTGAGGGTTTAGCCCCGCGGGTGTGCCCACCAGCGGGAACTCCTCCTGGATGCGGAACTCGATGGGCAACCGATAGAAAGTTAAACAGCGTCCGCACTCCAGCCACACCACGGTGCGGAACTCACCCGCGATGCGCAAGATGCGTCCGCCGCTTTCGGCAATCAGCACGCCTTGCACCGGTTCCGCCAGCGGGGGAGCCTCTTCCCGCTCCAACCAGATTTCGATCGGGTACTCGACCCTGCGCCCGGGATGCTGGACAACATCGTTCAAATCCAAACGATACGCTTTCATCGTTGGCTCCCCCTTGTGGCACGATTATACCCGCTCTATAGGAGATCCGCCCGCCCCAGTTTTTGGGGCAGCCCATGCCATAATTAAAAAAGCGATGGTCTGCACCAAGTGCTTTGCGGAGATACCCGACACGAGCGCATTCTGTATGGAGTGTGGGGCACGCCTGCGCGAGGATACAACCGATCCCCTCTATGCCGAAGGCTCCGACCGGGAGGTCTATCCTGAAATCGCGCGGGCAAACCTGCTGCGCATGAAAGGGCAGTATGAGGAGGCGATTGAGGTCTGCCTCCATATTCTGAAACGCTATCCCAGCAACGAGACAGCCCACGCCTTGCTGGGCGACATCTATGCCGATCAAGGCAAACTAACAGACGCTATCCAGTGGTATGAATTGTTGGTCGAACTCGCGCCGAATAACCCCGTCTATCGTTCCAAGCTGGAGAACTTGCGTTCGATTCAGACGGCGCAGCAGGCGCAGGCAACCACCCCACCTCCTGCTTCGCCCGTCCGTGTGCCTTCCACGCGTGTTTGGGTCTACACCTTGTGGGGGTTGCTCGCGTTGATACTGATAGGCTCGGTGTTTGTGGCAGGGAGACGCATGACGCTGTCCACTATCGATTACCCCGCTTCTGCAGCCCATCCGAAGAGTCAGACGAATCTGCCGTCCCCTGCCGAGCCACCTTCGAACGCATCCCCTATTCCACCCCCCGCGCCGTCCACCGAGTCCGATAGCCAGGCGGTGAATAATTTGCCGTCCTTCAATGGGATGGGTGATATGGAGGAGCGATTCGCGCGTGCCATCAGTCAGCAACTGAACGGACTACCCATCTGGTGCCTGTTTGACCCGCTAACGAACCGCTGGACCATTCGCACGCGCATTCAGGTGGGTGCACTCACACGCGGGCGCGTGATGCAGGAATCGCTTTTGGTCGCTGCTGCTGCCTTCAAGCATGCCCCCAGCCTGCAGAGCGTTATCGTAATGATTCTCACCCCCAGCACGGGCGGCGCGGATACCCTGCTCTTTGCCGCGGAGATAAGCCGCGCGATGCTCCCTCCCGATGTGCGCACGCTAAACGAGGCGCAGGTGGAAGCGATGTTTCAGTCTATCAATGCATGGTGGAACCCTGCGGTGCCGCTGCCTGAAGGGAGTTCACCCGCCGTCCCCGGTGCGCCTCAAGGAACGGGTGAAGCGACTACAGGAATGTTGCCATCCGAAGCGAATTCTCCCTCGTGATGAGCCAGTGGATTATGCGCATCCTGTTCGGAGCTGCCGTTGCCTTCATCATCGGCAGTGCAATCTGGAATAATATCGTCACGAATCGCCTGATCGAGGAGGCGACAGGGCGCGACTTGGAGGCGCAAAAACGCGCTCTCACCCTGCTTTCGGAACGGGAGGATTTTTTCGATCTGATTCAGTCGCGTCGCCCACCCCGACGCCTGCGTGTGGCAACGGGTGCGGAAAGCCTTAATAATGCAGTGGGCATCAAGGTGGCGCTGGCGATGCTGCGCGACCCAGAACCGCGCGTGCGCGACCGATTCCTGCAAGCATTGCTCAAAATCGGGGGCAACAATCTGGACGCGCTTGCCGAGGGACTGAAAAACCCCGACTCAAATGTAAAAAACGGTACAGTTAAGGTGATGGTGCAACTGGGCACGCGCTGCCTACCCGTCGTGCTGAAAGCCTTTGAGAACGCCGATGCACGCGCTGCCGCTACAGAAGTGCTGGTGCAGTTTGGAAGCGTAAGCGTGCCCGGTCTGCTGGAGATTTTGAACCGCGCCACGGATGAGGGGCTAAAACTGGACACTATTGCCGCCCTGGGGCGCATCGGCGACCGTCGCGCGACCGACGCGCTGCTACCTTATCTGAACCTGCCCACCGAAAAGAGGCGCATCGTGTTGGTTGCGCTGGGCAGTATCGCGGACCCACGCACCGAGCCAATCCTTATCGAGGCATTGCGCTCGTCTTCCGAAGACCCCGACGCGCGGGCACAGGTGGCATTAGGACTGGGGCAAATCGGCACGCCAACGGCTATCCGTGCGCTGATCGACGCGCTGGGCGACCTCGACCTGCAAGTAGCGGACGCGGCGGCGCAGGGGCTGCAGAAAGCGGGTGCGCGCGCCCTCGATGCACTCGCGCAGGCACTCCACGACGCACGAGTCGGCGTGCGCCTGCGTGCGGTGATTGCGCTCAGCGGCATCTCACAGGCGCGCTCGGTTGAACTGCTGCGACGCGCTTTGCAAGACCCCGATGTGCGGGTGCAGCGCGCCGCTGCGGATGCACTGGGTGTCATCGGGCGTCCTGAAGCTATCCCGGTGTTGATTGAGGCACTCGGATCTGCCGACGGGGGTGTGGTACTGAGCGCGGTACGCAGTCTGAGCCATATTGGCAAGCCTGCCATCCCCGCCCTGCTGAACGCCATGCGCCAGTCGTCTGACGCCTCCTATTTTGCTGCCCTCGCACTCAGCCAGATTCCGGAGGCGGAAAGCGCGCTGCTACGCGCCGCCCAAGAGCCACGCACGCGCCGATATGCTCTGATCGCTCTTAAAGAGCGTCGCTCGCATGCAGCGAAACCGCTGTTCGAGAAGGCACTGCACGCGCCTGACCCTGCCCTGCGTCAATTGGCACGCGAGGCACTGATGCAACTCTCACAATGAAACCCCATCGCGACTGGCTTGGACGAACGCTCTCGGTGACGGTGTTCCTGACAGGCATCTTACTGATGCTGATCGCCTTCTGGCTCGCCTATCGGATGTTCCAGACACCGCCGCAACGCCTCTTTCAGGGTGCCGGCGGCAATAATCCCAATCTGGGCGCCATCGCCACAGGCATCTGGGCAGCCCTGCGAGGCATTCTGTTGCTGGTGCTGATGGCAATCGTGGGCGGCATGGTGGCTAATCGGGGCATTAATCTCTATCTCGCAGTGCGACGCGCCGAATTCGAGGAACGAGGGCAGGTCCAGAAGGGCGAGTAGATTTTCTGGCAAGTAGCGAGTAGTAAATGGCGAGCGGAATCTATCCACCTGTTATTCGCCATCGCTCTGAGAGACTGTTTAAAAACTGGAGTTCAAGGAGATGGGCAGGCATTCACGCTTGGGCATGTTGGAGGGCGAGGCTCCCGCCGAGCCGAATCTGGAGGGCGAGGCTCTCGCCGAGCCGTTCCAACCGACGCCGCACTAAGACAGGACCGTCTTCATCAAGCATGTCGGCTCGCGGGGACGCTCGCCCTCCAGTGTGCGGTTCGGGCAGATGCACCAGTCCGTCCCTACCATTCTTAAACAGTCTCTGAGCCGAAAGCGAGCAATGACAGGCGGAGTCGCTTGGATGGGGTATCCTATAAGTGAAGCGCGAATGAAAAGAAGAAACCACTCGCTACAAGGAGGAAGGAACCATGCGACGCATCTACCAAGAATTGCTTGGGTTTCAATCTGAGCAGTACTTTGTGACCTCGCTCTATCTCACGCTGTTGCCGCAGGAACGCGCGGATCGCCCGCCGGGCTATCGTATCCGGCTTAAGACAATGATCCATCAGCTCAAACATTGGCTCGATGACCGCGAGATTGAGCCGGCGGTGCGCGAATCGTTGGAGAGTGATTTTAAACAGTTGGAGGACTTCTTTGCGGAGCCGTCCAACACACTGGGCAATAGCTCTTTGCCCGTGCGCGGGATGGCGGTCTTCGCGTGTTCGGCAAAAGGGCTGTTTAAGGCGGTGCATCTGCCCTATGTGGAGCGCAATACATTGGTGGTGGATCGCACACCCTATGTGCGCCGTTTGCTGGCGGTGGAGACCGATTTCGGCGTCAACTTGTTGGTGGTGTGTGATCACCGTGATGCCTACTTCTACCTGGTGGATATTCAGGGGATTCGGGAGGCAGAGTCGTTCCGTTTCACGCGCGACCGTGAGGTGTTGCCCCCCGGGGTGCATGCGGTGCGGACACCCAGTGGACTGCGCGCCTTTCACGGCATGGGCGAGCGCAATGTGCAAATGCTCAAACTGCATGAACAACAACAGCACTTGAAGCACATCGCCAGCACCATTCTGGAGCTGCGACGCACCCATCCGTTTGACCGCTTGCTGATTGCTGCACCCGACGATTTGGCAAGCGCATTACCCAACTACCTGCACGATTATGTGCGCAGAGCCTATGCTGGGCGCATCCATGCCAACGACAAAACGCCCATCAACGAACTTTACGAGCGCGTGCTGGATCGGCTCATCGCGCTGGATCGGGAGCAAGAGCATGCCTACATCGAGGAGCTGAAGAGCAGTGCCCCAGACCGGGCTGCCGTCGGGCTGGAGGCGGTACTGCAGGCGGTGCAGTGGGGCAATGTGCGCGTCTTGCTGTATGATACCGACTACTCCACGCCCGGCTGTGTGTTCTATCCCTCAGGCGTGCTCGGTCTGAATCCCGACGAGGCACCACCCGACACAGACCACATCTGGTACATGCCCGACATCGTGGACACGCTGATCGAGCGTGCGCTGGAGCAGGGCGCACAGGTGGAGCCAGTGCAATCCCCAGAGGGACGCCATGCCATTCAGGGGGTGAGCGCACTCCTGCGCTACCCGATGCCCGCCACAGAGATCGGGGAATAACCCAGGGTATGGCGCCTGCCGTATAGCGATTATCACGACGAAAAGCGCATGGCAAGTAGCGAGTGGATAGCTCCCACTCGCTACTACTCACCAGAAAACAGGTATTATCATGGCAAGTAGCGAATGGCGAGTGGCGAGTGGATGGATTGCACTCGCTGCTCACTACTCGCCAGAAAAACGGATAGCCCGCGAGGTGGGAAAAAGCGATGATAGTCAGAGAATGGCTTAGAAAACTCATGGACACAACCGAGCGCGATATCAAGCGCATGAAGCCGATTGTCGCGAAGATCAACGCGCTCGAACCCGAAATGCAGCAGCTGTCGAATGAGCAGCTGCGGGCGAAAACGGACGAATTCAAGAAGCGTCTGCAGGATGGCGAAACGCTGGACGATATTCTGCCGGAGGCGTTCGCTGTCGTGCGCGAGGCAGCGCGCCGCACCCTCAATATGCGCCACTTCGATGTGCAGCTGATGGGGGGGATCGTGCTGCATCAGGGGCGTATCGCCGAGATGAAAACAGGGGAAGGGAAGACGCTCGTGGCTACCCTGCCACTCTATCTGAACGCCCTGGAGGGCAAGGGGGTGCATTTGGTAACGGTCAACGATTATCTGGCGCGTCGCGACGCCGTGTGGATGGGGCCTATCTATCATCTACTCGGCTTGACCGTGGGTGTCATTCAGGGGCAGAGCGCGGAAACGGACGAACTCGGTGGCTCCTATATCTATGAACCCGGCTATCAGCATCCTGACCCACGCTACCTCCACCTGCGCGAAATCAGCCGTAAGGAAGCTTATCAGTGCGACATCACCTACGGCACCAACCATGAGTTCGCGTTCGATTACCTGCGCGATAACATGGTCTTCTCGGTCGACGACCTCGTGCAGCGCGAGCTGAACTACGCCATCATCGACGAGGTGGACAGCATCTTGATCGATGAGGCACGCACGCCCCACATCATTTCGGGGCAGGTGGAGGAGGATGTCAATATCTACTATCGCGTCGACTCCTTCGTGCGGCGGCTACAGCCCGGGCGCGACTACATCGTCGATGAGAAGCACCATGCCGTGACGCTCACCGAAGAGGGCACCGATCGGCTGGAACAGATGATGGGCATTCCGAACCTTGCCGACGAAGTGGAATTGATGCCTTACATTAATGCCGCGCTCAAGGCGCACGGGCTGTTCAAGCGCGATGTGCATTATGTGGTGCGCAACGGCGAGATTATCATCGTGGACGAGTTCACTGGGCGTCTCATGCACGGGCGACGCTACAGCGATGGGCTGCACCAAGCGATTGAAGCCAAAGAGGGCGTGCCTATCAAACAAGAGAGCCAGACAATCGCGGTGGTCACCTTCCAAAACTTCTTCCGCCTCTACAAAAAGCTCGCCGGCATGACGGGCACGGCAAAGACCGAGGAGGAGGAATTCCGCAAAATCTATGGCATGGATGTGGTGGTTATCCCCACGCACCGCCCGATGATTCGTATCGATCATCCCGATGTGGTGTATAAGACGATGGAGGCGAAGTTGCGCGGGATTGCCCTGGAGATTCTGCGCCTTTACACGAAGCAGCAGCCGGTGCTGGTCGGCACGCGCTCCATCGAAATGTCCGAGGTGGTCTCCTCGCGCCTCACCTTCGACAAGCTGCAGCTGCTGGTGTTGATCGAACGCATTCGCCACGCCCTGGAGGAGCGGAAAGACATTCCCAAGCAGCAGCGTGAGGAGTGGCGCAAGACACTGCTCATGCCGTTGCCCTCGCTCTCGATGCGCCAGCTGGCTCCCATCTGCCGCTCGCTGGAGCTGCCGACCGACCCTCTAACAGAGGTGCACTTGAACTGGTTCCTCGATCGATGGGGCTTGCCCGCCGAGAATCGAGTCTACCTGCAGGAGGCGTTAGAGCATGGCATCCCGCACAATGTGCTGAACGCCAAGTATCATGAGAAGGAAGCGCTGATTATTGCCGAGGCGGGGCGCAAAGGCGCGGTGACCATCGCGACGAACATGGCAGGGCGTGGAGTGGATATCCTGTTGGGTGGCTCCGTGGTTAAGCAGGACCAGCCCGACCAGTCGGACAGTGCCGACTCGTCCGACCAGCCTGATGCGTCTGCCTCCACCGAAGGGTTGCTCTCCTTCCGGCGCGGAGGCAAGATGCGTGCGGCACCACCGCTGCCCCTCAGCGAGCAGGAGCGTTCCGTCGCTGCCGAAGAGGTGCGCAAACTGGGCGGACTGTTTATTCTGGGCACAGAGCGCCACGAGAGCCGCCGCATCGATAACCAGTTGCGCGGACGCGCTGGGCGACAAGGCGACCCCGGCGAATCGCGCTTCTTCATCTCGCTGGAAGACGAACTCATCCGCCTGTTCGGGGAGAACCTGCGTAACAGCCCCCTGCTGCGCGGCTGGCCCGACGACGAACCGCTTGAAGCCAAAATGCTCACGAAAGCCATCGAAGGCGCACAGAAACGCGTCGAACTGCACAACTTCTCCATTCGCAAGCATGTGTTGCAATATGACGATGTGCTGAACAATCAGCGCCTGCACATCTACCGAATGCGACGCCGCATCCTGGAGGGCGAGAACCTGCGCGAGACCGCCTTGGAGTTCGCCCGCCAAGTGGTCAAAGAGATTATCGACGAGTTCGCCCCACGCAATGTGCCGCCCACCGAGTGGGATCTATCGGCACTGTATCAGCGACTCAACACCCTCTTCCCACTGGAGTTCTTCGTTAAGCCACACGACTTCCACTTCGTCCGTCACGACGAGCTGGTCCAGCGCGTGCAAGAGTGGGTCCAACAAGCCTACGAGATGCGCGAGCAGGAACTGACGCCCGATGTGATGCGCGAGTTAGAGCGATTCTTCATGCTCCAAGTGATTACCCGCAAGTGGGTCGAGCACCTGGCATCGATGGACTACCTGCGCGAGGGCATCGGGCTACGCGGCTATGGGCAAATCGATCCGCTGGTCGCCTATAAGCAGGAAGCGGCGCAGATCTTTGCCGAGACGCTCAACAGCATCCGCCATGAGGTGGTCATGTACCTCTTTCACGCGCAGGTGGTTCCACCGCAACCGCGCCAGATTATCCGACTCGATGCACCCGATGGCAATCCAGCCGTCGCCGGAACGACGCCCGCGCGCGGCATCCAGCGACTGGACGATTCCGGCACCGCCGCACACGCTTCGGGCAAAGTGGGACGCAACGACCCATGCCCTTGCGGCAGCGGCAAAAAGTATAAAAAATGCTGCTACCCCAAGTATGGCTGAAGGCGATGTTTATCATCAACATCGCAGTGGGCATCGCCGTCAGCTTCATCCGCTATGTCGTGTAGAAGCTGGTTGCAGTGCGGACGTGCGAGGGGCATTAGGTGGTCGCCATTTGCGCGCCGATCTTTCTCATCCGTTGATTGCATGCGCTTTGATGTAGGGGTACTCTTTTGTCAGCATGGGCATGTCCATACGATTGTTTGGGGGACGGGTTTACGGAGCGTGGCGTGCGCTGGGATGCTGTTGGCAGGCGTTAACGCTGATGGCGTTCCTTTCCAGCCTACTCGTGCTGGCAATGGGTGGTTTGCGGGCAGCAGGCTGGACGCTGTTCGGCTTCTGGGTCGCTGCGAACGCCCTGACTGGGTTAAGGGTATTGCTATGGGGCCTATGGCGTCCACGGTTGTGGGGCGCCATCACCACATCCGCATTCGGCTGGTCCTTTGTGGGCGCGTTTTTAGCAGCGATCCTTGTGCCTGTCTGGAGCGCGGCGAGTGCATCGGCAACGGGTGAGGTCACTTTTGGCAGTGCGTTCCTGCTGCTTTTAGCGGGCATCGCTTTCGGCTTTACGCTGATTATCGGGTTCATCGTCAGTGTGATGGGGGCAGGGCTGGGATTGATGGCAGGCGGTGAAAGGTGGGAGCAGGCAGCAAGATGGGGGCTGACGGCATGCTGGAGCTGGCAAGCGATGGGCTTGGTTGGCGCCCTGCTGAGTTTGCCGACTGGGCTGGTGCTCACCATCTGGCTGGGCGTGCCGTTGCTCACGCTCGGTACAGTGCGCCTGCTCATACCCGGTAGTCGAATAGACACATGGCTCCTCCTGATTCGCCCGCACCTGCGGCGAGCGTTCATCCTGCGGGGACAGTGGGGGACGCGCTCATGGCGGTTGGACATGCGAGGTGCCGCCGTCGGGATAACGGTCGCCCTGTTCACAGGGCTGGTATGGCAGATGGGCCTGCTACAACCCCTACAGGCAAGCAGTCTTGCCTGGTTGATTCAGTTCCGCAACGAGCCGTGGGTGCTGCAGCGCAAAGGCGTAAGTGTTGATCTCTGGCAGAGCGAAGCGACCCGGCGCGTGGTGTTGCTGGGTTACGATCAGGATGGGTATGCAGCACTCGGTCAGGATTCTGAATGCGCGGTACTGGCGCGAGCCATTCGTCAGCTGCATGCATGGCGCGTCCGCGTGATACTCGCACCCCTGCCCCTGTTGGAGGCGGAGCCAGGGCAATCAGAGCCATTCCAGCGTTTAGCGCAGCGTAATCGGCGCGACCTGAACCTTTTGAGAAAGGCGGCGCATGAGGCAGGCAATGTGGTGTGGATTGTCCCGGCAGCGAGCCGCCTTCCGAAAGAAGCACAGCAGCTCCTTTCAGCAGGCAGAGCGGTTGGCGCGATGGCGCGCATTCGCTATTTTGCACCGGGGTTGCCAGCTATCGAGCGCGACAAGCGAACCGTTGCGCCCGCGCTCGCTGCGATGCATCTCCTTGACATCCGTGATAATGCGCCTTCAAGCGAGCGATTCCTCCTGACCGACTTCTATGGTGAGCAGACGGGTGAAGCGTTCGTCCGTGCGCCGATATCCTGCATCTTGAAGGGCAAACCGTTCTACTGGACAGGGGCACGGCGCGTGGTCAGGGATGAATTCTTAGTAGAGCGCGAGCAGCTTGCGCCACAGCCAATCCTTCCACGGCAGCTGCTCGCCGACCGGATCGCGATCCTGCCCGCCTTGCAGCCCGATCTCTACTTGACGCCTGTCGGCAGGATGGATGGACAGGAGCTAATCGCGCATCAGCTTGCTTCGCTGTTGCACGGGACGATCATCAGGACACCCTCGCCAGGATGGATACTGCTTGCGCTGCTCCTGATGGGCTTGATCAGCGGGCATCTATGTCTGCGGCGCGCGCCTATCGAAGCGTGGTGGACGGCGATAGTGATAGCCATCATTATCTGGCTGGGCAGCATCGGGTTATTCGTTGGTGGGCACATCTGGTTCGACCCCTTCCTGCCCCTACTAAGTGTAGCGCTGACCGCGCTAATGGTCTCGCAACTCACTTTTGTCAGCGAGAGTGCGGAGCGCGCTCGCCACCGCGCGCTGCTGCAACGGCTGGTCGCGCCTGCTGTGGCGGAACAACTCCTGGAGGATTTCGAAGCGCGCCTAAGAACAGGCGGCATGCGCAGCAGCATCGGTGTGCTGTTCGCTGATATTCGCAACTTCACCCCTTTTGCCGAGGCACATACGCCAGAACAGGTCGTCGAACGGCTTAATCGCTATCTGGGCATATTAACGGAGACGCTCCATGCCCATCAGGGCATTCTGGACAAGTACACAGGCGATGGGCTGATGGCAATTTTCGCCTCGCATCTGCTACCCGAACCAGAAACAGAAGAGCAATTGATCTGCCGTGCGGTGCGGGCTGCAATTGCGATGCAGCATGCATTGCTGCAACTGAACAGGTCAAGCGATCCGCCTTTGGGAATGGGTATCGGGTTGCACTTTGGCGAGGCGGTGCTGGGATTGCTGGGTGGCGCGACGCAGTTCAACTATACAGCAGTCGGACGCACAGTGGTGATCGCCGCACGGTTGCAGGCGCTGGCAAGAGCGGGCGAAATCGTGATGAGCGAGGTGGTCTATCAAGTCGCGCACAAAGCGGGTATCCTGCACGAACTATCTCCAGAAACTGTGCAGCTCAAGGGGATGACGGCACCCTTTATCGTCTATCGCCTGTGCCTGTCTCAGTAGGGGCATGGCGCCGCCGTGCCCCTACATTTAATGCGCGCTTTTCCCAGATATCCCTGAGCTGTCCATACACCTCACGCGCCTGCTCAATGATATCCTCCGCTTTCAGCACTTGCCCCTCCGCTCGCCCAAAGCCACAGTGCGCAATATCGTTGCGCAACTCTATGACCCTACCCCAGACCTTCGTGAGGAGGTCGTCTGCACGGTTATGATGAGCCTCGTTCAGGGTGCGCGCGGCATCTTCTCGACGATCGAGGTTATTCGCGTCTTGACCGTCCAACTGCACTTGATAGCTAATCAGCCATTCGCGGGCGAGGGTCATCGCCTGAACAACATGCCCGCGTTCGAGATACCAACCGATAAGCTCCAGCTGGGTTTGCAGGTCATCGTGTTCAAAGGGGCGGTAGGCTTGCTCTATCTGCTTCAAGAGTGGTATAAGGGGCGTCGCATGCTCCCCGATCTCGGCTTGTGCATCCTCGATGGCTGGGCGGAGACTTTTTACCGATTCTGCTAAAAGCGGCACGCGGCTCAGTAGCAGGTTGCTTGAGACCTTTTTCAGAGCATTAGCAAGCGACTTAAGGCGTCTGGGAGCATTCGGCTGTTGCAAGCGCCACGCCGTGTTCTGCTCTTTTTCGAGCAGACCTGCCAGTTCGCGCGAGTCGCCAGTGGCAATAAACATCTTGGCAGCGGTCAGCCAATCCAGCAGCTCGACGAAAGGGGTAAGCTCGAACACGGGGGTTTGCCCCTTCTCATTTTTTGCCTCGAACGCCCCATAGAGCAGATGGGCAATCTGCACGCTTTTTACCTGTTTCAAGTAGGCAATCACGAGCAGGGTAATCATCGGCAGTGAGCGAAAGCTATGCGTGATATCGAAGGCGAGCGTGTCGCCCTCTTCCACTACGCGGTCGATGGCAGAGAAAATTTGCCTCAGCTCCTGCTCACTTTTGCCATCGGGGATGTCCACCTCCTGAATGTTAGTTTTGCCTTCCAGCAGAGGGCGGCAAGCACCCCAGTTTTTGTTGCGTGCGCCCTGTGTAAGCAGCACGCAGGTTGTCTTCGGCTGCAGCCATTCCACCAGCGCCTCCTGAATGAAGCGTGTGGATTTCTCGCGTTCAGCCCAGCGATAGACGGTCTCTTCGTATTTTCCTGTGCCCAGTAGAGTGATGAGTTTCATGAGGTGCCTCCTTCGGGTATCAGCGCGACCCAGCCGAGCGGTGCATGGGGCTGATTGTTGCGAAACGCCACACGGCGCGTCTTGGGGAAAACATCGGTATCGCGCTTCCCCAGTTTATACAGCCTCCGAATCTGCTCGAACTCCTCATCCAGCCCCTCGGTCAGAGGATTTGTGACGGTTTTGGCTTTCCAGCCACCGCCCCAGCCGATGTTGAGCAGGAATCCCCCTTGCGTCTCTACCTGGTTCAAACGTTGGTGCAACCTCCCGTAGAATTGCGCAATCGCGCTTAGTCCATAATCCTTCTTATAAAACCCCTGTTCGCTCTCAATGAGCGAGCTGGCGCGCTTGTTGCAGGCGTCTATAAACCCATGCAGTGCCTCTTTCTGCTGATTGCTGAAACCAAGATCTGCTTTCGCGGTTCCCTGCAATAGTCCTTCATCGAGGGTGATAGTCAACCGGGTTTCAACGCTTGTGGGCAGCCACTCAAGAAACATTTTGTACTCCTCGTTGCCCACGCGTTTCTGCTCCAGGCGATTACCACGCAGCGTGTAGACCCATACCAGTCCGATCTGCACCTTGTCGGGGTCAATTGGTTCTGAGTCGCTAATGTGCAGCGCACGCAGCAGGTCACGGTTCGATTCGTTACCCCTTCCTCGACCGATTAACAACTCACGCTCCACCGTTTCGCGTCCGACCCATTCGCGTGGCGATAGTCGACCGCGTTCATCGCGTTGCACAACTTTTTGTGCCAGCCTCCTGCGCTTCTCTTCACCCAGATCCAGCACCAACCATTCCAGAATCGCGGTTCGAATTGCGCCCTTCAGTGTGCTGCCGGGGATATAGGGGCGTCCGAACGGGTCGCGGATGCAAGCGCGGATCTTGGTCTGAGCAGGGTTCTGATGGCAGACAACGGCGCGCGCCGCCACCTCCTGTGGTGGGATATTACGCCGCTGCAGCCAGCTTGCCCAGTTGAAGCCTGACTGCATCATCGCGTTCGCCAGATTGGTCGGGTCTTCACGGCTGCGGGTTAGCACCTTCTCGATATCGATCAGGTACCACCGTCCGTTTTGGAAAACGCCGTCAAAGACGCCATATTCTTGCCCGCTGCCGATATGAAGCGGGCTGAGAATCTCCAGTCGATAGCGTTGTGTTGCCATCTTATTTCACCCCTGAGGTGGAGGGAACAGTTGTGCCGATGGGAAAAGCATAGCCATAGCGATAGGCGGGGTGCGGGGCGTGGTCTGGGCGCAGATCGATCAATTGTCCCAGTCGGAACTCAGGTGGGTGCGCGATCAAGGAGCCTTCCGCGACCATCCAGACCTCCTTGCGGCGCAAGTTGTTCGCTTCGGGCGAGCCAAGCCAGCCACGCTTGAGCGTCAATTGATAGGCGGAACCATCGGCTCGTAGCCAGTTGCGCTGCTCCTCGTTTGCGGGCAGCCAAGGCGACAAGGTGATGAACGCATTCACGGGTTGTTTGGGCGATTCGATAGTCCACTCGCGCCGTGCAAAGGTGAACAGCCCGCGTCCTGCCCCACGCTCACCGCCAAGCCCTGTGTCGCCCAACAGGCGCAAGCACGCCTCAAACTGCGGCTGAAAACTCGCCTCGCCAAACTGCACACCGAACCACAATCCACAGCCCTGCGCAAAATGCACCTCACCGAACTGCCAGATTTGTGAGGCGTTCGTGATGCGATCCAGCGTCACACGCGGCACCACCGCACGACGATAAATCACCAGGTCATCCTGTTCGTAGTCCCAGTGATTTTGAAGCGTGTGCCAGTCGTCGGGATGAATGAGTATCTCGCCCTCCTGTAGCAGCAGCCGTGATGGCTCCATCGGAGGCCCAGGCGGCGGCTCCAGTGCAATCGTTTCACCCCGCAAGTATTGCGCCAGCACTCGTTCGGAGACCCAGCGGATGCCTTTCCAGCGTTTGGCGGTCTCGGTGTCGTTGGTGGGCGGGCGCAGCGGTTTCGGGTAGAAGCGCAGCGCACTGGCGAAGGGGAACGCCGAGGTGAGGAAGAACGGTTCACGCCCCGCATCCTGATAGCGTGCCAACAGGTTGTTGCTCAGCGAATCGACGCCATACAGCAGCCGCCATATCGAGCAGATGGCGCTAAAGAGGGTATCGGCGGGGATGAACTCGCGCGTCTCCTCCTGACCGATGCCCCGCTCGCCTATATGCAACGGCGCCCGAAAAGCGAGATAATAAGCAACCATACCCGTCATTGCCCCTTCTGCAACTCGGTCTTGGAAACATCCACAATCTTTTGGATTTGGGTGTTGTCTCGCAGGTCAAGCTCGGTCGCCAACTCGATGGGGGGTGCGTTTTGGATGTAGTACGCCAGCGGACGCAGTTCCACACGCAGATTCTCAAAAGCGATTTTGCCTGCGCCGCGCGAACCATAGCCACCCAGGTAATCATCCTCCAGCAGGCGCATACCCTCAAACAGCACCTTGAGCCACTCCACATCCTGTTGCCAGTCATTCCCGTTCAGACGATAGATGGTGTAAATCATTTCGAACGGTTCGAAGCGGGCACCAGCGGGCACTCGTTCATTTTGGCGGGGCACGGCGGCGGAGGTGATGCGGTCTATCGCGGCCTCCCACTTGACCTCCGTGTAGGGCAGGTCGGTATCGGCTCGCTCTAACTCAGCCTTCGAATCTGCATGGAGCGCCACATCGCGCACCACGAGCCGCGTCGGCTTGAAAGATGCCCATTCACCGCGACGAGCCGCTTGTTCACCCTGCGCAACGCCACGCACGCGCTCGCCCGGCGAAACGCCAAACACATGGCAGACGGCACATCCTGCGAACTCCTGTTCTTTGTAGCACTCGTGCAGGCGCACATCTTGCACCTTTTTATTCAGGGGCCGGTCGTAAGCCCGTTCCAGCAGGGAGCGGATCTTGCCCCGTAGGGAGGAGCCGGGAATATATGGCTCGCGTGTCACGGGGTGGCGGATAATCGGGCTGTCCACGCCACCGATGTCCAGCCCCGCAGCGGCACCGCCAATATGCAGTCCCGTCACCAGACGGATGCCGCCCGTAATCACTACTTTACCCATCATCTGAATGCTGTTTGCCATGGTTACTTCCCTCCTGCTGCCTTGTGATAGGCGAGAATGGCTTCGAAGAGGTCGACAAAGCGGGCAAAATTGGAGGCGTCAGAGCCAACCGCGTCGATGGCATATGATAGCACCTCCGATAGGGTTTTCGCACCGCGTCCGCTTGCTCGCGCAGCTGCGTATGCCATCTTCGGTTTCAGCATTATCAACTCGTGCGGATCGAAGCCCTTCATCTCCATCTTCTTGACCAGTCCGTAGATGTTGCGGATCTGATTGGTGGTCAGCCCCTGATTTTTGACCTGCTTGCCGACTTGCTCCGCCAGATCCACAAGGGCGCGTCCGCCCTCATGGATGGCACGACGCACCTGATTGGCATCGAACTGTTGCGGTTGCGACTGTCCTCGTTGCGGTTGCTGTGATCGGTTCATCGTTCATCCCTCCTTGCCACGGGTGTAGAGTTCTGCCCAGCGGGCAACCACATGCAGGTGATGGATGATGCTGTTGTTGCCCACGAGCAAACTGCGTATCTGTTCGATTTCGTGTTGCCATGCCTTGTGTTGTTCGGCGAATCGGCTGAGGTGATAGAGGCTGCGCCAGAGCCAGCGTGCATAGAAGGTGAGGTCGTGCTTGCGGTTTGCACTGACTTGCCCCTGGCGAATGAGTTGGCGCACATGGGTGGCGTTGCGCTGATAGAGGGAGGCGATGTGTGCCAGGCGCGTGATGAAGGCGCGCGGCACTTTGCCTCGCTGAGAATCGCCCTCACCTTGCACCATCTGGCACACCTGCTGGAACATCGCGTGCACGCGCTCGAACTCACCCCAGCCCATCGGTGTCTGTAGAAAGCAGATGGCGTCCTTCTCGCGCTGTGTGCCATTTGCCTGCCAGCGGTGCGTTTTTGCCTGTTCGTCCAGCGCGTGGCGTGCCGTTTCCGCCAGCTGATACAACGGCGCAGTCGGATGGTTGATGGCGATGCCTGCCGATAGCGTGATGTGGTCTGCACCCACCAATTGGCGGAACGCTCGCCGAATCTTGAAAGCCAGTTCAGGCAGCACGCTCCACGCGCCCACGATGAACAGGTCATCTCCACCCGCATAAATCAGATAGATTTGCTGTTTTTGGGCATACGCTTCGCACAGGTGGGCAACATAGCCTTCGAAGAAGTAGCGCATCGTGCGGCTGAGGGTTGCCATGCGGCTAACGGTTGCTTCGTTGCCCAACCCTCTGGCAAACAGCTGCCCCAGCGAATCGACATCCATCCGTAGTACGCCCAGCCACTGCGCACCCGTCGCCCGCTCGGCGATCTCTTCGTAATCGGGCAGGCGATTTCCCTTTATCGGAGGTGGCACCACGGATGCGAGCGGACGGAACTCATACGAGCCGTTTGGCTGCAGGCGTGTTGGCAGGAAGTCGGGGCTGAAGGTGATTTTCACGAATCTCGGCTCGGCAGGAGCCTCGCCCTCCAGGTGTATCTTCCAGCCAAAAGCACCCAGCGTCTGTTCCCAGTCGGCATTCTCGGGTGGGTCTATCGGGTCAATCCATTCGATGTGCAATGCATGCAGGGTGCGAAGGCGGGTGCCCAGCTCCTCGAAGCTGTGGCAGCGGCGGCATTTACGCAAGTCATCGTCGAGAATCCCGCCTTGTCCGCGCTGCCACGCGCCGTGGCACACCTGGCACAGCGATTCGGCATCGGTGGCGCGTTGGACAGGGGTAAAGAGCTGCTGAAACTCGTTGTCGGGCAGCTCCGCCCACAGACGCTGCTTGCTTCGATTCAACGCCTGTCCCAGCTCCGCCCACTTGCCAGCAAAGTTGCCCAGAAAGTCCGCTGTGGTCAGCGGCACCGCCTCTATCAGCATGCGCAAGTCGCCCTGAAAAGCCTTGAACAGCTTACGGCTTATCTCCTCGCGGAGCCGACGGAGCTGCTCGAGGGCATTGTACGGGATGAACAGGTAGAAGTGCCCGCCACTGGCAAGCAGCTGGCACACGATGGGCAGCTCAAATTTACGCAGAATGAACTGGGCAATCGCTTCGGTGAGCAGTTGCAGGAAGAAGGAGCGTCCTTTCAACCCGCGTGCCGCCCCTCCACGACCTGTCAGATAGAGAAATTCCTGAATACCCGACAGATCCCCTTTCACCAGCGCCAGCAGCGGTTCGTTATATTCCTTGGGATTGCGCCATGCCTGCTCCAGCGCATTAGGTATCAGTTGCTTGTCCAAACACGCCGCGATGGCAGCCGTTACGCGCAAATGGTCATACAGCGAAACATCGGGGACCGTGCGTTCGTCCTGGTTTTCCCATGGTGTGGCGGATGGCACAAAGCTGGTGTACTTTTCCAGCAAGGCGACAATCGTGCGGAAATCGGCAGAGGTGTAAGTTCGGTTCGCCGCGAGACGCTGCCACTCCCGGTTGAACTCTTCCCAGAGGTTCTTGTAGGCGTCCTGACCGATGTGTGGGTTCGTCTGTGGCAGAAGCGTTTCGCTGTTCCAGTCTAACGGCTGAACGGGATAGCGTTGTTCGGGCGGATAGCTGGGTTCACCGCCATCAATCCAGTTGAGCGGGATGCGGGAGAAGATAGAGACCAGCCCACTGCGTTGTGGATCCTCCTGCTCGCGCGTCTCCTGCGCACGCTCGCCCGCTGCCAGCCTATCCGCCAGTTGCACGATCTGTATCAGGCGCAGGCGGTCGGTGTTGCGTCTATCGGGATTGGGGTTGTGATGCTGGCGCACCCCCTCAGCGAGGTCGTCGCCAAAGGCGAGGGTAAAGTAGTTCTGTTCACACCACTTTGCCCCGAACTCCTCGTGTCGGATTCTTGAGTCCCACTCGGCGCGTTGCTGGAACTTCCCAATATCATGCAGCAGCGCCGCCAACCAGACCTTTTCTGAATCGCTGAACGACATGAACTGCCTCCATCCTGTTGATTCTACCTACTGATGGCGATTCCTGCTTCGTTGGTCAGGTTCGCGCAGGCTATGCTCCTTACCTGTTAATTCTACCTGATGATGGCGAACTCTGCTTAATCCGACCCAAGGAGATAAGAGGACATGGTATACTCCCAGAGGGAGGCATATATGCGAACGATCTTGACCACTGTGGGGGCGTCGTTGTTGAACAACGCGCGCAGGAATCTGCGGCGTGGCTCTAACGAAGCCGTGTCTTTGCAGGAATTGACAAACTATCTACGCCAAGCATCGCCTGAGGAAGCCAGTGCAGAGACTAACTCGCTGAAACGATTGCTGCAGGAGGGTGACCGAATCGTGCTCCTCTACTCTGATACCGATGAGGGGGATCTATGCGCCAACGCGCTGAAAGCGTTCTACAGCCATCAGGGCTATCAGGTGGAGATTGCGCGTGTGCATAACCTAAATTACACCGAAAGCCGCTTCAAAATGCTCGGGCTGCGCTCGCTGGTTGCCACACTGATTGAGCATATCCAGAAGGAGCGCAAGGCGGAACGCAAGGTGCTGATTAACGCCACAGGCGGCTTCAAAGCCGAAGTCGCCTATGCCACCCTGGTCGGACTGCTGTTCAATGTGTCCGTCTACTACATTCACGAGGCGTTCCAAGACATCATCGAGATACCCCCGATCCCCATTAACTGGGACTACTCGCTGTTTGCTTCCTACGAGGAGTTCTTTGAATGGATCGACTCGGAGCCACGCAAAACCGGCGAAGTGCAGCAGCGTTTGCACAATCTACCCGCTAAAGATAAGATTTATCTTCTGTTGAGGGATGAGCCAGATGGCTGTACCTACCTGTCGCCTGCAGGGGAGACATTCTATCGTGCCTACGAGGAGCGCATGACCTTGCCAGGGGAGCCGATACTGCTCTCCCGTAAAGCGCGAGAAGCTTACCAGTCCGCCGAACCCAGCACGCGTGAAAGTTTTGATAAGGTATTGCGCAAGCTAAGGCACCCCGATCTGCGCAGTAATCAGACCGAACTTGTGCGGAACGGTGACTGCTTAGTCTACCCCCGAGGGCATTGCAACGAACGCGTGATTTTCTACGAGCAAGAAGGCAAGATTTATGTGTGCGAACTGGTCAGACACAGCGACGAGAGCTATGAACGCTTGATTAGTGAGCGGGTGCTGCGCGAGCATTATGGCGATTTCACCCCTTGGAGCGGCTAAACCCCACTATTCGCTTGAGATCCCTCACTTCGCTCAGAATGACAGACCAACTGAGCTATCTATGCCGTTACTGCAAGCCGAAAGCAGTTTCAATCCCTCACAGGTAGGCTAAAAACGTACTTGCCCGCACCTCTCTCAGCCGCCTCCTCAATTGTTTCAATCCCTCACAGGTAGGCTAAAAACAGTATGCGTGAGGGTTTAGTGAGCGTGCTGGTACTCCGTGTTTCAATCCCTCACAGGTAGGCTAAAAACAGGGATTTATTCACAAGGGGGGCAGTGGGGCTTTGCGTTTCAATCCCTCACAGGTAGGCTAAAAACCCAGTAGAGCGGGTTCGCGGTGATGGCTTCAAAGAGGTTTCAATCCCTCACAGGTAGGCTAAAAACCCGGGGTGCGGTTGGGGTGCGCGGCGGGGTGAGCAGGTTTCAATCCCTCACAGGTAGGCTAAAAACGGTTGGACGTGCGCACCTCGCGCACGGTCACCTTTGTTTCAATCCCTCACAGGTAGGCTAAAAACGAGCCGATGTGCTTTGTACACATCCCCCCCCCCCGCCGTTTCAATCCCTCACAGGTAGGCTAAAAACCTGGATGCTCGCCGCGCCGCTAAGGGCGGCAAGGCCGGTTTCAATCCCTCACAGGTAGGCTAAAAACTTCTGGAGGGGAGGGCAGGACGCGCGTCGTGTTTGGGTTTCAATCCCTCACAGGTAGGCTAAAAACTCGCATTCTGGTCGAGGCCGAGGGCGGCGAGGCCGCGTTTCAATCCCTCACAGGTAGGCTAAAAACAAGACGGACTCTAAAGTCCGTCAGAGGCTCAATGCAGGTTTCAATCCCTCACAGGTAGGCTAAAAACGCGCGTGGAGGTGGTTCTCCCCAGTGAGGCAGCTGCAGTTTCAATCCCTCACAGGTAGGCTAAAAACGCGGCTGCGGGGGGGTATTTTTGATATGGGGGCGACGTTTCAATCCCTCACAGGTAGGCTAAAAACGCTCGCGCTCGCCATCGCGTTCCGCAGGCAACGCCGAGTTTCAATCCCTCACAGGTAGGCTAAAAACTTCGACCGCGTCGAGATGCTCGTCCGCTTGCGCCATTGTTTCAATCCCTCACAGGTAGGCTAAAAACTCTGCTGCACCGCCTGACGCTGCTCTTCGACCTCCAGCGTTTCAATCCCTCACAGGTAGGCTAAAAACTCGTGCAGGAGCAGGTTCGTCGCATGGGTATCCACAGGTTTCAATCCCTCACAGGTAGGCTAAAAACAGGACGGTGATGGAAGGGCCCATCATCGACGACTGGTTTCAATCCCTCACAGGTAGGCTAAAAACGCGCCCTTGGACTTGCCGGCCTTGCGCCGGGCCTCCAGTTTCAATCCCTCACAGGTAGGCTAAAAACCTTTCACCCACTGCCACCCCCCACACAAAAAAGCATGTTTCAATCCCTCACAGGTAGGCTAAAAACGGGTTCAATTCCCCCCGCCTCCACCATTTTAGCCTAGTTTCAATCCCTCACAGGTAGGCTAAAAACGTTCCTTAGGGGGGAGATACCTCTCAGCCGCCGCGTGTTTCAATCCCTCACAGGTAGGCTAAAAACGCAGACGAATCAGGCTCATATCCTGTATGAATCGGTTGTTTCAATCCCTCACAGGTAGGCTAAAAACGGGGGGGAGGTATGAGGTACGAACCTGCCCAACAATGTTTCAATCCCTCACAGGTAGGCTAAAAACCCCCTGTTTAGCCTACCTGTGAGGGATTTTCGCTCGGTTTCAATCCCTCACAGGTAGGCTAAAAACGTGCGGAAGAGCGTCGGCGGCTCGTTTATGAGCTGACGTTTCAATCCCTCACAGGTAGGCTAAAAACGCGAAGCCGCCCAAACCCTCCTCTATGATGACAGAGGTTTCAATCCCTCACAGGTAGGCTAAAAACTATCACCCGGGGCGAAATCAAGAGGGGGGGAGACACGTTTCAATCCCTCACAGGTAGGCTAAAAACGAGAGGGATTTTCGCTCGCGGCGCACCCTGGCCCTGGTTTCAATCCCTCACAGGTAGGCTAAAAACCGGTGATTGACCTGGTCGGGGGGAAGAACGCCCCTGTTTCAATCCCTCACAGGTAGGCTAAAAACATTCCCCATCAGCTTCACCCTGCGCCTTATGCACGCAAGTTTCAATCCCTCACAGGTAGGCTAAAAACCGGACGCCCACGCGCCCAAGCATAAACCGCCTGCATAGTTTCAATCCCTCACAGGTAGGCTAAAAACCCAACCCCCACGCGGGGGGTCAGCCATCCCGCTGAACTCAAAAAAGCCCGATTGTCAAGGTGCACGCACTTTGCCCGTTGGCGACCATACTATACCCTATCGGTGACAACAAAGTCAAGTCCTGTCGTCGATCGGGTGGCGATTTGAACTCAGAGGGCAGAAAGTCGGCGATCGACGACAAGCGGGTTTTTGTCATACGAGGGGTAGGGTTTTTGTTGGGGATAGGGATACAGGATGTAGTGGGTGGTGGGTGAAAATGTCGTCGAACGACTGGTTAGTCAAAAACAGGTTCAAAATTTGAGCCATTTGGAGGGAGTGGTTCGCTTGCATCGCGCTCCTTATGCCCTCCTGCCCCCATAAATCGGGATGCCCCACTCGACAAGGGTACACTGCTTGAATCCAATACGGCTCAGAGCGTTCGAGCTTTTCCCAGCCCCTCTCCCGCACGCAGGAGTCTGCTGATAATATGCCAGAGGGGTGTTGCGACATGCAGCGTATATGCCCTTCGCGTGCGGAGGGTAAGGGAGGGGCGACTTGGCATACAAAAGGAGATGCTGAAAGATCAGAGACGAGGGTGGTATGTTGAACCTGCGTGATGTATTCCCAAGAGGGCTGAGGGTATCCTCTTTTTCGATGAGGGAGCGGTTGGTACTGATTGGCAAAAGCACAGCCGAGTTGCGTGCATGGATAGCCGAGCTGGGGGAGCCTGCTTATCGGGGCAACCAGCTCGCGACATGGATCTATCGCAAGGCGGCAGATCGGTTCGAGGTAATGACCGATCTGCCTGCCGCGTTGCGCACCCGCCTGAACGAGATAGCCTGCATTAGCCCCAACCGCATCGAAACCGTTCAGCGCTCACACGACGGCACCCTTAAGTGTTTGCTTGCGCTGCAAGATGAGCAGGTTATCGAGTGCGTGCTGCTACCTTATGAGGATCGCATTTCGGTCTGCCTTTCCACGCAGGTAGGCTGTGCGATGGGCTGTCGCTTCTGCGCCACGGCACAGGGCGGTTTCACACGCAATCTCACCGCGGGCGAAATTATCGACCAGTTGCTTCATCTGCAGCGACTCAGCGAGCAGCGCATCAGCCATGTGGTGCTGATGGGCATGGGGGAGCCACTGCTCAATCTGGAGAATGTGCTGGTGGCGATACGGTTGATCCATGAAGAGGTCGGCATCAGCATGCGACGCATCACCCTTTCGACGGTCGGGATTGTGCCTAAAATCTACGCGCTGGCGGACCAAAAGTTGCCCCTTACGCTGGCAATCTCACTGCATGCACCCGACGATGAAACACGCGCCCGCATGATGCCTGTGAGCCGAAAGTGGAAAGTGGCGGATCTGCTGGAGGCAGCGCGCTACTATTTTGAGCGGACGGGGCGGCGCGTGACTTTTGAATATCTGTTGCTGCGCGGGGTGAACGATACACCGCGCCACGCGCGTATGCTGGCAGAACGGCTACGGGATTTGCCCTGCTTGGTGAACCTGATCCCGTTCAACTATGTGCCCACACCCGACAACTTTCAGCGCCCTGAGCCAGAGCGGGTGAAGGCGTTCCGCCAGGTTCTGGAGCAGGCGGGCATCCGCGTGACGCAGCGCGTGGAACGCGGGCATGAGATTGACGCCGCTTGTGGACAGTTGCGAGGAAAGCATTTGGGCAAGCCGCTACGATTTGCCATGCGCCCCTCCCCAAACGCCCCCCTGTAGCCCCCGCACACAGGGAAGTCCACTGGGTCGAAAAAGAAAATTTTGCACCCAGGTCTGCCCCTACACGCCAGGAGACTCGCCCTCCACGCCCCTCGCCCTCTAAGAGAGGGGCTGGGGGTGAGGGCTTTCGGTTCGCCGGGAGGCTCGCCCGCCAAGCGATTGGGAGAAAAATTTCAGACTGCCCTGCCGATAATCGGCACGGGATGCGAATGACGCGGTGGCAACTTGCCTTTCTATGGAGTTCTCTGGTGGCGGTGAGTTGGGCGCAGAGCGATATCCTCTGGCGTCAGCCCATTCTCAGCGGTCAGGCGGTCGTCTACTCGCCCGACGGTCAGTATCTCGCAGCTGCGTCGCTGGGCGGGCAAATCGCCCTTTACCAAACGAGTAGTAATCGCCTCGTGCGCGTGCTGCGCGGCAACACAGCGCAGGTGAACGCGCTGGCATTCTCGCCTAATAGCCAGCTGCTGGCGTCCGCATGCGACGACGGTAAAGTGCGCCTCTATCAGGTCGCTACGGGTACGATGGTCAGAACGATCGATGCCCATTCGGGTGCATCCCTTACCGTCGCGTTTTCACCTGATGGCAGCTTGCTGGCATCTGGGGGCACTGATAACAATGCCAAACTCTGGAACGCCAGCACGGGCGCAGCGGTACGCACGCTCAGCGGGCATAGTGCCTCTGTGGGGAGCCTCACCTTCTCGCCTGATGGTCAACGACTGGCAACGGGTGGGTGGGATGGTACGCTCCGTATCTGGCAGGTAAGCGACGGTGCCCTCCTTCAGAACATCGATGCCCATTCCGCCCCCATTTATGCCGTTGCCTGGTCGCCCGATGGCGCGACACTCGCCACAGGCAGCAGCGACTGGGACATCAAACTGTGGTCCGCCTCGGATGGCAGCTGGCAACGCACCTTGAGCGGGCATAGCGGTATGGTCAGCAGCCTTGCGTTTACGCCCGATGGTTCGCAGCTCATTTCGGGCAGCTGGGACGCGACCATTCGGGTGTGGAACTTTGTTGACGGGAGCCCGATTCGCACGCTGACTGGGCACACACGCGAGGTGTTGAGCCTTGCACTGGCGCCCGATGGGACACGGCTTGCTTCTGGCGGTGGAGAGCATGCGGTTCGCCTCTGGCGTGTGTCGGACGGCACGGCGCAGGGGAGCCTTGCCGCGCCCGCCGATGCGGTGTATGGTGCGGGTTTTGTAGCGGGTGGCTCGGTCGTTTCCGCAGGTTTCGATGCTGTGCTCCGACGCTGGAACGCGAGCGATGGCAGTTTCCAGCAAGCCATCGCGCAGGATTCGCCCATTCTCGCCCTTGCCGTTTCACCTGATGGAACCCTCGTCGCGACGGGCGATTGGAACGGCAATATCTCTCTCCGTTCGATGCCCAGTGGCACGCTTGTGGGTCGGTGGAGTGCAGGCAGTGATGAGATCAAGTCGCTCGCCTTCGCGCCTAACGGTTCCGCCCTTGCCTCCGCCAGTATGGATGGCACGGTGCAGCTCTGGGCGGTGCCTGGGGGCACGCTGATTCGCACCTTATCGGGACATACGGGCGGCGCAACGGCGGTCGCCTTCTCTGCCGATGGCTCGCTGATTGCGACGGGCGATTCAGGTGGTGTTGTTCGGCTCTGGGACGCCAGCACAGGCAATCTGACCCGTACGATTAATGCGCATGGGGAATATATTACCGCCCTCGCGTTCTCGCCCAGTGGAGCCCGCCTCGCCACCAGCAGCACGGATAGCACCGCACGCCTCTGGGATGTTGCCACCGGCACGGAGGTCATCACGCTCCCTCATCCCGATGTGGTCTCGCGCGTGGCGTACACACCGGATGGTTCGCTGCTTCTCACAACGAGCTGGGATGGCGCGGTGCGCGTGTGGAACGCCGGCACAGGTGCGTTCCATAGCCAGCTGAACGCGCACGATATGCCCATCCACGCGCTTGCCATCTCACCTGACGGTCAGACAATGCTCACAGGTGGTGAGGATGGGCTGGTCTATGCGTGGGTGTCGGGACCGCCCAATCAGCCGCCCGACACGCCTGTGTTAATCAGCCCCGATAACAACGCCCGCCTCACGGGGCGTACTCCTACCTTCCAGATTCAGGCGAGTGACCCCAACGGCGATCGTGTACAAGTCACTTTAGAAATTACCGCGAGTGACAACCGCACGCACACCTATCAATCTCACTGGGTGGACAGCGGCACGACCGTTTCTATCGACATCCCGGCGGGCCAGCCGCTGGCACCGGGCAGCTACACCTGGCGTGCACGGGCGACCGATGAGCGCGGTGCTTCCGGCGGCTGGAGCCAATCGCGCATACTCACGATCGCGAATCAGGTGCCGGGCAAACCCGTCATTTTGGAGCCTGCCGATAATGCGACCGTTACCCCCACGCCCACTTTCCGCCTGCGCTTGAGCGATCCCGATAACGACCCTGTACGCGCCGTGATCGAGATCACAGGCAACAATCAGACGCTGAGCTTCGATACGCAGCAGGTTAACAGTGGGAACGAAGTCAGTTTCACCGTGCCGCAGTCGCAGGCGTTGGCACCTGGCAACTACACTTGGCGTGCCAAGACGCTGGATCTGCACGGAGGCGACAGCGGCTGGACAGACACGCGCCGCTTCATCGTGCCCCAGCCCAGCCAACCGCCCGAGATCCCTGTGCTCATTAGCCCGTCTGATGGCAGCACCGTCACGCCCACTCCTACCTTCCGCGTGCGGCTGAGCGACCCGAATAGCGACACGGTGAAAGCGATTATCGAAATCACCTCTCAGCCATCGGGCACGACGCGCACCCTCGAAACAGGCTTCGTTGCGAGTGGTTCGGAGGCGAGCGTCGCTATTCCCACTTCACAGCCGCTGAGCGCGGGCAGCTACACATGGCGTGCGCGGGCACAGGATAGTACAGGCAACTTTAGTGTCTGGAGTGGCATCTTCACCTTTACTGTGTCCGCCACGAACCGTCCACCCGATACGCCGGTGATGCTGGAGCCTGCCGATAATGCGACCGTTACCTCCACGCCCACCTTCCGCCTGCGCTTGAGCGACCCAGATGGCGACCCTGTAAGCGCAACGATCGAGATTACACCCCCATCTGGTCTGCCGTTCGAATACACAACCCAGAGTGTTGCCAGCGGCAACGAGGTGAGCTTTACTGTGCCCACTGCGCTGGAGCCTGGGGCATATACCTGGCGTGCGCGGGCGCGAGACAGCCAGAACGCGCTGAGCGATTGGAGCGCACCGACACGCTTCACGGTGCCTGAACCGGATGTTCCGCCCAGCGCGCCCGAACTCATCAGCCCAGCGAATGGCGCGTACACTTCACGCACGCCCGTTTTCCGTCTGAAAGCGACCGACCCTGGGGGGCAACCTGTCTCCTTCGAGATTAAAGTGAGCGCAGGCTCCCAAACGCTGACCTTCACCACCGACCAGGTGCCCAGCGGAACGACGCTTGCCTTCCCCGTGCCTGATTCACAGCCGCTGCCCATCGGCGCGATTACCTGGCAGGCGCGCGCATGCGATGTATCGGGCAACCTCGGCAACTGGAGCAGTACACGCACACTGAATGTATTGGGTGAAGTGCCACGCACGCTGCAAGGTGTACAGACCTTCGCGCTCAGCTTGCGCCCCAGTGCGAGCGACCCCAATTCACTCGGTCTGAACGGCACCATCCTGATGCGCTGGAACGCCACCGCGCAGCAATACGCCAGTGTGAGCCAGTTGCAGCCCGGTGAGGGCTATTTCGTCAAGGCGACCAGCCCTGTCCGACCCGATCTGCAAGGCGAATCGATCACGGGCGAGATCGTGCTGTTGCTTCAGCCCGGCTGGAACCTTATTGCGAACCCCTCGCTGACGCCCATCGCATGGGATTTAGACACGGTTCAGGTACAGCGTGGCAGCGAGCGCACAAGCCTGCGCGAGGCGCAACAAGCTGGCTGGATCGACGACTACCTGTGGACATGGCAACAGAACCCGAACGACCCCATGCACGGGCAATATGCGCTGGTGTATGATGCGCAGGAGCTACCGGGAGTGCTCAGCGAGTTGGAACCGTGGCGCGCTTACTGGATTTTGGCGCGTGAAGAGTGCGAGTTGGTGCTGAACGCGAGCGGGCGCGGACGCGCCACACGTTTCACCAGAGAAGAAAATTTTGGAAATAGGCGCAACCGAAGCGCATGGGCACTCCACATCGAAGCGATTCGTGCGGACGGCTCCAGTAACGCGGTCTGGATTGGCGTATCGGGCGGGCGTGCGGTGATGGCAAGCCCTGCGCCGGAGCCGCCTGAAAATGCGTCACCCGTGCAGCTGCGCCTGCGTCGCAGTGAGGGCTACTTCGCCACCGACCTGCGTGCCGAGTTCGGACGAAGCACGCGCTGGCTACTGGAAGTGGAGGTCGCGCCCGGCACGCAGCCTCAGCCCATCACGCTGCGCGTGGGCAACCTGTTGCGCCTGCCTCACAGAGTGAACCTCGCACTGGTGGACGAGCGCACAGGAACACGCCGTCCTCTCCATGCCGCTGGCTCCTTCACCTTCACGGCGCCGGCGTCAGGAGGCGTCTACCGCTTCAGGATAGAGCCCATCGCCAGCCACGCGCTGCTACGCGTGCTGAATCCAACCGTGCAGGGCGGACGCGGCACTGGGCAAGCCTTCACGCTCCACTTTACGCTCACCGCAGAGGCACGCCTGCAGGTGCAGATTCGTGCAGGTGGACGCATTCTCCGCACGCTGAGCGATTATCGCTCGCGCAGCGCAGGACCACAACAGTTCCTCTGGGACGGGCGGGACGATAACGGCGTGCGTTTACCCCCCGGTCAATATCTGGCGGAAATCGTGGCGATGAGTGAGGACGGTCAAATCGCCCGCGCCGCCATACCGATTGTTATGACAAGATAGGCAGGAGAGAGCGATGCGCACCATCGAAAAGTATGCACTGTTCGGGCTAAGCATGATAGCCGCCGTGCTGGTGCTGGCATGCGGAGGCGGTGGGGGTGGTGGAGGCGGAGGGAGCGGCACGCTGGACACCACTCCACCGACCATCAGTTCGCTTGCCGTCTCACCCAGCCTGCTCACGGTCGGTACCCAGGCGCAAATTAATGCCACTGTCACCGATGTCGATAGCGGAGTGCAGGCAGTGGTTGCCATCGTGACCTATCCTGACAATACGCAAGCGAGCGTGACGCTCAGCGCGTCGGGCAACGGCTCCACCTACACAGGCACCTTTACCGCTCAGTGGACCCCCTCGGGGGCAAGCGCGAACGTGCGCGTGCAACTGCGGGTTATTGACCGCGCGGGCAATGAAGCGCGCAGCGAAATCAGTGTGCGCACAGCGGGTCTACCCCCCTCGCCCCCATTCTAAAACCTCTTAGGCGAGTAACGAATGGCGAATGGCGGGTAGGTTCTACGCACTACTCGCCTAACAGGTACAATCTTTATGATGAGCCGTCCCAGGGTCAGTGTATTGATACCCAGCTATAACCATGCGCGCTTCCTGCCCGCCACCTTGCAGAGCGTGTTCGACCAGACCTTCACCGATTATGAGGTGGTCGTGGTGGATGACGGCAGCACCGATGGTTCGGTGGAGTTGCTACGCTGCTATGGGGAGCGTATACGCCTCTTTACGCAGCCGAATCGCGGCACCTATCCCACACTTAACCGTTGCATTGCCGAATCGCGTGGGCGCTACTTGGCAATTCTGAACTCGGATGACCTCTGGGCGCCCACCAAGCTGGAGAAACAGGTTGCCCTTCTGGACACGCAGCCACAGGTCGGGCTGGTGCATACGGATGGACGGTTCATCGATGCAGAGGGCAAGATGCTCTCCGGCAATCCGCTGGGCTTCGAATGGCCCCGCACGCCATCAGGCAACATCATCGAGGCGCTGGTGCGCTGCAATAAAATCATTGCTTCCTCGGTGATGGTACGCCGTGAGTGCTTCGACCGGCTGGGTGGCTTCCGTGAGGATTTATTTGGTTCTGGCGACTGGGAGATGTGGTTCCGCATCGCGCTGGAGTACGACATCGCCTTCATCGACGAGCCGCTCACTTTCTATCGGGTGCATGGCGCGAACGCCTCGTTCCAGCATCGTCGTGTGTATGAGGATGATGTGCGCGTGCGGGAGCAGACCATTCATGCCAACGAGGCGCGCCTGTGGCAACGGGCGACCAGCCGGCATGCGATGCGCCTTGCACTAGCGCACTCCTACGCTTGTCTGGGCACGGAATACGCGCTGTTAGGGGACCGTCGCAGGGCGTGTCGGGCATATTGGCAATCACTGCGGCTCTATCCGCTGCGCCTGAAGAGCCTGTTGCGGCTCGCGCTCACGCTCCTGCCCATCCGCCCACCACTTTAGACGAGTTCGAACTATCGATTCATCGTCTGTTTCAATCCCTCACAGGTAGGCTAAAAACGGGGCAGGCACTAAAAACGGGGCAGGCACGGGGGCCTGCCCCTACTGTGGTTGCTTTCAATTCCTCACTTTCAATCCCTCACAGGGAGGCTAAAAACGCAACCCCCACACGGGGGGTCAGCCACCCCGCTGAACTCAAATGGGAAAACCATCTACGCCATCATCCAAAATTTTCTTTTCCGGGGTAGCCCAAAATTTTTTCTCTGGGGTACCCGTCTGGGTCAGAGAAAAAATTTTGCTTCTGGGTCGGAAAAGAAAATTTTGTGGTTGGGTAGGGTAATTTTGTGTGTTGTGTGTGGGTGGTGATTGCCTACGCGAATTTTCGAACACCCTCCTCCACCCCCCTTGACAAACCCTGCAGGGGATGTGGTATAATAGGGACGCTCGGCAAAATCCCTCTTTAGGGATGCCCATGCGGGCGCGAGAGAGGGATTTTGGGTACGCCGGGCGAATAGCTCAGCTGGGAGAGCGCTTCCCTTACAAGGAAGAGGTCGCAGGTTCGAGTCCTGCTTCGCCCACCAGCGGCTTGAGCGGGGCGGGGGCTGTAGCTCAGCCAGGTTAGAGCGCCAGCCTGTCACGCTGGAGGTCGCGGGTTCAAGTCCCGTCAGCCCCGCCAGATGCATGCCGGGGTAGCTCAGCGGTAGAGCACTGGACTGAAAATCCAGGTGTCGTCGGTTCGACTCCGACCCCCGGCACCATCGGGCGAGTGGTGGAACTGGTAGACACGCCAGACTTAGGATCTGGTGGGGACAACCCGTGGGAGTTCGAGTCTCCCCTCGCCCACCAATCTATCGGGTATAATCGAAAACGAGATGAGCGGGAGTAGCTCAGGGGTAGAGCACCTCGTTGCCAACGAGGGGGTCGCGGGTTCAAATCCCGTCTCCCGCTCCAACTTCTTATGAGGCATAACGATGGAAATCACAGTGCAACAACTTGACCCCGTGAATGTTCAACTACATATCGAAATAGAGCCTGAAGTGGTCAACCGCGCCTTTGAACGCGCCATCCGCATGCTGGGTAAAACGGTGCAAGTGCCCGGCTTCCGCCCCGGACAGGCACCGATTGCTGTGTTGCGCCAGCATCTTCCCGAAGAGCAGGTGCGAAACGCCGTGCGCGACCTACTCATCGAAGAGTCGCTTCCACGCGCACTCCAGCAGCACCAGCTCGAACCCTACACTTCACCTCGGGTTGATATCGAACAGCTCCAAGAAGGCGAGCCGTTCCGCTATAAGGCGTTCGTGCCGCTGCCTCCCCAGGTCGAGTTGGGGGATTACCACGACATCCATATCGAACGCGCCCCCCAGGAAGCGACCGAAGAAGAGGTGCAGCAGTCGCTCGAATCGCTGCAGGAGCAATTCATGGAGCTGAAACGCGCGAGCGACCGCCCTGCCCAACCCAAAGACCGCCTCGTTATCCGTATCCGCTCGCTGGAAGAGGAGAATGCTCAACCCAGCCGCTACATGGTTATCCTGGGCGAATCGTTCGGTGAGCTGGATAACGCGCTGGCTGGCATGCGCGAAGGCGAGACAAAAACCGTCACGCTCACCTTCCCCGAAGATTTCAGCGACGAAGCGCTGGCGGGCAAGATGAAGCCAATCGAGATTACCTTAGAGCAAATCCACGCACCCCAGTTGCCTCCGCTCGACGATCTACTGGCTCAACGGCTGGGCATGGGAACCTATGACGAACTGCGCGAGTTCATTCGCACCAGCATCCTCGCCGACAAAGAGCAACGCGAAACCGAACGCATCGAGAGCGAGCTGCTCAACATCCTGCGCCAACGCAGCACCGTCCACCTGCCACAGGTGCTCATCCAACAGCAGGCCGAACGGGAGCTGATCGACCTGGCCGAGCGGCTGCAGTCCCAAGGCATTACCCTGCCTATGTTCATGCAGGAAGCGAACCTGAGTCAGGAACAACTGATAGAGCTGTTGATGCAGCGTGCGGAGGTCAAACTCCAAAACACCTTCATTCTGCTGGAAATCGCGCGACGCGAGGGCATTGAGGTTAGCCCAGAAGAAGTTCAGGCAATGGTGCAGCGGGCAGCACAAGAACTGGCCACAACCCCTGCCGAACGCGCCCGCCTGCTGAACGACCCGGAACTGGCACGCCGCATCCGCAACGAGCTACTGCTGGACAGAACGCTACGGAAACTGGTGCAAATCGTCCAAAATAGAGCAGTGGTGAGTAGTGAGTAGCGCGCTGCTTTTCTGAATAGTGAGGGAGTGAAATCATGAGCCGAATCGTACGCAGTCAGCTGATACCGATGGTGGTGGAACAGACGGCGCGTGGGGAGCGCGCCTACGACATCTATTCGCGCCTGCTCAAGGACCGCATCATCTTCCTGGGCGAGCCGATCGATGATCAGGTTGCCAACTTGGTGATTGCCGAACTGCTCTTCCTGGAGAAGGAGGACCCCGATAAAGACATCGATATGTACATCAACACGCCAGGGGGCATCGTCAGCGCAGGGCTGGCGATCTACGATACGATGCAGGCAATCAAGCCCGATGTGGCAACCATCTGCGTGGGACAGGCTGCCAGCATGGGCGCAGTGCTGCTGGCAGGCGGCACACCTGGCAAACGCTATGCCCTCCCCCATGCCCGTATCATGATCCATCAGGTGCACGCCGGCTTCCAGGGCACCGCCATCGACATCGAAATTCAGGCGCGTGAGGTGCTGCGCTATAAAGACATCCTCAACAATATCCTGCACAAACACACCGGTCAGCCACTGGAACGCATCGAACAGGACACCGCTCGCGACTACTTTATGTCTGCGAAAGAAGCACTGGAATATGGAATAATCGACCATATCCTGGACCGCAGTGGTCGATGACAAGGAGGTACATGCGTGGCAAGACTGACAGGCGACAAACCGATGATGGACCGATGTGTGCTGTGCGGAAAGAGCCGCGAACAGGTGCGCAAGTTAATCTTGGGAATGCATGGCGGGGTCTGCGCGGACTGCATCAAGCTGGCGGGCGATATTCTGCGCAACGATAGCGCGCCTGCTCCCCTCTCCCACACGGGTTTCTCCGAAACGATTCCCAAGCCGAAAGATATCTATCGAGTGTTGAACCAGTATGTGGTGGGTCAGGAACGCGCTAAGCGCGTGCTCGCGGTCGCGGTCTATAACCACTTCAAACGGCTGCGTGCGGGCAGTGCAAGCGATGTCGAACTGCAAAAAAGCAATATCCTCCTCATTGGTCCCACGGGCAGTGGCAAGACACTGCTGGCGCAGACGCTGGCACGCATCCTCAATGTTCCCTTCGCCATCGCCGATGCCACCGCCCTGACCGAAGCGGGCTATGTGGGCGAGGATGTCGAAAACATTCTCCTGCGCCTCATCCAGGCAGCCGATATGGATATCAAGGCTGCTGAGCGTGGCATCATCTATATCGACGAAATCGACAAAATTGCCCGCAAAGCGGATAACCCCTCCATCACGCGCGATGTGTCAGGTGAAGGCGTGCAGCAGGCACTGCTCAAAATCTTGGAAGGCACTATCGCCAATGTCCCTCCCCAAGGAGGGCGCAAACACCCCCATCAAGAGTTCATTCAGATCGACACCACCAATATCCTGTTCATCTGCGGCGGCGCTTTTGAAGGGTTAGACAAGATTATCGAACGGCGATTAAGCGACCAGACGATGGGCTTCCGCTCGCACCCCGAATCGAAGCGCAAACGGAATGTGGGCGAGATCCTTCAGCATGTGATGCCCGAAGACCTGCTCAAATTCGGGCTTATCCCGGAGTTTATCGGGCGTCTGCCCGTCATCGCCACCCTCGACGCATTGGACGAGGAGACCCTCTGCCGCATCCTGGTGGAGCCGAAGAACGCGCTTGTGCGCCAATATCAAAAGTTCTTTGAACTGGATGGGGTGGAATTGGTGGTGGAGGAGGGCGCGCTGCGAGCCATCGCCCGCGAGGCGATTCAGCGCGGTACAGGCGCCCGCGCCCTACGCTCCATCCTGGAGGAAGTGATGCTGAATGTCATGTACGAGGTGCCCTCCAATCCCCAAATTAAGCGTGTGGTCATCACGGAGGAAACCATCACCCAGCGCAAGGAACCACGCCTGCTCACCAGCGACGACCTGCGCCAGGTGTCGTAAGCCCCAATAAACCGTCCATGCGAGCGCGGAGGGTTCCTCACCCCATCCGAATCTCCCAATTGTACGGGATTTCGAGCGTATCATAGGGCAGGCGGAACTCGTCGGGCTGCTCCCGATTGTACGGCTCCGTCGGGAAATTAATCAACAGCGACGGCTCCACCCCTATCGTCTTGTAGCCATGCGCCACCAACGGCGGAATCACCAACAGAATCGGGTTCTGTTCACCCAAAAAGAACTCATTGATTTGCCCGTAGGTGGGCGAACCGGGACGGCGATCGTATAACACCGCCTTAATCATCCCCTTGACCACCACCCAGTAGTCGGTCTGCTTTTCATGCCAGTGCCAAGCACGAATGACCCCTGGATAGTTAAGCGACACATAGGCTTGCCCGAACTTCTGAAAGATGGGGTCGTCAGCGCGCAGCATCTCCATCAGGAAGCCGCGCTCATCCACATGCCGTGTCAATGGCTTAATCTGCACGCCCGCAATCCATCGCTCCACAGCCGCCATCTTCACTTAACCCCCTTCTGCCTGTTCCGATGCCTCGTACAGCTCGCGCAGTATCTCCAGCTCGGCAATAACCTCCCCCTTCTCGTGGAGTATCTGTAAAATCTTTTCGAAATCGGTCATTCTGCCCTCCGGAGCTTCCTGCCCGCCTCCGTAAGTGCCTCGGCAAACTGTTGCAGTTCCATCAGCTTGCGCACCCGCTCAGTAGGCGTCAGCTTGAGGTTCTCAATCAACAGGGTGCGGTCGATGCCCTTTTTGTAGGCTTCGATGACCGGGTCTGGCTTTAGTGAGATGGGTACGAACTCTTCGTCACGCATGAGGGACTCCCTCCTTCAAAGGGCGTCGGAGGTGGTGAGCGTTGCGCCTGCAGCTTGCATCTCCTGCAGGGCGCGCTCGCTGTCGCCCGGCTGCACATCGACGCCGCGCACCGCATCGGTCAGCACGATGACCTCGAAGCCATGCTTTAGGGCGTCCAGTGCCGATGCGCGTACGCAGTAGTCGGTCGCCAATCCACCCACGATGAGTCGGCGTATGCCCCGCTCGCGCAATATCTCCAGCAGCGTTTTGCCCTGCTCGGTGCGCCCCTCAAAGGCGGAGTAGCCGTCGTCGTTCTCGCTTGTGCCCTTGCTGATCACCATCGTACCCTCAGGCAGTTTCAGGTCGGGATGGAACTGGGCGCCGGGCGTGTTTTGCACGCAGTGAATGGGCCACTTGCCACCATAGGCAGCAAAATGGCGCGTGGTGGGTGGGTGCCAGTCGCGCGAGGCGAACACCAACCCACCTGCCTGTGCCACCTTCTGCGCAACTCTGTTCAGCACAGGCACCACCTGATCCCCTTCAGGCACGGGCAGCGCACCATCCGGGCAGAAATCATTCTGCACATCCACAATGAGCAACGCCGTGTCTTGCATCGCTAAGACACCTCCTTATAAAGGATACCCATGCGCCTGTGCATTCAGCGCCAAGTATAACCTATCTGATGAAAACGCAGCAGTTAGTAAAACGGATTGATGACACAGCCTTTCTAGTCTGATGAAAACGCAGCAGTTAGTAAAACGGATTGATGACACAGCCTTTCGCGCATAGCTGGAGTCGATTTCAGCTGGTATCTCCTGTTCCTGAAAACCTCTAACAGCCAACCACTCAACCCATCAGCAGGAATCCCACGCTCCATAGCGTACTTTTTTCTCAACAGGAGAGCAACGATGTTCAAGCACCAACAGCCAAAAGCGGTTATCAGTGACAACCCACCACGACGCAGGGTATACCGCCCGCACCAGCGGACTCTTCAGCAAGTGCGTGGGGGGTGGGAAGCGCAATGAAAGTCATTACCCTCGCTCTGTGGGCACGCCATCCTCAGATAGAAGTCGCCGTGCACGACTTGCTGCGCCCTCTCCCGGCGATGAACCTGGTGAAGCAAGCTTCCCTTGGCGTACCTCCCGCAATGCCCGATTGCCCCACCCTCCCAAACCCTATCCAGATCATCGTGCTGGCACGCGATCCCTGCACCGAAGCCTTCTTGCGGGAGGCGTTGCACGCAGTGCCTCGCCTGATCTGCGTTCACAAGCAGCGGAGCCATCCCGACGCGGTGCTGATGGAACACCCGTTGCTAACCTTGTGTGAGCAGCGAGTACTGCGAGCCTGTGTGATGCATGATCGCCTGCGGGAGGTCGCGGATGACCTGTGCTTGACCGAAGCCACTATCAAGAAGCACTTGAGTCGCATCTATCGCAAGTTGGGTCGGCACAGTTTGCATCGGGCGTTGCTGTGAGCGATGCAGTGGGGGCTGGTAGATCTTTCCGAAGGGTTCAAGTGTCCCTGATCCGCGCGGATTAGGCGGCATTAAGGGGCAAATTTCTTCTTTTGTCTACCAAAAAATGGTAGACGAAAGGGGAATGCCCTTGACTTTGCCGTCAGCGAGTGGGGTATGCTTGAAGCACTATTTTGGACGTAGGAGGTACGAGGAGGGTGCGAAGGCACAAGATGGGGCTTTGGTTGAAATCAACCAAGACGATAATGCGGATAATGAGTATAGCTTTGTTAGTTAGTTTCTGGCTTAGCTCGCTTGCGCAACCAGAGAGGGTGCAGCTCGATATCCAAAAGCACTTTGGTGTGCCGCAACCAAGGATGCTTTTTTCAACAGATCAGAGGATATACTTCGGCGAAATAGGTCTTATGCTGGCAAGATTGTTTTTGAGTCAAAACGGTAAATACTTTTACATTTCATTATATAATACATGTAATATTCCTATATTTTGTTATAATAACAATGGACAATTGATGTCAAGTTTTGATGTTAGCAAAAAAGCTAAATCAGTATATGGGGACAACGACGAAGATAGTCATGTCTGGGTTGTTCTTGAAAGCTTATTTGACGATGATAAGCTTTGTGTTTTAGTTAAACAAGAACATAAAAAAGAAAGAAAAGTAAAAATTGTCGATGACAGATTATTTACAGAGTATAAGTATTCATTAAAATTTTTAGTCTTTACTCCTTATGGGAAAGTAGATGAGAAAAGCACAAACAAACTCAATCGCATGGTAGAGAAGCTGAATAATGATATAATAAATAACGAACAAATTTACGAACAACTTTCCCGCTTGGGTTTGGATAGAATGATAATAAATAACAAAAATAATACTATAGATTTATTTAGTGTCTATCTTGGAGGATTTAGTAATCTTCGGATTTTTCAAGATGGCACTTATTCGATCACAGAAAAAGCTTTTGAATTTGAAGTAAATCAGCGTCCGATTGTTGATCCACAAGGAAATATAATTGCATTTATTCATGAAAAGCAAACAAATGAAATAATGATAAAGATATTTATACATGATAGAGAATATAAACATATAGATGAAATCAAAATTAAAATAGAAAAAACGATGACACGTCACATTCTCCCAGTTATAGCGGCAGTTACAGTGGATGCACGCGGACACTTCTTTATCGCTTTTCCGATAAAAGAATCACCGCTGCCAGCAAGCGAATGGCAGATAGCCACTTGGGAGGATGCGAATTTGGTTGTGAAGTATCCTGGCTATATTGTTTATGAGTTCGACCCTTCAGGACAGCTGATCGGACCACGAGCCATTTTGCAAACCATACAAGATTTAAAACATCATGCTTCTGAAGATTATGATATAAACAAGACAAGATTCATATTAGATAATCAATGGAATTTGTATTATCTGTATTATCAACCCGATTCGACCCAAATTTGGATGGTTCCAAGCTCTCGTAACGCTAAATAGAGCTACCCTCCTTCGCGGGTGAGCCCCATGCGCCCTGATAAGGGATTCGAAACGGGCGTATTCCCTCTTTTACTTAGGCGACGCCTGCAAAGTGACGATTACTGCTTCCCATCTACTGGCGATCCCAACTCGTCCCGTCCGAGAGGCAGGATTAAGGCGTCTGTGGGCGAAGTCCTCTTGGGCAGGACGAAGCCATGATAGGGGTCGCCGTCGTCTTTTTCGCCTTGGGTCTTGCCCAGATAGAGCCGCCGCCTCCTGCCGATTGGCAGCCGGGCGAGGGGCAGACCTTCACG
>BEHR01000016.1 GCA_002898555.1 bacterium HR15
AAGCTTAGATAAGCTTCTTGTTCATCAAGCTGAGCAATTCTGTCTAAAAGTTTTACATGAATATCAGGACAATGCCCCACCCATCATTCGTGCAGAGGCATTGCTTCGTTTAGGATATGCAGTAAGGGCGCGAATGCAAACAGACGAGGCACTTCATTATTTAGAACAAGCTATGGAGCTTTATCGTCAGCTTGGGGAGAGGCGCTATCAAGCGATCGCCATTAACGCATTAGGATTTCTCAATCTCATCCGCGGTAATCTTGCAGTCTCAGAAAACCTAATAAAAGAAAGTATACATTTACTTCAGGAAATTAAGGATCGCGCCCTCCTACCCTATGCGCTTTTACGATGGGGCGATTTACATTTAGAGCAAGGCAGGTATGCTGAGGCTGAGCGTATCTATTATGAAGCATTTGATATATGTAAAAATGTGCACCTTATAGGTGGACAGAAAGCAGCATTGAAGCGCTTGGGTGAACTGTACTACATGCAGCGTAAATATCGCTTGGCAAGACGTGTTTTTAAAGAGGCATGCGAATTATCGAACCTTCAGGGAACCGAGACACCCCCTCCAATAGAAAGGGCGTGGTACGCCTTGTTAAATGGTTCGCTGGATGAAGCAGAATCAATCCTTATACAGCATTGTCGTTGGATGAAAGAACACAGGGCTTTTTCTGATATATGCTATATTTTAGAATTATTTGCTTTAATACTAGAAAAAAGAAAATTGTTTTCACATTCAATTAAAATATTAAAATTTTCATTATCAATAAGAAAGAAATATCAAATTAACAAAAATATAAAGTACATAAAGATGAAAATTGCAAGGCTGAATTCATTAATCTCTACAAGATCAATAGAAAATGCCTCGCAAAGTATATCTCCCGACACATTGGGTTTTATTGATGAAATCGAGGCAATTGCCGCATGCCTAATCTGATATGCATTTTCCACAACATCACTTCCTTCCATCTTCATAACACATGCACACCACGATCCACTTAGAGACTGTTTAAAAACTGGAGGTCAAGGAGATGAGTAGGTATTCACACTTGGACATTTTGGAGGGCGAGGCTCCTGCCGAGCCGTTCCAACCGACGCCGCACTAAGACAGGACTGTCTTCGCCACACATGTCACACATGTCGGCTTGCAGGGACGCTCGCCCTCCAGTGTGAGTTTCAGGCAGATGCGCCAGCCTGTTCCTGCCATTCTTAAACAGTCTCTTAGAATTCCTCCTCCTCATAGTGCACTAAAGCAAAAGGCCCTATGTAAAGCTCACCAGGACCAGCCGAATAAACATTCGAGACACCACAAATATCAAGATGAACGCATGTTGAAGATATATACTCCGTATTCTGCCCCAGATGCACATTACGAGCATGAGGCAGGAAAAAGGACACCAATTTCCATCGCGCTTGACTCTCTAACCAAGTCGATGTTTCGTGGCGACAGGAGGGGCCATTAGGAATGCACTGGTTATCATATACTCCTACCCAGAGTGGAACCCAAGGTTCGGTTGCATAGAGCCATACACAGATTTCCGTCTGCTTGCGGAGACGCGGAGATACAATGCGCACATCTTCCGTGTACCCTATAGCAACTGATTGTCCTGTTCCTGACTTCAGAGTAAATCCCATCCTGTCTGAAGTTAAACACCCAAACTCATACTGCAGTTTGCCGACTACAATGGTATCATTGTTGTCTAAGAATGGGATATCCGCGGATGGGGGTGATGATCGGCTCAGATTTGCACGCGCATTAGGACGGTCGTCTGGTGTGTTATTTGTTCCATCCCATGCCCAGGCAGATAGAGGAAATCGGCTATTTTCGCTGTGGAGATTGTTCCATAGCAAGTTAACATAACGACGACCCCATTCCGCCACCACGCGATTGTTGTTATCTATGAGCTGAATCCTATTTATTGTCACATCGAAAACATCGTAATTATTAGATACAATCCGCACAAGTTGTGTGCCTCCTGCGGTTAGAGAAACATTCGCCTCCATGATCACATCATTTATGTCCACCCTGATCTTTCCTGACCAAGGTTCTGCAAAGTCTCGTGAACTCAGCAATAATCCTAAACCCTTATGCATCGGTGCGATGCGGCAATCAATAGGATTGGCTACCGAAACCCAAACAACTCGTTTGGTCTGTAAAGCGTGGTAGTTTAAGCCCTGCCCAAAGGAAAGCTCCGCCACGAGCTCCACTGCCGAGCGACGCCCGATCCACGGCAGGCTCAGATGCTGTGAGAACCAACTACCTGCCTCCACGGGAAAAGAGGCTGTGAGATCTACCCCATGGCCACGCAGACGAAGAACCGCACCATTGGGACGCACCCCATTCCAAAAGCGCGGGCAGTATCCCTCTACCTTGAGTTGTAGCACCCCACCCGCCCGAGCAGTAACATGCTCTGATACACGCCATGCTAACTCCGGTAATGAGTTCGAATCAAATTGCTCCAGCACATAGTAAAATGGACTCCCGTCGTGCGGCCCCGATATAGGATAGTTATCAGGTGGGTTCGAAGAATTTGATGGATTATCGTACCAATCAGGATAAAGGGTAAGATTCAGCGGCTGATTGCTGGAGAAGGAGAAAGTTCCCTGCTCAGCGCCAGGTAAGAATGGCGCCGCCTTCCCAAGGAAATTGTACCATCGCCCCTTAGCCCCATAAATAGGTACAGTAATTGCTCCACCACGTGCGTAGCGATCCCAAACCACAATCAACCACTCATTGCGCCGAAGCCCAGAAGAAGAGGGACGTCGCGAGCGATAAATTAGCGCCCACTGATAGGGATCAGGTAAGTGAATGCGTGCATAATACTCATAGAGATGGTAAAAATCAGCAAAGTTCTGAACAGAATAATAAGCCAATGTCTTCTCAATAGTGTCATTATGCTCCCGGTCTATGACGAGCATTGGGAAATAGATGCCATCCCATCCTGTGTTTGAAAAGACCATCCAAGTATAGGCGTGAACTAAAGGCACATCACAGTATCTCTGCACATGGAAGAGACGCTGCCAATATTTCGCCCAACGTCGTACGCGCCAATCACGCGAATTCAAGATTCCATGCCAATTCCCCCCTGCATCATCTTGTGGCGTCGGACGCCCAATGGCCTGGATACCATACCCAAGTTCGCTTGCCATAAGCGGTGGAATTGTTTGCCCAGCCCGCACATAGCTTGCAACGAGGGAGCGAAACTGAGCATAGCACGGCACCAAAGTTTCTGGAGCGGTCTCACGGTAGGGATGCACCGTCACATAATCCACCAGATCGATAAACCCCCTTTTGAGCATCGATGTCATATAGTCCCAGCCACCTCTTGTCGCCCCCGTGGGAGCAGGCATCGCTAACTTCACATTCGGCCAATAAAGTCTCGATACTTCACGATCAATCAGAAATTGATTATACAGCACATCGACATCAATAAGTTGTCCAGTAAAAGAGCCAGAATCGGTCTCACTATAAGGTTCATAAGCATAAACACGCGACCCATATGGAGTCTGTGCAAAAGGCGTGAAATATAAATCCTCCAAAAACAGCCTTCCTAAAGTAGACCAAGGAACCCCTCCATATAGCCGGTCACCAAAGTCGGGATTGATTATCCAAAACGAAGAACCTGTAGATGTGTATAAAAAGTCAAAAGCACTTATATGATTCTGCCAAGGTGATCTTAACGCTACGACCATGTGTTGACGGGCAAGAGTAAATGGTGAGGCATTCCACAACGACATCAAATCTGTGCTAATGCTGTTTGGAATGTACCACTCTAAGGCGCTGCCAAAGAAGCGTGGAATCGGTACGACTGCACCCTCAATCGGTTGCGGCTGCAACTGCGACCAAGCGTTTGCTACTATATTGACCCATACGGCTATGCTGAAAATACCAACTATCCAGCGTTTCATCCTTGTCACCTCGCTTGCATAGTACAAACCGCGCATCATTCCACCTCCTCTCATTCGTCACCCACAAACTCCCACTGTCCCTTTGCCAACACGGAGCCTTGATCATGGTTTGCAAAATTCACGAAATACATCACTCTCGCACCCACATCCAAGCGACGCCGATTCCCCACTACTGTGGTCCATCTGAGTTGAAGCTCTCCTCCAATTGGAAAACCGCTTGTCCCAAGACATTTGATTGCCGACCAATAGGGAACCCCAGAAGTATCCCAAAGCTGGATTTTGATCCCTTGCTGGGAGGAACAAGATTGCTGCAGCAACACGCCGATATATCGATTGCCAAAGGCAATTGCTAACCCTCTTCCAGGGTGACAGGCGATTCGCCTGATCCCCGTGGTCGGTGAAACCTCCCACACTTCCGTGCAGAGCGACTCCGCACAACTCTGGCAGGTCGCACGTACCAACCCAACATAACACCGATCCCCTGATTGAACGATACCGATCAGGTCTTTGGCACTCCATTTCTCAGACAAAATCAATGCTCCATTAGACTTGCTAAAGCAATAAATCACTGCCGTGGGTACGTCTTGATAGTCGATCATCTCCGCCATAAACCCATAATTAGCGCCCAGTCGTGCCCATACCCTATAAGGAGGAGCCAGAATCTGCGGAGACCGTTGCTCACCAAGAGCAGTTATCTTTCTGCTCCATACCACCTCACCAGCATTGTTAACATAAATGATAACCCTGTCCCTTTTATCGAAATCTGTTGAATAACTTGTATAGGGATCCAGTAAGCCTTGCACTGGGTAAAAAACCATTAATACATTTCCCGCTTGATCCACATCTGCAGCCCCCATTGGAGGCAAACAGTGTGGGATTTGATCATGAGCAACTGAATCATACCGATTCAACAGTTTCAACGAACGACCTATAAACTGACCTTGCCACTTCTTCCTGTTAGGAATCATGGTGTTGCAAATAATCCCACCGAACCAATCACCAACAGATGAGGTTTGACATTCAGAGACGAATCCTCGTTGATATGTCACGGGATAACCAGTGTAGAGTAAGTAAATGTTATCGTTAGACTGATAAATACCATATGCGAATAAGTACTGTAAAGTTGGAGCAATGGTTCTCAGGGAAACAAGCTCCCCAGCGCGAATCCGAGCATAGACTATCTCCGTGGGAGGAAGCTGCTCCGCTCCAGAAAAAGCGGGAGGGTAGGCTCCCACCAAGACATGCACCTCGTTATTGACTGAATCAACGGCAATCGCGGGCGCTACTAAGCCGAATGTGTTCAGAAAGCCCGAAACACTGGGTGCCAAGAAAAAGCGCGGGGGAGAACTGTCCTGATATAAACCTGCTATGCGCCATCGTTCAGAGCCGTCAGAATTTATACACAACACTTGCTGATGAGGTTGCTGTTGCGGCGGCTGAGCATAGTAGGCATATAGATATGCCTCCCCGCTGCTCCCTAAAACCCAGCTGGCGGTCAAAGGAAGGGTTTTCTCCCACTGCCAGTCAGCAAACGCTACCATCCAAACACCGATAGCCAAAAGCATCCCTAATGCCGCTCTCAACTTCGCCTGTGCTTTTCGACACCGACCTATGTAGCGCACAATTTCACCTCCAGCCAGAAACAAGAGGGCAGGCAGGAGGGTGGAAAACCCTCCTGCCTGAGAGACCTCTAACAACCCAAGCCAAAGTTGAACAGTACGATCAGCAGATCCGCGTCGTCCACAATCCCATCGCAGGTCACATCACCGCGACCCGGCTTGAACTGGGCAGGGTCACTATAGTCATATACGAAGCCAAAGTTGAAAAGCACCTCCAACAGGTCCGCATCCTCCACACAACAATCGCCGAAATCTTCCAATCCCGCATTGTGCGGGTCGTCCGGATAGGGAGCGACATCCCCATCGCCCCAACGAACGCCGTTCTCACAGTGCGTGTCGCCACCGCAGAGGTCAACGGTAGTCACAGAACACGCCACCTCCATCGGCAAGCTTGCCCTGTAGACATCTGCCGTTGCACGTTGCACATCAATCTGCACCGCCGATGTTAGTTGGACGGTTACATTCGTACTGCAAATGCGGCGGGCACGCTCAAACACAGGTTGCCAAGCAGCAAAACAAGGACCTACCGAAGGTGCCCCCAGCTTTTTGAACTTGAGGAGTGGCAAGAAAACCGAGCCATTGTTGCAATCACCGCCTACAGCGAGATTACCATCATCACCTGTGACTAGGTAGTCTCCGCCTATTCTGGCGAGGAGGTACTTATTCCCGTAGTCCCAACATGCGGTGCCTCCCCAGCCACCCGAAGATTCATTGATTATAATGCCGTCATTATCGCTTGTGGTGGCAGTGTAGGCGGCGCCGGACGCACTAATTACCCAGCCTCCGTAGGGGTTGGGCGCGATAGTAAAGCCAAAAGCGGCCTGACCGCTGTCATAGGTAGATTGATGATAGCCCCAGATGGGTTCACCGGTTTCCCGGTCCACGCGCCATAGGTGCCCCAAATTATACCCCGTTGAGAACATCAGGCGGTTAGGCGCAGAGGTCGGAGACGCACGATCCTCCACAATCCACCACGGCGAATACGCTATCGTGGTCCCTGGCATCCCATTGCTTCTAAACATTCGGTAGGCTTTTGCCCAGCGGATCCGACCATCGAGCCCAAACCGAAGCACCACAGGAGCGCTCACCCGATCTCCGTAAGGGTCTCTATCCTCGAAGTATCCACCCAATAGCAACGCATACTCGTCCACATTAGAGCCAGGCGTGGGCGTAAGCCCAACGATACCTGAACCACCACCAGCCCAAGCAAAGTGGGGAGGTCCAGTATTTGGTTCATTACGAGCCTGACCAAACTGCAGTGAAGGAAACTCACATAGATTACAAGGAGGCTCTTCACAGAAGAGCCCCGGAATCTCAAACCTCCAGCCTCTTATCACATTACCTTCCCGGTCCAGGGCTATCAGGAATGATGGATAACCCCACCATCCACCTGTTCTGCCAATCAAGATGGAAGACACCGATGGGGTGTTGAGTATGCCACGCGGACGCCAAACCAGCCCAATGTGTAAGCCGTTGCCTAGGGCCATATCAGGTAAGGGCCGCCCATCTACCTGGTAGCGTCGCCCATCAATAATGATGGACGCATCACTGCGCTTGTAGAAATCGCCTACAAGACGATAAACAAAACCCGGCGAGATGAACAGATACCAATAATCCGGCTCCACTCTATCGTCGTACATCACCACCGGTTGATAGACCAATCGGGCACGCCCTGGCTCAGGCGGCTGCCCAATATCGCCTTGAATTCGGGGACGAAAGTTCAGGATATTGAGCAAGCGGAGGGTCGGGGGTGTCCCACCGTAGGCACAGTGCACAAAGTAGATGCGCCCCTCGGTGGTCGGGGCGTTCCCAGTGCGTCGGAGCACAAGCAGAAACTCGTCCAAGCCCGTTTCCCGATTGCGACCCAGATAATGGATGTCATCAATATCCATATCCCAGCCGTTCACCACGGGACCCAGCAAGAACTGATAGTCGCCTGGTGCCTGTTGCGCGAACAGGCTCATGATAAGCACCCATGTAAGCAGTATCCCAACGAACAGTCGTGCTCGCATCATCATCATCTCCTCCTCTTCCATAGGGTTGTGCTGATTTCACTCTACCGATCTGGCGGGCAAGAGCGACAACAGTCGCCATACGCCCTGCCAAACTGGAAAAGTACGGTTAGTAAGTCCGTATCGTCCACGCGACCATCTCCATTCACATCTCCGTCGCGCAGCCCCTCTTGCCCAAACTCAAACAACACTGCCAAGAGGTCGCTGTCGTCTACCTGACCATCCCGATTGGCATCGCCATAGAGAATGAACTCGATATCTTCAGCATCAGAGAAAGTGTATAACAGGTGAGGATTATAGGGAACCGTGGCCTCCGGATTCCCGCTGCGCGACAGATAATCAATCTGGCGCACTTCTACATTGACCTTCGCATAATCATTATGCTGACATAGGGCATAGAGCTCAGCGTTCATCTGGTTCCCATCGTCCCCGTCTATGGGAGTAATCACCACATTGAAGGAGCGTCCACACAGGGAATTCGGCTCCGCAGGAACGAGTTGTAGCCTCGCGCGTAAACGACCCCAAACTCTATAAATCAGAACATTTATCCCTTCTACATTAACACATTCGTTTGGGAGTTCGTCAAGGCTCCATTCCACCGTGTCATCGCTCAATGGCGTGGCTCCTAAAGTTACCCAACGATTGTAAGGCAAACCGAAATCTTGTAAATTGAGCTGGATAGCTAAGCTTCCACTTTGCTTAGATATACACACGGGAGGCAACTCCCCATCAGAGTAAGACCCTTCACGACTGATAGCCCCGTAGGCGCGATAGTATAGATGGCGCAAATCAAAGTACACCCTATCCGCTTGGCGCAAGTACTCCACAGGAGTGAGTTGCGGCTCAATCCAAATAGGAGAACCGTTCTTATCATAGGGTCTGTGATAAATCCTAACATCATATTCAATATGATAGATTCCACGCCGGGGCAATCCCCAAAGATTCCAAGAGCCATTCTGGGAAGGCATCGTGATAGAGAAGGAGTCCCCCGGCGCAAAAGTAAGCTCACTTGATAAACTGCGAACAGTTTCGCCATTCACCCTCAGCGCGGCTTGCAGCAGGACATCATCGCGGAAAAGAGAACCGTATGAATCGGTTGCTGCCTGATCCAACCCTGTAATTCGTTTCATCAAGACAGGCGGGCGCATAAAGCGTTGACTGCCAGTGGAAAAAGCCAGATCCACGAAGGTTGTAAAACGACACCCTAACCCCCTGGAATCACAGTTTGGTCGGTTCAAACATGGGTCGAGCTGCACTCCTGGGCGATTGGGCATCAGGTCACGCGCACGGTAGTCGCCTATGTTCCAGGTCGGTCTCTCGGACCCCAGACCCCGACGAGAAGGACGAGGCGCCGATTCCACATAAACACCGACTTGCACCGAACGATGCGCTCCATGCCAATAACTGCCGTTCCACATATAGCCCCGCAAGGTATTCTCTCCCCAAAAAACATCCCCGACTTGAGCTGGCTCATAGATAGGCGCGGACCACTCTATCCCTTTGAGCCAGAAACTGGCATCTGGAAGAGAATGGCTTGCCCAACCACTCCAAAGAAGCAGCACACGCCCGAACGGATCGCCACTATCGGCAACACGAATCGTGCGAATCACGCCTGTGGCTCCTGTTCGGGGCGGCAGGTCGCGATCCCCACGCACCGTCAGCCATTGGCAATAACCAATCCCACTGCCGCCAGCAAGGCAGCCATAGCTGAAACCAACATCGGCGTAGGTGTCTGAGCCTTGCAGATGCTGCCCCAACATCTTTCCTGTCGAAATAGCCAACACTATTCCCACTACCAGCACCTGTCTTTTCACTATTTGAACACCTCCGCATATCTCGTATAGACCCAGCCCTTACTCAGGGCGAATTCTAAACCTATAATACGCCAAAGCGATCCCTGTATCGATACAGGTTCGTTACATGCATGAGTCATCACGATGAGTTCAATGGCTGCTTTAACATCCTAACAAAGCACCGTAGCGCAATCCTCCCAGAGGCTTTGAGAGGGTAAATCTCACCTCCAACCAGAAATGAGGGGAAGGCGGCAGGCTGCCCTCCTTCCCCCCTCAAACGCCTCTAAAGACAACCCAAGCCAAAGTTGAACAGTACGATCAGCAGATCCGCGTCGTCCACAGTCCCATCGCAGGTCACATCACCGCGACCCGGCTTGAACTGGGCAGGGTCATTATAGTCATATACGAAGCCAAAGTTGAAAAGCACCTCCAACAGGTCCGCATCCTCCACACAACAATCGCCGAAATCTTCCAATCCCGCATTGTGCGGGTCGTCCGGATAGGGAGCGACATCCCCATCGCCCCAACGAACGCCGTTCGCACAGTGCGTGTCGCTACATACATCGAACCCTGAGCATTCAACCTCAAGCGGCATTTGTGCATACCCAATCTCCGCGGTGGCGCCTGACCTATTCACCGTAAGCAGCTCCAGCGAAATCGCCAAATCCGCGGAGCATACCTGTCCCTGAGTGAATTGAGGTGGGACGAATCTATCACATGGGGTACTTGGTTGCCCAAGGCGTTTAAATCTGAAAACCGGCAGAAAAACGGAGCCATCTGAACAATCACTGCCCAGATGGCGATTGCCATCGTCTGCGGTCACCATGTAGTTGTCGCTGGCTGCGCCGATGAAGAACTTATCTCCAGTGTCCCAGCAGTCTGGTGCACTGCCTGAAGGAGAACCATATACCAGTGTGGTCAGAATGCAGACAAAGCTTTGCAAAGCGCCCCTGCGATGGGTTCAGGGTTATCCTTCCCATCGAGATGAGGATGGTGCAAGATGAGATGGCGAAACCGCTCCTGTCGGAGTATAATAGTTCTGGTGATGGGTTGTACCCGCGTGGTGGTGCTTGGCAGCACAGGAACCTGCGTGGGGATTTGGCAGGGATTAACGCCTCCAGCGCGAATGTGCCGGTAGCGGATGCGTTTGGGGATGTGGTGAACGGGATGCGTCAGGTGTATGACTGGAACGGGGCGTGGTTGTATCGGAACGAGTCTCATCCAGAGGCGCCGATGGGAGCCACCTCGAACTGTTTTGCCTCCATCGCCTGCAGTAACGCCCAGGCGGTGTCCAGCGTGGTCAGGCACGGGATTCCATGCTCCACCGCGGCGCGCCGAATCAGCAAGCCCTGCTGCTCCGCCTTGCGTTCAGGACTGGGTGTGTTAATAAGCAGCTGCACCCGCTTGTGCAGGATATAGTCCAGCAGGTCGGGACTACCCTGTCCGATTTTGGGCACAATTTGCACGGGGAGACCCGCTTTTTTCAAGGCGCGCGCGGTGCCGTGTGTGGCGTAGAGTTTGAACCCACGCTCATGGAACGCCCGCGCCAACGCCACGCCTTCCACCTTGTCCTTATCCGCTAAGGTGAACAACACATTCCCCTTGCGAGGGATACGGATGCCCGCGGCGACCATCGCTTTGTACAGCGCGGCGGCATAGTTGCGGTCGATGCCCATCACCTCGCCCGTGGAGCGCATCTCGGGTCCCAGCGCGACCTCTACCTGCCGCAGCTTCAGGCTGGAGAACACGGGCGCTTTGACTGCAATATGGGGTAATGCCTTGCTGGGTGTGGTCTCGCTGCAAGGAGGGAGGGGATGCCCAACCTGTACCGCGATAGCCAGCTTGACCATTGGCACGCCTGTAATCTTGGAAAGGTAGGGCACGGTGCGACTGGCTCGGGGGTTCGCTTCAATCACATAGACGCACCCATCGTTGATGACGAACTGCACATTCATCAGTCCGCACACGCGCAATGCACGCGCCAGTCGACGCGCGTAGTCGATGATTTGTGCCTGTTCCGATTCGGTCAGCGTCTGCGGGGGTACGACCGTCATGCTGTCGCCTGAATGCACGCCTGCCCGTTCGATATGCTCCATGATGGCGGGGATTAGGACATGCTTGCCATCACTAATCAGGTCTACTTCTGCCTCCGTGCCTTCGATATACTTGTCCACCAGCACAGGCGCGTCGGGGAAAGCCCGTATTGCTGATTGCCAGTAGGTGGTCAGCTCAGCATCGGAGCGCACAATCTCCATCGCGCGTCCACCCAGCACATAGGAAGGGCGCACCAGCACGGGATAGCCGACCGTGTGTGCTGTTTCCAGTGCCTCTTGAAGGGTCAGTACGGCGCGTCCGGGCGGGCGCGGAATGTCCAGCGCCTTCAGCAGCGCGTCGAACTGCTCCCGATCCTCCGCGATATCGATCGATTCGGGGGGCGTGCCCAACATCGCTACACCGAACGCCCGAAGCGACTTGACCAGATTAATCGCCGTCTGACCACCGAACTGCACGAGGACGGGGATGTCCAAAACACTCCTTTCCTCTCCCTCTGGGAGAGCCGATGCTTCATATTCCAACACATTCAGCACATCTTCCAGCGTGACGGGGTCGAAGTAGAGGGCGTCGGAGATGTCAAAGTCAGTGGAGACGGTTTCGGGGTTGTTGTTCAGGATGATAGCGTAATAGCCCATCTCGCGCAGGGTCTTAACGGCGTGTACTGCGGAGTAGTCGAACTCGATGCCCTGCCCGATTCGGATGGGGCCTGAACCCAGCACCAGTGCTTTACGGGGATGCGCTGAGGCGGGGCGGTCATGCTCGCCGTGGTAGGTACTGTAGAAGTAGGGCGTTTGCGCTTCAAACTCACCCGCGCAGGTGTCCACCATTTTGAAAGCGGGCAAAATGCCCAACGCCTTGCGCCCTGCACGCACTTGCGCCTCGGTTAACCCCGTGATTTGCGCCAGAAACTTGTCGGGAAACTGCCACTCTTTCGCGCGACGCAGAAGAGCAAGTGAGGAGGCTTTTGTCGCCTGTTTCAGCTCGCCCATCACCCCCCTCTCCCATTGCGTAGGAGCGGAGCTGGAGGTGTGGGTATCTGTACCTGCAAGCAGTGCCCGTAGTTCCCCACTGCACGCGATGAGTTCCTGCTCCAGCTCCACAAGATTTCTGATCTTATTCAAAAACCATGGGTCAATCTGGCTTAGCCCGTGCACTTCTTCCACCAGCCAGCCGCGGCGGAACGCCTCGGCGATGTAGAAGAGGCGCAGGTCGTTGGGCGTGGCAAGAAGCGTTTCCAGCTCCATCGGACTGAGGTGCATGGCGGGCGGATAGCGCAGGTCGCTGACCCCTATTTCCAGCCCGCGCACCGCCTTCATCAGTGCACCTTCAAAGGTGCGGTCAATCGCCATGACTTCGCCCGTCGCCTTCATCTGTGTGCCCAGCGCGCGGTCGCCCGTCGGAAACTTATCGAACGGGAAGCGTGGGATCTTGACCACGCAATAGTCCAGCGCGGGCTCGAATGCGGCGGAAGTGCCTGTGATGGGGTTACGGATTTCATCCAGGCGCAGTCCAATCGCGATTTTGGCGGCGATGCGGGCGATAGGATAGCCCGTCGCCTTCGATGCCAGTGCGCTGGAGCGACTCACGCGCGGGTTCACTTCAATCACATAGTAGTCGCTGCCGTGTGGGTTCAGTGCCAGCTGCACATTACAGCCACCTTGAATGCCCAACGCCCGAATAATGCGCAGCGAGGCGGTGCGCAAGAGTTGATACTCAAAATCGCTGAGCGTCTGCGAGGGCGCGACCACTATCGAATCGCCTGTATGCACGCCCATCGGGTCGATATTCTCCATATTGCACACCACAATCGCGTTGTCTGCGCCGTCGCGCATCACCTCGTACTCAATTTCTTTCCAGCCGAGCAAGGAGCGTTCCACCAGGACCTGGTGGCGCATGGAGAGTTCCAGCCCGCGTGCACCGATGTCCAGAAGTTCATCAGGGTTGTGTGCGATGCCGCCGCCTGTGCCGCCGAGCGTGTAGGCGGGTCGCACGATGCAGGGGTAGGGCACCCGCTCCGCAACACGCCGCAGTTCGCCTATGCTCTCCACGATCCACGATTCGGGCACAGGCTCCCCAATCTGGCGCATCAGTTCGCGGAACCGCTCGCGGTCCTCAGCCGCTTGAATGGCGGTCAGGGGTGTGCCAAGCAGGCGCACGCCATATTTGTCCAGAATGCCGCGCACCGCCAGCTCGGTAGCGAGGTTCAACCCCGTTTGCCCGCCCAGAGTGGGTAATAACCCGTCCGGTCGCTCCTGGGCAATGACCCGCTCCGCAAACTCCACAGTGAGAGGTTCGATGTACACGCGGTCAGCCGTTTCGGGGTCGGTCATAATCGTGGCGGGATTGGAATTCATCAGCACCACTTCCAGCCCTTCCTCGCGCAGTGAGCGGCACGCTTGCGAGCCAGAATAGTCGAATTCTGCCGCTTGCCCAATCACGATTGGGCCCGAGCCAATCACCAGCACCTTCCGTAGCGACTTATCGATAGGCATTTGTTTCCTCCCTTGTCGCCTCACTGGACGGACTTAAAGGGATGTAAAGCATAGTATACCCGCCCACGCGCTTCGGGTGATGGCGAACAGGAGAGGCCTCGCCATCGTCGAAAAATGCCTCTATGCGTGGAACAAGAGCCGCTGGTGGGTTTTTCGTCGGGATCGTGGGCATCTGCCTCCTCGCCAATGCGCAGCAGCCGTTGACACTTCGAGATGCGCTGCGTCGTGCTTTGCAGTCTAATGGCGAGATTCAATCGGCGTTGGCAGAGCGACGCGCAGCGGAGGCGCGCCTGATGGCAACCCGTGCCGATCTGTTCCCCAGCATAGAGTGGAGTAGCAGCTCCACGCGCACGCGCCTTGAGCAGGGCGGTGCCACAGCGGAGACCACGACGCGCCAGCAAGCCTTCCTGTTCGACTGGCTGCTGTTTGACGCAGGTCAGCGTGAGAATCGCATTCGGCAGGCGTCGCGCTCGCACGAACTGGCGCGCCAGTCTGCCCGCACCACTATTCGCTCACTGCTGTTTCAAACAGCAAACGCTTACTATGAGGTATTGCGTCGTCAGGAACTGCTGCGCGTTGCAGATGAATCGGTGCAGCGGGCGCAAACACTGCTCGATGTGGCGAAAACGCAAGCGGAGGTGGGTGCGGCCCCCGCGAAGGATGTGCTGCAGGCGGAAGCCGACTTGGCGAATGCGCGCGTGCAGCAGATTCAGGCACGGAACGCCCTGCGCTTGGCGGAGACCGACCTCAAGCGGCTCATCGGCTGGGACACGGCGCAGCCCTTGCCTCCATTGCAGCGCGTTGAATCGGCGCCGGAGTTCACTCAACCACCCACGCTGGACGAACTCTGGCAGCGTGCCCGCCAACAGCACCCCGAACTGCGCACCGCCCAGTTGAGGGTGCAAGTGGCTCAGCTTGGCGTCGAAATTGCCCGCATCAACACCATCAGCCGCATCCAGATTAGCCTGAACGGCTTTCTGGAGTATGATCCCGATCGGCGCACGCAAGGACAGCTGCGTTTTCTCATTAGCTCGCCCCTTTTTGACGGTGGGCTGGTACGGGCAAACCTGCGCGAGGCGGAAGCCGAGTATCAAAGCGCACGCTTTCGCCTGCAACAACTGGAGCGCGATCTGTATGCCGAAGTCGAGAGCGCACTGCTCACACGCCTCGAAACGGCAGAGCGGCTTAGCGCAGCCCAGGCGGCGCTCGCGGCTGCCCAACGCAACTACGATGCCGCGCGCAATGCCCTGCGCGAGGGCGCAGGCACGATTGTGGAAGTGCTTACCGCTCAGCTCGCACTGGTCACTGCCGAAACGAACTTGGTACAGGCAGTTTACGACTCGTATATTGCCGAGCTGCGCCTCAAACTCGCTACGGGCGACCCGCTTCCCGAGGAACCTACCTAAACAAGTCTATCGATATCGGGCACCGTTAGAGGTGGAGGTGCTCCATAAGCACGATACCCTAACAGGTGGCGAGCTGATGCCCGGTTTTACCGTGCGCGTCGAGGAATTGTTTGAGGAGTGACCTGCGCTCACGACTGTTCGTCAGCGCTGCCAACGCTGTAGTAAAGGGTGCTGACCTGTTGCACCCAAGTAAGCTCCCATGGCTGCGTTAACAAGTGTAAGGAGCAGCCCAATTGTGCACAGGGCTATCCCGGCGATCGCCATTCCACGCTGTGAGGATTGGAGTCCGCGTATGCCCAGTATCATCCCAGCAACTGCTACAGGCGCCCCACAGATAGGAAGGCACCACGCGATGAGTGATACAATCCCCACACCAGCGCAGCAATTGCCTCTTTTCTGCCAGCCTCTCCCACTGCCGTTATCACCTCAACTGAGGGATTCAAGGACTGCCCACTCTCTCCTGCAAATGGCGTAGGAATCGCTGACTGCATGGTGTACAATAAACCCCAGCATGAGCCGCTTGAGTCTGAGCGACTGGTATCGCTATCTGGAAAGCCAGTTTGTGGAGGGGGAGCGCAAAGCGCGCGAGGAGCCTCCCCCATCTCCAGCCGCGTCTACTGAATCGGAGCCAACCAGTAGCGAGCCAGAGGTGAGTGGCGAGGCGCAGATCGCGGATGGGATGACTGAAACGAGTCAGGGCGAAGCCCGAGTGTCTCCACACCTTGCCGAAGAAGCCTATGCGGTCATTTCCATTCGCGTGCCCCATTTCCTCGCCTTTGTGCCTTTGCTGCGCGAAGAGCTGGGTCTGCCTCCTACAGCTGTACCCCGCCACACCCTGGAGGACGAGCCTCTCAACGAGCCGAGCAAAAGGGTGGACGAGGCTTCTGCCGAGCCGAAAACAGCGGTGCCGGAGTCTGTACCGACAAACAGGGAACAGGCCACCAGCGAGCCCGCTGCTCGCCTGCGCAAGCATCGCCCGAAAAGGACTCCTGACCCCGAACAGCTGATCCCTCCCGAGATGGACGAGATGTGGGCAAAGTTGCCTCGCTATTTACGCTATTTGGTAGAGTGGTCGGACGATGCCGTGACGGATAAGTACTATCCTACGCGCGGGCGCGAGAGTCGTGAGGAACTGATTGCTCGCCTGACGGATCCTGTGCTGACTCTGGAGGAGGTCGCCCGGTTGCTGGGTGTCTGTCCTGCGACGGTGCGTCGCTATACCAATCGGGGCTGGCTGCGCCACTTCCGCACAGAGGGCAATCAGCGCCGCTTCCGCCTGTCCGATATCGTGGCGTTTTTGGAGGAACAAATTCATCGCGTGCCCCAAAGCCCTCGGAGCAGTCGCAACGAGCGTGCCCGTCAAGGACGAAGCAAACGCTCACAAGGCTTATCCCGCACGATTGAGTGAGGAGCTGCAGTGAAGATTGCACTGTTCTCGGAGAGCTACTTGCCCTATCTGAACGGGGTCAGCATCTCCATTCGCATCCTGCAAGAGGAGCTGACACGGCGTGGGCATGAGGTATGGGTGTATGCGCCCCGCTTCCGCGACTATTGCGATGCACTGCCTACCATCCGCCGTTTTCCTGCCTTCTATACGCCTTTCGAACCCGATTATCCCATCGGCTGGCTCTGGGCGCCGCGACTGTGGCGCGAATGGCGACAGCAAGGGTTCGATATCGTGCATACGCACACCCCCTTTTTTGTCGGGATGGCAGGCGCGAGCTGGGCACGACGCACCCGAACACCCCTCGTCAGCACCTTCCACACGCTCTACGAGGAATATTTGCACTATGTACCCCGCGTTGTCCCGAAGGGACTGGTGCGGCGTGTGTTGCGTTGGCACCTGCGTCGCTACTATGACAGTGTAGATGCTATCATGACCCCTTCTGAGACGGGAGCCACTGTGTTGCGTCGCTATGGGATTCGCAAACCCATTACACCGATTCGTAACCCCGTGCTGCCCTTTCCCGATTTAACAAAGGAGCAGGCGCGCGCGGCGTTAGGTATTCCCCAAGATACCTGGATGCTGCTCTATGTGGGGCGCATGGCACCCGAAAAGAATGTGCATGTGCTGCTACAGGCAATGCCCCATGTGAAACGCGGCTGTCCTAATGCCCATCTTTGGTTAGTGGGTCCGGGTCCATCGTTGGAAGCGCTGCAGGCACAAGCAGCCGCGCTTAATGTACAAGACGATGTGCATTTCACGGGACCCGTGCCGCGTGAGCAGGTCTCGCTCTATATGCTGGCAGCAGATTTGTTCACTTTCCCATCCGTGACAGAGTCGCAGGGGTTGGTGCTGGATGAGGCCCAGGCAGCGGGGCTACCTTGCATCGTGGCAAACGGTGGAGGCGCGCCCGAAGCGGTGAACTACGGCGCCAGCGGGCTGATTGTCGAGCCAACCCCCGAAGCGTTCGTGGAAGCAATCCTCTATCTCACGCGCCATCCAGAGGCACGCGAACGCTTGCGCCAAGCAGGTCTGCAGAAGCGCGAAACCCTCTCCGTCCCTGCTGTCGTGGATAGGATCCTCCAAGTCTACCAGAAAGCCTCTGCTTGCGCAGCAAGGTGAACCTAACACTGCACAGGCCTATGACGACGGCTGCTGGACGACTTGTTGAAGCGCTTGCTCGAAGGCTTCGATATCGACAGCACTCGCAGCCACTGCGCTCAGCGCCTCCAGCTGCTCCAACGACTGAACTTGCTGCAGCGCTTGCTGAACTCGGCGCGGCACCTTGCCAAAACGCGCGCGCAGTACAGTCAAAATCATGCGTAGGGCGCCTTGCTGCAGTCCTTGCTGCAGTCCTTGCTGCAGTCCTTGCTGCAGCCCTTGCTGCAGCCCTTGCTGCAGTCCTTGCTGCAATCCTTGCTGCAATCCTTGCTGCAGCCCTTGCTGCAGCCCTTTTTCCATGCCTTCCTGCAGCCCTTGGCGCGCACCGCGTTCCAGTGCAAACCGCTCCAAGTTCGTAAGCCGCTTCAACCGACGCTCTCGTGCAACCGTACGCACGATCTCCTCCACTTGCTCTTCTAACTCTCTCGGCAGCGCCATCAGATAATCCACCACCCTGTATAGATTTGCTACTGCATCCGCAGTATACCCTCGACGCCCCAGCTTCCGTATCAATCGAACCTTCTCCTCAAACAGGAGCTGCACATTCCCACGCGCCTTCAGCGCACGCAAATGTGCCAGCACCACCAGGGCAAAGGGGTTCGAATGCGTCTCCAGCATCTGCTCGTCAAAATCGAGCAGTTTCACAGTAGGAAAACGGAAAGTGAGTTCGCAGCCCGCTAAGGAGCGCTGAAACACATCGGGACGCCACTGTGGGTCAGCATCGGCTAAAATAGCCAGGCTGACCAGCTCGGGGTAATGGAGGGTATCGAGGATGCGATAGTGGTAGATGAACATGCGCAGAGGAAACTGCGGATCAGGTTGAGCTTGGATTTCGATGTGGAGATACACAAAGCGTTCGCTGCCATCCCGGAAACGGACACGCACTAACACATCGACAAAGCGCTTTTTCGCAGCGGGTTCGGGACGAATCTTGCGCAATTCGGTGTTCAAGAAGATGGGCTTATAGGTCCAGTCGATGAGGCTGTGAAGCTGAGGGAAGAGCAACTGGAGGCACTGTTCGAGGAACACCTCCACAGCAAGCTTCCACGCACTGTCGAAGTCCACTCTGGCTTTTGCTTTGCGCATGGGCATCCTTTTCTGCTTTGTTCACGAGAACCCTGCTGCCTGCTTTGTGAAAAAAAGCACAACCCCCTTGACGCGGCTGTCATCGGGTGGGTATAATAGGAAAAGTAAGGAGGCGAGCAGGTAAATCGTGGAGCAACATCACATAGCGCCAGTGGTTTTTACCATTTTTGCCGGCATCGCAGGGGCGGTGCTGGTCATTTTTGCGCTACTGGCAACTCGGAATATGCAGAAGCGCCCTGGCAAACTGCAGAATCTGGCGGAACTTATCTATGAAGGTTTTGAAGGGCTGGTGGTAGGGATCGCGGGCGAGCATGGACGCAAATATGTACCGCTGGTAGGCACTCTCTTTCTCTATATCCTGATTTGCAATCTCTTCGGGTTGCTGCCTGCGCCGTTTGTGGCACCCACTGCCAGCCTGAACACGACCGTCGCGCTTGCCCTGCTGGTGTTCCTCTATGTGCAGTTTGAGGGTATCCGCATCAACGGCATTCGGGGCTATCTGGGGCATTTCGCGGGAGCAGGGAAAGTGCCTTTGTTTATTGCGCCTTTGCTGTTCGTGGTGGAGCTAATGGGTGAGTTAGCGAAGCCCTTCTCGCTGGCAATCCGTTTGTATGGCAACATGTTCGGCAAGGAGCAGGTAGTGATGGCGCTGATTGCCTTCTTTGCGCTCCCGCTTTTTAAGGCATTCTACCTGCCCTTACCCATTCAGTTCCCTATTCTATTGCTCGGTTTGCTGGTGGCGTTCGTGCAAGCGTTCGTGTTTGCCTTGCTGACCGCCATCTATCTGGGTTTGATGACCGAGCATGCGCATGAGCATGCCCATGAGGAAGCACATGCCCACTAAAATTTCTCCATGCATCGCGTGGAGAGAGACGCAGCGGATGCGAACCTAAATCAACACAAGGAGGCGATAAACGATGGAGACAGGTGTCGGACTTTACTTGATGGGGCTTGCCTTAGCCGTTGGGCTGGGCTTGCCAATCGGCGTGATTGGCGCGGGAATTGGGCAAGGGATCGCCGCGTCGGGCGCTCTGCGTGGCATGGCGCGTCAACCAGAACTGGCAGGGCGAATCCAAACCGGCATGATCATTGCCCTCGCTTTTATCGAATCGCTGGTGCTGTACGCCCTACTTATGTTCTTCTTGCTGCAGGGCAAGCTCCCAGCGGTCGACGCCTTGGTAGATATCCTGCGCAAGCAGTAAAGCGGAACAAAGGGGGCAAGCGATGGTTTTCTGCCCCCTGCCTCACTCAAGAAGCGAGTAGGGATTCAAACGATGTGGACAGAGCTGATACGGAACCTGATAGCGGCGGAGACGCACAGCAGCGGTATTTTGGAGCAGCTGGGCATCGATTTCAACCTGATTATTATTCAGGCGGTGGGCTTCCTACTGCTCCTGTGGTTAATGATGCGCTACTTCTGGAAGCCTATCGAGCAGATGCTCGAAGCGCGTCGACAAGATATCAACGCGACCTACGACAAGATCGAAGCGGACCGCCGCGCGATGGAGCAGCTGCGTGCCGAATATGAACAGCGGTTAGCCCAGATCGAGGCAGAGGCACGCGAGCGCATCCAGCACGCTGTAGGCGAGGCGCAACAACTGCGCGAGCAGATCCTTCAGGACGCCCGCCGTCAGGCACAGGAGATTCTCGCCCGTGCCCAAGAGCAGGCACGACTGGAACGCGAGAAGCTACTTACCGAACTGCAGACCTATGTGGCAGACCTCACTATTGCGGTCGCGGAGCGCGTGCTGGGTGAAAGCCTCGACGACGAGCGACACCGCCGGCTCGTGAACGAATTTATCCAGACGGTGGGGGTGCGCTAAGTGCAAAAAGATATCCGCGTGGCACGACGCTATGCCGGTGCGCTGTTCAGGGCAGCGCTGAATGCGAACGCACTCCATCGGGTGGGCGAAGACCTACAACGCCTGCGCGTCATTCTGCAAGAGATCGACGCGCTGCGCACCTTCCTTTACAGCCCGCTTATCCCCCGCGACCGCAAGAAGCAACGCATCGAAGAGCTGTTCGCCCGCGACCTCCAGCCAATCACCCTGCGACTGCTGGAGTTAATCATCGAAAAGCGGCGCGAACCATTGCTGGAAGCTATCTGTGAAGAGTTCGAGCAACTGCGCGAAGCGCACGAAGGCATCATGCATGCCACCGTCTACTCCGCCGTACCGCTTACCGACGACGAACAGCAACAGCTGCTTCAACGGCTCGAAAACAGCACCGGTAAACAGGTTATCGCCACCTTCGAGGTGGACCCCAGCCTGATAGGCGGGGTACGCGTGCGGCTGGGTGACTATCAGATAGATGGCACGATTCGAGGCACGCTGGAACGCTTGCACGACCATGTGCGACTGGAGATCACCCGCAGAATCAGGCATTAAGCATCCTATTGCACGGACAGAAGCAAGCCCTGCCCGTGCACAGGTGAAATTTTTTCTCTGGGGTACTCCAAAATTTTCTTCTCCGGGGTACCCATCTGGGTCGGGGAAGAAAATTTTGAGCGCAGCTGGGTCAGAGAAAAAATTTCAGGAATAGAAACAGGAGGGCAACCATGGCAATTCGACCTGAGGAGATTACGAGCATCTTAGCCAAAGAGATTGAGGCGTTAGACCAGAAGCCGGTGGCGGAGAGCGTAGGCACCGTGCTGCAAGTGGGCGACGGCATTGCTCGCGTCTACGGGCTGCCTGACGCCCAGATGGGCGAGCTGCTGGAGTTTCCCCACGAAGTGATGGGGCTGGTGCTGAACCTTGAGGAGGACAGCATCGGCTGCATCATTCTCGGCTCGGATGAGGAACTCAAAGAGGGCGACCCTGTCCGACGCACGGGACGCATCGCCGAGGTACCCGTCGGCAAAGCCCTGCTGGGGCGTGTGGTGGACGCGCTTGGGCGACCGCTGGATGGTAAAGGACCGATCGTGGCGGAAGAGTACCGCCGCGTGGAAGTGATTGCGCCCGGCGTGGTCAAGCGCCAGCCCGTTAAGGAACCCTTGCAAACAGGCATCAAAGCCATCGACGCCATGATCCCCATCGGGCGTGGACAGCGCGAGCTGATTATTGGCGACCGCTCCACCGGCAAAACCGCCATCGTGCTGGACACTATCATCAACCAGAAATACACGCATGAGACCGACTCACCCGTCTACTGCATCTATGTTGCTATCGGGCAAAAGATGGCAGCGATTGCCCGCTTCATCGACACACTGGAGCGGTACGGTGCGATGGAGTACACCACCGTCGTGGTCGCCTCTGCCAGTGATCCGAATAGCTTGCAGTACCTTGCGCCCTATGCAGGCTGCGCGATGGGCGAATATTTCCGCGATAACGGAATGCACGCACTGGTAGTGTACGATGACCTGTCCAAGCATGCGCAAGCGTATCGCGCCGTATCGCTGTTGCTGCGTCGCCCACCTGGGCGCGAGGCGTATCCGGGCGATGTGTTCTATCTGCATTCGCGCCTGCTGGAGCGCGCCGCAAAACTCTCCGACGAGCTGGGTGGCGGTTCACTCACCGCGCTGCCCATCATCGAAACGCAAGCAGGCGATGTCTCCGCCTATATTCCGACCAATGTCATCTCCATCACCGACGGGCAAATCTACTTGGAGCCGAGCCTGTTCTACGCCGGCATCCGCCCCGCGATTAATGTGGGGATCTCGGTGAGCCGAGTAGGAGGCGACGCGCAGATTCGCGCCATGAAGCAAGTGGCGGGACGTCTGCGACTCGATATGGCGCAGTTCCGTGAGGTGCAGGCATTCGCGCAGTTCGCGTCCGACCTTGATCGCGCCACCCAGATGCAGCTCGCACGCGGATTGCGCTTGCAAGAAATCCTAAAACAGCCCCAGTTCCAACCGATGCCTGTCGAGGAGCAGGTGATGATTATCTTTGCAGGCACCCAGGGCTACCTGGACGATATTCCCGTCGAGCTGGTGCGCACCTTCGAAGACGGCTTCCACCCCTTCATGCGCGAGAAGTACCCCGATATCGGCGAGAAGATCCGTCGCGAGAAGCAACTCGATGCCGACACAGAAGCCGACCTGCGCCGCGCTATCGAGGAGTACAAAGCCCTCTTCAAGCAGGAGCACGGACTGTCATGAGAACGCTTCGTGCGATGCGGTCGCGCATTCGCGCCGCGAAGAATATTCAGCAGATTACGCGGGCGATGAAACTGGTGTCCGCTGCACGATTGCGACGGGCACAGGATCGGGTGCTGGCAGCGCGCCCCTATGCTCAGCGCATGGATGAAATCATGCGCGAACTGGGGCATGCGGGCGACCTGCCCGACCATCCCCTGCTGCAACGGCGCGAGGTACGCCATGTCGGCTTCGTGATCATCACCTCTGATCGTGGGCTGTGTGGCGCATATAATATGAACCTGATCCGTGCGCTGCAGACCGCCATCCGTGAGCAGAACCTTACGCAGGAGCAAGTGTGCCTCGTGTGCGTGGGCAAGCGGGGCTACCAGTTCTTTGCCAAGCGCGGCTACACCATCGCGCTCTACCGCCCGATGCCCACTGCAGGGGCAGGACTGGAAGATGCCCGCGCCGTAACCAGCGCCATCAGCGAACTATTCCAAACCGAGCAGGTGGACCGAGTCTACCTCGTCTATGCGCACTTTGTCAACCCAGTGACGCAGCGCCCAACGGTGCAGCAAGTGCTGCCCATCGAGCCGCCGGTGGGCGATGAGGATGGCACACGCGAGTTCATCTTTGAGCCGCCTGCGGAGGAGCTGCTGGAACGTCTGCTACCCCGCTATCTGCTCACGCAAGTGCTGCAAGCGCTGCTGGAAGCAAGTGCGAGCGAACATGGCGCCCGCATGACCGCCATGTCGATGGCAAGCGATAACGCAGGCAAGATGATTCAGGAGCTGACGCTGGTGATGAACCGCCTGCGCCAGGCAGCGATTACCAAAGAGATCGCCGAAGTGGTCGGTGGGGCAGAGGCGCTCAAAGGCTGATGGACGAGTCTGTATGGATGATCTAAAAGGACGCGTAGCCATTATCACGGGCGCCAGCCGCGGCATCGGGCGGGCAATCGCGCTGCGCCTGGCGCGAGAAGGCATGCGTCTGGTCATCGCCGCCAAAACCGCAGAACCCGATCCCCGTCTGCCTGGCACCATCTACACCGTTGCCGAAGAAGTGCAGGCATTAGGCGGCGAAGCGTTGCCCCTCCGCGTCGATGTGCGCGACGAAGCCGCCATCCAGCAGATGGTGGACCAAACCATGCAGCGCTGGGGGCGTATCGATATTCTGGTGAATAATGCGGGCGCGCTTTGGTGGAAACCGCTACTGGAAACCCCTGCCAAACGCTTCGATCTGTTGATGGCGGTCAATGTGCGCGCGGCGTTCCTCTGCGCCCAAGCCGTGTTGCCTGCGATGATGGCGCAGCGCTGGGGGCACATCGTCAATATGTCGCCTCCCATAAACCCCTTGGTCGTGGCGGGACGCATCGCCTACATGATTTCCAAGTTCGGCATGACCTTACTCACCTATGGACTGGCGGAGGAGGTGCGCGGGCATAACATTGCAGTGAACTCGCTCTGGCCCCGCACCCTCATCGAGAGTCAGGCAACTATCACCTTTCAGCTGGGCGAGCCACGCTATTGGCGCAAAGCCGACATCATGGCAGACGCACTCTATGAGTTGATACGCCGCGAACCGTCCAGTTGCACAGGCAAGGTGTGGTTTGATGAGGAGCTGCTGCGCGAGGCAGGTGTGGACGATTTTTCTATCTATAACTGCACGCCCGATGGCGAGCCACTCCCTATCGATTGGGATCTGCTCGGATGAGGCTGTGGCAGGTACAATAACCGGTGGCGATGGAGGCAATTGATACCGCACTTCAAGGGCTGGTTCATGCACTGCGTGAGAAACTCATAGAGAACGGCGCATCGGAATGGCTACAACTGGCATTTCTGGCACGCGCAGCAAGCGCCGGGTGGGAACGGCTCAGCCCCTCCCTCCGGGAGGAACTGCTGAACGCATTACAAGCAGCAACCCCGCTGACCGAAGGATCGCTGCCAATGCTCCTTGAATCGTTCGGAACACACCAGAAGGCGATTCAGCGCGCAGCGGCCCAGGCAGATCCATGGCGCTACCCCACCACGCGCGATTTACTGCTGGCGAACGAGCGCATGAGCCTGGCACCGCCTCTCTACGACACCCAGCGTCTGGAGCGCGCGTTGCTGCTGGGCATGCTCACTGCGCCCGATGCAGATGCTCTCCAGCGGGCAGGCGCGCTGTTCGATGCCCTCGTCACCCTGCAACCATTTAAGGAGTATCATCGCAGCACTGCATTGCTGAGTGCGCTGGCGTTCCTGCAAGCAAACGGCATCGAGTTCGAGCTGACACCAGAAGAAGCAGCAGCCATGCTGCAAACAGGTCTGGTAAGTTTGCAGAACAGATCACGCGCTTCTGATGCCCCATCCCTAATACCCGCTCACCGATCACCCCTCGCTTATCCCGACATTGTGGAGGCACTCGTTGCTCGTTATCGGGATGCGCTGAGCCGGGCAGAGCATGCTATCAACGAGGGGCAGTTAGTCAAGTGGGATGCACTCCCTGCCCCTGCCCGTGCCGAATTGCAACCTGCGCCTGGACCCGCCTCGCGCTGGCGCTATCTCACCGTGCAGGATTTAATCTGGATCAACACGCAGATAACGGGCGCTCCACAGCCCTACAACTACGACCGTCTGGAGGAAGCGACCTACTATCAATACAGCTATCGCCAGAGCATGGATGTGCCGTTGCAGGCAGCGCGTTTTCTGTGGGGCTACCTGACTTATCGCCCCTTCGCGAAGGGCAATCTCGGCACCGCCCTTATCGGTGTGCTGACCTTTCTGGAGATTAACGGCTACGAGGTGCATTTACCTGCCGAGCAAGCGGCAGAGTGGCTGTTGAGCATTGTGCAGCGTCGTAAGCATCCGCTGAGCGCAATCCGCCAGATTATCACCCTAAGCCCCTCAGGCAGACAGCCAGTACCCGTGCGCGAAGTGGCTCATCACTTGATGGAACGATATGAAACTGCGCTCCATCGCATCAGCGGCTCGTAACGACGATTCCAATAGAGTGCGTCCGCCCCTGTAAGAGTCAGGATCTGCTCCAACACAGGCAAGCCGGCGGGAGCACCAGGGATAATCAGGGGCACTCTTAGCGCACGCAGTGACCTGTCCAGCGCCTGCAGAGAGTGGTGCAGCCACCATTTGCGAGCTTCGCCCGGAGCGCGTTCCGCTTGCTCTTCATGGACAAAGATGAACAGCGGCACCACTGCCCCCCGCTGCGCCGCCGCGTACAGAGCAGGATTATCGCTTACACGCAGGTCACTGTGAAACCAAACAACGGTTGTGTTCATCGCCAGGAGATAAGTTCGCCATAGACCTCCTTCTCCTCACCTATCTGTAGTGTGTACTGGCGCGAACGGAGGTATTCCAAGATTCTTTCGCGTGCTAATTCACAATAAGTTGGCTCGATTTCGATGCCGATTGCTCTGCGCTGGTGCATAACGGCGGCTAAGAGGGTCGTTCCGCTTCCCGCAAACGGATCCAACACGAGGTCGTTCACATAACTGAACAACTTAATGCATCGCTTAGGTAGCTCCAGCGGGAACGGGGCAGGATGTCCCACTCGCTTTTTGCTTTCGCCATTGAATGTCCATAAGCCGTTCGTCCATTCAATAAACTCCTCCTGGGTGATGTCTGACTGACGAGTACCCGAACTCTTTTTCCACTCCTGTTTATACAGCACCACGATGAGTTCTACGGGGGCAATCACATAGGGAGCGGATGCACTTCGCCATGAACCCCAGGCGGTGCGGCGCGAAATATTCCCCTCGTTCCAGATGATAGTCGAGTGATATTGAAACCCGATTCGCTTCGCAAGCGTGGTGAGGTCAGCCCCCACGCTTTGCTGCCCGCCCCTGTTTTTATCCAGGGGGATATTTAAGCAGAATCGCCCATCGGGCTTGAGCCACTGATAGCATCTTTGGAGCCAAGCCTCGCAGAACTCCAGGTACTCGGCGTAGTTGAGGTCATCCCTGTGCGTCCCGTAGACCACCTCGACATTGTAAGGCGGCGAGGTGACGATTAAATCCACCGATTCGGGCGCGATAAAATCCGCCGCCAGCACATCGGCAAGATACAAGCGGCACTCCGGTTCAGCCGTCTCGAAATAGGGCTGCATCAGGGATCAGTATACCTCCTGCAAATTGGCTTCCTCCGACTCAGATTGATCGGAAAAGAAAATTTGGGTATCCCAAAGAAAAATTTTGTCTATCGTTTTCGCGACACGACGATATACTCGGTTGGGTACGCAATATAATCGGCTTTCGTTGTTTTTGCGAACCTGCCAGTCGCTTTGTCACGGGTACGAGGTAGGATCTTGGAAGGGATCTCACGCAAAATCACCCGTTCCAGCTCGAAACCCAGTGCCTGCAGCTGTTCGGCAAATACCTGCGCGTTTTGGATTTCGATCCCATGCAGATGCGTGTTGCCGATGACGATGCAGAGCACGCCTTTGGGGCGCAGCACGCGCTGCATCTCTGTGAAGCATTGGCGCATTTCGGCAAAGTAAAGGGCAACCTCTTTCGCCTTGCGCGGATTGCGTTCGCTGAGCGCATCAACGATTTGTTCAGCAATCGCAGAGCCGAGGGGAGCATCCACTGCTGCGGTAACCCCATTCGATCGCCCAATGAACCCCGTACGGAACTCGCGTAAGTTGGTCATTGTACCAAACCATAATGCGCTCAACTGGTGTAGGTCGGCATACTCATAGCTCGTCACATAGGGCGGTGAAGTAACGATGAGTCTGACCGAGTGATTCTCAACAGGCAGGCATCGCGCATCCGCGCAATAAGGCTCGGCAGGCACATTCAGCGCGTCCCGCTCGCAAAGCAGTCGCCAGAACTCCCGATTTCCTCGTTGCATGCGCTTCACATGGCGGAAGAAGACCGTATAGGCATCGGGGATCCGTTTGTTCAGATTGCGCATCGGTTTAACGCTGCGGTCGCTCCACCACGAGAGCGGTTTCAGACAGTGCGAAAGCGCACAGCGGAAAAACACTTTGATTTGCGCGTCCGCATCGAGAGCATCTATTGCCTTTTGAATCTGCATCAGGGCATTTAGGCTTTGAGGTGGGAACCAATAGGTGAGACGGTCAGGTATCGGAACGTGCCACCCACCATCCCCGATCTCCGATTTCCAATCCCCAAAAAGGCTGGGCTGTGTCCAGCCTGCAAAGCCAACCCCAGTATTCCCAAAAAGAAAATTTTGGAGCTGTTCAACGGCTTGTCGGAGCCGCTCAGGTTCAATCGCTTGCACCTTCGCACGAGTGACCCAGTAAGCAACAGGGTTGATATCTACCCCGATGCTCGGTCGCCTCAGAAGCTTGGCTTCGACGAGGGTCGTACCCGACCCCATAAATGGGTCTGCAACGAGCTCGCCTGCTTGTGAGTATTCCTCAATCAACCGCGCTGTTAGTTGGGGGATGAACTTCGCGGGATAGCGGTGATAACCGTGCGTCGCATAGCTGGTCTGCGCCTGGGTCAAATGCCAGAACGCCCAGCTCGGGTCAGGTTCCAAATCTCTAAATCGTTTCACGACTACCTCGCTGCCAGTATCTATGGCAAGGTTTAATCGGCTTGCAGCCATCGCTTCAAATTTCGATTCTCACCCTGACGCGCCATGTGAATCCTATATTACCCCATGAGATGGTTCGGGTTTCATGCCATAATTAAGGGGAGGGAGCGATGGAACAAAAGCGATATGGATTCGGCAAGCGGGTCGCGCTGGATTATGAGCAAGCCGTCGAACGCATACGGCAGGCGCTGCAGCAGGAAGGTTTTGGCGTGCTGACCGAGATCGATGTGCGCAAAGTGATGCACGAGAAGCGCGGCGTGGAGTTTCGCCCTTATGTGATCTTGGGAGCATGCAATCCCCAATTTGCCCATCAGGCACTGGAAGCGGAGCTGGATCTGGGACTGCTACTGCCCTGCAATGTGGTGGTCTATGCCGAGGAAGATGGCAGTGTGATTGAGGCGATGGACCCCGAGCTGCTGGTGCAAGTGGTGGGCAATCCTGCGCTGGAGCCAATTGCCAAAGAAGTGAAGCAACGGTTGCAGCGTGCCATCGCGCAGGCGGCAGCAGGCGCATGAAACGACGATGCACCCTGAACCCATCGAGCGGTCCTAATAAGACCGATAAGTCTGACCGAAGGGGAACAGCCCTATGACCAAGCGAATATCCGTGTTGGGTTGGTTGTTGATGGGGGCGATGCTCTTGGCGCAGGACGCACCGCGCGCCCCTTCGTTGCACAAGCCAGCGCCTCAGCCGACTTCCGCCTATGACCAGCCCCTTACAGGCTATGAAGCGGTGGTGCTGATTGCCGAATTCATCCAGAATCTGGAGCATGGGTTAAGCGAGGCATTCGAAAAACCCATTCGCACCGCGGGCGCGGGCGAGGTATCGCTCAGCGGCAAGCATCCCGCATGGGCACAGAAGGCACTTCTCGAGCTGAAACGGCGCGGGTTAATCCCGCCCGGCTTCAACGGTCGCCAACCTATTCAGCGCTATCAGGTAGGTATTATGCTGGCGCGTTATGCACAGCGACTGGACACCTGCATGCGAACCCAGTTGGGCAACCCCATCGGGCGCACCCGCTTCCAAACCCAACCGCGCATTGCCCTCGCTCCGCGCCACCCTGCCTATGCGTCGCTCAAATATTTGGCAGCAGGTGCATGGGTGGGAGCGGATTCCCTGCTCTATCGCGAGCCAGAAGGCGCCTTGCGCGGCAAGGAACTACCCGATATGCTCCAACAGCTCGCCCGGCGCATCCTGGAACGCTATACCCACGAGAAGCACCTGGAGGAACCACCGTTGCGATGAGCGAACGACTGCAGCAGCAAATTGCCTTTCTGGTGGAGATCGACCGCCTGAAGGGGGTGCTGCGGCGCACACGCTTGCTGGATGGTTCCCGCTATGAGAACAGTGCGGAGCATTCATGGTACCTCGCAATGGCTGCGCTGGTGCTGGCGGAGTATGCCCGCGAACCGATTGACCTCCTTCGCGTGGTCAAAATGGCGCTGATACACGACATCGTAGAGATTGACGCGGGTGATACCTTCGTGTTTGACGAGCAGGCGCGTCAGACCCAGCACGAGCGCGAGGCACGCGCTGCCGAGCGCATCTTCGGGCTGCTGCCCCCAGAACAGGCCCATGAGTTCCGCGCACTTTGGGAAGAGTTTGTCGAACGGCGGACATCCGAGGCGCAGTTCGCCGCCGCCCTGGATAGCCTTGTGAGTGTGATTGCCAATGCGCACACCGATGGCGGCAGCTGGCGCGAGCATGGCATCCCGATGGAGCGCGTGCTAAGGTTCGACCAGCGCATCGAACAGGGCGCACCCGCTCTGTGGGAGCTGGCAGAACAACTGATTGTGCAGACCTTTTCAGGCGAAAGATAGCCCTCCCGCTGCAACACCCGCTGGTGAAAGATCGAGTAAGCGGGTTCGCCCAATGACCACAATCAGCACCCTGCTTCCTTGATACCCAACATCGCCCGCAACCGCGCTAACGCCTCCACTAACCGCCGGTGAACCCACGACTTGCTCTTGCCCAGCAATTGCGCAATTGCCCGCTCGCTCAGCCCCTCCACATAATGCCAAACCAGGATCTGCTGTTCCTGTGAAGACAGCTGGCTCATCGCCTCGCGCACCATACAGCAATACACATGCTCGACTATCTCCGCCTGCGCCGTGGGATCCTCTATCTCCAGCTCCTCGCCCGTCTCTTCATCCACAGGCATCGCCACCAATCGCCTACTCTGTCGCCGCAGCTTACGCCACTCGTCTATAATTGCCCACTTGGCACGATCGGTTGCAAACGCGACAAGCGACTCGCCCTTCTCACCCCTATAGCGAAGAAAGGCTTGCCAAACGGCTTTATTGGCGATGGCGAGCCGTTCCTCATACCAATAATTTGAGCTATAGTTTCCCGGTGGCGGGAGCCGTTTGGTTAGGGCGACCGCTTGTTGGGCAGCTTGCTTGAGGTCGGGTGGGAGGTCGTCTGGTGGTTCAAGTGGCAGTGGTTTCATGGCGCCCCCCCCCCGCGCAAGCGTGCCCATCGATTTCGGGTCAACAGCATGGTCCACTCTCCATGCTACCCGTTCTGTTCGACTCGCCCGTGTGGTCAGCAACAGCGCTGACATCGCTGCCCTCCGTTCGAGAGTAAGATACACCAACTTTGCCCAGATTCCTGCTGGTTGACGCGCTACTCTTAGGCAACGGGAGCGGGAATCATTGCTTCACCTGGTCTGCTCATTCGTTTCCCTGCTCTGCTCATCGTTCTGTTCCTCCTTCAGAGGGGTGTTCGCTTGACCCCTCCACATTAATTAGCTGAACACCCTCAGTAGCCTTGGGAAACATCGGGAAACAGCTTCGGGTCGGGGCACTGTAGCCCAGGAGTGGGCCATATTCTCTGGTTAGTACGATTGTTTTTCGTATAGGTGATAAAGGTATATTCTATCTTACCATCACCCACATCTAAAACGCACAGTTGGCAGGCTTCCCCTACCGTAGGAACTCCACAACGGGGACGCGGTGGACGGGTATGACAGGGACACTGCACCACCAGATCCTCACGAATATATGTACTGATGCTGTAATCAGGTGTCTCAATTGTGGAGAGCAGATACGGGTCCTTCAGGTTAGCATCATCGTAAGCTAATCGTATGGGAGGAATATGGTAAGCTTGCCCGCTCAGGGGGCACGATCCCACCTTCAAGCCTTCAGGCGAGAGCAACCAGCGTCTGAATTCTTTCGCCGTCTCCACATCCCAACGCCCTCCATTCTGTATCTTGAGCAATTTATATTTGGTATAAATTGCCCACAAGTTGGCGCGGCATTTAGCTTCCAGCACCCGATAACGCACGAGCTGCACCACCGGGAACAGCAACGCTACCAGCGCCGCCACTATCGCCAGCACTACCAGCAACTGCTTCAGTGTCCAACCCAATGGTCTCATCTTCGCACCTCGCTTTGAATCGGCTTTTGCATCTGCTTTTGAACCTGCTGCCAATTGCGTTTCAACTGCTGCCGAAGGGTTTGTTCGTTGAGATTCGCTTGCTGTTGTTGACATCCTGCTTCACCTGTTGCTGTCCCAACAGGAGCAGGGGCTATGCGCGGGAACAACACGCGAACCTCAGGGCGCGTATAGAGGTAAGCACAAGCGAGAAGATACAGCATAGCCCCGGCCAGTATCAGTGTGCTTCGCATTACTCGTTTCGCCTTGCGCATTTCGCCCTCCTGTTCTATTTTTGTCCTGTTGGGATCACAGGCGTCACGGGAAATGGTACAGGTGTTCCTGGAGGTCCCCAGATTCTGGTACCTGGCGGCGGTCCACACGGATTACCACCGCAACTCTCACCTGCACTTTCGTAGATAACCGAGTCAAAAACCTTCTTAGGTGAGACATTGCACGCTGTACCGCTGGGGTCCACACAGCGATATTCCCAACAACGCTCTATAGCCCAGGCGCGGAGGTTGCACTCGTTGGCGGGAACAGAAGGGCACAACGGCGTGTTAAAACGACAGAGCAGTTGCCTCCTCACTTCTATAAGACTGGGGTATTCCCATACGCATGGACTGGATGGACCAGCACACCTGGCTCCTACGGAGGGCGGGGTATCGTTGCAGGCGCGTGGCAAGCGGGGGTCGCATTGCCAGCCTGACACGATGGCGGTCGTCAGCAGGCTTAGTCCAACAGCTGCACCCGGTAGGATGGCAAAGTTTCGCCAAGCAATCGGCTTTTTGCTCATCGTTCTGTTCCTCCTTCAGAGGGGTGTTCGCTTGACCCCTCCACATTAATTAATCGTCCGGAACCCTGCTGCTGGTCCGCCAAACTGTCCGTCTTCGCAACGATGCCCTTCCGTTCGAGATTCCTACCTCCAACGGGTTTGGAGGATAGGGCGCAAAGAGAGCGAATAGAGTTGGCGTGCCTGTATCCCTATCCCCAACAAAAACCCTACCTCTCGTATGACAAAAACCCTCTTGTCGTCGATCGCCGACTTTCTGCCCTTAGGCGCATCGGTGAATGCCAAACTGCCCTTTAGGGGTATAATTTGTAATTATACGGGGGCGGTTTGGCGATGGTCTACTCAGCAAGGTTCTCGGTGCAGACGCAAGGCAACGACGATATGCTCGACATCACGGGGCAGGTGGAGCAAGCGCTGTTGCAGAGCGGCTTGTTGAACGGCATCGCGACGGTGTTCGTGGTTGGCTCCACAGCCGCCGTGACCACAATTGAGTACGAGCCAGGTTTGCAGCAGGATATGGCGCGGGTGATGGAGCGCATCGCGCCACGCGATGAGTTCTACGCGCACGAAGCGCGCTGGAAGGATGACAATGGGCACTCGCACATTCGCGCCTCAATTCTGGGTCCCTCGCTAACAGTGCCCTTTGTGAATGGGCAGCTGGTCATCGGCACTTGGCAGCAGATTGTGCTGGTCGATTTCGACACGCGCCCTCGTACCCGCACCGTGCATGTGCAGATTATCGGGGAATAGCGATGGAACGCGCCATAGAGGTGATTCATCAACTGCGTCAGCAAGGGCTAATACGCGACTATGCGATGGGGGAGGCGTCAGCCCTCATGTTTTATGCCGAACCTGCCCTGACCTATGATGTCGACATATTCATCTTGATGGAGGGAAGAGAATCGGAGATAATTTCGTTGGCACCCTTATACGAACATCTTAAGGCGCAAGGTTACACTCCCCATGGGGAACAGGTGATCATTGAGGGCGTGCCCGTACAATTCATTGTGGCTTACAATCCGCATAGTGAGTAGCGAGTAGTGAGTAGAATCTATTCGCCATTCGCTACTCGCCTAAAAGAAGGAGATGGGTGATGAATCTGTACCTTCGCAAGGAATACAGTCGGGGCTTATTGCTGGAGAGCGAGGTTGATCCGAACCCGATTCGCCAGTTGCAGCGCTGGCTGCAGGAGGCGATTGAAGTGCAGGTGGTGGAACCACATGCCATGTGTCTTGCCACCGCCGATGCGCAGGGACACCCGGATGCACGGTTCGTGCTGCTGCGCGGGCTGGATGAGCGTGGACTGGTGTTCTACACCAACGCCAATAGCCCTAAAGGGCGTCAGCTCAGACAGAATCCCTATGCCACCGCGGTGTTCTGGTGGAGCCCTTTGGAGCGACAGGTGCGCGTGCAGGGAATGGTAGAAACGGTGAGCAAGGAGGAGGCAGACGCCTACTTCGCGTCTCGCCCGCGCGAGCATCAGCTGGCGGCATGGGCATCACCTCAGAGCGAGGTCATCCCCAATCGCCAGGTGCTGGAGGCACGCATGGCGGAGTTAGAACGCCAGTATGAAGGGCGTCCTGTGCCGCGACCCCCCTACTGGATTGGCTACCGCATCGTGCCCCACACCTTTGAGTTCTGGCAGGGGCGTCCCCATCGACTGCACGACCGCCTTCGCTACACGCGCCATCCCGATGGCTCATGGAAAATCGAACGCCTTGCGCCCTAAGCGATTGGGGTACAATCCTTTGCCAGGGAGACAAATGGCAACCATCACACGCGAACAGGTGTTAGACGCGCTCCGTAATATCGTGGATCCCGATCTGCATCGGGATATTGTATCGCTGGGGTTCATCAAAGAAGTGGTCATTTGCGATGGGGCGGTCAAGGTCGTGATTGAGCTCACCACGCCCGCATGCCCGGTGCGCGACCAGATGAAAGCACAAGCCGAATCGCTCCTGCGTGCCCTGCCGGGCGTTTCTACCGTCAATGTGGAGATGACCGCCCAGGTGCGCCAGCGTGCGCTGACCCCTGAGGATATTTTGCCCGATGTGAAGCATATCGTGGCGATTGCCAGTGGCAAGGGAGGTGTGGGCAAATCCACCGTTGCGGTCAATCTGGCGGTCGCACTGGCAGAATCGGGCGCGAAAGTGGGCTTATTAGATGCCGATGTGTACGGTCCCAGCATCCCTAAGATGCTGGGCTGCCAACATGAGAAGCCTATGGTCGACGCGCAGCAGATTATCCCCATTCGGCGTTATGGGCTGTCGATTATGTCGCTGGGCTTCCTGCTGGAGGAGGAGCAGGCAGCGATGTGGCGCGGTCCCATCGTGGCGGGCACGGTACGCCAACTCTTTGTGGATGTGCGCTGGGGCGAGCTGGACTATCTGATTGTGGACCTGCCTCCGGGCACAGGCGACGCCCCCATGACCACGGCGCAACTTGTTCCCTTGACCGGCGTGGTGATTGTGATGACGCCCCAGCAGGTAGCTGCCACCATCGCCGGCAAGTCGGTCGCGCTCTTCCGCCGGCTGAATGCGCCCATTCTGGGCGTCATCGAGAACATGGGTGAGTTCGTGTGCCCACACTGCGGTGAGCGCACGCTCATCTTTCCCGGACCGGGCGCACGACGATTTGCAGAGCGGCTCGGTGTGCCGTTCCTTGGCACCATCCCGCTGGACCCTGTTGTGAGCCTTGCCAGCGACGAGGGCAAACCCGCCCTCTTAGCAGCGCCCGATTCGGCGCAGGCACAGGCATTCCGCCAGATCGCAGGGAGGCTGGCAGCCGAAATCAGCATCGCCAGTATGAGGTAGTCCATGCCCAGGAGAGATACCAAGCATCGCTCTCCTATGCTGAGCCGAACCTTGGGGTACACTCATCATGGCGATGCGGTCGAGACACGGTTATTACTATGGTCGCAGTCCCGACTTTCGCCATGCGCCTGTTGAGCAACGGGTGCTGGTAGCATTGGTTCCCACCTTGCGCGATTGGCATATTGTGCACGAACATGGCTGGTATCGCTTACCCGTTCGCAGTGCGCCACAACCTATGCGGTACGGCTATATTGCCTTCTATCAGACCAAAGGCTGGGGGCAACAAGATTGGGCGATCAACTGGTGGGCACGCATCGCACAGATTCGGGAAGTAGCACGCGTGGAGTTGCTGCCACATGAAGCGGTACATCCACGAGCATCGGAGCGTTACTATCGACTTGACCTTACCGAACTTCGCCCGCTACCTACGCCAATCCCCAGTCGCAGGCGACGCTTTATCGTCTTTATCTCCACGACCTTGGACAAGTTTGTGCAAGCAAGAGAGATCAACGACCTGTTCTGCGAAAGTCCGTTGGAAGACTTACTCTGGGAGCATTTCCGTCGCCACGGAATCGAGGCAGAACGGCAATGGTATGTGTCGGTAGGTAGAGCAACCTACTGCCTCGATTTCGCGATTTTCTGCACCAATGGCAAGATCGATGTGGAGTGCGATGGCGATTTTTACCATGCCAACCCAGAAAAGGCGCGGGAGGACAACCAGCGCAACAATTATCTGACCAGTGCAGGCTGGGAAATTCTGCGCTTCACCTCGCAGCAAATACTTGAAACGCCCAGTGAGTGCGTGCAAATGGTATGTGAGACTGCCAACCAGTATGGTGGATTGCTCACCACCGAAGGCGAAACGCGTTGGTTCCCCTCCCAACAGGGCGGTGGGTACCAGCTCAACCTGTTCGCCAAAGAGGATAGAGATCCGAGGTAGAATCATACAGGCATGGTCCCAGTAAACTATAAAGGTGTTCAGATTGAAGTTCTGGAGGCGGACATCACCGAGCAGCAGGTGGATGCCATCGTGAACGCTGCCAATAACGAACTCATCTTGGGCGGTGGCGTGGCAGGTGCAATTGCTCGCAAGGGTGGCCCGAGCATTCAGGAGGAGTGCAACCGCCACGGACCCATTCGCGTTGGAGAGGCAGCCATTACGGGCGCGGGTAACCTGCCTGCCAAGTATGTCATCCATGCTGCCAGCATGCGACTGGGTGGCAAGGCAACCGCCGAGAGTATTCGCAGCAGCGTTGCACACAGCCTCCGCCTGGCGGATGAGCACCATGTGCGCAGTATCGCGCTGCCAGCGGTCGGCATGGGCATCGCAGGATTCCCCTTGCGCGAGGGCGCACGCCTGATGATGGAAACACTCAAAACACATATCGACACCGGCACGGGGTTACAACAAGTGCGTTTCTGCCTCTTCGGCAGGGAGGCGCGTGAAGCGTTCGAACAGGCACTCCAGGAGGTGTTCGGTGTCTCCTGAGCGCCCGTGCCTGTCGGTGGTCATCCCCGCTTATAACGAAGAAGCGCGCATCGCAGACACCTTGCAGCGCATCGTGGCTTACTTCGACGCGCGGGGTGAACCTTATGAAGTGCTGGTGGTCAGCGATGGCAGCACCGACCGCACGGAGCCACTCGTGCAAGCATTCGCCCAGCAGCACCCCCAGGTAAAGTTGCTTGCTTATCAACCGAATCGGGGCAAGGGGCATGCCGTGCGCTATGGCATATTGCGGGCACAGGGTGAACGGGTGCTATTCAGTGATGCCGACCTTGCCACCCCCATCGAAGAGTACGAAAAGCTCCTATCTTCTATCGAACAGGGCTACGAGGTAGCTATCGGCTCGCGCCCACTGCGCGAATCGCAGCTCATCGTGCGCCAACCGTTCTATCGCGAGTGGGCAGGACGCGCTTTCAACAAGCTGGTACAACTCCTGGCGGTGCCCGGTATCCACGACACGCAGTGCGGCTTCAAGCTGTTCACGCACGAAGCCGCGCATGCTATCTTCTCCCTATGTCGGCTGAACGGGTTCAGCTTCGATTTCGAGGCGCTCTATTATGCGCGTCGGCTGGGCTACCGAATCGCGGAGGTGCCTGTCCGCTGGATGCACCGTCCCGGCTCGAAGGTGCGTCTGTTGCGCGACGGGTTGCGCATGCTGCGCGACCTGCTCTGGTTGCGCCTGACCGCTCCGCGCCGCCTGGCACTGGTGCAAATGGCGAACGATGTTGCAAGCAGCGAAGCTAAGCGCGGGCTATAACGGGCGCGCCGTGCTACGCGACTTCTCGCTCCAGCTCGTGCCAGGAGAGGTGGTCGCGCTGGTGGGACCCAACGGGAGCGGCAAGACGACCGCACTGCGCGTGCTGGCGCGTACTTTGACCCCTTTTGAAGGGGTGCTGATGCTGGAAGGACGCCCCTACGCCCACTACAGCCCCGCCACATTTGCCCGCCATGTCGCCTATGCCCCCCAAGTGAACCTGCCTGAAATGGGCTTCCGGGTCTATGAGCTGGTGCTGATGGGACGCTACCCGCACCAGAAGGGCTTTTGGGGCATTACCGAGTCGGATCGGCGCGCGGTGCGCGAAGCGATGGAACAACTGGACCTCTGGCATCTGCGCGACCGGCTCATCAGCCAGCTGTCGCGGGGTGAGCAGCAGCGGGTGAACCTCGCGCGGGTGCTGGCACAATCGGCACGCTATATGCTGTTAGATGAGCCGACGGCACATTTAGACCTGCGCCATCAAGTGAGGCTGCTTGCCTGCCTGCGTCAGTGGAGTGAAGAACACCAGATCGCTATGCTGCTGGTTCTGCATGACCTCAATCTGGCGTCCGAATATGCCGATCGGTTGATTCTTATCAGCGAGGGGCATCTCGTGGCGCAGGGCACGCCTGCCGAAGTCCTCACGCCAGAGAACCTGGAAGCGGTCTATCGCGTGCCTGCCCTGATACGCCCCCACCCGCTTACAGGTCGCCCCATGGTCTTCGCGCTGACTCCCGATTTATGCCCCCCTCAAGCCCCAAACGCCCCGACGCTTTTTCTGATTGCAGGGGGTGGTTCTGGAACATCGCTCTATTACCCCTTGCTGGAACAAGGTTGGCGACTGTGCGTGGGGGTGCTGAACCTTTTAGACACCGACGAGGAGGCAGCGCGCGCACTCAATATCGAAATCCTCAGTGAGGAACCATTCTCACCCATCTCGGAGGGCGCGTATCGACGCGCGCTGGAACGGGTTCAGCGCTCGCAAGCGGTGGTGCTGACCGATGCGCCTTTCGGACAGGGCAACCTGCGCAATTTGCAGCTGGCGCTCTTTGCGCAGCAAGCGGGGATTCCCGTCTATGCGCTCGCCAGCCGCCCGATTGAGGAGCGCGACTTCACCAACGGCGAAGCAACCCGCCTCTGGCATGCCCTCCAGCAAGCAGGCGCCCAAATGTTCCCCGACCAGCCCAGCTTGCTGAACGCCTTGCAGCAAGCAATCAGCCGTGAACAGAACTTCTCTAATTAGGATGCAACGATTCCTGATGGGGCGAGTCTTAGGAGCATTTGCCTACGGGCTGTGGTTGTGGGTCTCTCCGCCGATGCAGGCGAGTGACCACGAGTGGCTTGTTCGCGTCGGTTTGGAGCGTCAGGCGATGGGCAAGGAGATTTTTGTCCAATCTATAGGTGGCGCGTTCCGCTGGGTCGATATCGAAACAGGGCGCACCCTGGCCGAATCGCCACCCAACAGGCTCTGGCGCGTCGCTGCGGATGCCCAACGCTTGCTTGCAGAGCCAGCCGACCCTGCGGCGACCCAGCGGTTCACCCCTACTCTCCTGCCGCTTTCTGTTAGACGCTTGCGTGCCGAGCCAGTGGGCGATGCCCTGATGGCTGTTGGCAGCGAGCGCACCCGCCTGAAGCCCTTTCGCGGTGCGATGGAGTGGCAACCGCTGCCCCAGCACAACGGCAAACTACTGACCATCAACTGGGTTCGGCTGGATGATTATCTCAAAGCCGTGCTGCCTGTGGAAATCCCGCCGCGATTCCATCCTGAAGCGCTGAAAGCCCAAGCGGTGGCTGCGCGCTCCTTCACCTTCCGACGGCTGAACCGCCACCGCGACCGGGGCTATGACCTGTGCGACTCGGAACATTGCCAGCTCTATGGCGGGGTCCAGGCGGAACACCCTGCGACGAATCGGGCGGTGGAGGCAACGGCGGGCGAGGTGCTATGGTACAACGGGCGCGTGTTCGAAGCGCTCTATTGCGGCAATTGTGGGGGGCACACCGCCCCGAATGAACAAGTGGGTGTTGGAACCATTCCGCTGCCACCGCTGCGTGGCGTGCTGGATTGGGACGAGCAGGCGGGACGATACTACTGTGACGGCGCCCCAAATCCGCGCTGGAGCCTGACCCTCTCGCAGGACGAGCTGCAACGCGCGTTTCCCACAGTGGGGCGACCGAAATCGCTGCAGGTGCTGGAGCGCGCTATCAGCGGGCATGTGGTGCGGTTGGTATTGGAGGGTGACCGCGCGACACTGGAGATACAGGGCGCGCTCTTTCGCCAACGGCTGGGCACAACCCGCATCAAGAGCTTGCTTTTTACGGTGGAGCCTGACGGCAACGGCTGGCGCATCACCGGACGCGGCTCGGGGCATGGGACAGGACTCTGTCAGTGGGGCGCACAGGGACGCGCCCTCGCAGGGCAAGATTATCACACCATCCTCCAGGCGTACTATCCGGACACCGTGATCGAACGGCTTACCTCAAAAGAAGCGGAGCCTCGGCGGGAGGGGCACCGAGGCTCCATTGAGAGGGAGGGAGGTGCACAGGACACAAGCCGTGCGCTGCCAAATAGCGAGTAGGAAGTAGAATCGACTCGCCATTCACTACTCGCCTAAAACGCGCTCTTTCGAACACCCTCAAGGATGTGCCACTTGGAGTATGGAGCAACTTTCGTGCCAAACTGCGCCGGAGAGGGATGGAGGCTTCCGTGTGGAAGCTTGCGTATTATCACCCAAAGTGTATGCACTCTGTCTACTTGCTTTGGGCATCCAATCGTTTCTGAACCTGCGCCCACACCATTGGAAAACAGCGCCGCTGACCAGGGTCCTGACAGATCTGAAGCGCATGGACGAGCGCTTCTAACGCGGCGAGGCTGTCGATGCCGTCCAGCAACGCGAGTGTTCGCCCCACACGCTGGCGCCATTCGGGATGTGACTCTAAAGTACGCTGGATCTCGGCACGCAGGTCGTTAGATTTGAGACCGTACACGGGTGTTTCATTGATGAATTGCTTGTCCAGCATCGGCGCACGAAGAAGATACTGCACCAGTTTGTTTGGTGTAAGCGTCTCTTTTCTGTGCGTGCGTTTGGGCGGCGTGCCGTCCACCTGTAGCAGCCACACCTCCGCCAGCAGTTTCAACTCTCTTTCTGTGAGGGCAGGGCTAATCTCATTCCCGATATGGGTCATGGGATAGATTTTGATACTCACGGGTATAATTATGCCATGCTGGACATGCCCGTGGAGACGAAGGATGCCCGCTTCGAGAGGATTGCCGAGAAGGTTATCGCAGGCGAAAGGCTGAGCTTTGAGGACGGCGTCGCCCTGTTCCATCACCCCAACCTGACCGAACTCAGTGCGCTGGCGCACTATGTGCGCATGCGTAAAAATCCCCAGCCCTATGTGACCTATGTCATCGGGCGTATCATCAACTACACCAATGTCTGCTGGGTGCGCTGCAAGTTCTGTTCCTTTTACCGCCCCCCTAAAGATAGCGAGGGTTACCTGCTCAGCGACGAGGAGATCCTGCAGAAAATCGAGGAGCTGGTGCAGCAAGGTGGTGTGGAGGTCCTGATTCAGGGCGGGCTGAACCCTAAGCTGAAAATCGATTACTTTGAGCGGATATTCCGCCTGATCAAGCAGCACTATCCGCAGGTGATTATTCACGGGTTGTCGCCTGCCGAGATTCTCTATATCGCGCATATCTCGCGCCTGAGCATCCGCGATTGCCTGATTCGGCTGCGGGAAGCGGGGCTGAACTCGGTGCCGGGGGCGGGCGGTGAGATTCTGGTCGATCGCGTGCGCAAGGAGATTGCTCCCTTCAAAGACACCACACAGGAGTGGCTCGACTTTATGCGCGAAGTGCATCAACTGGGCATGCGCAGCTCAGCCAGCATGATGTTCGGGCATGTGGAGACACTGGAAGATCGGGTGGAACATCTGATGCGCCTGCGCGAGCTGCAGGATGAAACAGGCGGCTTCACCGCGTTCATCTGCTGGAACTTCCAGCCCGAAGGCACGGCGCTGCACCATATCCGAAAAGCGACCGCATACGACTACCTGCGCACCGTTGCCGTCGCCCGCCTGATGCTCGATAACTTTGACCACCTGCAAGCGAGCATCCTCACCCAAGGACCCAAAATCGCTCAGATTGCCCTGCGCTATGGCGTCGACGATATGGGGTCCACCATGATCGAAGAGAATGTGGTCTCGGCACAGGGCACGAAATTCATTCTGAACGCGCACGAAATCGAGCGATTGATTCGGGACGCGGGCTTCATCCCGAAACGGCGTAATACGCGATACGAGATTCTGGAGGACGGCGCGTAGCAGCTGCCTCTCTCAGGGATACTCGCTCGCTACTCGCTATAGGGTAGGGAGCAAAAGCTTCTTTGCCCCCTACTCAGCATGCACGACCGAAATTAAACAACACAATCAATAAGTCCGCGTCATCCACGACACCATCCTGATTGAGATCCTCCGGAAGATTCGTGCCCGTCTGACCGAAGGCGAACAGAATTCTAAGCAGGTCGGCATCGTCGATGATGCCGTTCGCATCCACATCGCCATTCAGCAGGCTGAAATTGAGGCTAACCACATCGCTAAGATAGGCACTTTGCCGCTGGCAGAGCCATGCACTGTTTGGAACCGAGACGGTGATCGTGGCGTTGCCCGTCAAGGCAGTGTCCACGCTGTAGTTGCCTGCCGTGTCCAGCGTGACCTGAAAGCTCTCTTGATGCGTGCCCGCTTCGATGTCGATTCGGGCGATTATACCGCTCGGATTAGAGCGGTTCGCCAGCTGGACCTGTCCCTGCACGCGCACCCGATTAACGGTCAGCCCATTACTGCCAGCGGTCGCGGCGTAGGTGCTGTTGCCCGCGTACTCCACACGCAGCGTGTTGGTGCCCAGCGGCATGCTGAGCGGAATCGTGTAATTCAGCATGGCGATTCCGCTGGTATTGGTGACGGCAGTGCCGACAGGGCTGCTATTCACTTTGAAGGTGAGCGTTTGTCCGCTAAGGTGAGCGTTGTCCAGGCTTTGGCGGAGCGTTGCCTGCAGCGTGATGGTCTGTCCCCGTCGCCCGGCAACAGCAGGCACCAGCAGGTTGGTAGCGCGGCGCACTTGCCATAGATTGGAAAAGATTTGGTCATCCACCATGAAATCGCCCGTGTTGATAGTGCCGCTGTTGTTGCGGTCGTACCAGAGTGCTGCCCACACATCGTAAGTGCCTGCGACCGCATCGGCAGGAATCGCGAAAAAGCGCACACGCGACTGACTACCTTCCGCGATGCTCACGCGCAGGTCGCGCGACGGATCGCTGAGCCAGTTGCTGCTCCCTGTCGGGGCAATCGACGCGCCCAGAAACACATTGAACTCGTGCGTGGCACGGATACCAAAGGCCAGTGTGCCCGTGTTGCCTGTAGCGACGGGGTTGGGCGACGCGCTTAGGCTATCAATGGTCGCAGTCGCACCCTGCACCAGCTGGTAGCCAGCGGGTCCATAGTAATGGCTCAGGATCTGTTGCCAGTTCTTGGTGCCGTATCCGTGCAGAGGGGCAGCGTTGGAACAGGCTTGCGAGCTGGAGAGGCGTCGCCCCGTCGCCCAGCGTGCCGAACCCCACTGACACATACCGCGCCCGTGCCCGTTCGTGGCGAACCCTGCGCAAACAGGGTCATAGATACACGGCCAGCTACTCCCTGTGCCTGAATAGCCATCACCACAGCCCGCATTATTGTTCTCGGCGGAGTATTCAGCCCGAGCGATATTGCCCGAAGCGGTCAGCAGCACATACCGGGTGGTGGCGTCTACCGCCGCGTTGCCATTGCTCGACTGATTGCCGGTGAACACCTGACAGGCGGTCGAATCGCAGATATCGTAGGTGCTGGTGGCAGGCGAGTAGACAAAGGAAACGCCGTAACTGCGCACGGCGACCGCGCCCGCTTTGAGCGATTCCATTCCACCCACCACATTGCCCCAGCAGGCGTACCATTCACTGGTAATAACGCCCTTGCAGTAGGTTTCGAGCGTATAGACCTCCACACGCTGGCAGTTGGTGCGCGAGGTGCAGTTGCGCCCGACACGAATATACTTGGGCAGCACAATGGGTGCGGGCGCAGCGGGGGTAAACTGCCCCTGATCGCTTGCGTCCGACAAATCCTGCAAACCAGCTTGACCCGCAGAAGTCTGCTTGTCTGGGCACTCCTCACAAGGAGCGGTCTCGCGATGTCGAGGCGAGCGCATGTCCAGCGCGTCCGTGCCACTGCCCGGCGTCATGCGCAGCCGATAAATCCAGTCGCCCTCGCTCCAAATCTCCACCTGCTCCAGTCGCAGCGTGCGATAGCCCGCCTTCTGAAGCAGCAGCGTGGCATATCGCTGGGGTCTGCCCTGCTCATCCTGAATAGGGAACTGCAGCAGGAACGCCCCCCGTGAATCGGTGAGGGCACTGCCCCGATGCCCACTGACGCTCACCTGCACGCCTTCGATGGGCTGCCCGCTCTGCTCGTCCATCACGAAACCGACCACCACCATCTGCCCAGGGCGACGCAACGACCATAAAAACGCCGTGTCGGCCTCTTGCGGAACCACGATGGGGTCAAGGTAGAGTTCATAGGGAGGCAGGGCTTCGTCCGATACGGTAAGCGTCATCCCCATCGGATGATAGCCCGGCATCGAGGCGGAAAGAGCGTATTCGCCCTGCGCCAGCACCAAGCTCAACCGACCATCTGGCGCAACCGCTTTGGATAAGTTCATCGGCGTCCCCCTGTGGTCCTCACGCACGCGAGGGGAAGTTTCGTGCACGCCCAGAGGGACCACCACCACGCGCGGTGTGAGCGACTGACCCGTTATGGAGTCCAGAAAACGCAGGTGAACCACTTGCTGCGAGCCACTTGCCAGCGACGGCAGCCCCATTAAGCTCATCCAAAACCATCCCAGCCACACCTTTGCTCTTTTCATCCCCTTTAATATACACCAAAACCCCTCCTGTAGGGCGAGTCCCCCACCAAGCCGCAACCCCAGCTGAGAGCGAGGTTTCCTACCAAACCCTTGCCCAATTATATGACTAACCAGTCGTTCGACGACATTTTCACCCACCACCCACTACATCCTGTATCCCTATCCCCAACAAAAACCCTACCCCTCGTATGACAAAAACCCGCTTGTCGTCGATCGCCGACTTTCTGCCCTCTGAGTTCAAATCGCCACCCGATCGACGACAGGACTTGACTTTGTTGTCACCGATAGGGTATAGTATGGTCGCCAACGGGCAAAGTGCGTGCACCTTGACAATCGGGCTTTTTTGAGTTCAGCGGGATGGCTGACCCCCCGCGTGGGGGTTGGTTTTTAGCCTACCTGTGAGGGATTGAAACCGGCGGGGGTCTTATTTTCGACCGGTTGGTCGATGGGTTTTTAGCCTACCTGTGAGGGATTGAAACTGGAGAGGAACTTTCTTGCTGTTCTTGCCTGATTGAGTTTTTAGCCTACCTGTGAGGGATTGAAACTATGTTGAGTTGGTCTACTCGTGTGCCTGTTTCAGGTTTTTAGCCTACCTGTGAGGGATTGAAACACAAGGAGTTCTGCTGCGCGAAGTGGGTCGTACATCCGTTTTTAGCCTACCTGTGAGGGATTGAAACCTGCACTGCCCGTATTGCGTCAAGCGGTTCAAGACCGTTTTTAGCCTACCTGTGAGGGATTGAAACACGAGCTTGCTTCGTGCCACCTCCCAGTCGTGGCGTTTTTAGCCTACCTGTGAGGGATTGAAACTTCGCACGCAATTGCTCCTCCGTAAGTTCATCATCGTTTTTAGCCTACCTGTGAGGGATTGAAACTCTCCGCCGCCTCTAATACACGGCGGCGGAGAGGGAGTTTTTAGCCTACCTGTGAGGGATTGAAACGGGATTAGCCTGCCTGTGAGGGATACCTCGCGGGGTTGTTTTTAGCCTACCTGTGAGGGATTGAAACCCCCACTGAGGAACCGCTCCAAAAGGAGACGGTCCTCGTTTTTAGCCTACCTGTGAGGGATTGAAACACAATAGCCGTGCACGAGTCGCGCACGGCTATCCTTGTTTTTAGCCTACCTGTGAGGGATTGAAACTATTAGTGCCTTTGCGGATGGGTGTTGCTCTGCGTCGTTTTTAGCCTACCTGTGAGGGATTGAAACGAAGTGGAGGCTTCAGGGGTTCCTTTCGAGGTTCCTGTTTTTAGCCTACCTGTGAGGGATTGAAACGCAATCGTGAAGCACTGCGATACATTTTTGATTGAAGTTTTTAGCCTACCTGTGAGGGATTGAAACATTAGGTGTTCCTGAATCTGTTGGGGAGTGGCGACTGTTTTTAGCCTACCTGTGAGGGATTGAAACATGAACACGACCCGCGAACGAGGATGCCATTTTTCCAGTTTTTAGCCTACCTGTGAGGGATTGAAACATGTCTCGGATTCTTATGATGTGCCCCGTTGCCCAATGTTTTTAGCCTACCTGTGAGGGATTGAAACTACAACGGTACATCCCCCGCTCTGCCGAGAAACTGCGTTTTTAGCCTACCTGTGAGGGATTGAAACACGAAGATTGGTAGTTTGTACTTCAGCAGCAGGTCATGTTTTTAGCCTACCTGTGAGGGATTGAAACGTATTTTAACAGGTCATCATAAAATCGCCCTAAAGGGTTTTTAGCCTACCTGTGAGGGATTGAAACGCAGCTTCCCGCTCTGCATCAGCAGGTAGAGGTGGGCGTTTTTAGCCTACCTGTGAGGGATTGAAACTCTTAGCCGTCTTAGCCGTCTATCGGTATTCCCAAATGTTTTTAGCCTACCTGTGAGGGATTGAAACAAGAACGACTTGCAAAATAACGATGGCAACCTAAGTTTTTAGCCTACCTGTGAGGGATTGAAACTCGGGCAAGATTCAGATGTGGTCGAAGTCGAAGACAGTTTTTAGCCTACCTGTGAGGGATTGAAACGACAGCGTGAAAGCAGAGATTCTGAACCAGCCTATGTTTTTAGCCTACCTGTGAGGGATTGAAACCGCTGCCTCCAGCGCGACGCTGCTCAGTTAACAGCGGTTTTTAGCCTACCTGTGAGGGATTGAAACTGTCGCCGCGGGGCGGGCGAGTTCGCCCGCATGAGGCGGCGGTTTTTAGCCTACCTGTGAGGGATTGAAACCACCTTCAGGCACAACTAATAGCCACCCATCTTTCGTTTTTAGCCTACCTGTGAGGGATTGAAACTGGACGGGGATTTCGTGGTGAATTACCCCAACAACATAGTTTTTAGCCTACCTGTGAGGGATTGAAACGTTTCAGGAAGACCCCCCGCAATTGTATCAGCCTTTGTTTTTAGCCTACCTGTGAGGGATTGAAACCAAGGTGAGCGTAGTAGGTGTGATGTTGGCGATGGAGTCGGTTGTGATGCTTGCGAGGCTTTGGCGCATGCGTCCCGTGCGGGTGAGGATGGGCGCGCCTGGATAATGTTTGGCTTTGTAGCGTGCGTAGCGGGGCGAGAGAGGTGCAAAGCGTGGGTTGCCCTCGAACGCACCTTCGGCTGCGAGATAGGATTCGGTGTACTGCTGGAGCAGTGGCAGAATACGCTCAAAGGCGGGACTTAAGTTCTACACCCGCTCATAGACAACGAAGGCGCGTTTGAGGGGGCGTTCGTCGGGGTAGGTGATTTCGATTTCGAGTTTGAATGGCATGTTGGGGGTTAGTAGGCAATTGGTTCCCCTTTTTCGTGCGCTGCTGCGCACGGATGAACGACTGCAGACCCTGGTTAGTAGGCAATTGGTTCCCCTTTTTCGTCGTGGGTCAGTAGTGGTTTGGGTTCCCATTCGGGTTCTTCGAAGTACTCAAGGACTATGAAATTGGGGTTTTGTTCGGCGATTCTGCGCGGCGCTTCGTTAGCTGCGAATTCTGCAGGCTTCCCGGTGATAAAACCGCCAATGGAGTTACCTGGGCAGTATCCCATTTTGCCGTCAAGTTCGGGGATTTCGGGGGTGCGCCAGGGTTGGTCGGGTTTCTCTGCGACCAGCAGCACATCGCCCGTTTTTTCGTAGGGTTCGCCCTTGAAGGGCTTGCCGCCTGTCCATGCAATCCATCTATGGTTCTTGAGCAACACACGCGCTGGCATGGCTTTATTATGCCATGTTTGCCATGGCCTGGGCAACCACAAGGGGTTGCCCCTACATTTGCCCTCACCCCCAGCCCCTCTCCCAAAGGGAGAGGGGTGTTGCCTTTGCAGTGGCGACCCAGCGGGTAGGGGCGACCCTACAATCGGCTCGGCGGGCGCCTCGCTCTCCAAAATGCCCCAGCGTGAATGCCTGCCCACCTCCTTGACCTCCAGTTTTTAAACAGTCTCTGAGAACGAGGTGAAGCTAAACTTGTTGTACCTGTTCTTGTGCCTGTTCGGTGGGCGACTCGGCGGCGGCATGTTGGATATCGACCTCAATGGGTTCTAAGGCTTGCAGGTGTGCCAGCAGCAGGGCGCGTAGCTCCAGGATGACCGCGCGTTTGCGTGCCTCCAGCGATTCAATCTCGCGCATGAGCTGTTGCACACGCGCTTCGGCTTCGCGGCGCACCTGGTCGGCTTGCAGGCGTGCCTCGCGCATTATCAGTTCCGCCTCCCGATGGGCGTTCGCGCGGGTCTCGTCCGCGCTCTTTTGAGCTAACACGAGCGATTCTTTGAGGGTGTTCTCCAGCGTGCGATAGCGCTGTACCTCCTCGCGCAAGCCGATGAGCTCCTCGCGCAGCTGGTGGTTCTCCGTTAGCACCTCCTCGTAGTGGGCAGCGACCTCTTGCAAAAAAGCGTCCACTGCTACTGGGTCATACCCGCGCAATCGGCGGCGGAACTTCTTCGTTTCGATCTCCAACACAGTGAGCCGTTTCGCCTCGTTCATCGCAGTCCGTTCAAAAGGGTGATAAGGAACTGGATCAGGATAATCGCCAGCAGCGGGGAGAAATCGATGGGGAGCGGATTGGCTCCCATGCCCCGAAAGAGGCGGTACTGCAGTTGACGGAAGGGATCCAGCACGGCGTTCGCGACGCGCTCGATGAATCGCACGACGGGGTTATAGCGCGGTACATGTCCGCCCGCGAACCGGATCCAAGAGAAAATCACATCCAAGATGATGATGATAATCACCGCTCGCAGTACCCAGATAACGAGGTCAATTGGCGATATCATCCCTGACCACCACTGTCTTTTTCGCGTTGTTCCTGCAATTTCCTGCGCACACGCGCCATATTAAGGTCCACGGCGCCATCGTTCGGATCGAGTTGCTTCGCTTTTTGCCATGCTTCCAGCGAGCGTTTCAGGTCGCCCATCTTCTCACAGGTGTGTGCCAACGCTTTCCACACGATAATGGGCGCGTCGGGAAAGCTCACCGCTTTCTCCAGATAGGCACGCGCTTTTGGATAGTTGCCTTTTTGCGAGTGCCAAAAGCCCACCTCATAGTAGAGGTCGTACTGGTCGGGATTGGCACGAATGCCTCGCTCGTATACCTGGAAGGCGCGCGCTGTGTGCCCGTAGCCATCCAGCAACCAGCCCAGCACCGCGTAGCTTTCCACATCCTTCGGGTCGTACTCGATTAACACGAAGAGCAGCGCCATCGTTTTGTAATGTTGCCCCTCGTGCCAATAGTAGTCGCTGAGCTGCACCAGGCGATATTGAATGAGGTCGCGAATCGCCTCCAGTTTCTGCTGGGTCTCGCGTGGAGGTTGTGGTTGTGCCAGAGCGGACGCCAACAGTCCCATAAGCCCCACCGTTATCCACAGGTTCCGCATAGTAGCACCAGAGGGATTATACCTGCTTTGTAAGGGATTTTCGCTTTGTCATCGCGGATGGGGGTATACTGTACGGGATGAAACGCATCGATGGACGGGCAGCGGATGAACTGCGACCTTTGCAGATTGAGTACGGGTTTCACCCCTACGCGGAGGGGTCATGTTTGATTACGATGGGCAACACGCGCGTGCTGATTACGGCGACCGTCGAGGATAAAGTGCCTCCCTTTTTGAAGGGGACGGGGAGTGGTTGGATTACGGCGGAGTACGGCATGCTCCCTCGCGCGGGCAAGCAGCGCAGTCAGCGCGATGTGGCCCGCGGTGCGCCCAGCGGACGCACGATGGAGATTCAGCGGCTTATCGGTCGCTCCATTCGGTCGGTGGTTGACCTGTCGCAACTGGGCGAGCGCACCATCACGCTCGATTGTGATGTGCTTCAAGCGGATGGCGGCACGCGCACCGCCTGCGTCACGGGGGGGTTCGTTGCTTTCGTGCAGGCGTGCCGCTGGATGATCGATGAGGGCTATCTGCAGCGGTTCCCTTTTCAGGAGCGCGTGGCAGCCATCAGCGTGGGCGTCGTGCGCAATGAGGAGCTGCTGGACCTCTGCTACGAGGAGGATGTGCAGGCAGCGGTGGATATGAATGTGGTGATGACCGATCGGGGGCGTTATGTGGAGGTGCAGGGCACGGCAGAGGGCACGCCCTTCTCGCGCGAGCGATTGCTGCGCTTGCTGGATCTGGCGCAGCGCGGATTGGAACAGGTGTTCGCCATTCAGGCGCAGGTGGTGGAGGCGATTATGCGATGAAGGGCGCACGGCGCATCGTGTCGTTGGCGCCTTCGATCACGGAGATTCTGTTCGCGCTCAAGCTGGGCGAGCGCGTGGTGGGTGTCACTGCCCTATGCAACTATCCTCCAGAAGCGCGCAGCAAGCCCAAAGTGGGTGATGCGAACATCAATCCGGAGCGTGTGGTCGCCCTCAAGCCCGATCTGGTGGTTGCGCATGAGCTCCTGAATGGGCGCGTTATTCCCGTGCTGCGTCGGTTGGGGCTGCGCGTGCTGAGTGCGAATCCCAACACCTTTGAAAAGCTGTTTGCGTTTATTCGGCAGATTGGTGAGGCAGCGGGTGTGCCCGAACGGGCAGAGCAGTTGGTGCGCCAGATGCAGGCGCGGATGAAGCGGGTGCAGCAGCGGGTGGCACGCACGCGCTCGCGCCCGCGGGTGCTGTTCATCATCGGGGTAGAGCCTCTTTGGGCGTCGGGGCAAGGCACTTTCGCGGATGACCTGATTCGGCGGGCGGGCGGTGTGAACGCGCTCGGCTCACAGGTGCGGGGCTTCCGCGCGATTAGCCTGGAGACCGCGCTTGCCGCGCACCCAGAAGTGATGATTCTGGCAGGACCGAACCGCGCAGCTATCTTGAATGATCCCCGCTGGCGCAATACGCCCGCCGTGCAGCGTGGGCATGTCTACGAGGTGAACCCCGATATTTACTTGCGCGAATCGCCCCGCCTTATCGATGCGCTGGAGCAGCTCGCCTCGCTACTTCATTCATCGGATTCGTCCGCTTCGTCGGGCGTGATTTCGTGCCCGTTGAAGGTGCGCTTGATGGCTTCGACGAGCGCCTCGCCCTCCAAGATGGGCTGAGCGACCGGCGGTGGGGGGGCAGCGGGCGGCTCGCTGTGGGGCATCACCTCCAGGATGACCTTCGCCTGCGGCATGTTCAACTGCTTACGCACCATCTCGGCGAGGGTGCGTTCCCGCTGCGCCGAGTCGCGGAAGTAGGCGCGCGCCATTTCGCTGCGCAGGTAGAGGCGGACGGTATCGCCTTCGATATGGACGCGCGAGCCTTCCAGGTTGCGTCCCCCGACAGGGCTTTTCTCTTTGAGCTTCTCCACGAAGGCGCGCCAGCGTTGGTTGGCTTCCTCGTCCGCCTCGCCCGCCAATTTCGGCTCAGCAGGAGCCTCGCCCTCCAATTTCGGTTCGGCAGGAGCCTCGCCCTCCAATTTCGGTTCGGCAGGAGCCTCGCCCGCCAATTTCGGCGGGGACAGCGCGCTCTCTGCTCGCTCGGTCTGAGTGGAGGGCTGGAGGGGGGAACGATTCTCCGCTGCGAAGGTGAGCATGGTGAGTTCCAGCACAGCGCGAGGCGAGCCTGCTGCCCGCATCTCCATCAGTGCCTCCGCCATGCGCTCCCACCAGTGCAGCAGGCGCGGCAGGGTCGCTCGCATGGCTTGCTCTCGCATCGCGCCCCACAAGGCAGGGTCGTAAGCATGCTGGCGGTCTTCGCCATAGAGCATCGCCTGCGTCAGTGCCCGCCAGTGTTGGATAAGCGATTCCGCCAGCACACGCGGCTCACGCCCCAACAAGAGTTGCTCATCGATGAGGGTCAACACCGTTGCGGCGTCTCCTGTGATGAGGGCATCGGTCAGTCGCATCAGGGTCTCGTCCTCCACTGTGCCAAGCGCGTGATAGACAGTTTCTGGGGTGATGACGCCCGCGCTGAAGGCAATGACCTGCTCTAAGGCGGTGAGCGCGTCGCGCCATGAGCCGTCTGCGGCGCGTGCAATCAGATGCAGGGCAGCGGGTTCCGCTTTTAGTCCTTCCGCTTGCACGACATAGCGCAACCGTTCCGCAATATCGGCGATGGTGCCGCGATGGAAATCGAATCGTTGGCAACGCGAGCGGATGGTGGGCGGCACGCGATGGAACTCCGTTGTGGCAAGGATGAAAATCACATGGGGCGGTGGCTCTTCCAGCGTTTTGAGCAGTGCGTCGAACGCTTTGGCGGAGAGGTCATGTACCTCGTCGATGATGTAGACTTTGAATCGCGCCTCCATCGGGGGGTATTTGGCGTTCTCGATAATCGTGGTGCGCACATCTTCGATGCTCGTCTCGGACGCGGCGTCCATTTCGATCACATCGACGCAGTTGCCTTCCTGAATAGCGCGGCAGAATCGGCACTGTTTGCATGGGTTCGGTGTGGGTCCCTGCTCACAATTGAGGGCTTTGGCGAGGAGGCGCGCCGTTGAGGTTTTGCCTGTGCCTCGTGGACCGCAGAAGAGGTAGGCGTGCGCCCACCTGCCCTGCTGAATGGCGTTGCGCAGCGTGGTGGTGATGTGGGATTGTCCCATCAGCTCGTCGAAGTCCTGCGCCCGATATTTGCGATAGAGGCTGAGATATGCCATCGGTTCGTCGCCACCACCTGAAATTTTTTCTGACCCGTCAGAGAAAGGAGTTCACCCATGCGATTCTACCCTGTGGGTGGCTGGCGTGAGAAGATTTCGCCATCGCGACAGAAGAAGGCTTCGAAGCGGTCGGCTTGGATTGCCGCGCAGCCGAAATCGCCATCGGCACGGATCGCGATCACGGCGGCTTGATGTTGTGCCACTTCGGGCAGGCGGCGCAGCATCGATTGCACCACCTGCTCGCAGGCGCGTTGGGCTGAGACGCCTTCACGCATGAGTTCTACCACGCGGGAGCAAAGCGTGAACCGCCAGATCTCCTCGCCCAGCCCGGTGGCAACGGCTGCGCCCGCCTCGTCGTCGGCATAGAGTCCCGCGCCCACAATCGGTGAATCGCCTATGCGCCCGGGCATTTTCCATGCCAATCCACTGGTGGTGCAGGCGGCGACGAGATGCCCCTCGCACCAACCCAGCACGCCCACCGTGTCATGCGGTTCGTGGGCAGCGCGTGCTTGTGAGACATCCTCTGGGGAATGCTGCTGTTGATACCACTCGTGCCAGCGTCGCACCGATTCTTCGGTGAGCAGCAGGCGCGGCTGGAAGCCTTCCTGGAGTGCGAACTGTTCTGCGCCCTCCCCTGCGAGCATCAGGTGCGGTGTTTTTTGCATCACGCGCAGCGCGATCTGCACGGCGGGCACAAATCGCCGCAGGGCTGCCACAGCGCCTGCGCGCAGTTGCGCCCCTTCCATCACGGCGGCGTCTAGCTCCACTTCACCGAGCCGATTGGGCAAACCTCCTAAGCCTACAGAAAGCACCTGCGGGTCCAGCTCCACCGCCGATGCGCCCGCGACGACTGCGTTCAACAGGCGTTCCTCTGGGGGGTCCGATAGTGCCTGCTGATACACGCGCCACGCCTCTTCCACCGCTAAACGCCCGAACCACCATGTGGCTGCAAACAAGGTTTTCATAGCAAGCAGTAGTTCGTCATCCGGGTTGGGATTCCCTCTTCGGCTACCCCTTCACCACGCCGATGGGGCGCAGGCGGGCGACCTTTTTGGCGATGCCGGCGTTATGCACGACCTCTACCACATCCGCGACATCCTTGTAGGCGTAGGAGGCTTCCTCGCCGAGGGTCGCTTTGTTCTGGGCGCGCACAATGATGCCTTGTTCTGTGAGTTCTTTGGCGATGTCACGCTTTTTTGCCTCACGCAGCGCGCCTTTGCGGCTCATCACGCGCCCCGCACCGTGGCAAGTGGTGCCGAAGCTTTTTTCCATCGCACCCTGCGTGCCCACCAGCACATAGGAATAGCGCCCCATGTCGCCGGGGATGAGCACGGGCTGCCCCACTTCACGATAGGCAGGTGGCGTTTCGGGATGCCCTGGTGGGAAGGCGCGCGTGGCACCCTTGCGATGCACGCAGACCCGAATCGGCTTCCCCTCATAGAGGTGGTCTTCGATTTTGGCGATGTTGTGCGCCACATCGTACACCTGATAGATGCCGAGGCTTTCGGGTGTCGAGCCGAACACTTTGGCGAACGCTTGACGCACCCAGTGGGCAATCGCTTGACGATTCGCGAAAGCGAAGTTCGCCGCGCAGTGCATCGCCCGCAGATAGGTCTGCCCCTCCTCCGACTGGATTGGCGCACAAGCCAACTGGCGATCGGGCAACTCGATGCCATATTTGCGGTGTGCCTGCTCCATAATATCCAGATGGTCCTGACAAGTTTGGTGCCCGAAGCCACGCGAGCCGGTATGGATCATCACGGTCACCTGCCCTTTTTGGAGAATGCCCATCGCCTCGGCAGCCTTCGGGTCATAGATTTCATCCACGACCTGAATCTCCAGGAAGTGATTGCCGCCACCCAGCGTGCCGAGCTGGTCTTTGCCGCGCTCGATGGCTTTGTTGGTAATTACATCGGGGTCGGGCATATCGAGCCTGCCCGTTGCTTCCGTGTGCTGCAGGTCGTCTTCCCAGCCGTAGCCGTGTTCGACCATCCAGTGTGCGCCCTTGAGCATCACCTGCCGCAGTTCCTGGCGGTTGGTCTTAATCAGCCCCTCACCGCCGAAGCCTGCGGGCACATCGCGGAAGATTTGATCCACGAGCTCCTTCAGCTTCGGGCGCACTTTTTGCTCCGTGAGGTCGGTACGGAGCAAACGCACGCCACAGTTGGAGACGACGAACCCATTCGCGACAAAGTTATGATCGGGGTGCGAAATGGTCAGGTCGTATACGAACGGCTCAGGATAATTTAGCTGTTCAATCGCCTGAACTGTATCCCAGAGCAATCCGTGCTCGCCAACGAGCGCGCTGGCGGCAAATTCGGCGAAGGCAGGGAAGCCCTTCGGGATACGCAGTTGCGTGCTCTGAAATGTTTTCTCTGGCTCATCTGCCGCTTGCTTTCGCTGAAGGAGGGCAAGTTGTTTATAACGCAGGTAGACGACCGCTGCCTGCGCGAGCTGCTGTCGTTCGCGCTGATACTCGTAGCCAATCTGGCTCCAGAGGCGGATGAGGTTCTCATTGTCGCCCAAAATCTGCAGCCGACAGCGAACGGTTCGCCTGCCGCTTGGCCCGATAGGATTCGTTTCGGGTGGGCTGTCAAGCAATCGGGCACGGACGCCGAATCGTTGAAGGAGCGCTTGGATGTCGCTCAGGAACGCCCAGCCCGATTCGGCTCTCTCCGGATGCTTATTGAGGCTCAACACAGGGGTTTGGAAGGTCGCGGGGTGATTTGAGAGGGTGGAGGGCGCACTTAGCTTCGCCCCGAAGAGTGCCGCGAGGTAAAGTCGTTGCATCCAGAGCGGCATGCGAATCAGCCATTCAGGAACACGATAGGCCTGCTCGGCTTTTTTTCCGAGCGGCGCGCCTAAGCAGGCAAGCAGGGCGGTAAATGCGCTGCTGGAGACGGTGAAACTGGTCTCCTGCGTGGTGAGCTCATAGGTTCGAGTGCGGGTTCGCACGCGGTGTTGTCGCGTGCGCATACGCAGGGGCGAAGGGGTGAAGCCCACACGCGAGATGTCTGCCCGAATGCGCTCCAGATCGGTGGACTTTCCATAGAATACCGCAACACCCTTGCCGTTGCCCCGAAGGTAGCGCAAGGTGCCACCGCCCGTTAGATAGCCCAAGATTTTTATGAGATAGGGTAGCTGTGGGGCGTTGGCGTGCAAGGGCAAGAGGTTCAACTGCCGCAGCCGCTTGAGCACCTGCCGAATGGCGTTTTCCGACTTACCCTGTTGTCGCAGATGGGCACGCACCTTGTCGGCGTCTAAAATGGTCTCGCTAGGTGGTGACTCATAGGGTACCCCTTCGAAGGGGTATATGGCGACCTGTGCGCCTACCTTGAGATGGTGCAAGGGCGTCATCCCCTCTGGTGTCCAGAAGGGATGCTCAGCGGTCGCGGTAATTTCATAGCCTGCAGCGGTGCGCAGCCGATAGACTTGATTGCGCGGGCGCACCTGCATGAATGCTTCCACCGCCGCCGCGATGCGTTCCCCGCGCGAGAGGTCAAAGCAGGTCACGGATTGGCTCAACCAATCTGCCCCCAACGAGCCTATGGGACGCCAGTAGCCGTGTTCGGTCAGGATGCGCGTGTTCGGATCAAGACAGTTGATGTCGTAGCCTATTCCCCCAGGCGAGATGACGCCTTCCTCTATATCCATCGCGGCGACGCCCCCCACCGGAAAGCCATACCCCCAGTGGATGTCGGGCATCGCCATCGAGTAGCCAACAATCCCGGGCAGGAACGCCACATTGGCTACCTGTTCGGGCGCTTGGTCCTGCCGAATCTGTTCAATCAGCTCCTTACTGGCGAAAATCAGCCCGTCGACGCGCATGCCGGGCTTATACTCTTTTGGGATGCGCCAGCGATACTCGTCAAGTTGAATAAGCGGACCCTTCCAGACCTCGCTCATGGATTTGCACCTCCCGTAAAGGAGGATTATACCTGGTTGGGTGCTTTTTCGGTTCGCTCTCAATACGCTTGGCGGATTTTTCGAGCAGCCCCCTTTACCATTGCACATCACGATACTGCTGCCAGACCAGGCGATAGACTTCGCGCGTATGGCGGGCGAGCCGTGCCCAGTTGAATTCGCGTTGCACGAGGCGACGGGCACGCGCGGCGCGTTGCTGTGCGCTTCGTGGGTCCAACAGCACGCGCAAGATGCCCCATGCAAGGCTGTCGGTATTGCCTGCCCAAGTCACGATGCCCGTCCACTCGTGATGCACCACCTCTTTCAGCCCGCCGGCATCGGAGACCACCACCGGCACACCAGCTGCCATCGCTTCCAGCGCGACGATGCCGAACGGCTCGTATAAACTGGGATAGACCGCCACATCCGCCACCCGGTAGAGGCGCAGAAGCTCCTCATCGGGGATGAATCCCGTGAAGCACACGCTTTCTTCCATGCGCATAAAACGCACAAAGTGCTCCAGATGCGTGCGCACACCGCCTCCTGCAATCACCAGCTTGGCACGGGGCACATAGGCTTTCACCTGCGGCAATGCCTGCAGCAGCACATGGACACCTTTCTCACGCACCATGCGCCCCACGAAGAAAATAATTGGCTGGTCGGGTGCGGCGAATCGGGCACGAAAGGCGGACCGCTCCGATTCGGGAAACTCAAACGCAAACTTCTCGGCACGAATCCCGTTGGGAATCACATCCATTTTGTCATAAGGCACTTGTAGCACGCGATGCACTTCGTCCCGCATAAAGTGGCTACACACGATCACGCGCCATGCTTCATAGCACAGCTCCCACTCGTGATGGCTGATGGTACGCGAGAGATCGGTGAAGATTCCCCCGTGCCGTCCATGCTCGGTGGCGTGAATCGTCGCGATAAGGGGCAGTTTGAATCGGTGCTTGATCGCGCGTGCAGCAGGTTCCACCAGCCAATCGTGTGCGTGGAGCAGCAAGGGACGCCTTGGACGCTGGGATGACGAGAAGGGTTTCGTGCCCCAGTCGCGCAGGAGTTGTTCCGCTCGCGACTCGAAGGCAGCGTTCATAGCATAAACTTGGTTCAGCAGCTCGCTGGGTGACGGCATAAAGGGTGCGCCCACTCTGTGGAGATGCACACCGTTCTCAACGGCTTCGTTAGGGGTGTCGGGATGCGCCGCGGTGACGACATGCACTTCGACGCCTTGACGCGCCAGCGCCTCTGACAGCTCCTGCACATGGCGAGCGATACCGCCCACGATGCGTGGAGGATACTCCCAAGAGAACATCAAGACACGCATATCAGATTGCCATCATGGTGGCGATGTCCAGTTTGCGGGCGTCGACCGTTTTGGTCGCCATCTGCACATATTCAATTGGTACCGTGATGAGCTTGCCGCCTTCGATGCCGACCATCTCGTCGGTTTTGCCTTGCAGCAGGCGTTCGACCGCCAGCACGCCCAGTTGCGTGGCTAAAACGCGGTCGAAGGCGGTCGGGGAGCCACCACGCTGCATATGTCCCAGCACCAGCGCCCGAATATGGTATGGGGTATGGGTCTCCAAAAACTTCTGCACATCGGTGGCACGCACCGCACCCTCCGCCACCACGATAATACTGGAATGCTTGCCTCGCCGATAGCTCTCATCGAGGCGTCGGAGCAGGTCGGAAAGGTCATACGGCACTTCGGGGATGAGAATCGCTTCCGCGCCACCCGCCAGTCCCACCTCCAGCGCAATGAACCCGTTATGCCGTCCCATCACCTCCACGATGAACACCCGTTCATGGGAATATGCGGTGTCGCGAATCTTGTCGATGGCGTCCAGCGCGGTGTTGACTGCCGTATCGAAGCCGATGCTGTAGTCGGTGCCGGGGATGTCGTTGTCGATGGTGGCTGGAATGCCCATCACCCGCAGGTCCGCATACTGGCGCAAGGCAACGGCGCCACGCATAGAGCCGTCGCCCCCGATGACAACCAGCGCGTCGATGCCATGCTGGGTTAGTCTTTGTGCTGCTTGATGCAGTCCTGTTTCGGTGCGGAACTCCTCGCTGCGAGCGGTTCGCAGGATCGTGCCTCCGCGATTGATGATACCGCCCACGGAAGGGCTGCTCATCGGCTCGATTTCGCCTGCCAGCAATCCGGCGTACCCGCGCCGAATGCCGTATACCTCCAGCCCGTGATAGAGCGCGGTGCGCACCACCGCCCGAATGGCGGCGTTCATTCCGGGCGCATCGCCCCCGCTCGTCAGTACGCCAATACGCTTCATAGTTGCTTGTTTCGATCTGTCGGGTCGGTCGAACCCGCTCTGAAAATTTTTTCTCTGACCCCGCTGCGCTCAAAATTTTCTTCTCCGACCCAGATGGGTACCCCGGAGAAGAAAATTTTGGAGTACCCCAGAGAAAAAATTTCACGGACGTTCGAGCGCGAAGTTTGGTTTTCTTTTCTCCAAAAAGGCGCGGATGCCTTCCTGCCCTTCGGGACTGACACGCAGCTCGGCGATTCGCGCGATAGTCAAAGAGCGCAGCTCGTCCAGCGGTAGTGTCTGCGTGGCGTGCAACAACATCTTGGCGGATGCCATCGCCTGCGGACCGTTCTGCAGTAGATGGGCGATCAGTTGCTGAATCGTTTCATCCAGCTGTTCTGCGGGTACGACCCGGTGCACCAATCCGATGCGGAGTGCGGTTTCGGCGTCGAACCGCTCGCCTGTGAGGAACAGGGCGCGTGCATGCCCGTAGCCGATTTTGCGCACCACATAGGGTGCAATCACGGCAGGGATCAAGCCCAGTTTGACCTCACTGAAGGCGAAACGCGCCTGAGGCGTTGCCACGGCGATATCGCAGACCGCCACCAGTCCCACGCCCCCTCCCATCGCGGCGCCGTGCACCCGTGCGATCACCGGTTTTGGGCAGTGGTCGATCGTTTCGAACATTCGTGCCAGCGCACGCGCATCGTCCAGATTTTGCGCGTAGGAGTAGTTGGCGATGTCGCTCATCCAGTTCAAGTCCGCGCCTGCACAAAAGGAGCTGCCCTTTCCTTGCAGCACGATGACGCGCACCTCTTCGCGTTCGCGCAGCGCTTCGAAGGTTTCGGTCAGGCAGGTGACCAGCTCGGCATTGAAGGCGTTATGCACCTCTGGACGGTTGAGCGTGACCTGTGCCACATAATCGGCTACTCTTAGCTCCAGCATGGTGGTCGCCCAGCCTTCAGACCTGCTCGCCGAGGGCGCGCAGGCGGGTTTTGGCGCGTTCGAGTGCGAGGCGCGCCTCCGCCAGTTCCTCCTCGGAGAGGGGTTGCTGCAGGATTTCGAGCGCGTGGCGCAGTGCCACCCGTGCTCGGTCGGGGTCGATCTCTTCCGCTAACTCGGCGGCATCGGCACAGACGATGGTGCGGTCGGGCAGCACTTCCGCGAAACCGCCCAACACGGTAAAGCGGCGCATCACGCCGTCCGCGCGACGATACTCGCCGATGCCGTAGGTTAGCTCCGCCACCATCGGTGCGTGCCCGCCCAGAACACCAAAGTAGCCCTCGCTGCCGGGCAGACGCACATGCACCACACGCTCTTCCAGCACTACCCGCTCCGGGCTAACGATTGAAAGCAGGAACTCTCGCATCTATGCTGCCCCCTGCAACTGCTTCGCTTTTTCGAACACATCCTCGATGGAGCCGCACATATAGAACGCCTGCTCTGGGTAGTCATCCATCTCGCCCTCAACGATCATCTTGAAGCTACGCACGGTGTCCTCGATGCGCACATAGCGACCGGGATTACCTGTGAACTGCTCCGCGAGGAAGAAGGGCTGCGACAGGAACCGCTCGATCTTGCGGGCGCGTGCCACGATGAGCTTGTCCTCATCAGACAGCTCGTCCACGCCCAGAATGGCAATGATATCCTGCAGGTCGCGATAGCGTTGTAAGATCTGTTGCACACTGCGCGCCACTTGGTAATGCTCCTCGCCCACGATGGCGGGGTCGAGGTTCTTGGAAGTGGACGCGAGCGGGTCCACTGCGGGGTAGATGCCCTTCTCGGCGATGCGTCGCTCCAGATAGACATAGGCGTCGAGGTGGGCGAAGGTGGTGGCAGGGGCGGGGTCGGTCGGGTCATCAGCAGGCACATAGATTGCCTGCACGGAGGTGATGGAGCCGCGCTTAGTGGAAGTGATGCGCTCCTGGAGTTCACCCATCTCGGTCGCCAGTGTGGGCTGATAGCCCACCGCCGACGGCATACGCCCCAACAGTGCCGACACTTCGGCACCCGCCTGCACGAAGCGAAAGATGTTGTCGATAAAGAGCAGCACATCCTGCCCCTCCTCGTCGCGGAAATATTCCGCCATCGTGAGAGCCGTCAAGCCGACACGCAGGCGTGCGCCCGGCGGCTCGTTCATCTGCCCGAATACCAGCACCGTCTGATTGATAACCCCTGTTTGCAACATCTGCAGATAGAGATCATTTCCCTCGCGTGTGCGCTCCCCGACACCGGCGAAGACCGACACGCCCTGATGTTCGGTGGCGATATTGCGAATCAGCTCTTGGATCAGCACCGTCTTGCCCAATCCCGCGCCCCCAAACATGCCGATCTTGCCGCCCTTGTTGAAGGGGCAGAGCAGGTCGATCACTTTCAGCCCTGTCTCCAGAATCTCGGTGCGTACATTCTGCTCCTCCAGGGAGGGCGCCGGTTTATGAATGGGCGCGAAGCGATCGGCCTGGACGGGACCCTTTTCATCGATAGGTTCGCCCAGCAGGTTAAACAGGCGTCCGAGCGTTGCCCGTCCGATGGGGACTGTGATAGGCGCGCCGGTGTCGATAGCGGACATACCGCGCACTAACCCGTCCGTAGATGAGAGGGCAATGGTACGCACGGTGTCGTCGCCCAGATGTTGTGCCACTTCGCAAGTAAGATCGATGCCGCGCGATTCATCCTTGATTTTGATGGCGTTGTAGATGGCGGGCAGCTGCCCTTCGGGAAAACGCACATCCACAACGGGTCCCATGACCTGAACAATCCTTCCGATGTTTGCCATAGTTACCTCCTTCCTGTCTTGAAGTTGTTTCTCTGACCCAGATGCAAAACTTTCATTGGTTCCCATTTCCAGACTATCATGCCCGCTCGTTTTTAAGCACTGCCGACTTCCATGCGCACGAAGCGTCGCACTTGGATGTCGGCACCTGTTTGTTGGATGAGCTTGCCGATAGTGAGCGATTCATCGCGATAGTAGGGCTGTTCCAGCAGCACGACGCGCTGGATGAAGCCCTTCTGCACGCGCCCGCGCGCAATGTTCTCGGCAATCTGTTCGGGCTTCCCTTCGTTGATCGCGCGCTGCTTTTCGATTTGCAGCTCGCGTTCCAGCTCCTCGGCGGGCACTTCATCGCGCGTGAGGTAGGTGGGCGCGCTCCATGCGATCTGGATCGCGATTTCGTGTGCCAGCGATTGCAACGCTTGCCTGTCCGCGCTGCCCGTTAGCACCACCATCACGCCGACAAGCTTATTGTGATGGATATAGACATCGACCACGCCGTTTTCGCCTTCGGGCACGCGGGCGATGGCATAATTCTGCAAAGCGATACGCTCGCCCGTCTTGCCCATCACCTGCTCGATGCGCTTTTCGACGGTGAGGGACGAATCGCTGAGCGAGGGCTGTTGCAGCAGTTGTTCCAGTTGTCCTTCCTGTCCGAAGGCAAGCACTTGGTCGAGCAGCTCGCTGGCGAGCGTTTGGAACTCCTCGTTGCGTGCCACGAAGTCGGTCTCGCAGCGCAGGTCGATGAGGACGCCCGTGCGCAGGTCGCCGGATACCTTGCCTGCGATGACGCCCTGATTGACCTCTTTGCTGGCGCGTTTGGTAGCGATAATCGCGCCTTTTTCGCGCAGGATGAGGCGTGCTTTTTCGAGGTCGCCACCCGCCTGCTCCAGCGCTTGCTTGCAATCCATAAAGCCTGCGCCTGTCTCGTCGCGCAGTTCCTTAATCAGTTGCGGTGTGATGTTCATCAGTAGTCCTCCTCCAGTTCATCCAGTCGGTGTCGGCGCATCAGTTCCCACTCCTTGCCCATGATTTCCTCCTCACTGGGCGTTGAGGGCGGCTCTGATGCACTTGCAGCGGCAACTTCGATCTCCTCGCCGAACAACTTGCCATATTCAGCGACTTGTTCGGGCGAGAGCGGTGCTTCCTCCTCCACCGCGGGAATTTCGGGTAGTACCTCCGCGCCTTGCCACTCCAGCTGCTTCTCCTCAATAATGGCGTCGGCGATGCGCCCCGCGATGAGGCGAATGGCGCGGATGGCATCATCATTGCCCGGGATAGGGTAGTCTACCTCGTCAGGGTCGCAGTTGGTGTCGACCACCGCGATGGTGGTGATACTTAGTCGGTTCGCCTCTGCGACCGCCGTATGCTCCTCTTTGAGGTCCACGATGAAGAGGGCAGCTGGCAGACCGGGCATGTCCTTGATGCCACCCAGAGTGCGTTCCAGTTTCTCATGCTCTTTGCGCAGTTTGGCGGCTTCTTTTTTGGGGATGCGCTCCAACTCGCCTTCCTGGATCATCCGTTCCAGTTCCTTGAGGCGTCGGAGACGCCCTTGGATGGTGCGGAAGTTGGTGAGCATACCGCCGAGCCAGCGGTGGTTCACATAATACTGGCGGCACCGCAGCGCTGCCTCTTTGATGGCGTCGCGTGCTTGCTTCTTTGTACCCACGAACAATACATGCCCGCCTTCGTTCACAATCTGCTTGATGGCTTGTTGCGCTTTGTCGAACATTTCTATGGTTTTATGCAGATCGATGATGTAGATGCCGTTGCGCGCGCCATAGATGAAGCGCCTCATGTGAGGATGCCACTTTCGGGTTTGGTGCCCGAAATGCACCCCAGCCTCCAGCAATTCCCTCATAGTGAGCGTTGCCATCGATTTGAAACCTCCTCCGGGTTAGTTTCCACCCGTGCCGTCATCCGCGCTTTCCACCCTCTTCTCACAGGAGCTTCCAGCCCCTGTGCGGGCGCGATGCGCCCAAGAAGGCACCCCAGCGCGTCAGGCACGGTACGATCTGGTGTGGGATGTTTGCCTTCTCCCACACGCCCCATAAGTATACCCCAAAGGGTATACTCCTTTCGACAATGAAAATCAGGCCCATCGAATGGCAGGAAGGCATCGTGCGTATCCTCGACCAGACCCAGCTGCCGGAGTGGGTGGTCGTAGAGGAGTTTGCTGACTGGCACGGGGTGGCGGAGGCGATACGCGCGATGAAGGTGCGTGGTGCGCCCGCCATCGGCATCGCCGCAGCCTACGGCATCGCGCTGGCTGCCCATCAGTTCGAAGGCAACAATATGAACGAATTTCGCGTCGCGATGGGTGAGGTCTTTCAGGAATTTGCCCGCACGCGCCCGACTGCGGTCAACCTCTTCTGGGCGATCGAGCGCATGCAACAGGTGGTGAACACCGCTGCAACGGTGGCGGAAGCACGCGAGCGATTGCTGCAAGAGGCGCACTGTATCCTGCAAGAGGACTACGAAGCGGATGTTAAACTCGCGCAATATGGCACATTACTGCTGCCACCCCAAGCACGAGTGATGACCATCTGCAACACAGGTGCGCTGGCAACAGGTGGCATCGGCACAGCGTTGGGCATCATTCGGATGGCGTATCAGCAGGGGCGATTGGCGAAAGCCTATGTGTGTGAGACTCGCCCGCGCCTGCAGGGGTTGCGCCTGACCACCTGGGAGCTACTGCAAGAAGGCATCCCGTTCCAGCTGATTACAGACAACATGGCGGGCTGGCTCATGGCGCAGGGCAAAGTGGAAGCCGTCGTGGTCGGTGCGGACCGCATCGCGGCGAATGGCGATACGGCAAACAAAATCGGCACTTACACCCTTGCGGTGCTGGCACACCATCACCGCATCCCTTTCTATGTGGCAGCGCCGTGCTCCACCATTGATCTCAGTACGCCCAATGGCAAAGCCATCCCCGTGGAGCATCGCGATGCGACGGAGGTCACCCATATTGGCAGCTTACGCCTTGCGCCTCAAGGCACACCCGTGCTGAACCCTGCCTTCGACATCACTCCCGCCGAGCTGATTACTGCCATCATCACTGAGGAGGGTGTGGCGCAGCCACCATACACCACCTCTCTCAGGGAGCTATGTTCGAAAGCGCGTTTATCTTCCCGCTGAACCATTGGCATAATCATTCCTCCTGCCTCGTGGAATGTGCTGATGGCTCGCTGCTGGTCTCTTGGTACAGTGGTTCGGGCGAGCGCGAGGCGGACGATGTGCAGATTCTGGGCGCACGCTGGCGCAAGGGACGCTGGAGCCGCCCTTTTCAGATGGCTGACACCCCAAACTATCCCGACATCAATCCCGTTCTCTTTTTCGATCCGCGCGGACGGCTCTGGCTACTATGGGCAACCATTCTGAACCATCGGTGGGAAGGCGCGCTGCTCAAGTATTGCATCGCGTCGCACCCCGGCAGGCATGGCTGTCCCCGCTGGAAGGAAGGCGATGTGTTCCACATCTCACCCGATGAGCGGTTTGTACAGCGAATCGGTCAATGGGCGGACAAACTCGCGCCCTATCACGCATCACTCGCCGACCAACTACGCCAGTTGAACGCCGACGAACTGTCGCGACGGCTGGGCTGGATGCCGCGTGTGCATCCCCTGATTCTGGGAGAGCGAATCCTGTTGCCCCTCTACTCAGATGGTTTCCATCTCTCCTTGATAGTTATCAGCGAGGATGCAGGGCACAGCTGGCAACTCAGTGAGCCACTGCTGAGCCTCGGCGGCATTCAGCCCAGCCTTGTGGCACGGCATGATGGTGCGATCGTTGCCTATATGCGCGATAATGGTCCCCCACCTAAACGAGTGATGACCACTACCTCTTATGATGGAGGCTATTGCTGGAGCGAGGTGGTCAAAACGGATATTCCGAACCCTGGCTCCAGTATCGAGGTGATCGCGCTCCACACGGGCGAATGGCTCATGATTGCCAACGATACGGAGCAAGGACGCCATCAGCTCGCAGTGCTGCTCTCGGAGGATGAAGGGCGCACCTGGCAGGTGAAACGCTATCTGGAGCGCGAATCGCCTGGCGGAGGAAGCTTCTCTTATCCCTCGGTTATTCAGTCCCGCGACGGCACCATTCATCTCACCTATAGCTACGCCGTGTCCACTTCCGACGGCAGGCGCAGTGCCATTAAATGGGTACGCTTCACGCGCGATTGGCTGGAACCATGAAATCCCTTGATCCCGAATGGGTGGCGGCAGTGCGTCAGCAATTGGGCAACTGGTTTCGGACGGCGCACCGTCCCCTGCCCTGGCGCACAACGCGCGACCCGTACCATATCTGGGTTTCCGAAATCATGCTTCAGCAGACGCAGACAGCTTATGTTATCCCCTACTATGAGCGGTTCATTCAGCGGTTCCCGACTATCCATGCGTTAGCGGAAGCGCCGTTGGAGGAGGTATTACGCTACTGGGAAGGATTGGGTTACTACGCGCGTGCGCGCCATCTGCACCGTGCCGCGCAGATATTGGTGCAGCAGGGTGGTCAGTTGCCACGCGAGGTGGGACGGCTGCGCGAGCTGCCGGGCATCGGTGCGTATACCGCCGGGGCAATCGCGAGCCTCGCCTTCAACCAGCCAGAACCGGTGGTGGATGGAAACATAACGCGCGTGTTGGCGCGGCTACTTTGGCTCAAAGGCAATCTGAAGGATGCAGGTGCCCAGCGCACCCTCTGGGAGATTGCTCGCCAGCTGGTCGACCCAGAAGAGCCAGGGCTATTCAATCAGGCGATGATGGAGCTGGGCAGTACCGTTTGCACGCCCAGCCAACCGCGCTGCGGTGAGTGTCCTTTGCAAACACTCTGTGCAGCCTATCAGCGCGGCGAGCCGACCGCCGTCCCGGAGCCGGTTCCCGCGCGCCGATTGGTGCACGCGGTCGATGTATCCGCGCTCATCTGGCGCGAGGGGCAGCTGTTGCTGGCGCAACGACCACCCTATGGCTTGTGGGGCGGGCTATGGGAGTTTCCACGCGCCACGCGCGACGGGCGCGAAACGCTGGAGACGGTCGCCCATCGCGCCGCGCAGAAAGTGAGCGTGCAAGTGGAACCCATGCGCCTGCTGGGGCATGTGAAACACACAGTGACCTATCACTCGATTCGGTTGTATGGCTATGTATGCCTGTTTCAGGGGGGCGAGGCACATTCCGATGAATATACCGCCCTGCGTTGGTTGACTCCTGAAGAGCTGGATACCTGCCCGTTTTCCGCGCCTCAGCGTCGCCTCGCTCAAATCTTCCTGAACACCCTACCGAATCCCCTGTGGTGAAAAGGGTTCCCCGCGAAACAAGGAGCCAGCTCATCGGGTATGCTTTGATAAGGTGAGCTTTTATGCCCAGAGCTGCTGTGCGAACAGGAACGACCAAACGCAAACAGGCGGCACGCCAATGCGCTGGAGCCGCCTATCTGCCTGATCTGGAGTACCTCAAAAATCTCGAACTACCTGAAGGGGATGGTGAACCGTTGGAAAGCGACTGGCATGTGGTGCAGATCAGCCTGCTGGACGAACTGGTGCGCCAGCTCTGGCGCGGACGCAGCGACTTCTTCTGTGGTGGCAATATGTTCATCTACTACAGCCTTGAGCAAGCCGAAAGCGTTATCAAAGGACGCCCACTCTATAAAGGTCCCGACTTTTTCGTGGTCAAGGGGGTAGATGGCACCAAGCCGCGCAAATCGTGGGTGGTCTGGAAAGAGGGCGGACGCTATCCCGATGTGATTGTGGAGCTGCTTTCGCCCACCACCGCCCGCAAAGATAAAAACCAGAACAAGCGTCTTTACGAGCAGGTATTCAACACAACGGAGTATTTCTGGTACGATGTAGACACAGGCGAGCTGAAAGGCTTTCGGCTGCGCGAGGGACGCTATGAACCGATCGCGCCGAACGAGCATGGCTGGCTGTGGAGCGTGGAGTTAGGCGCGTATCTGGGCATTTGGGAGGGCGAGTATCGCGGACGACACTATCCGTGGCTGCGCCTTTATACCGCCGAGGGCGAGTTAATCCCGACCCAGGCAGAAGCCGAACACCAGCGTGCGGAGCGGCTTGCTCAACGCCTACGCGAACTGGGGGTAGAACCTGATTAGCCCTCGCCCTCAAAATGGCTGGGGGGTTCTAAGGGGAGAGGACGGTAATGCTCGCTGCATCGTCGCTGTTGAGTCTCCTCCTCCAGCTCC
>BEHR01000017.1 GCA_002898555.1 bacterium HR15
CGATTCACCGACCTTAGCAAGCCAATCAATAAGACCTTTCAGTACAATTCTCCCACTCGGATCCACCGCATTCACGGGGTCATTCAGGCAGTAGGCATAGGCATTCAGCGTGAGCGGGGCATAGATAGAACCCAGCCACGGGTCTTGCTGCAGGAACCGTCCCACTGCAGGGTCGTACCAGCGCACACCTACCTGCACCAAGCCACCCGTCTCGGTCAGCTCGTTCCGATACAGCCACGCACCGTTCCAGTCGTACACCTGACGCATCCCGTTCACCGTATCTCCAAACGCATCGGTCATCGCTACATTCGCCGATGAAGCACCGATTCCTGCCAAGTCGCCACGCAAACTCCAGTGCTGCCAAGCACCACCGCGCGGGTACATCACACCACCAGAACTATTATACACCTACTTCCCAATTCCTGCTCGCGCCACCGACACAGTGGCAGGCGATGGCATCCCTCTAACCAACCCACGCATGCTCGATCCCCAACATGACCAGCAACTGGTGTGCCTGTAAGCACAGGTGGCAGAGACGATACAGGAATAAACTGCTACCAAGGCGTTATGGAATAGTGAAGACACGCCTTATCTGTATATCTACAGGATAACTTCTTCCGTTTGAACGGTCTATCACTATCACCACCTCTCGGTGACCTTTATCAAAAACCATCTCATACACCACTTCGTACCACCAGCCTGCCTTACTGACGGAGGAATTTTGCCGTGATCCTGCTTCAATAGCAACAACCACTCGTTGAAACTTCCACGCATGAATCGTCCCCAACTCAGAGTTCAGATCAGTCCACTTCTTCTCAAGGCGACGCGCACACTCTGCACAACCTCCCGTAGCTTCTAATATCTGGGTAAAGTTGCGGTTAACTAAGCCTTCTATGAGGAGATTACCTACCTGTACAGTCTCTTTCAATGGCAAGAATATATACAGGTAAGTGAAGGCTATCACTACCACCAATATCAAAATAGAAGCCCCTATATAGATAAGTGGGCGATTCCATCCCCTCTTCAATGTAGCCACCAGTATTCTTCACCCCCATTACGCGATCTTTCATTATCTAAGTAGTTAATATAGTCGTCACGCCATTTATTATACTCGCGCCACGTGGAATACAACCCTCCACCAACAGAAGGGGGTGGTGCTGGCAACCTATATCCACAGCTAACAGCTACGGGTGAGCCAGGAGGGAAGGTAACACCCACTGCAGGTCCTTTTTGACCATAATCCGCAGGAACATCTATCCATACTGTACCTGAAGGATCTCGAATTACTATGCTGCCTTCAAGACCACCTGAATCCCCTGGAGAGAACTCATGGCCGCAGCGAGGGCATTTAACACGTCTTGGTTTTTCACCATGTAGATCCACCGCATTCACGGGGTCATTCAGGCAGTAGGCATACCCATTCAGCGTGAGCGGAGCATACACAGAACCCAGCCACGGGTCTTGTTGCAGGAACCGTCCTACTACAGGGTCGTACCAGCGTACACCAACCTTGACCAGTCCGCCCGTCTCGGTCAGCTCGTTCCGATACAACCACGCACCGTTCCAGTCGTACACCTGACGCATCCCGGTCACCAAGTCGCCAAACGCATCCGTGATCGGCACATTCGCGCTGGAGGCATTAATCCCTGCCAAATCCCCACGCAGACTCCAGTGCAGATAGTCGCTCCCGCGCTGGTACAACCACGCTCCGAAACTATCAACAACCCACGCACCACCGTTCGCACGCTCAGCAAGCACACTGTCGCCTGCACCGTACAGAAACTCCAGCGTATTGCTGCCCAGCTGCGCCTTCACCCGACGACCTAAACCGTCATAAGTATAGACCCAGCCAACACTTGCCCCTTGACGCTTCAAACGCACCAAGTTGCCCTCCGAGTCATAACCCAATTCCCAAGTCTCGCCGTTCACCCGACGCACCACCACATTCCCGTCCGCATCGTGTTCCCACGCTTGACCATTCAACGCCGTCAACTGGTTCGCCGCGTTGTATTGCAAACTCTCCGACGCCACGACTTGACCGTTGACCACCTTCGTACGAGTTAAACGGTTGCCTACCAGGCCATAACTGTAGTCTACGGCATAGGCATTTGCCCCTGTACGCACATCCCGGATCGGGCTACCTTTGATGATGGTAAACACAACAAGTTTATGGCAGTATCCATCGACCGCTATGACCACAATCAGGACAGATTCCAAAAAACTCCACACGCTTTGTCTTTGTATATAAGTCGGCTTGTGCCTCTGCGTGGAGTGGATACCCATTCGCAGTCATCGATATCCAGACGCCCGTAAAGCAATTAACTGAGACGCTACTTGCTTTTTTTGTATCGACTTTGCTATCAGAAAACAGCCCGGTGCCAGGATTACTTGTAGGGATAATAATCGGGACCGTCACTGGTCCGATACTTACACTACCTCCTCGTGCGCCGCTGCCTATATCTAAACCTCCAGCAGCTTGAATGTCAGCTATGTTATTTGCAACGCGGATAACTCCTGCTATTTGAGCACGGGCGTCTCCTCGTGTCCGTACCGTAACACCAAACGAGACAGTCCCATTGATGGTGATTTCCGGACCATTCTTGCAGCAACAAGGTCCTCTATGAATAATTGCAGGCGTTGCCATCAAGCCACTTGTCACCACTCCGCGATGATGCGGTGTAGGAATCATCGCATTCTGAGCCTCACACATATCAAAAGCATAGCCCCAACCGTCAATTCGGCTTGGACGGGCATGAATGCGGTACTTCTCTTCTGTCCATCCTGGACTGATGGCACAGCCGCGACTTCGCGTATCCCCGTCAATATCCGGGCGAAGCTTACGCGCTGGGAAGGATTTCCACTGACACTCACAACGCCTGTTCGACAAGGTCTGCGGTTTCGATGCAGGTGGCACACAAGGAGTGCAATTGCCTCTGCTTATTATCGCCGCTACGGTCTCTTTGAGTGTCAAATCGGCAACAGGGCTTACAGCAGTCTCAAAAGTGAAATCTCCCACCCGTACTGTACCAAAGCCTACAACCTTTATCATCGCAGGATGTCCCCGTCGTAATCGCCTTTCTGCAGGTGTCACATAAAAACGGAGTGCAACCTTATCCTCCGTATAATCATAATACACCGCTCCGCACGGGGCTGGCAGCGGGGTATCGGGACATTCCTTGACTTCATGGGGTAAGATAGGCTCCCCTACATTCAGGAGATTGGCTTCGCTATCGAGAACCCATAGCGAGAAATCTAAGGGTTTCACGACACAAACAGGCACAGCTTCAGGATAATTTCCCCGCGATTGTAATCGCCTATCTGGTACAAAAGGTCCGTGGAGGAGCAACCAAATGTCGAGACCCGCATAGTCGCCCTCTTCCCACCAACGGTACTCAACCACTGATAGCGTAGCGATGTAGTGTGGCTCTTCCAGTATCTGGAAGTAAACAATAGTTTCAGACTCGTTGCCCGAAGCATCCTGGGCGATGGCGCGAAGTTCATGCAGACCTTGTTCCCGCACCACCGTGCCAACTTTATACGGTTCACCATCCAGATACACCCTCAGAACAGGGGCGGGATCCGTGTCGTCGTGCACGGTAACCTGAGGCGTGACCTCTTTCAACCACATTGAGTCGTCTGGAATATTGATTACGATGGTGGGAGCTTGCTCGTCGCTGGATACTTGTAGAGACCAAAGTCTATCAGACACCGACGCCATCCCAAACCGCAATGGCACCACCAACGACACGCACAGCACCACGGCAAACGCCTTTGCCGTTCCCTTCTGCGCCAACACCTGGCGCACCCAACGCAAACTGCCTCGTCGCATCATCATTGCCTCCTTGTTCCAAAGGTTCGCTGCTATTATAGCCCATCCTGCAGGGGTTTGTCAAGGGGGGTCTTGCAAAGTCGGTTTTGAGTTCAAAAAGTGTCGTCAAGACCCAGAAGACGCTAAAAATCGCTCACTGCCCACGCATTTTTTGAACCATCTGAGCAGCTTTACAGGGCAAGGACACCCTTGCCCTGAACCGCACCTGCTGCCGCCCCATCGCCCTTGAAAAGGCGCACAGACTTCAGCTCGGCACTGCGTGTGTCAGCGCCGTTGGCGCCACTCGCGCCTCAAAATGGTTGGGCAAGGCAGCGCGGTACCGCACACGCTGGCTCCTGCACCGTCTGCTTCTCACCTCCTTGCTGGTTGGGGTATTCGTCAAGCGGGTTGGGATTCCTGCTTTGGAGCAGAGGAAGGCTGTTTTCTTATGTCGAACCCAGGCAGATAAGCGATGGAAAAGTGGTACGAATCGGCAACAGGCGATTGGTGAACTGTGGGCGAAGCGAAGCTAAACAAGGCGGATGCCCAATGCACTATCCCGGATAGCGAGGGCAGAGAGGCGGTCAAAATAGCAGGAGATTTGCCTCCGCTCGCGAAATCCTCCATTGAGGAGGCACGGTATGCGATCGGTTCTGTTTCTGACGGTGTTGCTGGTGCTGCTATCGATAGCGGGTATTGCCTTACAGGAGCCAAAGGCGCAATCGATACCCAATCAGCTGAGCGAGGAGGAGCAGAAAGCGGGCTGGAAGCTGCTGTTCAACGGCAAGGATCTCAGCGGCTGGACAATCGTTGACCTGCCTGATGCATGGACGGTTGAAGAGGGCACGCTGGTCTGCACGGGCAAGGGCGGCGGGATGATCTATGCCGAGGGCGTCTACAAGAACTTTGAACTCAAATTGGACTTCAAGGTCTCGCCCGGCGGCAACAGCGGCGTGTTCCTGCGCGTGTGGGACAAGAACGACCCGGTGCAAACGGGTATCGAGGTGCAGATCTTGGACAGCTATGGCAAGGAGAAGCCCACGCGACACGACTGCGGCGCGATTTACGATGTGCAGGCACCGACCGAGAACGCGGTCAAGCCTGCTGGCGAGTGGAACACCTTCCATATTATTTGCCACGATTCGCACATCACGGTCTACCTGAACGGCAAAAAGGTAAACGAGATAGATCTAAGTCGCTGGACAGAAGCTCATCGCAATCCTGATGGCACGCCCAACAAGTTCAAGTATCCCTACAATCAGATGACCCGACCGGGCTATATCGCGCTGCAGAACCACGGGAACAAGATATGGTTCCGCAACATCAAGATCAAGCCCCTGGATTGAATGTCTACGCGGCGCGGCGTGTCCGCCTGCAGCAAATGCTGTTTGAAGGTGCGCGTGCGCCCGATGCTGCGCTCATCACCCAGATAGCCAATGTGAGCTATCTGACGGGCTTCACCGGCTCCTCCGCATGGCTGGTGTTGCTGCCCGATCGGGCGCACCTCATCACCAGTGGCATCTACGCGACGCAGATCGGCATGGAGGTGCCCGACATTCCCACCACCGTCTACTCACCGGGCGAGGAATCGGGCGCAATTCTGGCCGGATTGCTACAGTCGTGGGGCGTTCGGACGCTGGGCATCGAAAGCAGCAACTCCCTCCAGTTTGTGAAGGGCTTACGCAAGCATTTGCGCAAAGCGCGGATCGCCCCTATGCTGCTGAAAGGCGTCGTCGAGAAGATGCGCCTGGTCAAAGACGCCTATGAGTTGGCGCAGATACGCGCCGCGGTGGCGATTGCGGACGCCGCCTTCGAGCATGTGCAGCGCATGCTGCAGCCTGGCGTTGCCGAATGGGACATTGCGATGGAGATCGATTTTTACATTCGTCGGCAAGGGGCGTATCCTGCGTTTGAGACGCTGGTGGTCAGCGGCGAGCGCAGCGCGTTGCCCCATGGCAAGCCGACCGAACGCAAATTGGAGCGGGGCGATTTTGTGACGCTCGACTTTGGGGCGCGCTATCAGGGCTACTGCTCCGATCTCACGCGCACGGTGGTCGTTGGCTATGCCAGTCAGGAGCATCGACGCCTCTATCATGCCGTGCTGGACGCGCTGGAGCGCTCCCTCGGCGCCATCCGTCCTGGCAAGACGGGCCGCGCTATCGATAAGGTGGCGCGGCGCACGCTTGAAAAGTATGGGCTTGCCGACTACTTCCGCCATAGCCTGGGGCATTCGCTGGGCATCAATGTGCACGATGGGGTCGGTCTTGCGCCTCGCGAAAAGACCAAATTGCAACCCGGCATGGTGCTGACGGTGGAGCCGGGCGTCTATCTACCGGGCTTTGGTGGCGTGCGCATTGAGGAGGATGTGCTGGTAACCGAGACGGGTTGCGAGGTGCTGAGTCGCTCGCCTCGCACGCTGATGGTAACGGGCTATTAGGCGAGTGATTACTCCTCGTTCGCCTTCCGCTTCAAAAACTCGCTTGGTAAACCGTTGAACTGGATGCCTGCCAGCTTGCGGGCGCGTTCCAGCTCCGCAACCGCGTAGCTATCCAGTTCCCCTGCCTGCTGATAGAACTCGGTCGCTTCCTCTATCTGCCCCAGCAGGCGATGGATATCGCCCAGCACGGTCAGATAGACCGCATTCTGCGGTTGAATACGCAGCGCGACTTGGATCGCCTCGATCGCTTTTTCAGGGTACTCGTTCTCCAAGCAGAGCAGCCCGTAGCGGAAGTGGTAGTAATCGTCCTCCGGGTTGAGCAGGGTGGCGATTTCCATCTCCAGCATCGCTTCGGCAATCTCGCCGGCACGCTCCAGCAAATCCGCCAACCAGAATCGGAAGAAGCCGTTGCTCGGTTCGTAGTTCACTGCCTCGCGCGCTGCTTCGATGGCATCGAGATATTGCTGGCAGACGGCAAGTGTTTCGGCATATTTGAACATGACGAGGGCGTTGCGTGCGCCATACTCGATGGCTTTGCGGTAGTGGGCGAGCGCGGCGTCGAAGCGTCCGAATCGGCGGTAAATCTCGGCGAGGGCGAAGTAGGGTTCGGGGTCGCGCGGGTTGAGCTTTCGCGCCCGCTGATAGAACGCCAGCGCGCGCGCAGGCTGGTCGGCATAGGCGTAGGCGTCGCCCAGATGGATGTAATGCTCGATATTGTTGCTCTCCATCTGGATGGCTTGGCGATAGAAGCGGAACGCCTCTTCGAAACGCCCCGCGCGCATCAGCTGGTCACCTTTCCGACGCGCCTCTTCTGCTGATTGAGCCGTCGAGCGACCAGTCGCTTCGCCCTGTTCCTCGGGCGACGGTGGTCCAACGGAGAAAGCATCGCCCATCGCTACAGGAATTATACCATGACCGCAGGGCACGCTTCCCATCATTCACAGCCTGACGCGCTCAACATCAAGGCAAGTAATGCCTTCTGCGTGTGGAGGCGGTTCTCCGCCTGGTCCCACACCGCCGATTGCTCGCCATCCAGCACCTCGTTGGTGATTTCCTCGCCACGCCGTGCCGGCAGGCAGTGCAGCACAATCGCGTCGGGTTTGGCAAGCGCAAGCAATGCGCGATTCACTTGAAAGGGCTGGAAATGGCGCATGCGAATCTCGCGCTCCGTTTCAAACCCCATCGAGACCCACACATCGGTGTAGACCACATCGGCGTTGGACACCGCTTCTTGTGGGCTATGGGTCAGGAAGAGTTGCCCGCCCGATTGCGCGGCGTTGCGCTGCGCCTGGGCGACCACCGCCTCGTCGGGTTCATAGCCTTCTGGCGTCGCGACGCGCACCGTATGCCCCAGCAAAGTGCCTAACAGGATAAAACTATGGCATACATTGTTCCCGTCGCCCACCCAAGCAAGGGTTTGTGCGTCCTCGCCTTTACGCTCTTGAATTGTCATCAGGTCGGCTAACGCCTGACAGGGATGTTCATGGTCGCTCAGGGCGTTAATCACGGGCACGCCAGCGAACTGCGCCAGCTCGCCCAGCACCGAATGGTAGTAGACCCTCGCCACGATGCCCTGCACCCAGCGCCCTAAGTTGCGTGCGATGTCCATCACCGCCTCGCGTTTGCCCATCTGAATATCTGCCTGGGTCAGATAGGTGCCATGGGCACCCATTTGATGGAGCCCGACCTCGAAGGTGACGCGCGTGCGCAGCGAGGGCTTTTCGAAAATCATCGCGACGACAGTGGGTCGCTCAAAGCGGAAGAGTTCCCTACCCTCGCGCGTCGCGCGTTTCATCGCGTGCGCCAGTTGCAACACCACACGCGCCGCTTCCGAGTTCAGGTCGGTAATGGACAGCAAATGGTGCGGCGCACCTGCCTGGATCCAGCGATGCTTCCAATTGTTGTGAGTCATGCTTGTCTCCCGATGACACTCATAGCTTGATCCCCGATATTAGAAACTCTACCAGCTCCTTTTTTGAATTGCGTTTGCGCAGCGGCTCGATTCGGAGTTGCTCAATCCCTACTTCTTGCATCAAATGTGCCAACAATTGTTCTGTGGGCACGATGACATCATAAAACTTTGCATTGCCGACGATGTAGCGGATGCAAGCTCCTTTTTTCAACAGACGGCTCAAGTGTTGGAGGTGAGTATACATATCTTGAAAGTAGCGAACCACATAGCGCGATAGGAGCGGGCTACGCCTGTCGATGGTGCCGACGATAATCTGCAATTCAGGCAGCATCGCGTAAAGCTCGTTATTATTTAGCTCGATGTCGAGCAGCCGACTGGTTGCAGCGCCCCATGTGCCTCCGATGGCTTGCCAATCCAGCTCACCTGCTTCACGAGGAGTTTTTAGAAAGCCGAGCCAGTAAAGAAAGGGACGGACTTCACGCACATAACTGATACGGTTCGGATACGGCGGCGAGGTGATCACCATATCGTAAGTTCGCCCCTCCAAACAGCCAAGGGTGCGTGCATCGTCAGTAAAAACCTCTACCTTACCCCGTAATGGTTTCACAGCCGATGCACATATGTTGGAGACGGAGTTGATGAAATCCGTGAGGATTAAGCTCGCCTCCTCATGCGGAAACAGGCTTGGTTCGATCACGCGAAAGGTAACAGAGGGGTGATGATACCCCGCATTCGACCACCGAATTAGCACTTGACAGAAAGCAACCAATAAGAGGTCGGTGATCTTTGTCGGCTCACTCTGGCAAACGGTATGGATTGCTTCGTAGAGACGAGAGAGCGTCACAAGTCGCGGAGGTGTCCACCATCGTTCTATGTTACGCATCGGAGGCACCCTTTGAGGCAGGAGAGGCGAGTCGCCCTCGCAGAGAGCAAGCACCTCTTGCGCGAGGTGGAGTGTGCGTTTGGCCTCTGAAGCAGTGTAGCAGCAAACTTTCACGCTTGCAAGCCACGCAAGGAAAGGATTTATTTCTACCATATCACACTGTAAACCCTTCTCAGCACATACCAGCCCTGTTGTGCCTGTGCCGGCGAAGGGATCTAATACAACGCTTTGGATGGCAACATCCTGTAGCAGGTCCTCGACGAGGGTGGCTGCGTAGGCAGGTGTCAAACGCAGCCAACCATGCCTGCCGTTTTGCAAATTGGCTTTGAAAGTGAGATCACTCCGCCGCGATAACCTCCTCATCCCCAAGAAGCACCTCCAGTATTTGTTGAACTTTCGCTCGAAGAATAGGGCTATGCTGCTCCAGAAAGCTTGCCAAATCAAATCCGATGACCGTGCGACAGAAAGCGTAAGTAGAAGTGGTTGCATCACCCTCTATGCTTCCTCGCAGCACAAGCCACTTCGCACCAAGGTACCGCTGAGCCACGCTGTCGTCGATCTGTTCGGACAAAATGAGCATGACAGGCATATAGCCTGCCGCATAGGCACGCGCTGCGCTTTGAAGATCCGCATTTTGCCGTTTCGAATCGCGGCTTTTATACCCCTGCCGTACCTCAAAAATGGCACCTTGCAGACGGTTCGTGTCTACATCTTGTAGCTTAAGCGCAGCTTGTTGTATCCAAGTAGCGCAACGCTCCCGGGCGGAGATGTCTTGTATTGCATCGAGCTGAATTCTGGCATCCAGTTCAATAAAGGCGCTTCGTCCTGAATTATGCTGTACCTCATAGCGCCATCGAATTCGTTCTTCGCTAAGCCCGAGAAAATCCTTTAATATCTGCTGAAACAGACGCTGGCAACCAATACCCAACTGACGATATAGTGAAGTCAGGCCCCCTCCTGCACGATGGGCTTTATAGACCTGTTGGGCATCAAGCCCTACCCAATGATAGAAGGCATCAGTGGAATAGATCTGCAGGAACCGCTCTAATGAGGCAGGTTCATTCCCACCCAATCTGGGTTGGTAATTAGAGCAGATCTTGATGGCATCGAGCAATAAGCGAAGGTAGCGATCTTCCATATTCACTGGCTTTCTTACACGGTCCATTGCTGAGCTTGGCGCAAGCGTTTCAGCACGCGCGGCTTGCCCAGCACCTCCAACATCTCGAACAGGCTGGGTCCTGTGGTGCGCCCACTGACCGCCACACGCACCGGGTGAATGACATGCCCACTTGGCACGCCCAGCCAGGCGATGACCTCGCGCGTCACACGCTCAATTTCGGGGGCGGTGAACGGTTCCAACGCCTCGTAGCGACGAATCAACTCCTCCAGCATCTGGGGAATGTGGGGCATGCTGTACCACTTTTTGACCGCGTTCTGGTCCACAGCGAGGTCTTCCTTGAAAAAGAAGTCAGTTAGCGTGACCACATCCTTAAGCACCTTCATCTTTTCCTGCTCCAGCGGAATGACTCGCTCGGCATAGGCACGGGTGTCCTCATCCAGCTCCTTTGGCAGCAGTCCCGCCTCCTGCAGGAAGGGTAGACACCATGCCACGAGCTGCTCCTTGCTCAGCTGACGGATATAGTAGCCGTTCATCCAGAGCAGTTTGTTGTGGTCAAAGATGAAGGGATTGTCCGACACGCGCTCCAGTGAGAACAGTTCGATAATCTCCTCACGGTTCAGAATCTCGCGATTGTCGCCGGGGTTCCAGCCACACAGGGCAAGGAAGTTGAACATCGCGTCGGGCAGGTAGCCCTCGCGAATGAACTCGGTGAACTGCACCGCGCCGTGCCGTTTGGAAAGCTTCTGGCGGTCGGGTCCGAGCAGCAGGGGCAGATGTGCGAACTGAGGGGGTTCCCAGCCCAGCGCACGATACAGATTCAGGTGGCGCGGCATACTCGAAATCCACTCGTCGCCCCGAATCACATGGGTGATCTCCATCAGGTGGTCGTCCACCACATTCGCTAAATGATAAGTCGGGTAGCCGTCCGATTTGAGCATCACAAAGTCGTCGGTGAGCGCGTTGCGGAACACCGTATGCCCGTGAATGAGGTCCTCATATTCCACCGTGCCTTCCAGTGGCATGGCGAAACGGATGACATAGGGTAGCCCCGCTTCCTCGCGGGCACGCACTTCGGCAGGGGTCAGGCGTCGGCAACGGCGGTCATACATCGTGACAGACGCCCCTTGCGCCCGCTGCTGTGCCCGCATCTGTTCCAGCTCCTCGGGCGTGCAGAAGCATTTGTACGCCTTGCCCTCCTCGACCAGCTGGTGCGCGATGCGCTGATAGATTTCCAGTCGCTGCGACTGATGATAGGGCGCGTAAGGACCGCCCACTTCGGGTCCCTCATCCCAATCCAGCCCCAGCCAGCACAGCGAGGTGAGTATCTCCTGCTCGGAGGTGGGCACATAGCGGCTGCGGTCAGTGTCCTCGATGCGCACAATGAACTTGCCCTGATGATGGCGGGCAAAGACCCAGTTGAATAGCGCCGTGCGAATATTGCCCACATGGGGCGACCCTGTAGGGCTGGGCGCATATCGAACCCTTACCATCGATCGAACCTCTCCATCCACACAGGATTTTACCCGATAAAAGCACTCCAAAGCCCGGCGTTCCTTCTGTGGTCGTTTGGGCAAGACTGATAAAAATAGGGGGATACCCCCTTGACATTACCTAAGAAAATGTGGTATAATAGGGCGTTCCCGAAAGGGGAACGAAGGAGGAATCGACGATGAGGCAGATGATAATCACAAAAAGTAAAGTATTGGCAGCGTTGCTGCTGGTAACTGTTGTAGTGAGTGCTGGCAACGCACAGGTGCGTGACGATTTCGATGGTGCGTTCAACCCTGCCTTGTCCTGGCAGTGGGTTGCGCCCGGCAACACCCCGTACCATACGGAAGACTCCACCCATTATAGCTTCAGTCCCAGTACTTTGGATATCGTGATGCAGCCTGGCACGCTCACGCTGAATGAAAATAACGCGCACAACATTTTGACCTTGCGCGTGGGACCTGCGCAACGCGGTTGGTACATTGAGACGCGCTTCACCCTTGATTTGGCGGGTGCCTCAGGCGCTTGGGTTCAGGCAGGGCTTCTTTGGCTGCTGCACGCCGACCATTATTACACCTACCACCTCGTGCTGAACCCATTCAATGGTAATCTCTTTTTGGGCACGGCCCATGAGGAGAATGGGAGCTTCATTAACGGCGGTGCGCAGTCAAGCGAATGGTCGCCCAACCTCAACACAGTGACCCTACGCATGCAGGACTATCTGGCAGGTGATCTGGGCAGTTATGTAGAGCTATGGTATGATAATGGCGACGGCAACGGCATGCGTTGGCTGATTACTGTGCCGACAGCTGCCGTGCCTGGTTGGCCCTTCACCGTGCTACGGGATGTATTGCTGAATGGTGGGCGCATCGGCATCTATACCGATTTGTCGGGCTATACCGGTGAGGTGATGCCGATGGCGAGCTTCGATTACTTTGAGACTAACCTCCCCATTCTACCTGCTGGCGATGTGAATGGCGACTGCATCGTGGATGATGCCGATCTATTAGCCGTGCTGTTCGCCTTCGGTCAGACTGGCGCCAATTTGGCAGAGGATGTGAATGGGGATGAGGTAGTGGATGATGCCGACCTGCTGACCGTGCTGTTTAGCTTCGGTTCGCAGTGTGGAGGCTGAGATGGCAGGCATCGGCTCGCGTGGTTATCGTGTGCGCGAGTGGATTGTGGAGCAGATTACGCAGGGGCGGTTGCAGCCGGGTGACCGACTGCCCACCGAGCGGGAGCTGGCGACATTGCTGGGCATCAGCGCGCTGACGGTGCACCGCGCCCTGCGCTACCTTGCCCAGGAGGGGCTGGTACAGCGTCGGAGACGATGGGGCACCATCCTTGCCCAGATGCCGCCCGAGCTGAGATCACCTGCCCGACCACCTCAAATCTTGCTGCTCACCTCTAAATCGATGGGCGATATCGAAGGCGACTTCTATCTGGGCAGCCTCTATCAAGGGATTCAGCAAGCACAGCGTGAACATCCTCTCCTCTTGCGCTGGCTGACTTATGAAACCTGCCATTTTCAGCCCGAAACGGCTGCATACGACTTTCAAGGGGTGCTGGCAATCGCGCCCCCATTGCCCTACTTGAGACTGTTGAAAGGGTTGCAGCGTCATCTGCCTGTGTTGGTGCTGGGAGCGGACGCATCTGCCTGGGGCATCCCCTCCGTGGACAGCGACAACCAGCAGGGAATGCGCGACGCTGTACGCCTCCTGTGGGAGTTGGGACATCGACGGTTCGTTGGTCTATTCGCAGATCAGAACGCGCTAAACACCCTGGACCGTCAACGTGCGTTTGTAGGAGAACTTACACGCCATGGCATTCCCGATGCGGACATCTGGCTCTTCCTTTCCCAAGACACCTTCCATTTAGACCCTTCGGTGAGCGACGCTTTACGTGTCCTGCTCACCTTGCCCGCAGAGCGGCGCCCAACGGCGATTGTAGGGGGCGGTTTCTACCTGGCGATGGCCGCGCTGCAAGTCGCCAGTGAGATGCGCCTTGCTGTACCTGGGGCACTCTCCATCACTGGTTTCGACGACCCGCCCTCTGCTGCTCTAACCGTACCGCCACTGACCACTTTGCGCCAACCGCTCAAGCAAATGGGTGCCGCGGCGTTCGCCACCCTGTGGGACCTTATCCAAGGACGCCCACCGTCCGAACTCTGCATCAAATTGCCGATGGAGCTTGTGCAGCGTCAAACAACGGCTCCCTATACAAGCGAAGGAGGTTGATTCGGATGCATGATAAGGCTCACCTTAGGGGCTTCACGCTGATCGAATTGCTGGTCGTGATTGCGATTATCGCCATCGTGGCGGCTATCCTGTTCCCCGTGTTTGCGCAAGCGCGTGAGAAGGCACGGCAAACCTCGTGTCTTTCGAATACCAAGCAGATTGCCTATGGCATCTCTATGTATCTGCAGGACTGGGACGAGACTTTTTTCAATCTGCCCTGGCCAGGTCCAGGGGGCTATGATGGGCAAACGCCTTCGCTCACTCAGTTCTGGACCGAAGTGGTGATGCCATATATCAAGAATACGGGCGTCTTCCGATGCCCTTCCACCTCCGAAAATGAGCATGTGGGCACGGCGAACTATCCATCGGTAAATTATGTCGTGACCTATGGGCTGAATGAGATGTTGTTGGGTCGTCAGAGCTGGATGCGAGGGGATCCGAACTTCGGCGGTCCGATCCCAATGACCTTAGCGGCTCTGGAGCGCCCTGCCGAGATTGGGTTGGTGGGCGATAGCACGCGCTGGTTCATCTGGGGATCCTTCGTCTGCTGGGAGGATTTGGACCGGGACGGGCGCTACGAGGGCTATTGGTGCTCCAGTGACCAGACGCGCCAGGTCTGCCCGGGCGGCGATTGGTTCTATGGCTATCCACGCCACTTCGAAGGGATTAATGTGGTCTACGCTGATACCCACGCCGCCTTTTCGGGCAAACGCGCCCGCAGTCAGGCACGCAACACGCAGTGGGGCTGCTACTTCTATATGCGCGTGAAGGTCTGGCTGCCATAATTGCGATTGATGATGAGAGATCTGGGAGGCGATGAATATGTTTCGTTGGCAGGTAAGCACTGTGGTGCAAACGCAACGGGCAGCGGATGCCATTCTGGCTCGCCAGCTGCCCAACGGGGCAATCCTCGTTGACCCAACCTCTGTCAGCCCAAACTGGCTGATGCCCTACTATTCGAACCTTGCCTGCATCGGGCTAATTATCACCTATAAAACTTTGCGCATAGGGGCTTATCGCGACTCAGCGCAGCGCTGGCTTGAATGGTATAGCAGCCATATGAATCCAGATGGCACGATGTATGACTATACCTACGAAAACGGCACGCTGACCTCACGCGATACCTACGATTCGTCCGATTCCTACGCAGCGACCTTCCTGGAGGGTATGGAACACCTCCGTCGCCATGCGGGGGGCACAAACTATGTGCGTGCACGCTATCCAAGAGTGCGCAAAGCGGTGCAAGCGATTCAACTGACCTATCAGTCGGACGGTTTGTGCTGGGCACGCCCCGACTATCCCGTCAAATATCTGATGGATAATGTGGAGGTCTATCTCGGCTTGCAGGCGGCTGCACAAATCGCTCGTGTGTTACGCCAAGACAGCGACATGCAGCAGTGGCGACAGCTCGCGTCAAAGACACTCATGGCAATTGAAACTCTGCTTTGGTACGATGCAGGCGGCTACTATGCCTGGGCGCGCCATCAGAATAACGCGCTGGAAACTCGCCTGAGTGAGTGGTACCCTGACCTGATGGCACAACTGATGGCCATTGCCTGGTTGCCAAGTAGCTCCCGGCGCCAGATACTCTATCAAACGCTCAAAGCCCAGTTCTATTCGCTGCCACCCTCCCTCACGACGAACCTCGAAATTGAGCAGGCTATTTGGTGGGGTTTAGCAGCACGAGCGGCGGGCGACTCCTCCACACTGAGCGCGATTCAAGATAAGCTGCTGCGCGTGGATCTGCGCCGGCGCCAGCTCTACCCTGTTTCACTGTATGGGCATCTCATTCGGGTGCTTAATATAGTTGCATAGCGTTCGATGAGATGGTGTGCCATATCTCGCACAGGCTGCGGCTGCTTACTCGGTTGGGTGGAACGGCGTCGGTTGGGACGGCTTGGCGGGAGCCTCGCCCTCCAAAATGCCCAAGCATGAATGCCTGCCCATCTCCTTGAACTCCAGTTTTTAAACAGCCTTTTAGAAGAGGCTGTTCTCCACAAAATCGGCAATGAAGATGTTTGTCTCTCCGCGCACTTTCGCGTTGCGGTTAGACGCCCAGACCAGTTGCTTGCCATCGCGCGAGAACATCGGAAACCCGTCGAATTCGGGCGTGTAGGTGATGCGTGTTAACCCTGTGCCATCCAGATTAATCAGGAACAGATCGAACTCGCGCCCACGCGGGTCATGGTGATTGGACGAGAAGATAATCTGCCGGTTGCCAGGGCGCATAAACGGCGCGAAGTTCGCTCCGCCCAGCCGACTTACCTGCCACTTGCGTTTGCCATCCGCGGTCATCACCCACAGCTCCAGCTTGCTGGGACGCACCAAACGCCGCTTGAGCAGCTGCTGAAACTCTTCGATTTCCTCCTTTGTTTTCGGGTGATAAGCGCGATAAACAATATATTTGCCGTCCCATGAATAGAATGCGCCCCCGTTGTAGCCGATCTCATCGGTCAGTCGCCTGAATTGGCGCGTGCGCAGGTTATATTCACATAGATCCAGATTGCCGTAGCGCGTGGTGGTGAACAGGATGCGGTCGCCTTTCGGATGGAAGGAGCCTTCAGCGTTGTAATGGTCATCCTCGGTGATAGCGATACGGTTGCTGCCGTCGGCATTCGCGATATAGAGCCGATAAGGGAACAAGCCCCACACATAGCCATGCGAGCGATCCGGGGGCGGTGGCGGTTCGTCGCCCATCCAATCGGTGGAGCTGTAGAGAATCTTTTTGCCGTCCGGCGACCAGAATCCGCAGGTGCAGCGACCTTTACCCGTAGAGACAAGACGCACCTCACTTCCATCGATGTTCATGGTGAAGATTTGGTCGGCTTTGAAAGGGGGGCGCGTGCTCTGGAAGATAAGCTTCTTGCCATCAAAGGAGAAGTAGGCTTCCGCGTTCTCACCACCAAAAGTTAGCTGGCGAATATTACGCAGATACCGCTCGCGTGGATCGCGCAGCATCTCTTTCTGTTCCATCCGATAGTCGCGCATGGCATACAGTATAACCCCATGCATTCCCAGCGCACTATCGCCCGAACGACATTCTTTATCGTGAAGGCGACATGATAGGTGTTAGAAGAGAAAATGCCAGAGCATGGAAGCCCTGGCATTTTCTTTTGCATAGACTGCCCGTAGAGTTGCCTCGCATGAAAGGTTGCTCAGTGCTCCACAACCTCCTTGCGAGGGCAGGCTTTGCTCCCCTGCTTTCGATAGCAGCAACTTTTGTGCCATACACCCTCGCTGCCCTGTCAGGTATGCTTAAAGGATGAGCAAGCGAGTGCTGATCACAGGTGGCGCAGGCTTTATTGGCAGCCATCTCACGCTTTATCTCCTGCATCGCTACCCCGAGTATGAAGTGATTGTGCTCGATGCACTGACCTACGCGGGCAACCGTGCGAATCTGCGCGAAGCAGAAGGCAATCGTCGGTTCCACTTTCTCCATGCCGATGTGCGCTCGCGCGATGCGGTGCAGGAAGCCATGCAGGGCGTCCACATGGTGGTGCATCTCGCAGCGGAAACCCATGTAGACCGTTCGATTCTGAATCCCGATGCCTTTATCACCACCGATGTGTATGGCACTTTTGTGATGCTGGAGGTGGCACGGCAAGTGGGGGTGGAGCGCTTCCTGCATGTCAGCACGGACGAGGTCTATGGACCCGCCGAAACGGCTGCTTGCGCGGAAGACGCGCCGATGCGTCCCACCAGCCCCTACGCTGCCAGCAAAGCGGGCGCCGATTTGTTGGCGCAGGCGTACCACAAAACCTACCACTTACCCGTTCTGATCGTGCGCCCCAGCAACACCTTCGGACCGCGCCAGTATCCCGAAAAGTTGATCCCCTTTTTCGTTACGCGCGCCCTGAACGATCTGCCATTGCCTCTCTACGGTGACGGGAAGCAGGTGCGCGACTGGCTCTATGTGGCAGACCATGTGCGTGCGTTGGACATCGTGCTGCACAAGGGGCAACCGGGTGAGGTCTATAATGTGGCCGCGAACAACGAGCGCACCAACCTCGAAATCACGCACAAGCTTTTGCAGATACTCGGCAAGCCTGAAGCGCTTATCCAATTCGTTCAGGATCGTCCAGCGCACGACCGGCGCTATGCGCTCAACACCGATAAGATCCGCGCGCTTGGCTGGCAGCCACAAGCGGATTTCGACACCGCCCTGCGCGAAACGGTGCGATGGTATGTGCAGAATCGGGACTGGTGGGAGCCGATTTTGCAACAGCAAACCGAATACCGGCAGTTTGTGGAGCAGTGGTATGGCGTGCGAGGTCAGACTGTATCCGGCAGATAAAGCACAAGACATTTACACGCGCCGCCCGATTTAATGAACTCGCTCATTGGCACCTCATACACCGTGAAACCGTGTTCCTCTAAATGGAAGCGCAAGATGGGGCAGCCCGAGGGCATCACCACCTGGTTGCCAATCACGACCGAATTGCATGCAAAGCGGAGTGCCTCCTCCGGGCTGACGGGAATGGTCTCGAAATGCTCCTGAATCACCCGCCGGGCGTACCAGTCGAACGCCTCTGGGTAGTAGGCAACCAATCGCCCACCTAACGGCAGGAAGCAGGTATCCAAGTGGTACCAGCGGTCGTCCACCAGTTCCAAGCTCAGCGTTTCCAGCCCGGTGAGTTCGCTCAGGTAGCGGTGGGCGCAGATGTCGGTGCGTTTGCGGTAGCCTGCCACGATGAGATCTCCCAGATAGAAGGCATCACCCTCGCCTTCAAAAGCGCAATTGGGCGGTAAGAGGTGCACCTCGAAGCCGTGCGAGCGGAAGAAATGCTCAAAATAAGGTTCCTCCACTTGCCGTTCGGGATGACGGAAGCGCGACAGCACGATGCGCTTGCCTGGCAGGGGCAGCCCCGCGTTCGCTGTGAAAACCATATCGGGCGCCTCCTGCGCCTGTTCAATCAGCACCACAGGCACGCCCATTTGCTCGCTCAAAATCCGATAGAGTTGCTCCCACTGCTGCCAGGCGAGCCGTTTGTCCGGACGGTTGCCAAGATGCATCCAGGCGTTGATCTCATACAGCAGATCGTACGCGCTGGGCGCACACATCAGCAACTGGGTGACGCGCAATCCGCTCGCCTCTCGCACGGGCATCGTCTGCATTGGTTATCTCCTGCTGTCCCTCGTTAGTAAGGGCTAACGCCCTGATACAGGCATTATCGGTATACGAATCCCGACTGCACAGAGTTTCGGCACGGCAGAGAGTTTGCTATCGGCTTGGTCGTTGTCTTGCCGTGCGTGAGGGCTTCAGCACCAGGAAGCTCAGCAGCACGCCCAAAGTGAGCATCAGGGCGCAGCCGATAAAGGGCACACGATGGGAGGGGATGTGCCAGTTGCCGATGGTCAAGTTGGCATGCTCATACAAAACGCCCCCCAGCAGGGCGCCCAGGATGCTCCCGATGCCCTGTGCGGTGCCTGCTGCACCCAAGATGACCCCACGCCGCTCCGGATAGACCTCGCTCAGTTCCGCCATCCATGCTGCCAGCGCCAGCACGAAGCTCAGCGCACCCACCCCTGCTGCCAGCAACACCAGCAACGGATGTGGCTTGGCAGGCAGCACAATCGCCCACATCACCAGCGCACCCCCTGCCAAACCCAGCCGTACCGAGGGCACATGTCCGAGCCGATCTGACCAGTGCCCAATTGGCACGCTCAGAGCACCTATCAGTAGCGCGGGAAACACCAGCCCCAGCCCGAACATCGTCTCGCTGATCCGGAACTCATCCATCGCATAGAGTTTCACCAGCAGCATAACCAGCCCCGTGCCGAAAAAGACCACGAAAGCCAGCAACAGATGACCGGGCACCAAGCGCACCGCACCAAGAAACGCCCGAACGGAGAACTCGCTATGCTGGGGATCTGCATGGGACGGCTGCGAATGCCCATCTCTGGGATAGTATCGCCAGATAATCAGCACGGCTGTCGCGAACAGCACCGATACCAGATAGAACGATGCCGTTTTTTTGCCTGTAAGGTCGTTGGCTAAGCCACCCGCAAGCGGGCCGAGTGCGATGCCCGACATATAGGTCATGTTGAGAAAACTCATCGCCCACGAGCGGCGTTCTGGCGACACGGTATCGCCAATGGCGGCGTAGGCAGCGGGCCAGAGCATCGCTGCGCCCAGACCATCCAACCCGCGTAATAACAGGAACCACACCGGGTGCTGTACAAACACGGTCGTGATGGCGGTGACGCAGGTAATCAGAGGGCCGATGAGCATCAGGCGGCGGCGTCCGAATCGGTCGCTTAGCATGCCCATCGGGGCGCGAAAGACCGCTTCCGTGAGCAGAAAGATAGAGCCGACCGCCGTCACGGTCGATTCGCCCAGTCCGATAGTATCCCGCAGATAGACGGGCATCGCGGAGATATTGAGCGTGACATAGCCCAGCTCCGCAAAGCCCGCCATCAGCACCAGCGCCCAGAACGCCCTCGGCATTCCCCACTCACTATTCACCGATTTCTGTGTCGATGGCGGCTTCGCGTCCCGTTTCTGCCGATTCGTAGATGGCGTCCAGGATCGCATTCAGGATGAACCCGTGTTCGCCGGGCACGGGCGACGGCTTGCCTTGCTCAATCGCGTCAATGAACGCCTCCACTTCTGCATGATAGGCGTTCACACTGGGCAGGTGTGCCGGTTCGATGTTATAGAGCGTGCGATTATGTTCTGTAAAGATTTTCACAGGTGGCTGTCCGATGGGGTTCGCGAACACGCCCCCTCTATCACCCAAGATCAGTGTGTTGAATTCATCGCTTTCGATATTCGCGCAAAAACTCGCTTCCAGAGTGAGCGTCGCCCCGTTCTCGAAACGGATGAACCCCACCGCGAAATCTTCCACCGTGAATTTTTTGGGGTCCCACTGCCCCATCAGCCCGACCACATCGTCGCGATGCCCGAACTTGGTGTAGGTGGCACCGCACGCAGAAACGGGCTTAGGATAGCCCATCAGCCAGAGGGTCGCGTCCAGGATGTGCACGCCGATATCGATAAGCGGTCCACCACCCTGCTTCTCCTTATCGATAAACACGCCCCAGCCGGGGATGCCGCGTCGGCGCAGAGCATGCGCACGGGCGTAATAGATATCCCCAAGGTTCCCCTCCTGCTGAATGTATTTATACAGGAACTGGGCGACGCCCGTGAAACGCCACTGGAGCGCGACCTGCAAGATTTTGCCTGTGCGTCGCGCTACCCGCACCATCTCACGCGCCTCGCGGGCATTGCGCGCCAGTGGCTTCTCGCACAACACATGTTTGCCCGCCTCTAACGCCGCGATGGTAGCATCTTTGTGCATGAAGTTCGGCGTGCAGACGCTCACCGCATGGATATCGTCGCGTTTGAGCATCTCACGGAAGTCGGTGTAGATATGCGGCACATTGAACTTGCTCGCCGCGGCGCGCGCGTTCTCTTCGTTAATATCCGCTACCGCGATAATCTCCACCCGGTCGCTCAGCCGTGCATAGCCCGGCATGTGTTGTGACTGCGCAATACCACCTGAACCGATAATCCCGATACCTATCTTGCCCAATTTCTCTCCTCCTTGACCAGAGTAGAGGCAGACCTATCCGTCTGCCTGCCTATGAAGTATACCCGCCTGTTGAGGTATCATCTGGGCTATGAAGGCGGTGCGATTACATGAGTTTGGCACGGCAGAGAAACTCATTTATGAAACGGATGTGCCCGACCCTGTGCCCCAGCGGGGCGAGGTGCTGGTGCGGGTACAGGCATGCGCGTTGAACCATCTGGACATCTGGGTACGCAACGGCATTCCCGCCTACAATACACCCTTGCCCCATATTCTGGGCAGCGATATCGCAGGAGAAGTGATGGAGGTGGGCGACGGGGTCAAAGAATGGCGCAAGGGCGACCTCGTGGTGCTGTACCCCATTATCAGCTGTGGTCAGTGTCGATACTGTCGCACAGGGCGCGAAAATCTTTGCGTCGCGGTGCAGGTTATTGGCGCCCATCGCCCGGGAGGCTACGCGGAATATATCGTGGTGCCTGCTCGCAACCTGTTGCCCAAGCCCACTATCCTGAGCTTTGTGGAAGCGGCTGCCGTGCCCCTGGTGTTCCTGACCGCGTGGCACATGCTCATTCATCGAGCGCGCCTCCAACCCGGGGAGTGGGCGCTGATTATGGGGGGCAGCAGTGGCGTCGGTAGCGCAGCGATCCAGATTGCCAAACTGCGCGGCGCGCTGGTCATCGCGACGGCTGGCAACGAACAGAAAATGGAGCGCGCGCTGGGGTTGGGAGCCGATGCCGTGGTGAACCATAATAACCCCGAATGGTGGCGCGAGGTTAAAGAAAAAACAGAAGGCGAAGGGATCGATGTGGTGTTCGAGCATATCGGGCAGGCGGTCTTTGAATCGTGTGTGCGCCTGCTCAATAAAGGGGGGCGGCTCGTGACCTGCGGCGCGACCACGGGGCAAACCGCACAGTTCGATATCCGCTATCTGTTCAGCCGTGAGCTGGAGATTTACGGAGCCTATCTGGGCACGCGAGCGGAACTGGCACAGTTGCTAACCCATGTGGAAGCAGGACGGCTCAAGCCCGTGGTGGACAGTGTCTTCCCGCTGAAAGAGGCACGCGCCGCCCATGAAAAGCTCGAAAGCCGTGACTTTTTCGGCAAAATCGTGCTAACCATCGGGGATTAGGCGGGCGACCACGCGCCGACCTTGGTTAGAGGGCAAGGCTCCTGCTGATAAATTCTGCCAACGCCTTGTGGGCACGCTGAAGTTTAAGCTGGCGGCGCAGCTCCCGATCCTTGGGCGCGCCCTCCGGCTCTGGCAGTAGTCCCCAATTCGCGTTCATCGGCGGGAAATCGGGATGCGGATAGGTGGCGATGTAGTGCAGCAGGGAGCCAATCATTGTTTCGCGCGGAGGCGTCAGCGGTGGCTTGCCCTCTGCCAATCGCGCTGCGTTCAGCCCGGCAATCATGCCCGATGCCGCCGACTCAATATAGCCCTCTACACCCACCAGCTGCCCCGCGAAGAAGAGGCGCGTATCCTCGCGGAACTGCAAGGTAGGCATCAACAGGCGCGGCGAGTCGAGATAGGTGTTGCGATGTACCACCCCATAGCGGACGAACTCGGCATTCTCCAGCCCCGGCACAAGGCGAAACACACGCCTCTGCTCGCTCCATTTGAGGCGCGTCTGACACGCCACCAGGCTGTAGAGCGTGCGCTCGTTGTTCTCGGGACGCAGCTGCAATACGGCATAGGGACGCTTGCCTGTGCGTGGGTCAATTAACCCGACGGGTTTCAGCGGACCGAAGCGAAGGGTGTCTTTACCCCGCTCTGCCAACTCCTCTATCGGGACACAACCCTCAAAAAAGCGCGGCTCCTCAAAATCGTGCAGGGGCACACGCTCTGCCGAAACCAGCGCCTGCCAGAACTGCTCGTACTCCTCTTGGGTGAAGGGGCAGTTGATGTAGGCAGGATCGCCCTTCTCACGCCGACTGCCGAAAAAGACGCGCTCGTAGTTAACCGAGCTGGCGTCCACAATGGGGGAGACCGCATCATAGAAATAGAGGTGCTGACGCCCTGTGAGGCGAGCAATCGCGTTTGCCAGCGGTTCGGAGGTCAGCGGTCCGGTGGCGATAATCAGCGGACGGTCGTCGGGAATGTCCGTGACCTCCTCGCGGATGATTTCGATCAGCGGGTGGCTTTCGAGGCGGGCAGTAATGGCTTGGGCGAAGGGTTCGCGATTCACGGCAAGCGCCTCGCCCGCAGGCACGGCAAACTCGCGTGCCGTTGGAATCACGATGGAACCCAGCTGCTCCATCTCCCACTTCAGCAGACCCGCTGGCGTGGTGGGCAGCATCGATTTGAAGGAGTTGGAGCAGACCAGCTCAGCGAGCCAACCTGTTTTGTGGGCAGGGGTCATCTTGTGCGGACGCATCTCATACAGGCGCACGGGCACGCCCATACGCGCCGCCATCCATGCTGCCTCGACGCCCGCGAAGCCGCCCCCGATAATCGTCACGCGCGACATGCCAGAAAGGATTTTACCCTACTCCCACCGCCTTCCCTGATCGCCAAGCATCTCATAGGTGCAATCCGCGTAGGAGGGAACCAGCTCGCTGATTTCGCACATAATCTCGCGCGGGTTGAAAGGCGGGGTCTGGCGCATGGTGCGCAGCCACAGCTCGGCAAAGATAAGCCAGTCAGGTTTGGCATCGCCCGGCGGCTCGATCGCCTTCCAAAAGCGCTGCACACGCCGCTCCCAATTTGTAAAAGTGCCCTCGCTCTCGGCAAAGGTGCAGGCGGGCAGTAGCAGGTCCGCATAGTGGGCGGTTTCGGTCATCAGCGCATCCTGCACGACCACGAAGTCGCAGGCACTTAGAGCGCGCTCCGCGAGGGCAGGGTCATAGTGCCGCTCGACAGGGTTTACCCCTGCCAAATAAAGCACCTGCACCTCGCCAGTAAGACATGCATGGAAGATGGCATCCGTGTTCAAGCCGGGCTGCGCAGGCAACGGAACACTATAAGCCGCTTCGAACCGTGCCCGCGCCGTTGCATCGTCTACAGAAGCATAGCCGGGCAATAGGTCAGGCAGCACGCCCATGTCGAGCGCGCCCTGCGAATTCGCTTCCGGCAGCAAGAGAGCGAGCTTCCCATCGGGCAGACGCTGTGCCAACTCCACCAGTGCCAGGAGGAGCGATTGCGCTTCAGGATGGTTCCACGCCTTCTCGCCCACCAGAATAATCACGCCAGGCGATTGGGCAAGCAAGCTCGCCGCGGCATCTATGCTAACAGGGTTCGGGGATTGAGAGGGAGAAGCTGGGAATGAATCGCTGAGGCGCTGCAGCAACGCTTTCACCAGGTCCAGCTCCCCCCCGACGGGATAACGCAGGCTGACCTCTGCAAACTCCTCTACAGGTGTGCTGAGTGGATAGGCGACAAGAACCTTCACGCCGTAGTGTCGCCATGCTTTGCGCAAACGCAAATAGATCATCGGCTGCTCCTCAATCAGGTCGGAGCCGAACACAAACACGAGCGGTGCGCTCTCTAAATCACCATACTCGATACCACTGGTGGGATAGCCGAGCCGTGCCGCGACATCGGCTTGCAGGTTGCCTTGATAGCGTGTGAGACGATGGTCGATATTGTTTGTCTGGAAGGCGGCGCGGAACAGTTTTTGGAACAGATAGAGCGATTCGTTGCTCAACCTCTGCCCGGCAATCGCTGCGATCGCCTGCCTGTCACCCGTCTTACGCGCCTCGTTGATACGGGCAAGCAACAGGTCATAGGCGTCTGCCCACGAGATAGGCTCCCAATCGCCACCGCGCCGCCTCATCGGCTGCGTCAATCGATTCGGCGCGTGCATGTAGGTCTGCTCGAACTTGCCTTTATCGCAGGTCCAGGTCTCATTCACAGCAGGGTTCTCGCGGGCGTTAATGCGCACAATCTGCCCACTGCGACTGTCCAAATAGAGATTGCACCCGTTGGAACACATCGAGCAGATGCTTTTTTGCGTTACAATATCCCAAGGGCGAGCGCGAAAGCGATAGGTGCGGCTGGTGAGCGCGCCCACAGGACAAATCTCGATCACATTCCCGCTGAATCGGCTGGTGAACTCGGTCAGCTGGAAAGTGTGGGGCTGCATCTGTGCGCCTCGAAAGAGGAACGCCAGCTGCGCATCGCCCGAAATCTCCTCAGTGAAGCGCACACACCGCCCACAGTGGATGCACCGCTCCAGATCGAGCGCCACATACTTCGAGAGGGGGAACGCCTTCGGCAAGTGGCGCTTAATCTCGATATAGCGGCTGACGGGCGGACCGTAGAACTGCGTGTTGTTCTGCAGAGGACATTCGCCACCCCGATCGCAGATAGGACAATCGAGCGGGTGATTGATAAGCAGAAATTCCAGAATGGCACGGCGGTCCTTGATAATCTGCTCGCTCTCTGTCCAAGCGACCAGCCCCTCCGTGCAGGGTAAGGTGCAGGCGGTCTGGGGCTTGGGCATTTTGCGCACCGAGCCGTCGGGCTGTTTCGTCCCTATTTCCACAAGGCACATGCGGCACATCCCAACGGGCTTCATATATTTGTGGTAGCAAAAGATGGGAATGTCCGCGCCGATCCGTTTGGCGGCTTCAATCAGCAGTTCGCCCTCCGGTACTTGCAAAGGGATCCCGTTGATTTCGATGTTGACCAGCTTCGGCTCCACATGTTTTGGTTTTGGCATCGGTTCGCCTCCTGCGACCTTGTGAATTTTATCACATTCGAGCGGTCGAATGCAAGGGGTGGAGAAACGCCATCTGGGATACGCGCCATCGGCTTAGATGTTTGCCTATCCTGATGAATGGCGCAGGGAGCAGGAATCCGCCCTTGCAAGGGCGTATAGTTCTTTACAGGGGTAATGTGCGATGAAGCGACCTACCGATTGGAGTAAGTGTCGTCAAGCGATCCTGAAGCACAGTTTGTCCCTGCTGATAGCTTGTTGGCTTGCCCTTAACCCTGCGAGTGGGGCAGCGCAACGGCTCCTCTGGCTGGGTGTATTGCCCGAAGGCTTCCAGAGCGGCGCGTGGGATGTTACACCCAATGGTTCCGTCGTCGTGGGTTGGTCAACGATTACGATGTTTCACGCTTTCCGCTGGACCGCTGAAACCGGGATGCAGGACTTGGGTACCCTGGGGGGTATTGCAAGCGAAGCCTATGCGGTCTCCGCTGATGGCATGGTCGTGGTCGGCTATGCCGTCGACAGCCTGGATCGGATGCGTGCCTTCCGTTGGACACCGGAATCAGGCATGCAGGATCTTGGCACATTGGGTGGGGCGTCCAGCGCTGCCACCGATGTCTCGGCTGATGGCAGCGTGATTGTCGGCTGGGCAGCTAACAGCGCGGGGCAGACACGCGCCTTCCGCTGGACCGAGCAGACCGGTATGCAGGAGATCGGGGTGTTGCCTGGTGGCACATCGAGTGAGGCGTTCGGCGTTTCCCCGGATGGCTCCATCGTCGTCGGACGCGCTCGCGACAGTAGCGGGCAGTGGCGTGCCTTCCGCTGGACCGCTGAAGAGGGCATGCAGGATCTCGGCACGCTGGGTGGCAACTGGAGCGAAGCGTGGGAAACCTCAGCCGATGGTTCGGTGATTGTCGGTCGCTCGCGCGACAGCGCAGGGCGATGGCGTGCCTTTCGCTGGACCGCTGAAGAGGGCATGCAGGATCTCGGCACGCTGGGTGGCAACTGGAGTGAAGCGCGCAGCGTCTCGCCCGATGGCACTCTTATTGTTGGACGCGCTCGCAACAGCGCGAACCAGTGGCGTGCCTTCCGCTGGACCGTGGCGCGCGGAATGGAGAACCTGAACACAACCTATACCGAGCTGCTGACGGATGGCTCCGAGCTATGGGAAGCGACCGCTCTCTCGCCCGACGGACGCTATATCGCTGGCTGGGGCTATAACGCCGCCTCGCGCTTCGACGAAGCGTTCCTGCTCGATACACATCTCACCGGCGATGTCGATGGTGATGGCTGCATCGACGACGCCGACCTGCTGCGTGTGCTGTTCCGCTTCGGTCAGACAGGCTCCGGGCTGACTGAGGATGTGAACGGCGACGGCACCGTGGATGACGCCGACTTGCTGATCGTGCTGTTCAACTTCGGCAGAGGGTGTTAGCACTGCGTGAACGCCTATCCCCTGTCCTCTGAGGGTGTTCGGAAACTCCTGTAAGCGCAAAGCATTGCTAACAACTCTGAGGCTGTTCGAAAATTCCGCTGAGGCAAACCGCCCACGCAACCAAAACACCCTCCCACAAGGTTGACAAAACTACACCTCGTGTCCAAACCTGTCGGGTGCACCCTGCACAGAAAGAACACGGAGGCGTCAAAAGCAGACAGCACAGCAACAGACGCCCAGCCAAACAACGAGGTGCCGGCACCCTCGCTAAACAACGGCAACACATAGAGCGCCAACCTGCATCGGCGCCTGAACACGGCAACACGTCAGCTGCCCATCGGAGGCAGCTGCCCCTTTGCCCCTGTCGGTTCGGGCAGAAGGGGGTTCCGAAAAGGACCGACTGGCTCCTGACGCCCCGCCCGGGGCAGACGGAGGCACGGGAAACCGGGCTATTGCGTGCGCGTCCCTGTCCGTCGGGGCAGTGTAGCACGAGAGGGGATGAGTGAGACGGACGAGGTTCGCAGAGGCTGGGCGGGCGGTTGCTGGGGGGTTCAATCCCCCCACCTCCATCAGGTCAGACGGAACCTTCTATGCATGCACCTGTGATTTTTCGAACACCCTCAGGGAGTAAGAGGCTGTTCGAAAAATCGGGGGCATCGGGTATAAAACACCCGATGAAGCGTCGCTACCCGAACCACGCCACCCTCACCACCTTGTCTGTGAAATGCATCTACACCCTCGTCCAACGCTTCTGCCAACAACACCCCCTCCCACCAAAACGCGGACGACCCCCCAAATACCCCGAACCGCTTATGCTCACCCTGCTCTTGCTCAGCGTGCGCGAACACGCCTCCTCCCGACGCCTGCTTTTCACGCTTGCCCCCGAACGCCTGCCCGACCACCCGCTGCCTGCCTGAGGCATCCTCGTCTCCCGCTTCCATCCTCTTACGGATGAACGCCTGCCCCAACTGCTGAACTGGCTCGCCCCGCAGGGCATCGCCGCCGAGCCAGCGACCACCGAAACGCCGTGTGCCTTTGGGGACGGCATGGGCGTGGGGTAGGCAGGGGTATTTTTCGCGCAGTACTTGCGGGGGACAGCGGGGCGTCGGCAGCGTTCGCATGGGAAGGCGGTGGCGTTGGGGTATGGGCAAGGTGGGCGGGTAGGGGGGGTGGGGCTGTCGTTGAGGAGGCGTATGCGGATGCGGGGCGGTGGTTGCGGGCGTGGGTGGGGCGTTAGGGTCGGGGTGGGTTGGCGGTGGGCACTGTGTTGGTGGGAGACAGGTTGTATGGGTATCGGGCGAGGTTGTGGAAGCGTTTGGAGGAGGTGGGGTGGCTGCCTGTGGCGCGTGTGGAGGCAGGTTTGCGTCAGCCGGTGCGTTCGGCTGCGCGGTGGCGGGCGCGTTTGCGTGCGGAGGGGTATGGGTGGGCGTTGGGGGCGCGTTATCGGATAGAGCTGGTGTTTGGTTGTGTGAAAGGGGCATATGGGGGTGTGTGGCGTTCGCGTTCGTGGGTGGGTGCTTGTGTGTGGGTGTGGGGGCTGTTTGTGCGGTGGAGCGTGGTGGGTTTGGTGCGTGTGCTTGGGGATGGTTCTGATGGTTTTCTTGTAGGTTGTGTGTGGGTGATGGGATTCTGGGTGATTTTTCGAACACCCTCTCTTACTCCCTTGACAAACGCTCTCTCGATGGGGTATAATAAAATTACCTGCGGTGAAAAAAAGCAGGCAACCCTTTGTGAGGAGGTACTAAACAATGAGAGGCTTGGCGTTGGTGATGCGCGATGCCCTTCAGCACAGGAGCGCGGGGGGGGGCAGACTGGCGCGCGTGGCGTAGGCGTTCCCCGCACTTCGACGCGTCTACAAGGACTGGCTATGTGGCTCTGCGCACAAATTTTTCTCCCTGTGCATCTTTCTGCCCAGAACGAAGCGCAGTTGGGCAGATGGGACCGCCTCTATTTTTTCGATGGTTCTACCAGCCATGTCGTGTTATGGCGGTACAACGCAGCGGAGTGGAGCGACCAAGATCAAGCGCGAGGTAATTATGCCCCTTCTGGTGCGTGGCTCACGGTTTATGGTATTCATGCGGCATTGCTACCGATGACAGGGGATACCCCGCAACACGGTTGGGTGATATTGTGGGGTTATGGGCGTCACAGCCCACGCCGCACCGATTCAGGGTTCGAGCGCGTGCATCGGCGCGATGCGGAACCCTTCTATTTTGGGGATTACTTCTTCTGTTTTGAACATGATCGCGATCCAGGCACCCCACCCCTCTGCTGTTGGGATCATGATAACAATCCAGAGACTCCACCTATCTGCTGGAATTACTATCTCAATCCGGTCGCCCTTACCCCCGTGCTAGTGTGGTATCCAGCGGATGGGGTTCTGGACTCCATCGAAGGCTATCACTTTGCGGACAAGAGAGAGGCTTATGGCTATGTGCGTTATCTGTTTGACAAGGATTCTTGGGCGAGCAGCACGGCACAGTGGCCAGTGTACGACCTCTTTTGTGCAGGGCACGCCTTCCTGCCCGATGGACGCCTCTTTATAGCAGGGGGCAATACCGGCTTCTACAACAATCTGTTACCTGTTTCGAACGAGGGGAGTGTTGGTCCTGGCGGTTTACGGCTGTTTACCCTTTTTGAGAGTAGTCGGTTCACTCGGAGCGGACTGGATGCGCAATTAGGCGTTCCAAACACGGCGAATGGGCTGTGGCGAGTGTATGAACCGGTGCAACGTGATGCAGATATTCCGCCGGAACCGCGCTGGTATCCGAGCGTGGTGGCGTTGCCCAGCGGCAGAATCTTGATTGTTGGAGGTATCCGGTTTCCTTCGGAGCTAACAGCGCCACTCACACCTTTCGATTTACTTAATCCGGAGGGTGGTGACCGAGAAGGAGAAACATGGTACTTTGAATGGTTTGATCCCTGCACAGACCAGTATGGGCGTGCCAACAACGGCTTTCGCGACATCCCTGTTCCTTTCCGCACAGATTTGGGGCGCACTTATCCGCGCCTGCAACTGGTATCCTTTTGGGATGGAAGTCAGGTGCAGGCACGAGTGGTATCTACAGGACCAGGGCGGCTCACTTACGCCTTAGCCAATCTGGACGCCCTGAGTTCAGGATGGTACTCACATTCATGGTGGCCGAGGCGTGAGGTGAGTCGTGGAGCGGGTACCTCCGTATTATTGCCCACTCCCTGGCGCAATCCTTCGAACCTCGCGCAGCAGGTACTCAATAGGGTAATAGCCATCGGTGGAGCAACCGGTGGCTTAGCGGTACCGTCCACCGAAATCATGACCTTTGGCGGGAGTGGCGATCCCGTCAACGACACGCTTTCAATTGTTTCCGGTCCGCCAATGGCGCGTGCACGTGCCCATCTGAATGCGGTGCTACTTCCTACAGGTGAAATCTTGGTGATAGGTGGAGTTGTACAGACGGAGGCATGGTCATATCCTGATAGTGTGGTCTACGAGACCGAGATTTACACACCACCCCGTGAGAACGAGCAAGGGCAGGGCAGCTGGCGACAGGTAGCATTCGCGCTGCAGGATGACAAGGATGCAGACGGCATCAGGGATGGCACCCGTGTGTATCACTCAACTGCCTTGCTGCTGCCCGATGGACGGGTGTTGACCGCGGGTTCCTCTGACACAGATGCGAATGGGACTCGGGTGAACAACTATGTGCCGATGATTTACTCGCCCCCCTATCTGTTCAAACCCGATGGCTCCCCACGCGGGGCAAACGACCGTCCGCGCATTCTCCTGATCAACCCCGACCCGACAGAGCTGGACTACCAGCAGGTGTTCAAGGTAACCTATGCGCTCTCCAACGAAGGGGCAGCCATCCGTTCGGTGGTGCTGGTGCGTCCCGGCTCAGTAACCCACTCGATCAACTTTGAGCAGCGCCTGGTGCGGCTGCACTTTGGGGTGGCGTCCTCTAATGTGCTGCATATCACGGCGCCGTGGGATCCCGCGATTGCGCCGCCGGGGTGGTATATGCTCTTTCTGGTGGACGCGAACGGGGTGCCCTCTGAGGCGGCGTGGGTGCGCTTGAAAGGGTGTGGCTTGCAGGCAACGCAGCTCACGGTGACGCTGGAAGGGATGCAGGGCATCAGCGCGGAACAGGCGGAGGCGATAGAGAGCGAGCCGATGACGCTGGAGTTTCGGAATGCGACGACGGGAGCGACGATAGCGAGTTACACCTTGCCGATGGCTCGCCCTGATGAGCAGGGGCGGGTGGTGCTGCGGTTGTGGAGCGACCTGCCCGCGGGGGTGTACGAGCTGTATGTACATCCCTATCGTTCGTGGCTGGGTCGGCGGGTGCGGCTAAGTTGGCAGCCGGGTGGTCGCTATGCGCTGGTGTTGCGGAATGGGGATGTGGTGAAGGATAACTTGGTGGATGTGGTGGACTTGGTGGCGGTGTTGGAGCGTCAAGGTGCGACGGGTCTTAGTGAGGCGGATGTGAACTGCGATGGTGTGGTGGACGCGGAGGATGCGGCGTTGGTGGCGACGAATGTGGGCACTCGGGGCGATGAGTGAAGCAGCGCGGGGGAGGGGTGTTTACCCCTCTCCTGCACTGACACAAACAACGGAATGGTAGAGCGATGCGGAGCTGGGCAATCGGGATGGGACTGATTGGAATACTGAGCTGGAGCAGCGGCTCTGCTGAGCGGCTGATTGTGATTACAGACGGCCCGTCGCTATACGCTACCGCGACTTCTTACCTGAAGCTCTCCCGAGATGGGCGGGTGTTGTTGGGCACTACCGTATCTTCTCCCTCGGGTTACCCTATCATCTGGACAGAAGCCGAGGGCTGGCGCTATTTACGGGCGGATGGCGGACTGACACGCAACCGACAGGAAGCCATGCGGAGCAACTTTGCCTGGCATATCGCTTATGATGGCTCGGTGATAGTGGGGGGGAATCCGGCCTACCGCTGGCAGCAGGGCATAGGTGTGGATTATTCATTGCCACCTTCCGATGTCCCGTGGATAGCCACGGAGGCGACCGCCGTGTCATGGGATGGCCAAGTAATTTATGGTGTTGGGCGGGATTTGTCCAATCGGCTGATTGGCTGGCGGTGGCGGAATGGAGTGGCAGAACAAGTGCCCATAATAGGAGCGTGGGACTGCTCTGCAGACGGCTCATGCGCCGTAAATCCTCAGGGACGCTGGTGTGAGGACCGGGGCTGGAGCGGGCCTGGTGGGGTCGCTATCTCAGCAGATGGACGGGTAGTGGTGAATCGAAACTGGCGCTGGATGGAAGGACGCGGGTATGAACTGGTTGGTGGGTGGGCGTTCACGCTGTCGGGCGATGGACGGATAGTAGCTGGCGCCGTTGATTTGCCACCAGATTATATCGAAACATCGGCATTCTGGTGGCGAGAGGGAATAGGCTTTGAGGACCTAAATTATACCTACCGGAACTTGTTAGGGGACCGGTATCGACTGGAACGGGTGCTCTGGATGTCGGCGGATGGGCGCTATTTGATGGGCATCGGTGAACGCAAAGAGGCGGATGGACGCTGGTATGGCATGATATATATTTTGGATACACAGGGGCGTGGGGATGTAGACAGGGATGGCTGCATCGACGACGCCGACCTGCTGGCGGTGCTGTTCGCGTTTGGGCGGGTTGGCTCAGACCTGTCGGAAGACGTGAATGGGGACGGAGTGGTGGAGATACAAGATCTGCTGGAGGTGTTGTTCTACCTTGGCAACGGGTGCTGAGGTGCGGGGTATACTCCTGCCTGGAGGCGGGCTATGCAGACGGTGGAAGGATATGAACCCCTTGCAGAACGGCTAACGCGACAGGGCATCGACCTGAATCGGGTCAAGGCACTGCTAAAAGCACAGCAGATTGAAACGCCCTCGTGGGGCTATGGCAACTCCGGCACGCGCTTTAAAGTATTCGCTTACCCAGGCGCGGCACGCAATATCTATGAGAAACTCGCTGACGCTGCCGTTGTGCATCGATTCACGGGCGTCTGCCCCACGGTCGCCATCCACATCCCGTGGGACAAGGTGGACGACTGGCAGGGGCTGTGCCAGTATGCGGCGGAGTTAGGCGTGCGCATCGGCGCGGTGAACCCGAACCTGTTCCAGGACGACGAGTACAAACTGGGCAGTCTGTGCCATCCGGACGCAGAAGTGCGTCGCCGCGCGGTTGAGCATGTGCGCGAATGCATCGAGATTGCTCAGCAGGTCAACTCGCACCTCATCAGCCTGTGGCTGGCAGACGGCACGAACTACCCTGGTCAAGACGACTTTCGTGCGCGGAAGCACCGCCTGCAACAGTGCCTGGAGGAAATCTATCGCGCCCTGCCTACCCGCACGCGCTTGCTTATCGAATACAAATTCTTTGAACCCGCCTTTTATCACACTGACCTGCCCGACTGGGGGGTTGCCTACCTGATGGCGAATCGGCTGGGCGAACGAGCACAGGTGCTGGTGGACACGGGACACCACCCACAGGGCGCAAATATCGAGCATATCGTCGCGCTGCTATTGGACGAGGGCAAACTCGGTGGCTTCCACTTCAACAATCGCAAGTATGCCGATGATGACCTTATCGTCGGTTCTATCAACCCGTTCGAGATGTTCTTGATTTTTAATGAGCTGGTCGCCGCGGCGGAGGACCCGCGCACGGCTACCTGTGCGCAAAATGTCGCCTATATGATCGATCAGTCGCACAATATCGAGCCGAAAATCGAAGCGATGATTCTGTCCGTGATGAATATTCAGATGGCATACGCGAAGGCGTTGATTGTGGATCGGGCGCGCCTGCGTGAGGCGCAGGCAGCGGGCGAGGTGCTGCAGGCGCATCGGGTACTCCAGCAGGCGTACGAAACGGATGTGCGTCCGCTACTGGCGCAGGTGCGTGTGGAGATGGGGCTGGAGCCTGACCCGCTAAAAGCGTTCCGACGCAGCGGCTATGCCGAAAAGGTCGCCCGCGAACGCGGCACAGAGGCAGCAGGTTCGGGATATCCGGGGGCATAAAGGTAAAATAGATTGCGATGCACATCGAGCGTTTGCGTATTAAAAATTTTCGGAGCTTTCGCGAGGTGGAGATTGCCCTGCCATCGCTTAGCGTGGTTGTTGGGGCGAATGCCTCGGGCAAGTCTAATTTCGTGCAACTATTCCGTTTTCTGCGCGACCTGGCGCGTGAGGGACTGGATAATGCGGTTGCGCTGCAAGGCAGCATCGACTATCTGCGCAATCTGAGAATCGGACACAGCGAGCCATTGGAGATAGCAGTCAGCGTATCCGATAACAGTCGACCGTTCAAACTTGATTATGAGCTTCGTCTGGTGTTCTTCAAGCGCAAGAAGGGCTTTCGCATAGAGCGGGAAGCGTTTCGCTACGAAGGTCCAGAATTTTCTTCTTTGGGGCACCCGTCTGGGGCGGAGAAGAAAATGCTGCAGCTCATTGTTGAAAGGCAGCACGAGCGAATGACCGTCAAAATCGTTCCAGAGCCGCACCATCGCCCGCCTCGTATCTTGTTTCCTGACAGAATAGAGCGTGATCGCTCTATTCTGCCTTTCCTTCCAGGATTCGGCGTGTGGCTATTCGCAGGCATCGCGATCTACGACCTGAATCCCAAAACCCTGAAACAAGCGACTCCTTTAAAAGGTCGTGCCTCTTTGGAGGAGGACGGTAGCAATTTGGCCGTGGTACTACGCGAGATTCTGCGGCATAAAGAATCCCGTCAGGAGTTGCTTGCTCATCTACAGCATTTCCTCCCGTTTATTGAGGACATCCGAGTGCAATCCCTTGTTGACCGATCCCTGTTTGTCCAGATGTACGAAAGATACCTGCATGACCGACCTGTGCCGAGCACGCTTCTCTCAGACGGCACCATAGAGCTGGTTGCCTTGACTATTGCCCTCTACTTTATGCCAGGCAGCATCATCGTGCTTGAGGAACCCGACCGTAATCTGCACCCTATCCTGATTTCGCGCCTGATGGAGATGTTTCAAGAAGTTTCTCGTACAAAGCAGGTCATCTTCACGACTCACAATCCGGAAGTGGTGCGACATACCCCTCTGGAGAGTTTATTGCTGGTTTCTCGCGATGGAGATGGGTTCTCAATTATTACGCGCCCTGCCGAGCAAAACATGGTGAAAACCTTTCTGGAACAGGAACTGGGACTGGAAGAACTGTTCGTCGAAAACCTTCTGGGGGCGTAGCCGATGCCGGTTTGGTTCCTTGTGGAAGGTGACGCAGATGCAGAGTTCATTGAAAGGATTATCGCCCCCGCAGCCGCTCTGCAGATTCGAATCTATCGCTATGCGCGGAAACCAAAGCAGACACGCCAAGCGGTTATCCACAGCCTCCACAGTATGGAGACACGCTACTACATCCTTGTAGACCAAAACCATCGCCCATGCATTACAGCATGCCGTGACCATATCAGGGAGCAGTTCGGTCAGGTCGTGGATACATCGTGTATTATCGTGGTTGCGCGATCTATCGAGGCGTGGTATCTGGCAGGATATACAGGGACCTCGCCCCTCTTGAGAGGGCTTGCCATTTCCACCCACACCAACTCCATCGATAAACAGCAGTTTGAACAAAAGATACAAGCAATCAGAAAATCGCCTACTCTAGCGAGATCGGAAATGCTTAATCACTACGATCTAACCTATGGGCGCCAGCGGAACCGCTCGCTGGATTATTTCTGCCACAAACTGGGCATACCCTAAGCCGCTGCCACCGCCTTTGCTGATTGCTTTCAAACAGGCTGGTATAATCTCTGCGGTGGAGAAGGTAAAAGCAAGGTGCGTGATCTCGCTTTGGCAGGATGAGGCCGCTGCGGGACTCAGCGAGCTGGATCTGTTGGTCTATCGCTCGCGATTGCTGGGGGCGGACCGTGCCGTGTGCAATATCTATGGCGGCAATACCTCCGCCAAAACGATCGAGACCGACTTTCGTGGTAGACCTGTGCGCACCCTATGGGTCAAAGGCTCTGGCTCTGACCTTGCCACCATCGAACGCAAGCATTTCGCTGCGCTCCGACTGGACGATGTGGAGCCGCTCATCGAGCGCGAGAGCCTCTCCGATGAGGAGATGGTAGATTACCTGATGCATTGCTACCTGCACCCGAATATGCCGCGCCCTTCCATCGAAACGCTGCTGCATGCCTTCATTCCCGCGCCCCATGTGGATCACACGCATCCCGACGCGATTATCAGCCTCGCCACCTCCGAGAAGGGGGCGGAGCATGTGCGTCGGCTATTTGGCGAGCGCGTCCTCTGGGTCCCCTATATGCAGCCGGGTTTTCAGATGGGCAAATGGGTCGGCACGGCGGTGCGAGCAAATCCCCAAGTGCAAGCGGTCGTGCTGGGCAAGCATGGACTGGTCACATGGGGCGAGACGGCAAAGGCATGCTACGAAAACACGATTCGCATCATCCAGCAAGCGGAAGCCTATCTCGAGGAACATGCCGCGGGGCGACAGGTGTTCGGCATGGTCAAAACCCCTACGCTCGATGCGACGCGCCGCAGACAAGTGTGGTCAGAGATACTCCCCATCCTTCGCGGAGCCGTATCTATTCAGCGCAAGCAGGTGTTGTGCATCGACGAGAGCGCGGAGGTGCTGGATTTCGTGGGGCGTGAACAGGCGAAAGCGGTGGCGCTGCAGGGCGCGGCTTGCCCTGACCATCTCGTGCATACAAAGCTCTATCCGCTTTTTATCGAGTGGGACGGGGCGGATGTGGATGTGCTGAAGGCACATCTGCGCGAGGGGATTGCTCGCTATCAGCAAAGCTATCAAGCCTATTTCGAAGCGCATCGCAAGGGCAACGAGCCGATGATGGACCCTGCGCCCCGCATCATCCTCATCCCCGGTTTGGGACTAATTGCCACTGGGCGCGACGCTTTTCTGGCGGGCGTGGCACGCGACCTGTACCATCGCGCGATTGCCGTGATGTATGGGGCGACCGCGTTGGATCGCTTCGTGGCACTGACGCCTGCGGAAGCGTTCGGCGTTGAATATTGGCCGCTGGAGCTGTATAAACTGACGCTGCGTCCGCCCGAGCGCGAATTAGCGGGGCGCGTCGCGGTGATCACCGGCGGCGCGTCGGGCATCGGGCGAGCCACCGCGCGACGCCTGGCACAGGAAGGTGCGCATGTGGTCATTCTGGATATCGACGCGGCAGGCGCACAGACCGTCGCGGAGGAGATTATCAATCAGCATGGCGAACGACGCGCCCTCGCTGTGCCCTGCAATGTGGGGGATGAAGCGCAGGTCATCGAGGCGTTTCGTCAAGCAGTACTAACTTACGGCGGGGTCGACATCGTGGTGAATAATGCGGGCATCGCCCTCGCCGCGCCTATCACCAAGACCCGCCTGGCAGACTGGAACCGCCTGTATGAAGTGCTGGTGCAAGGTTATTTCCTGGTGTCACGCGAGGCGTTCCGAATCTGGCAAGCGCAGGGCATCGGCGGCAGTTTGATTATGATTACTTCCAAGAACGCGCTTGCCGCAGGCAAAGATGCCGCCGCCTACAGCTCCGCCAAAGCCGCCGAGGCACACATGGCTCGCTGTCTTGCCGAGGAGGGCGGCGCCATCGGCGTGCGCGTGAACTGTGTCGCGCCCGACGCCGTGCTACAAGGCTCCCGTATTTGGGAAGCAGGTTGGCGCGAGGAACGCGCCCGCGCCTACGGCATTCCACCCGAACAGTTAGAAGAGTATTATCGCCAGCGCACCACACTCAAGGTGAACATCTCTCCGGAGGATGTGGCAGAGGCAGTGCTGTTCTTTGCATCCGATCGCTCCGCGAAAACCACCGGCGCGACCCTGACCGTCGATGGCGGTGTCCCCGCTGCCTATGTGCGTTAGGCACTCATCACCGGCGCGCTCGCTTCAACCAGCGCACGCAGGCATCTTTATAGTTTTTCAGAATAAAAAGCGAAGCCCGCATCGCCAAGCCCAGCGGAATCAGTGGGCGCAAATAGAACGGTGTCTTGCGAGCATAGTGCTTCTTGTAGAACTTATACATGCTCTGATGGAAAGTGATAATCATCTTGTTGGCGACCAGGTCGGTGCTACGCCCGATGGCGTGAAGAATGACCGCTTCTGGGTAATACAGCACCTTCCAGCCCGCCTGCCACGCGCGATAGCACAGATCGACATCCTCCACATAGATAAAGAACTGCTCATCGAAGCCGCCCAGCTGCTCATACACCGCCCGAGATACCAACATCGCCGCGCCCGACACCCAATCCACCTCGCGCACCGAGCGATGATCCCAATCCAGCATCAGGTAGTCGCGTGTATAGCGGTTGTGCGGGAACAGGCGTCCGAGCGGTGTGTTGCGAAAAATCGCCGCGATGGGGTTCGGGAAGCGTCGGCACGAATATTGCAGACTGCCGTCGGGGTTAAGGAGCTTCGGACCGATAATGCCCGCTTCGGGATGCGCCTCCGCAAAGCGGATAAGATTATCCAGCGCGTCCTCCAGCATGAGTGTATCGGGATTGAGAATCAGCAGGTAGCGTCCCTGCGCGTGGCGCGCCAGCTCGTTATGCCCCTTCGCAAACCCCAAATTGCGCTCACTGACCAGCAGGCGCACTTGGGGAAACTCCTTCTCCACCATCTGCACGCTGCCGTCCTGTGAAGCGTTATCCAGCACCAGTACCTCAAAGGGGAAGCGGGGGGCATGGGCATAGATTGAACGCAGCGCAGCCCGCAGATGCTCCCGCGCGTTCCAGTTCACAATCTGGATAGTTAGAACGATTTCGGGCGTTGTCATCTGCCAAAAGATTACCTGAAGGGTACAATACGCTGGATGGCGAAGCGGATGAGCACATTCAAGCAAGCGGTGCAGTTGATTGAACAGGCGGACACCTGCCTGGTGGTGGCTCATCTCAATCCGGATGGGGACACGCTGGGCAGCGCGCTCGCGCTCTATCACGGGCTGTATCTTCTGCGCAAACATACGGTGCGCTTGCTCTGTCATGACCCTGTGCCCGAAATCTATCGCTTTTTACCGGGCAGCACGGCGGTGGAGACAGAGCAACAGCCCATCACTGTCTACGACCTTGCGCTGGTATGCGACATGAGTCAGCTGAACCGTGCGGGGCGGCATGAGCCGCTCATTCGCGCCGCGCGACGCATCGTGCAGATCGATCATCATATGCCGCAGGAGGTGTTTGCCGATGTGCGCCTGGTGGATCAGAGCGCAGCCGCGACGGCTGAAATCGCCTATCGATTGCTGCGTGCGTTGCGCGTGCCCTTTACCCCAGAGATCGCCACCTGCTTGCTGACAGGCATCGTGACAGACACCTTCTCCTTCAAGTTTCCGAACACCACGCCGCGCACGCTGCGCATCGCGGCGCACCTTCAAAGCTGCGGGGCGAGTATCAGTGAGATCAATGAGCAGGTGTTCGAAACGCGCTCCTTCTCGGCGGTCAAGTTGCTGGGGCTTGCGCTCTCGACGCTGAAGCGCACGGAGGACGGACGCATCGCCTGGGCAATCATTCCCCGTAGCGCGTTCGAAGAGGCGGGCGCCAGCGAGGAGGAGACCGAAGGCATCGTGAACTTCGTGCGCTCCATTCACGGCGTGCAGGTCGCGATGCTGCTGCGCGAGTCGCCCAACCGCAAGATACGAGTCAGCCTGCGCAGCCGCGGCGCGATCAATGTGGCACTGATCGCCCAGCAGTTTGGCGGTGGCGGACACGAGAACGCCGCCGGCTGCACCCTGGAGATGAGCCTCAGCGAGGCAGAACATGCGCTTCTGCACGAGGTGCAGAAATGGATGGCGTGCTCAACATCAACAAACCCGTCGGCTTGACCTCGCACGATGTGGTGGAGCATATCCGTGCCGTCGCCCACCAAAAAGAGGTGGGGCACACTGGCACGCTGGATCCGATGGCGGACGGCGTGCTGCTCGTCTGCATGGGGCGCGCCACCCGCCTCACACCCTACCTGCAACAACTACCGAAAAAGTATCGCGGCATCATCCAGTTTGGCATCCGCACGACCACGCAAGATGCCGAAGGGGAAGTGTTCTCCCAAATCCCCGCCCCACACTTGACCCTTGAGCAGGTGCAAGAAGCCGTGCGCCCCTTTATCGGACGCATCGAACAGATTCCCCCGATGTATTCAGCCGTCAAGATCGATGGCAAACGGCTCTACGAACTCGCCCGCGCGGGCAAGGAGGTCGAGCGGAAGCCGCGCACCGTAACAATTTACACCCTGCAGATCGAGCATTTCCAGCCGGGCGAGTTTCCGACGGCACGGTTCTATCTGGAATGCTCCTCGGGGACCTATGTGCGCACGCTGGCGTCCGATATCGGGGATCGGCTCGGTATGGGAGCGTACCTCAAGCAGTTGACCCGCATCGCGGTGGGGCACTTCCTGCTGGAAGAAGCGCAGCCGCTGGATACTTTGACCGACCCTGAATCGGTGGCAGCGCACCTGATTGCGCCCGCGGATGCTCTAAGACACCTGCCGCGCTGGAAACCCACCGCGCCGTATCTGGAGCGACTGCTGAACGGCAACTTCGTGCAGGCAGAGAACCCACTCTGGACGCCAGGGGGCTATGTGCTGGTGATGGAGGATGATGACCGAATCGCGTTGGTCGCCCGCTGGCTGCCACCGCTTTTGCGCCCCGTGCGCGTGATACGCGCCTAACCAAAGCCAACGAGCCGGCTGCAAAACGCGGATACTCCGTCTCAGTGTCGGAAATGGCGAACGCCGGTAAAGACCATCGCGATGCCGTGCCGATTGGCAGTCGCGATGACCTCCTCATCTTTTTTGGAGCCGCCGGGCTGAATGATGGCGCAAATGCCCGCCTGTGCCGCCCGATCGATGCTGTCAGGGAAGGGGAAGAAAGCGTCCGATGCCAGCACCGCGCCTTGCGCCTTCTCGCCCGCCTGCTCCAGCGCAAGACGCACCGCACCAACCCGATTCATCTGCCCTGCACCGACACCCAGCACCTGCTCCGCCCGTGCCACCACTATCGCGTTCGATTTCACATGCTTGACCACTTTCCATGCGAAACGCAGGTCGCGCCACTCGTCCTCCGTGGGGGCACGCTCCGTCGCCACCTGCAGCATGTCGGGTTCCAGATCGAGCGTGTCTCGCTCGGTATAAAGGATGCCTCCTGTCAGCCCGCGCATGGTGAAGGTTCCGCGCAGCGTGTCGGGGGAAGGCAATACGCCCGTGCGCAACAGGCGCACGCTCTGACCCCAGCCCTTGCGCTCTTGGAAGAGGGTGAGCGCGTCGGGACTGAAGTCGGGGGCAATCACCACTTCAAAAAAGTTGCCCGGCGCGGTGACTGCCTGGGCGGCGACAGCATCCACAAGGCGATTGAACGCGACGATGCCACCGAACGCCGAGATGGGGTCTGCCTGCTGTGCGCGCTGGAACGCTTCGGCAGGTGTCTCGGCTAACGCCACACCACATGGGTTCGTATGTTTGATAATGGCGCACGCAGGTCGCTCAAATTCACCCACCAGCTCCAGCGCGGCATCCGCGTCCAGCAGGTTGTTATAAGACAGTTCCTTCCCCCACAGCTGCTCCATCGTTGCGATGCTGCCAGCAGGCGCGAGCGGCTCGCGATAGAAGGCGGCTCGCTGATGAGGGTTCTCACCATAGCGGAGGCGTTGCACCCGCCGATAGGTCAGCGTCAGCCGTTCGGGCAGCGTGCCCTCCGGATCATAGCGACGGAACCAGTCGGCGATGAGGGCATCGTACTCGGCAACATGGGCGAAAGCGTGCGCCGCCAAACGCGCCCGTTCCTCACGGCTCAAACCGCCCGCCTGCAACCGTTGAAGCACCCACGCATAGTGGGACGGATCCACCACCACCGCCACATGCGCGAAGTTCTTGGCAGCGGCGCGGATGAGCGTCGGTCCACCGATGTCAATCTGCTCAATCTGCTCCGTTTCGGGCGCACCCGCACGCATGGCTGCCTCGAAAGGATACAAATTGACCACCACGAGCGAGATGGGCGAAAGACCGAGTTCCTGCAAGGTGCGTTGATGGTCGGGGCGGTCCAAGTCCGCCAGCAGGGCGGCGTGGACGCGCGGATGGAGCGTTTTCACGCGCCCATCCAGAATCTCGGGAAAGCCTGTCCAGTCGGCAATCTCAATCACGGGCAGGTTCCATTCCCGCAGGCATCGCGCTGTGCCCCCTGTGGAAAGAAAGCGATAGCCCAGCTCATGCAACCTCTTTGCAAACGGCTCCAGCCCCGTTTTGTCCGACACGCTGATAAGCGCAACCGGTTCCCTCGCCATACAAGATATTGTACCCTTGTCAAAGGCTGTGGAGGCTGTTCGAAACTTCACGCGGCTCGCCCTCCAATAGGGACGAGCGGCAAGTAGCGAGTGGAAAGTTTTTTGGGCAGACACATCGGTCTGCCCCTATACGCCGGGAAGCTCGCCCTCCATTGTCTGGTTCGGGCAGATGTACCAGTCTGTCTCCACCATTCTTAAACAGCCTCTAACGGAGAAGTTTTTAGCCTATATGTTCGGAACCAATAGGCAGCAAATTGGGGTTATTATCCCGTAGGAAATGCCCGAAGCACCAAAAATTTCCAAAAAGTAAGTAGCTTGCTTTTTGGAAACCTCTTGACAAATGGCAGGCGACTATGCCATACTATAATTACGGTTAAGGAGGTATAAGCGATGCGAACTAATGGATGGCACAAGTGGCACAAGGGCGCTTTGAGCGTATTTGCAGCTGTATTGGCGGCTGCTTCGATAGCGCAGGACGACATGACCTACTTGGATGTCTATCGCGACTACGCGGCTGGGTATTGGTGGGATGAAATATCCGGTCGAATTGATCTATACGACACAACCTACTACCGGAGCGGTAAGTACAGCATTAGAGTATATCCGCTTTCAGGGGTACGCTTTGTGCATAAGCGCGGCGGTATCAGCAGGTATAGTCCATATCTTAACTACTTGGAATTTTATGTGCATGGTGGCGGCAATTACAACCAACAATTTTATGTGTGCCTTTATGTAAACGACTCTGCCTGCGATCCGATAGTCGTTAGCGTACCTTATAATGGGCGAAATGCCTGGTATAGATACCGACTTGCTCTCAGTGATCTAATGAAGCGGGGTGGAACATATGTGTATGGCAATATTACTGGTGTGAAGTTCTATGCTTTGTCGTGGACTAACTCTTTCTGGCTGGATGATATTCGATTTGGTAGATATTATGATCCACCAAGTAATGATGTGAGTATAACTGCTGATTTCTCTTCATCCTCCGGCGGCTGGAGACTCCTCTCTAAGCGCATGTTTGGCTATAATCTGGCGGCATGGGACTGGTGTGGTTGGGAAAAGGACAACCCCAATAACTACAATTACATGAAACAATCCCTCATTAATATGGGGATAACCTTTTTGCGCTATCCCGGCGGGGCAGCCAGCTGTAAGTATGATTGGGTTCTCAATAAGAACATTATTGATAATGAAAACTATAATACAGACTCGTCTACTACTTATTTTTATAACCTGTTAAGAGACATAGGTGCAGAAGGGGTTATCTCGCTCAATTATGGTTCGGGGAAAGTCTATGATGAAATTAATCCGGGTAGAAGTGCCTATCACTGGATTCAGCATAGTGTTAGCATGGGTAATCGCGTGGCTTATTGGGAGGTTGGTAATGAATGCTATGGTTATTGGGAATATGATGGGCGTGGGACGCCTAACGATCACAATCCTGACATATATGCTTTGTTTGTTATTGATTTGATAAATCGCATTCAAGGCTCCCAAGATAGCAGGATCCGCAATATGAAAATCGGCGTTGTCGGGGCATGGAATGAGCTCTACGGTGACGGTGGAATACGCACTCCTTGGTCCCCCACCCTCTTATCAAAGCTGAGGAACAATTCAAAAATCCCTCATTTTTATGATATTCACTTCTATGCAACAAACGCAGGGAAGGAGAACGATTCCCATCTTCTTTATGCAGCCCGCTATCAGCTGCCGATGGTGATCGATAAAATACGCACCGACTTTATGGATGCTAACTTAGGGCAACGGGTGCCTATTTATATATTGGAAATCAACAATGCAGAGCGCGCCAGCAAACAAACAGTAAACATCTATAATGCTCTTTTCTTGTTAGAGGCATGGGGCAGGGCGGTCAATAAAGGTGTGCAAGCATTTGCTTGGTGGGGTGGAACAGTGTTTGATACGCAGCGAGTTACAGGCAATAGCAGTTCCACGCTCTATGGCTACAATCGGGAGCATATCTTTGCAGCGATTAAAGTGTCTTATAGTGGTTGTCAAACTTCTTCTACAACTTACTATCCTATCTACTATGCACTTACAATGCTAAAGCAATTTGCACGTCCAAATTGGAATGTTAAATCCATCTATGTTCCTGATAATCCGCTGATAAGCGCGTTCCTCGCCTATAACCCAAATGGTCCTGAGAAGCGGATACTCCTGTTAAATTGGGCGCGTAGCACGAGCATTAATGTGAATATTACAGTATCTGGTGCATCATTGCCTTATCAAATTCGGAGTACAGTGTATGATGATTCTTACTATCTCTCCCCTACCTTGAAGTCTATCACACCGACGAGTGGGACTATTAGTTTGACCATGTATCCTCACTCTGTCGTTGTACTTGAGCTTTGAGGAGGCGGTGCTGCTTGCTTCGCTGCCGGGTTCCGACAGCACCCGGCAGCGCCTGATGTTTCATCGAATGGCTCAGTCGTTTTAGGAAATTCATGTCCTAACATTACATCTTGTTGGTTCCTTTGCTGGACGAGGGGAGCCTGGTTTCAGAAGCGTGTCCGATAGATGAGCATCAGGTCGAGGGTCATCGACACCGCCCAGTGCGTCCAGAAGCAGGGCAGGAACGATTTCACCCGCAGCGCAACCGCGCTCAGAATCACCCCCGCCACAAAGGAGCCAATCACCTCCGGGATAGGCTTGCCCAGATGCATCAGCCCGAAGGCGACCGCCTGCAGCCCGACACCCCACCAGCCTATCCAGCGATACAGCCCAAAGGTCAGAAAGCCACGAAAGAAGAACTCCCAGCAGAACAGGTAGTAGCCGTAAGCCAGCTCAAAATAGATGGCATAGGCGGTATCGGTCAGAATGCGTTTGTCCAGCGGATAATAATGCTGGAAATCGGCACGGGCGGAGGCGAACCAGAGCACCACCACCATCGGCGCATACATCAGGAAGGCGAACAGCGCGCCGCGTGCGCCATCGCCCCGCGCCAGCCCGTAATGGCTCAGCTCGCCCTTGCCAATAAATGCCAGGACCAGCACGGGCAACCATAGCAGCAGCGCGGTGTTCACCACAAAATACTCCTCCCAGCTACGCAGCGGCGCGTTTGCACGCTCCATGCCCAGCCAGTGCAGGGCATACACCGTGTAGGGCTGGCGATTGTAAACGAACAGGAACGCCAGAATCAGTCCGCCCAGCAGGGCAACCCACCATTCGCTGCGCCGAACGCTCATGGCTCCACTCGGTAGCGGACTTCGTACACGCGCTGCTTGCCGTTATAGCCGCCAATCACCGCAAGCTTGCCGACTGGCTGGTTCGGGTTTGGATCGCGTGCCCATAGGATGGGCTTGCCGTCGAACAGCGCCCAGACCTGCCCATCACGGCGCGAGAGTTGCAAGCGGTGCCTGCCGGGCGTCATCATGACCGTGCTATCGCCTTCCTCGCGCCCGAACAGGCGGAAGCGTGTGATGGTATTGCCGTAGCCGCCCACGAACACCACATAGTCGCGCCCAGCGTTCATCTCGGTGGTGGTAGGGAGGAACGCTGCCAGAACCCCATCTTGCTGCGCCTCGAACGCCATCCAGAGGTCAAAGGCGCGTGCCGTCAGCCCGTCGATGAGCAGCATCGATTCGGAATGCCCCTCGTATACCCATGCGCCGCCCTCAACGCGCCAACCGTCGCCCACCTTCAGCCCGTTCGGATTGGCTGGGGTAAAGACGCGGGTCGCCTGCTCGGTCGCCAACTCGGCAGGGGCATTAGAAGGAGGTGGCAACAATCCCACCGGCTCCAGCATGCGACAGTAAAACAGGTTATACGGTTCATAAATGGAGTAGCCGCGGTGCTGACCATCCCAGACATCGACGGCAACGCCAATCTCGCGTCCACCACGCCACCAGTACCACTTGCTTTCGCCCCCGTTCGGGATGCTGAACTCAATAATCGTGGAGCGGTCGCGCTGCCGTGTCGCCTTCCACTGAATTCCGGGTGCGCCCCAGCCCGTAGGGCGTAGCTCCACCTGCGCCCCGTTAATTATCTCGAAGCCCACTACCCCCTCGCCCGAAAAGACGCCTTTACCCTCTCCATCCAGCACCACATAGAGGCGGCTCCAGTCGCCCCTGATGCGGAAGTAGCCATAGTAGGCATCGTCATCATGCGCATGTTTGAACAGCACCTTCACACCCTGCTCCTCGCCTCCACGGGGGGAGTGGGAGAATGCACGCTCGCCTGTGGGCGGCACGGTGGTCCACTCCTCGTCGACGCCGTCGATTGTGGCACGCATAAACCAGACGAAGGGCTGCCATGGGTAGAGGGGATATGGGTCGATGCCATCGGGTAGACCGTCGCGGTCGCTGTCGGGATGGCGCGGGTCAGGCGTATATGCCTGGGATGGGGGCTTATTGAAAGTGAATTGCAGCGGTGCAGGTGCCCATGTGCTCAGCATCGCCTTACGCAGGTCGTTCAGTTGTCCGTCGCTCATCGGACGGCGCGGATCGGTGCCGAATCGCTTCTCGTCCAACGGCAGGCGCGGATCATCATCGGGAAAGCCATCCTCGTCCACATCGCGCACCGTGAGAACCTCACCGAAATAGAACCGCAGCCACTGTGCATCGCTGAGCGTTCGATCCCAGTACGCCATCACATTCCAGTGCTCGCCATGTCGCCCTGCGGTGTTCCACGGGTTCATAGAGACGGAGCCGTCGGGGTTGACCCGCCGGTAGCGCGGCTCCGGGTGATTGAACACGATTCGCTCATCCTCGCGATGGCTCAGGGAGAACGCGCTGTATGATTCCAGCTGGTGGTGGAACTCGTGGGTGGCGAGCCAGGCGGTGTCGCCCCCGCCGAGAAACTGGGAGCGTGCGGGGATGCCGTCAGGAAAGCCATCCACACCGAAAGTGCCGCCTCCACTGTTGTAGAAAACCCATTCACGCCTCTGGGCATCCCAGCGACGCGGATACGCCTGTTCAATTTGCCCCGCATAGGGCAGCTCCTCATAGACAGGCTGGTGATTGACCTGCAACGGATGGCGCGTGTCTAAGATGGTGAACGCGCCGCCTCCGGGGGGAGCGAAGTCGACGCCTGCATAGCTGCGGCATGGGGGCAGCCCCTTGTAGAACCCTTGGGCGTTCGGCGGCTCCTCGCCCCAACGCTGCCAACGCTCGTCCACAAAAAGATGAAAATCGACCCACAGGCGCATGCCGCTGTTCACCCAGAAATAGCGCGCTGCGGTCGCATACTCCTGCTTGATACGCTCAATCTGCTCCTTGGTCATGGCAGGCGGAGGTGGCGCTGGGTTGTTCGGGTCGGCATAGGCGGACGCCACATTCACCACATTCGGCATAATCAGCACCTTCACAGGCAGATGGATAATTGTTTTGTAGCCGCGTGGGGCAAGGGTGGCAAACGCATACTCTCGTCGCCAGGGCGGTTCCGCGCCCCACCTGCGCTCCTCACGGGTCGGAGTCGCGCCCGGGTCATAAATGCGGTAGTAATAGCGCGTGCCGGGTTTGAGTTGGTCGATGCGGAGGCGATGATAGGTGTGCTTGCCCGGTTCGCCCTGGACAATCCGTACCCCCTGCCCCTGCCAGAGATTCTGCTTGCGGTCGGGCGGTCGCCATGCGGGCGCGGGCAGATTGCTGGCGCGTATCTGCACGCGCGTTTCGCACGGGGTGGCAGTGAAATATTGCAGCACCACATAGGTTCGTCCAATCTCCATTACTGGACGCAGGGGGTCATAGAGGGGCGCAGCGTCCCCTCGCGCGTTGCCCATCTTGCCAATACTTTGCGCGGAAAGCGAGCCAATCAGTGCCATAAACCCTGCCGTTGCCCTCAGATAGCCCCAAGCCGTTCGCCTGTGCATAGTTCCACAATTCGCCTGTTGCTTCGCCCTTCCTGTTTCAAGACTCCCATTGAGAGAAGCGATTTTTTAGTTTCCCTCACTGGCGCGGGGAAACCGTAAAAGGAAAGGCTGTTCGAAAAATCCGCCATGCAGCTGGAGGGCGTGTAGGGGCAGACCTCCGTGTCTGCCCCAAAAACCCTATTCACCACCCGCCACAGCAGGAATCCCAACCCGCTTGACGAATACCCCAACCAGCAAGGAGGTGGGAACCCGAAGGTGCAGGAACCAGCGTGTGCGGTACCGCGCTGCCTTGCCCAACCATTTTGAGGCGCGAGTGGCGCCAACGGCGCTGACACACGCAGTGCCGAGCTGAAGTCTGTGCGCCTTTTCAAGGGCGATGGGGCGGCAGCAGGTGCGGCTGTGGGCAAGGGTGTCCTTGCCCTGTGGGGCTGTTCGGAAAGTTGAAAAAAATGCGCGGGCAGCGGACGGTTTTTAGCGTCTTCAGGGTCTTGACGGCACTTTTTGAACTCAAAAGCCTTTTTTTCGTTCCCCCCTTGACAAACCCCTGCAGGATGTGCCATCAATAGCAGCGTACCTTTGGAACAAGGAGGCAATGATGATGCGTGTACAAAACATTCGGAGCAAGAGTTTAGCGAGGGTGCAGGCAGCGGATTGTCAAGGCGTGTTCTGTGGCGAGGGGATGTGTCTGCCCCTGCACGGTGTTCGCACCCTGCTGACAAGATATTACCAGTGGATGCATGGTGCTTGGAAGATCGTCTGCATACTGACCGTGTCTCTATCAGGAGCTGTACCCATTCCATGTAAAGCTCAGGATATTCTGATTATCGCGCGCTATGTAGGTGAAAGAGTGACGCGAGAGTGTCCCTCTGTCCCAGGTGAGTCATATATCGAATACCGTGAGCATATAGTTCTTTACGATCCTACCTTATGGATTGTTGCAGATGGTTGTGCTTTGGGTCATATAATGTATCGATCTTTCTCAGGCGTATATCGGGTAACTGCATACTGGTTTGGTGATTTTACAAATCTTCCTCCTGTTGAAAAGATCAAGTTAAAGATTGACGAGGAAGTCTCAGCTACGGCGTTAATGGGATGGGCACGGGCAACTTCTTTGAACGTAAACGCTTATGCCAGATGCCCATTATGTTGGGCGAACGATAGAAGGACTTCAAGCAAGAAAGTGGTGTACGAGTTACCATGGAGTTATGTTTATCTAGAAAACGGGGGTTATTGGGAGGCGGAAATCGAGATCCCGATGGAGCTTGTCGCTGCGACACCTTATCCTCCCCCAGCAGGTTCTGCCTCTGTAGGAATAACTGTAGAGCCTATGACCAAGTTCATTCTTATTCATAGCTCGAAGGACCCCACCTACCGGAAGGCATACGATTCATCTGGTAATGTCATTCGTGCGCTCAACCCGCCTGGTGAGGGAGATACTATCCTTGACGAGCGGCTTTGTTTAATCCCCCCACACATAGGTTTGGGTAGCCATATAGATTATGTTGTGGATCTGTACCCCAATCCGGAGGCATGGCACGAGGAAATTTTTCCATGCAATCCACGCATTGACTGGAGTCATGTGCTGGGTGCAAAAGCGGAGGTAGAATATTTTGGATGTCGGGTTATGGGCGTCGATCACGACTTTTGTTATACCGACCCGAAACTGCCCTTTACTGACTCTATCGCTGCAACGGCGCACGACCAAGAAGATGGCTTTGAGGATAACGCCACCTATGTTATGCGTCTGCACAACGAGATCGAGAAATACAAGCTGCTGCGCGTCCGAGCGTTTGACTGGTCAGAGGGGGCTATAATTGCCACTATGCGGAACCAGCGTCCTGAGGATATTACATGGACTGTGCAGGTGGAACGCGAATCCAGCTTTACTTGGGGAACGCAAATAACTGGGACTTATACCGTTTCTAACAAAGCGCTGGGATTGGAGTTCGGCGCAGAAGTCTCGCATAGTACCAGTGAAACTTATCGTTGTGGCATCCAAGTGGGCGTTACGATGACGCTTCATCCAGGGGAGTGCGGGATCTATTTAGTACGCCCAATTGGTTATCGAGAAGAGTGGTTATGTGATGTTTACGACCAACACGGATTTGTTGGGCAAACCACAGTATGCCATTCAACACGCCCGCCTGCAACACCCTATTTTCATGCTGAGGTACATTCGCTGTATGGTGCTCCGGAGGATTTCGTGCAGAAGATGTCGGCGCGGCGGGCACAACTGTGGTGTGCCACCCAAATGTCAGAACCTGTTCCTTGTAGATAGGAGGTAAAGCATGATGTTTCAGCAACCCAAAGGCTCAAAAGAGGTACTGAACCGCGCCCTGAGCCGAGTTCAGCAAGCGACAACAGTCCAGCAGGTCGAACAGCTCATCACTGAATATGTAGATAACGATTTGGTGCTGTTTATACACAAGGCGTATGAGCAGTCTCTGAACCATTCGGAGACGCCAAACTGCCTCTATGGATTCGTCCGCTCCATTACGGAACTTAATGATGTACTCGATGCTATCGCCGTGGCGTGGTGGAGTGAGTACCTTTCTAACCCGCTGCGCACCCGTGAGGAGGCTCAGCGTTCGTGGCAAGTGGCGGAACAGGTGCTCAAGCGTTTGGAAGCGAAGTATCCTGATAGCGTGGAGGCTCTGACCGCCAGGATGATCTACATAAGAATGCACCCCAAGATTCCCTATGAGGCGAAGGGCAAAGCGATAGACCCTTATTACCAGAAGCTCAAGCGTGTGGATTCTGGGAACCCCCACTTGATCTACTTCAGCATATTAGTCCATCGGGGGGATGCGAATTCTCGAATAGAAAGGTATAAAAAGATGATTAGCCATAAAGAGTTCAACCGATATACTTTGAGTCAACGATATGATGCCTATGTGGGTTTAGTTCAACTGCTTTACGACCAGAAGCGCACCCAGGAACGCGAGTTTTATACGGAGCAGTTTCTGCGGTATGTTCTCGGTCATATTCACTCGATGACCCATCGTGCCGTTTTGAAGTCATCGGTGCTGGATATTACCAGTTTTCCCGATTTGCGGAAGCGTCTTGAGGCTGCTGGTTATCCGCCTTCCCAGTGGCGGTACACGCCTCTACCCAAGCCGTGACCCTGACAGGTTCACTCTGTGGGAGAGCACGCAAGAGGACATAAGCGATCGGATGGCACTTTGCTGATAGGGTATGAGTACACCTATGACCTGTTGGGTCGTGTGGTGCAGAGCGTGGAGCGTCCGAGTGGGGACACGACGGTTTACACTTACACGCCCGCAGGGAGGCTGGAGAGCGAACAGCGCACAGGTCAGGTGGCGTATTCGCGGGTGTATGAGTACAACTTGGATGGCAGTCGGCGGAGCGTGTATCGGAACGATGCGTTGAACGGGGCGCATCACGATTTTTACGAGTATGACTTAGTCAGTGGTCGGTTGCGTGCGGTGGAGGATCGGGTGAGTGGTGTGCCGCCGTATCCGCGGCATGAGTTTGTGTGGAACACGGAGGGCACTTTGGCGCGTTGGATAGGTCCTGTACCTACCGCTGAGGGGCAATCAATCACCTATGAACGGCTCTTTGAGTACGACGAAAGGGGCTTTCTCACCCGCTTCTCCCGACGGGAAGGCGACGAGGAGGTTCACCTGCTTCAGGAATTTCGGTATAATGGCGACGGTTGCTTGGTGCACATGGTCAATTACTGGGAGAATAAGGAATATCGCTTTGGTTGTAGCTTGGGGTGTGGGACGGGGATTATGCGCACCTACAGTCGTCCGTTGACGGGTTTTGGGGGAGATTGGATGGCTCAAGAGGATTATGTTCACACGCCGACGAGTTGGTGGTTCAGTGATCCGTTTGCGAGTAGTGAGTTGCGTTCGCCGAATGCCGTATGGTATCAGGATTTACGGGCTGGGGGTGGGGTGTATGCGGGGTATGTGAAGGATAGTTTTGATGAGCCGGTAGGGATTCCGTCGCCGTGGTCGCCGCCGCGTCCGATGCCGCCCTTTTATCATCCTGTGCCGCCGCCATTGGATTTGCCGTATCCATACTTGCCAGGGAATGTGCTACCATTGATCCCATGTCGCTTGAAGGCGGTAGGGGTAGTAATCATCGTATTTCCACCAGCTGATACATCCCCAAGTGAGCCGTGGGTGCCACCACCAGCACCTTTCCCTTCGCCAGGTTTGCCTGGGACACCCATTCTACCCGGTTCTCCAGGTGGTTCTGGTGCAGGAGTAATTGGTGGAGGTGTACATGGCAACTGGTGTGGTCCTGGACATCCTCCCTCCCAGTATCGTAAACCGAACCCTGGCGGGGGTATACTTCCTGGGCTACCACCGATTGATGCATTAGATTCCTGTTGTTTTGCTCATGATGACTGCTATGAACAAAACAATTGTGGAATTGCTAGGATTATTATATCAATTGATTGTATGTTATGTGATTGCAGCTTATACAAATGTGCGGCAAAAGTGGATTGCAACAAATCGCCTAACCCAGTTACCTGCTTACGTGCCAAGGGTTTAATAGGCTTGCTACCCGTAGTTCGTCCATGGTGGTGTTTCATCGCTGCACCTTGAGGCATGAGAAATGACACGAAGGCGACTTTATTACATAGGGTTGTTCGCGGGATTGTGCTTGCTACCCCTGGGTTTGCTACTCTTGTGGTTGTGGATCTCGTTTGTGCGGGCGGATACTATGAAAGAGCTTCGCCATGACTTTGATGTTGATCCTTCAGGACATCTGTTTCTTTTCAATAGTAAAGCTCAAAATCATGATTTAATTTTTATATTTGATAACCGCTCAAAGCAATTCAGAAAATTAGCAAACACCTTTGGCAGTGTGGAGGAAATTTGTTTTCTTACTCAGAAAGAAGCGGTTGTATGCATTAGAACAAAACCCAATAGGTATAGCGCGGATGTTCACTTGTACCTGCTTGATCTGGAAACGGGCAAGATGAGATGTTTTGCTTCACCGAAGGCAGTATCTGGGATAGATATTATTCGAATCGACGCAAAGAAATTCATGTTCAAACGATATCAACCAAGGGTTTATTTGACATTGTTTGGCTGGGAGATCTACGCGCTCGTTGGGGGAGATTTCCTTGCTGACCTTGAACATGAAGATATCATTCCTGTTGAAATTGCGACGGGATTTTATGAGATAGAGCAAGTGCTCGATGATACACGAAAAGTCATCATTTCACGCGCTATCTCGACGAAGGGCAAGAGCTGGTTTGTTGCGGAACTTGATCGAGATATCGGGGACCCGAACCCGCAAATTAAGCGCATGCAGCGATTACCTGTAGTAACGGATATGCTCTTGGCAAGCGATGACGGGCGCTTTTGTTATTATGTTATCCATAACGCGGCTATCAATCGATTCGATATACTGAAGATGGATGTGAATTCACAGCATGCCCAGGTACTTGGCTCGTTTAAGCACCCTGTGAAGCGTCTTAGATGGTCAAGAGGGCGCCTTTTTATTTTGATGGAAGCGGAGCGCCCGTCGATTTGGCGAGTTGGCGATGGACGAGAGGCTCCGCAGAAGGTTTTTGATATTTTCGATGATAGAAATTAGAATATGTAAATAATATGCTTTGACAATTTCATAGTTGTATCCTAATGCAGATACAACAGTGATGGGGTTCGTGTGTGGAAGGGGGATTATCTCAGTCAGCAAGAGTATCGGTATGCGTGTCGGATAGGGTGTGGAGGCGTGCCGATGCGAGTGTACAGTCGGGCGATGGAGGGAACGAGTTGGTCAAGCGTGGAGGACTATCTGTCTGCAGGGAACGCGCTGGGGTACAATCAGAACTGGCAGTATCGGCACACAGGCGGTGAGTTGCTGATGATGGGTGCTGCGGGTGAGCTGAGCGGGTACTATCCAAGCGATGCAGCATGGCTTCATACGCAATCGGTTCCTCAAGTCTGCGCATGTCTCGTTCAACCCCAAACAGTTGCTGCCTGTGCCCCGCTGGAGATCTGTGGAGCTACTTGCGAAATAACTCTTGCGGGTAACTCAGGTCACTCCGATATACTCTATTTGAACCTTAACGGGGTAGGGGGGCTGCCGCAGTATGGGCTAACGACAAATGCCCACTACTTACCGTTGCTTTTGCCAGGGTTGATTGGGTACTTGGTTCGAGCATGCCTACAGGGCATCGGGGGGTCTGCCCTAGGCAATCTTGTTGAGTGGATTACTTGTGTGATAGGTGCACTAATACGGGGATATCCTCTAAGGGAAGCTGTTGATGCTTGTGGAGGGCTGCCGGTAAATGGCTGTGAGCTGCTGGCTGGCTGTATTGGGGGGATATTGGGTGGTCCTCTTGGTAAGTGGATCCCCAAGTTAAAAGATATTGCCGAGGAGCTTGTGGGATGGGTGACCTCTGGTCTGTGTCGTGGCTTGACTTTGCCCCCACCTCCTAGACCAAACCCCTGTCCTGAACCCCGTCCTAGTCCTCTGCCTCGACAACCGGCACCTGGTGGGGGTGGCTCAGGGTTGCGCATAGGTCCTTTACCTGCTGTCTGAGGAGGTGACTTATGAAGCGGTCTGGTAACCACTACCTATTTTATGCGGCTATCGTAGGGGCGGGGATATTCGCACAGAGTTGGTGGTACTTCCGACATGTGGGTTGGGCATGGTATATAACTTATTTGATAATTGGAACAGTGGTTGGTACTTTACTATGTATCTATATTGAGGAATTATTTCAACGATTATGGGGTAAGTCTCTGTTTGAACGAAAATGGATTGGTTTGCTGATATATCTATTAATCACTGGAGGTCTTGTTGGCTTGGGATATGTGTTGCTCATCTTACCGTAATGGTTGAAAAAGAGCTAATTATGAGGGTCGTTTGGTGCGGATAGAGCGGGATTATGGGGATGGCAGTTTGCAGGTGGCGTATGAGTATGGGTACAATAGTGATGGGGTTCGTGTGTGGAAGGGGGATTATCTCAGTCAGCAGGAGTATCGGTATGTGTGTCGGATAGGGTGTGGGGGTGTGCCGATGCGGGTGTACAGTCGGGCGATGGGCGCAGGGAGTTGGAATATGTTGGAATATTATCTTTACACCAAAGATATGACTTCCTACACAAATTCTCACGGTCACTTTGTTCATTTTACGGTTTTTCCCTCTGTACATATTTTGGATAATATTATTGATAATGAACCTTTTATAATTTATACAGATGCCTTTGGAAGAGTGGTTTCCAGTAGAGAAATTTCCAGGCCTTATCCAGATTATTGGGCTATTGACGACTACTCCTATCTGATTTTAGCGGTTCCTGCATGGATTGTACCCGCCTTCATTATTGTGGGGGTGCTCGCAGTATTGGCCGTATGTGCTCTTCACGCAATGCAGAGGGCGACCCAATTGGAGCAAGCAATTGAGCCAGGGAATGATAAGTTTAAGCACTGTGTCGCAGGGTGTCTTCTCAGTCTGTGTTCACCTATACCACCTGGGACCCCTTTTGAAATTTTTCAAGGGTTAACTTCTGGCTTTGATCCCGATTGGCCCATCGATGCAGGTGCTACTGATATAGGGTTTTTGATTGGAAAGGGATGTCTTGGGATTGGTATTGCCAATCCCGGTATCGGTTTGCTTGTGGGAGGGTATGAGGGATGTTGTGTGACAGGATGTCGAGTCAGTTTTGGTGGCTACTATCAAGGAGGTGGTCTTTTTGGGTGGTGGCATTAGGCAGATCGTTCATATATTTCAGGCTATGGCAGCAATCATGATATTATGGTACTTCCCTATTAATGAGGGTATTCAGCGTTATGCGTTGGCTCTTTTACGAGCGGGCAATTATCGTGCTATGATAGAAGGTTCTTGCCAGATAAACTTCTTTGTGGGCAGGGTCGAGGCTGAGCTTAGCAGACGACCTAATTCTCTCATTTGGGTGCACAATGGAGAGGTAGTACTAACACTTTCGCGAGAGTATCTTTCTTGGCGAGATGGTGATAGATTTAGCCTTTCGTGGTTAGAGAAACGGGCTGCCATTTCTCGAGACAGGATTTATACAGCTCGATTAGTACCTGTTTTTATATCTGCGCTTAACAAGTACTATGTAGTTCTCTACGATCAGGAGGGTAACTATGCGGGAGTCATCCTATTGGTTTGGCATTCTTAGGAGTTTATTGGCACCCGAAACAGTATGGCTCCTATGGTGGGGGCTGTGGGTTATAGGCGTGGTAAACATCTGGTGGGGTATCATTAGTAAACTGTTGTTATATGCATGGTTTATTCTAATTGTAATTATTGGTTTAATATATTCAATTTCTTGGAATAAAAGAAACTTCTATATAACAATTTTGATTAATTTATCAACGATGTTGTTCTCGATTTATTTTCTACAATTATGTTATTATACTTCAGTACCAACAATATCTTCAATGGAAGAAGTGATAAGCTTCTCAGTAAGCATTGCTTCTCCTGTCTTTATTCTCATTGGCTATTTATGGCGATTATCACAAGTATTAAAAAACGAGCGGGATTAATGATTTGCTGATCCAGCAGATGTTGATAGATCCCACAGGGAACGCGCTGGGGTACAATCAGAACTGGCAGTATCGGCATACAGGCGGTGAGTTGCTGATGATGGGTGCTGCGGGTGAGCCGAGCGGGTACTATCCGATGGACAGCAACGGTTTGGCGGTGCAAAGCGAGTTGCCTGCGCCGTGTATGTGCCCCGTGGTGCCCGTGGCACTTTCACCGTGCCCACCGCTTGGATATGGCGGGTGTGAGGAAGAAAAAGATGTTTGCCAAGCGTCTCCGATAACCACGATGGCTATCCCTATCATTTGTCAACTGCCCGGACCTGGAATCCGCGAATGCAAGCCGCAAGAAATTGCGCGCTGCCGTAAACAATGCAAAAAGGAAGGAGGAGAACTTATAGGGTGTAGAGTGGATATAGCCCGCGATGGAGGGGAAACAATCGTCTGTACCTGTGGTTTTGGCTGCACCGATGCCCAATGGGAGGCATGTAGACAGGAGTGCCGACGACGCGGTGGTATAGTGATTGGATGTGCTATTGTAGATGAAAATGGTAAGCGAGAACGCAAGTGCACGTGTTTTCCGTAGAGGGAGCAGCACTGAAGGAGGGATCTGACATGCGAGCTGCTCGATGGAAGCGGTTTGTAAGCTGGATAGGGACTTTAGTTGTGTGTATTATTTGCTGTGGCTATCCTAAAAGTGCTCTTTCTTTTGACCATCGTGTTATGGAGTGTCTCAACACTTGCCTCAGAAGCAAGATTAGGGTACCTGAGGATAGATATTGGGTAGTGTGCAGCGACCGCGTTTACTTTGTGCACAAGAATTCTCTACAAGATACCATTTGGGATTTTCTTGACAGGACGCTGAAGGATGCAGTGGGCAAGAGAAAAGTAAAGTACCTATACAACAGTGATGGGGTTCGTGTGTGGAAGGGGGATTATCTCAGTCAGCAGGAGTATCGGTATGTGTGTCGGATAGGGTGTGGAGGCGTGCCGATGCGGGTGTCCAGCAGAGTGTTTGGGATAGGGCTACTGAGCCTTTGCTGGATTCGCGCGGGGAGCTGCCGCGTCGGCATCCAAAGGCTCGGTCTCACGCGCAACATGTGCGTCAAGCTTTATATCTCTCGTCTGCCGCTGAGGGCATAGCCGAGGGTGGCGGCATCGGCATAGTCCAGCTCACCGCCGACGGGCATGCCATAGGCGATGCGCGTGGTGCGCACCCCCATTGGCTTGAGCAAGCGTGCGATATAGAGCGCGGTCGCGTCGCCTTCCACCGTGGGGGGGGTCGCCAGAATCACCTCCTGCGGTGGCTGGGTGCGTACCCGTTCGATCAGCGCGCGAATCTTGAGGTCTTCCGGCTGGATCCCTTCCGCGGGTGAAATCAGCCCGTGCAGCACATGATAGAGCCCACGATACTGCTCCAGCCGTTCCAGCGAGACCACATCGCGTGCATCCGCCACCACACAGAGCAGGTTGGCATCGCGCGACGGGTCTTGGCAGATCTCGCACAAAGTTTGCTCGCTTAGGAAAAAGCAGCGTTCGCACAGGCGCACCTGATGGCGTGCCTGTATGAGGGCGCTGGCAAGTTGCTCAACCTCATCGGTGGGGCGACGGATCAGATAGAGCGCAAGCCGCTGTGCCGAGCGGGGTCCGATACCGGGCAACCGCTCCAACAGCGCAATCAATTGCCTAAGCGAGGGAGGAAACAGTGCCATTTTAGAAGGGTAGTCCCAACCCGCCGAATCCACCCAGCGCACCCGTGATTTGCTCCATCCGCTGGGTGCGGATCGTCTCCGCCTGATTCTGCGCCTCGCGCACCGCGCTCACCACCAGATCTTGCAGCATCTCCGGGTCGTCGGGGTCGATAGCTTCCCGAGCGATTTCCAAGCGAAGAAGCATACCCTTCCCGTTCACGGTCGCCTTGACCACGCCGCCACCTGCGGTCGCCTGCACCTGGAGCTGCTCCATCTCTTGTTCGAACTGCTCCGCTTCCGCCAGCATCCGCTGTGCCTCTTCCATCAGCTGGCGCATCTGTCCACCCGGTATCTTTGGCATTTTCATCTTTGTCGGTGCCTCCGCCCTAAATTCTACCCGCTCTCGGATGGAGAAGGTATAATCCAGCAACAGGGAGGTTGCGACCATGAGCAAAGGCTTGCTTGCGTTCGTGCGCATCGGACTGGTGATCGGTCTGCTCTTTGCCATGCCGATGAAAGGATGGAGCCGCGTGCAAGAGGTGGATCCACCGCGCATTCCTGCGAGGAAACTGAGTAAGCCTCCCGTGATCGATGGGATCATCCACCCAGACGAATGGGCAGAGGCGTTGGTCATTCATGATTTCTGGTTTCCTACACGCCAGCAGCGAGGCGAGTTCCCCACGACCGCCTATCTGGGCTATACGGCGGACGCTATCTATGTCGCTTTTGAGTGTGAAGACCCCGAACCCGACAAGATTCGTGCACAAGAGACCAAGCGCGGCGGCGCGATAGAGAACGACGATGTGGTGGCGGTGCTGATCGACCCACAGAACAAACGACTGGAGCCGTATTGGTTCGAGGCGAACCCGTTGGGTACTCAGTTGGAAAGTATTCCCGGCGGTAGCACCGAGAACATCCGCTGGCGCGGTGATTGGGAAGCGAGAGCCCGCGTCCATGAAAAGGGTTGGAGCGTGGAGTTTCGTATCCCGTTCCGCATGTTACGCTATCCATCGGGGCAGCGTCAGTTCGGCATCGCGCTGGTGCGTTCCATCCCGCGCCGTCAGGAACTCTATGTGTTCCCCAACATGGGCGCGTACTTTGACGAGAAGCGCCACACCGTGTGGGACGGTGTGGAGCCTCCTGTGCAGCGACGCCCGATCGTGTTCATGCCCTATTGGCTTGGCGATGCAAATGGCTCCGAGCGCACCACGCGCGGCGGGCTGGATATTAAGTATGTATCGGAAGGAGGGCAGACCGCTTTGCTGACCCTGAATCCCGATTTTGAGAACATCGCGGCGGATGTGGCGAGCGTGGACTTCTCCTATACCGAGAAGGTGCTTACTGAAACGCGCCCCTTCTTTCAGGAAGGCAGCGGCTTTCTCCCTCCCCGCACGGTGTTCTATTCGGTGCGCGTGCAGGAGCTAAACGGTGGGCTGAAACTGTTCGGCACAACGGGCAACTGGTCGTATGGAGTGCTGGGGGGCGAATATGAAATGCAAAATATCCAGCGACAGCTACTGACAGGGCGGCTGCGCTATCAGGTCGCGCCGCGCTCCTTTGTGGGAGTTCTCGGATTGGACAATCGGCGTGGCGGTGTGAATGAGCAGGTGTGGGGTGGCGAGTTAGATCTGAGGCGCATCACGAACGAAGGGGAGTGGCGACTGGTTGGACTGCATACCCGCTTGCAGGGCGATCGCGATGGACGCTATAGTCTGGCACGAATCGAGCGCGGTGCACCCGACCGCCGACTCAGCTGGTACATTCAGTGGACAGACATCTCGCCCAATTACCGCCCGCGCCTCGCCTTCGTGCCTGAGCGTGGCTGGCGCGGCACGGAAATCACCACCTACTATACGGATCGACCCGAAGGAGGAGCCTTTCTCTATTGGGCTATACGCGTCTCCGGCAAATCGCGTCGACTCTATGAAGGCGGGGTGCTGGATGAGGGCGTCAGTATCGGCAGCGAGGGACTGCTGAGAAATTATATGAGTGTCGGCGTGCAGTTCGATTATCTGCGTCGCCCCCCAAATATCGACCGCACCGTTGCACTGGTGGTGCGCTGGAACACGCTGGATCTTTATCGCAACGGCACGCTCTACGCCATCACGGGCGAGCAGAACGGCGGACGCAGCTTCTATATCGCGCTGAATCAGAAACTGGAGTTGGCACCGCGCCTGCGACTGGGTATCGATCTGGAACAGCTCCATATCGACTATCCCGACACGCCAGACGATGACCGTTCACGCCAGGCAATTATCACGCTCAACTATGAAATCACGCCAGAACGAGCGATTGGAGGGCGGTTGGTGGTCAATCGTATCGAATCGGGTGGCGAGGTCAGCACCACGCGCAACTTCTACCTAACCTACCTGCAGCGGGTGCGCCGCGGCTTTGACCTGTATGTGATCTACGGTTTACCCAACGCCAGCCGTACCCAGAACCGCTTCGCAATAAAGATTGTGACACCGATGGAGTGGTAGAAGGGCACGAGTTTATTGCAGGGAACCAAACTTTTCCTGCCAGCGCGGACGAATGGCGGTCGGGCAGTTTCGGGCGGAATCATCCCACACGCATTTGGAGGGCGTGTAGGGGCATGCCTGTGGGTGCCCAAAAACAACCCCGCCAACGGCTCGGCAGGAAGAGCCACCTCCCTGCTCACCGCGTGAATTTTCGAACAGCCTTGCTTTTCGATGCCTCTATCAAACCCTTCGAACGGCTTCCTGCACGACTTGCAGGCATTCGCGGATGTCGGCAATTGGGTCCTCGGGTTTTTCCTCGTACTCCAGCGCGAGGCAGCCCTTGAAACCCACTTGTTTCAGCGATTTCAGGAAGCCCACCGTGTCCAGATCGCCCTTACCGAGAATGGTGAACTGCGTGCGCCCCTTCACATCCTTCAAGTGAACGGCATGCACGCGCTTGCCGAATCGCTGCACAGCGTCCACAGGGTCCTCGCCTGAGCGCAGGTAGTGCCCTGTGTCGATGCACGCGCCGATCCATTCGGGCTGACCTCGCATCGCTTGCTCCACATCCCGAATTTTATCGTAGCGCGAGCCAGGTCCATGATTGTGGATGGCGATGGGGATTTTGAACTCCTCACAGAGCCGTGCGAGATAGTTGAAGCTTGCTGGCTCCGGGTCCGCGGTTAGCACTTCGATGCCCATCGCTTTAGCGAACTCGAAGAGGGTGCGGGCTGCCTTCTCATCCGCGCCGAAGCCCACCACGCCGTAGGCGACCACCTGCACGCCGGACCGCTTAACCGTCGCTTGCATCTCTGCCCACTGCTCACGGGGAGCGAAGTAGGGGAAATGCATCGGGAACGCCTCGCAGAGGGTCAGCCCCAGTTCGTGCGTGATTTGCAACGCTCGCTCGAAACTGAATTGGCGCAGTGAGTAGCTCTGAATGCCCATTCGAAAAGTGCCATATGGAAGATGTTTGCTCTGTCTCATGGCTTTGCCTCCTGTTGGCTGGTGGTCAAGACGCTCAAATAGCGTGAAGCCGAGTCGGTGTGCGGACCCGCGTCCGCTTCGGGGTCGAACCCGCGCAGCATCATCCCCTGTCCACGCGAGAGGTGCGTCGGCACGGTGGGATGATCGGTCGGATCACGCATCTGCACCAGCAGGGTGGTGCGTGCCTCGTTCGTGCGATTGACGCCGGAGCCATGAATGGTCAGGTAGTTGAACACGACCACATCGCCTGCCCGTGCCGGCACAGGAATCGCCATCTCCAACGGATACTGCTCCACAGGCAGATGCCAGCCGCCCTCGGGATCGTGAGGCAGCGGTCCCAACTTGTGGCTCCCGGGCACCACGCACAGGCAGCCTTTTTCGGGAGGTGCGTCGTCAAAAAAGAAAATGGCTGCCAGCATCGTGTGCTTTTCGTGGGGGAAATAGGGATAATCCTGGTGAAGGGGAAACGGTGCGCCCCGTTCAGGCGGCTTGATAAAGAGTTTAGTATGGTGCAGCTGGATGTTGGGACCGATGAGATCGGCGATTCGGTCGGTCAGGCGTGGATGGCAAATGAGTCGGGTGAACGCCGCGCTATGAAACTGCACATTGTGGCAGTGCATCAGGGTGGTGGGCAGGTCGGTAATCAGCCGTGCGCTGCCCCATTGTGCTTGCACCGCATGCTCGCCCCCATGCGCTTCCGCCAGGCGACGGATTAATGCGTGTGCCTCCTCGCGCAAGTAAGCCGCTTCTTCGGGCGTCAACACGCCCGGGAGGTGTAGGTAGCCGTTCTCGTGATAGAAACTGACTTCCTCGGGACGCAGCCCATACCGTTTCTCCGCTGTGAGCATCGCCTTACCTCACATCTTCCGATTCGCCCTCGTGGCCCCCTTTCCTGCCAGAACCCCGTCACCCTCTGATGAGCAGCCTCCTGGCGAGCCGAATGCCCTCACCCCCATCCCCTCTCCCAGAGGGCGAGGGGAGTGGAGGGCGAGCCTCTTGGCGAGCCGAAAAAATTCATCTAACGGCTCGACAGGAAGAGCCGCCCTGCAGTTCACCGTCAGCACAGCGTTCTGTGGGCAAAGACAGGGGGAGCGAACGAGCTGTTAGACAGCCCCCGATTCAGGGTGAGGGGAAAGAGCGTATTCCAGGCAGGCACAGCGGGTGGCAAGCCCAGCGTGCACCTGCTTCAGGATGAGGGAGCGTGCGCTGTCTGCCACCTCGTCGCTTATCTCCACGCCACGATTGAGCGGACCGGGATGCATCACCACGCAATCGGGGCGGGCACAGGCAAGGCGCTGCGCGTTAATTTGATAATCACGCCGATAGGCGTTCAGACTGGGCAACAGCCCCTGCTCCATCCGCTCTCTCTGCAGGCGCAGTGCCATCACCACATCGGCATTCTGCAACGCCTCCTGCAAGCAGGGGGTGAGCGTTGCCCCAGGCAGGGTAGCGGCGGGCAGTAAGTTCGGTGGAGCACATAGCCACACCTCCGCGCCAACGCGGGTGAGCAAAATCAGGTTGGAGCGTGCCACGCGACTGTGTGCAATATCGCCCACAATCGCCACCTTGCGCCCTGCCAGCCAGTGCGAGGCAGGGTCCGGCATGCCAAAGTGAACCCACAAAGTGTAGAGGTCGAGCATTGCCTGCGTCGGATGCTCATGCGCGCCGTCGCCCGCGTTCAAAACGGGCACAGACGACACACGCGCGGCAGCATGGGCAGCACCTGCTTCAGGATGACGAAGCACCACACCCACCACGCCCTGCGCACAGAGCGTGCGCACCGTGTCTGCCAGCGTCTCCCCTTTTTGAACGCTTGCGCTCTCCGCCGTGATGACCAGCGGATGCAAGCCAAGCGCGACGACTGCCTGTTCGAACGCCGCCCGTGTACGCGTGCTGGGTTCGTAAAAAAGCAACGCAACGCTGCCTTCGGCTCGAAATGGCAACGCCTGCTCAAGGAGCCCTTGCCTCGAGTCCCTTCCCCTTGCCCGTTTTTCCTCCCAGGCACGGATGCGCAGGAGCATCTGGGGCAGTGGCAGGTCCGACGCGCTAAGCAGATGCGGCATAGGCTCCTCCTATGGCAGGCGGGCAGGCTCCTCGCGATGCTTGCGCAGCACCACGCGGTCGCGTCCTTCCAACTCCATCAGCTCCACCAACACGAACTCGGCGCGACTGGTGGGCAGGTTCTTGCCCACATAATCGGGGCGAATGGGCAGTTCGCGATGCCCTCTATCGATCAACACCGCCAGCTGAATACAAGCGGGACGCCCCAGATGCATAATGGCGTCCATCGCAGCGCGCACCGTGCGCCCCGTCTGAATCACCTCGTCCACCAGAATCACGCGCTTGCCGTGGATATCGAACGGCACTTCGGTCTGGCTACGAGTCAGCCCAGCAGGTCGAGGGTGGATGTCGTCGCGGAAGGGCGTGATATCGACGCTGCCACATGGAATGCCCATGCCCTCGATCTGGGAAAGCGCGAGCGCCAATCGACGGGCAACAGGCACACCACGCCGCTGGATGCCAATGACCACCAAGTCGCGTGCACCCTTGTTGCGCTCCAGAATCTCGTGAGCGATTCGGGTGATCGCACGACGCATGTCCTCCGCATCCATCACCACCACTTCCTCGCGCTCGCTTGCCACTCCAACAGGAGTATACCTGAGATTGGAAATTGGGCATTACAAACCCCTGTCTAACCCCAGGGGGAAGAGGGAGGTTGGGTTGCCACTCTCCCCCACTTGCGGAGGAAAGGGTGAGGGGACAGAACTTGCACCGCGATCTTTCGAACACCCTCACCCCCTTTAACAAACCACCTCGAAATGTGCTATAATAGAGTATCCTTCCAACGGAGGTACAAAGCGATGATGAGAAAGGCGAAGTGGTTTGGAGTGATGGGCGTCGCAACGGCGCTCGTTAGCTTGTCATTCGCACAGACGCCGGTGCAGAAATTGGAGCAAGCCGGCAAAATCTCCTTCCGCCTCAACGACTCGCCCTACTGGATCCGCGTCGGTGTTCAATGCAACATCCCGGCATTTCAAGGCGGCATCGGTGACCAAAACCCCATCTGCAAAACCCTCTCCGACTTGAACGGTGATGGCATCGCCCTCGACTTTCAAGTGACGATTCAGGAGATCGTCAACACGATCCAGTCCAACGAACTGGTGGACTTCATCGGCACGCCCGTTGGCACGGATAAGGTGCGCTGGACAGCGGATCGCGTGTTCGACCCGCCGCACTGCACCTACATCGGGGGCGGTGTGCAACAGTGGTTCAAAGTAACCCGGGTCTACGCCGACTTCACGATGCAGATCTCGGAAGGAAGTTGCCAGCTTGATCCCTACAACTGTCGCTGCGGCGACTTGACGCTCACACCCTTCGGCAACGACCCCAACAACGATAACATCAATTACATGGGCTTCAACGGGTTGCTGATGCAGGGGGGCGACTGCGACACAGGCGGTCCCATCCCCACTTGCGCACGCACCTATGCCATCAACCTCGAAATCTACGGAGGTGGACTGTTCGGCAAGGGCGATGTGAACGGGGACTGCACCATCGACGACGCCGACCTGCTGACCGTGTTGTTCAACTTCGGCAGCAGCGGCGACGGCGATGTCAATCGGGATGGCGTGGTGGACGATGCCGACCTGCTGACCGTGCTGTTCAACTTCGGCAGCAGCTGCTAACTCGCACCCAGCCTGCCCAGTTCGGGCAGGCTGGGAACTTTAAAAAGCAGGAATCCTGACCAATGGGTAGAATATAAGCAGCGAGGAGGTCATCAAGCGATGAGGCATCATGGATTCACTTTGATCGAGCTACTGGTCGTTATCGCGATCATCGCCATTCTGGCGGCGATCCTGTTCCCTGTGTTCGCGCAAGCGCGCGAAAAAGCGCGCCAGACCCAGTGCGTCAACAACATCAAACAGTTCGCTCTGGCGGTGTACCAGTATGTGCAGGACTACGAAGAGACCTTCCCCATGAGCGTCTATCGCTCGCGCGTGGGCAATCAGGAGTGCGCGTTCACCATGATCGCGGCGATTCAGCCTTATGTGAAGAATGACGCCCTCTATGAATGTCCCTCTGCACGCCGAGCGATGGATCTGGACCAGTTCTGGATGGACCTGCTTGGTTTTCCAGAATGCTCCCGGTTCCGTTGGTTCAGCTATGTTGCCAACTTTGCCCTGTTCGAGGACGGCCCGAACAACACCATCACTGGTGGGAATCAGCTTCCCATTAAGATGGCGGAGCTGGATTTCCCAGTGGAGACGACCGCCTTCCAGGATGGGCATCTAACGGTTCAGGGAGGCAATGGCAACTGCAGCCTGTTCAACTCGCCGATCGAGGGACGGCACAATGAAACGGTCAGCGTCGGATATGCCGATGGGCATGCGAAATCGCTGAAGGTCAAAAAAGCCGATGTGCAGTGCATCAATATCAGCAATAAGACCTTCACGCTCTGGTGCGTGCAGTCGCCGCCCTACAATCGTAGCTGGGATACCAACGCGGGGCGATGCAGCACCCAGGTGAAGACTTGCCAGCAGTCTCCCTATATTCCCGGCTCGCGCGATCTATGGGGTATTCCGAGGCAGGATGCGCAGTGTATTGTGCCGTAAAATCGTTTACACGGATATTGTAAAGGAATTCTATACCCCCTTGACAAAGGTGTTATCGAGAATGTATAATACGTTTACAATCGT
>BEHR01000018.1 GCA_002898555.1 bacterium HR15
GCAGTTCCCAAAAGCCATTAGAAAAATGACCGAGTTAACCTCTTCACACCGTCCTTCACACCCGCCATATCCCAGCGGTGGGCACGCCATCGGGGCTTGTGGCTGCACCACGGGGCACACACACGGCGCAGGCAACTCGCTTTGCACCGCCAAACCGTTGCTGTCCATCGGATAGTATCCGCTCGGCTCGCCCGTAGCACCCATCATCAGCAACTCACCGCCTGTGTGCCGATACTGCCAGTTCTGATTGTACCCCAGCGCGCTGCCTGCAGGCAGGTAGTCCTCCACGCTTGACCAGCTCGTTCCACCCATCGCCCGACTGTACACCCGCATCGGCACACCTCCACACCCTATCCGACACACATACCGATACTCCTGCTGACTGAGATAATCCCCCTTCCACACACGAACCCCATCACTATTGTACCCATGTGCATAGGCAAATTAAATCAAGATAATTTCTACATACTCTTTATTTGTAATGCCACGCCATAACCGCTTGCTGTACCCCTTCCATATGCGGCGTGTGTCTAACCATAACTCGGCCCGGTACACACCACTTCGCTGCGGGAAGATAAAATACTTGGAAAGATTAAGCACACGCCCACCCAACTCCTCAGGCGCCAAAGCAGTTAGCTCAGCATCCGTAATAGCCCCGGGACGAATACAGAGGCCGATCCCAGGAACAATATTACCCGTTTGAATTTCAACAATACGCACCTTCATCGGCTGCTCACCTACATCAATACTGTTCCAAAACAGTCTCATCCGCCTTATCGGCACATAGATGATACGCGAAGTCTGGTTTTCTATCATAACCCAAACGCGTATCTCTTGACCCTGCCTAACTTCTATCTTCTTAGGAAATACCCGCAGCAAGACATTTGATACCATCGTTTATACCCCCAATATCTATCTTATTCTGGGCATGGTGGGGTGCCAGGACCATACATATACCACTCGCATTGAAAGGCACGCGGGTGTCCCTCACCACAGACATGAGCCATTTCATGAACTATAGTTCTGCCAAGGCAACCGCATCTTTGACGGTCAAAAGCACCAGGACATAACACTATCTCGTTGCCGGGGGGCGGAGCATAGCCACAATTTCTGTATCCTGGACCGCTACAGAGAGGATCCCAAGCAGGTGCGCAACGGATAACGAAGCCGTTGCGACACATCTCCTGTAAGCATTGTCTTAGTGATGTATTTCCTCCCACACGGGAACCGCAGAGATCCTGTAGATGGCGGCGGAGCTGCCTCTCTTGAGCAGGGGTGCATCCGACAAATTGCCAATTTCCCAGTTGCAGGGTTCGATAGCTCTCGTCCGGGGGGTGAGCAGGCAAGGGTAAGGGGACTTCTTTAACAGGGGGCAGTACCGGAGGTATCTCTTCACACCTTCCTCCTTCACACCCGCCATATCCCAGCGGTGGGCACGCCATCGGGGCTTGAGGACCCACCACGGGGCACACACACGGCGCAGGCAACTCGCTTTGCACCGCCAAACCGTTGCTGTCCATCGGATAGTATCCGCTCGGCTCGCCCGTAGCACCCATCATCAGCAACTCCCCGCCTGTGTGCCGATACTGCCAGTTCTGATTGTACCCCAGCGCGTTCCCTGCAGGCAGGTAGTCCTCCACGCTTGCCCAGCTACTGCCATCTATCGCCCAGTTATATACCCGACTCCCCGCATTATACCTTGAATGAACGCCAACAAAAAAAGCAAGATGATCCAATATATCACAGCCCAAGTAAGCAACGGATAAGGGGCTTCGCGCCCAGGCTGCTGCCTTCGCAGCCTTCGCAAGTAGAGGGCGCCTCCCAGAAGCGGTACAACCCCAAAAAGCAAAAAAACTGAGAATGGTTTCCACGGTAAGAAGTCCAGGGGCGTATTCCAGAAAGAAGTCATGGCGAATAAAGTTCCCACCACTAAAACGGCAAATATTTCTTTTTTCGTGTCCCTGCTCATTCTATCACTCCTGTTGGTATCTTCAGACTGCTGGCAGGAGACCAAGGCGAGGGAATGGCCAACTTCCCCCTGTCGCTCGGCTCACCCGTTTCGCCCAACTCCACCAATATTACCCCAAAAGAAGCGCCAATTCAGTCAAGAAGCCTAACCCCTTCTCATCATCTCGCGATGGAATACCACGAATAAACCATCGCCGAACACCTGATAGAGGGTCGATCAGAATCTGATAAATCTCTAAATAGTGAGTTAGTTTCATACTCCCCATTACATAATCTCCTAAAATAATGGGCACCAATTGCTTGACCGGCTCCCTTCGCGCTATTGCTTGCTCCACTGCGGACACCTGCTGATCCAACCATTGATCGAAGCGTCTCGTGTCTGATAAATTAGCAAACCACACGCCCATCGGCATCAATATCTGACGCATCCAGCGAAGCGCAGGACGACATGCTCGCAACCAGGTGAGCCACTCTTGTTGAGCGGGGTGATCGCCTAAACATGCCTTCAACATGATTCGTGCCTCCTCAAAAGGCTCCCCGCGCAACGGCGAAAATAGCTTATCCACGACCGAGGGATTGCCTTGAAAGAGGCAGAAGTATATCAGCCAAGAAAGATGCTTGGCAAGCTGGATCGCCTTCGCTTCGTCTCGTTGGGCAAGCGTTGCCAAAGTATGGCGCGCCTCGTATGCCACGCGGGTCAAAAGGCGTTGAAACGCAGAATGCCGGCGCAACGGTTCACCAAACTTCAGCACAACCCCCAATAAGATCCGACTTCTCGGTTCCAGGGTGCGCTGTGTACGCATCTGCGCCAGAAGATAATCCTGTACCTGATATACAACCACTTCATCCAACACACTTTTCAAATCGCCTAATAGCCAGAGCATCTCATCCTGCTGATCCGCCCGATCGAAAAGCAGACGCAGATATTCCCGTTTACGCTCCGGACGCCATCGAAACAACGCTCGCAACGCGGTGTGATACATCGCGGCACCCTCCCGGAGACTCTTCCAAGTAGCCTCCAGCGCTTCGGCGTCTCCGAAGGCAGCCAAGCAATCGTGAAGAATTCCACTCTCAGGCTGAAGCTCGCCATCTTGAAGCACATGACCCAGATGCTTCAACTCAGCCCTGTAGCGTGCTAATTCGTCAGAAGGCAAGTGGATGGCACGCTCCAGAAACGCCTGAGCGATACCAAAGTAAATGCTTAGCCTGCTTGTCACCGTGGCGAGATTGGCTATATTAGGCGTTTGCTCTGCAAGTACACGGCGCAGGCAAGCGATTACCTCCGGTTCAGGGTGGATACTTCCCAGCTCCCGCCAGAGCCAGTGTGTGCAAGGAGCTTGACGTGCTTGCAATGCCTCAACGATGGTCCGAACCACTATCCGCTTTCGGCGCCACATAAGCCTTCCTCCTTCATGGAAACCTCCGCTTGCAGTTCTCAATACAACGATCCTCCCAAGGAGGTAAAGCAGGGAGCCACTTGATCTTTTGACAGCACTGTATGCAGACCCCTCGTTGAAGAGAGCGGTCATATGGAAGCGCCACGATAACACAGTCATCAATAGTGGTCACACAACCATGTGGCCGACCGTTGAACCCTGGAGGACCGTGCCCTATACACCCCGGAGCATGGGGAGGAGCTGGAACAAACCGCGGATAATCAGGTGGCAGTGAGGGCGGCGGCTGCGGTTGCCAGGAGCCTATACACCATTGCATACATAGGTAGTACGAGAGATCACCCAAAATACCCTTCCTGAATGGTGCGCATAGGTTGTGGCAGTTCTCAATCCACCCTGGTGGAACGGTTGGATACAGACAACCCCACCAAAAGCATTCCTCATCCCCTGCACACCCGCCATATCCCAGCGGCGGGCACGCCATCGGGGCTTGAGGACCCACCACGGGGCACACACACGGCGCAGGCAACTCGCTCTGAACCGCCAAACCGTTGCTGTCCATCGGATAGTACCCACTCGGCTCACCCGTTGCACCCATCATCAGCAACTCACCGCCTGTGTGCCGATACTGCCAGTTCTGATTGTACCCCAGCGCGTTGCCTGCAGGCAGGTAGTCCTCCACGCTTGACCAGCTCGTTCCACCCATCGCCCGACTGTACACCCGCATCGGTTGCCCCAGAGCTACTTGCAGTTTTTCTACAAGAACGATCAGGGCGACCGCATCAGTTGTCCGATGCTCCACGATTTTTCGAACAGCCTCCCAACCAACAGATTCCTTTTACTCCCCAACCTGTATCGAACTCCGCGACAACTACTCCTTGCCTAACCATGCTCCTAATACGAAAGGTTTTTATTTCAGGCAGGAAACGCCTGAAATCGAACGAAACATACTCTGTTAGAATATAGTCACCACATGGTGAAACAATTACTGGGGTTTCGTCCTTGGGTAACCATCCCGAAAGATTTATCACTGAAATACGGTCGTGACGCAAATCATACCGCAGGATCTCATGCTGAGCCTTATCATAGACGAAAACACTTGCACCACTGGGTGTCCAACCCAACGCACGCGCTTGGAACACTTTGCGCGCCTCTTGTCCTATAGCGGGAAGCAAATAGGTCCATCCACCACTTTCCATTAGAAGCGCTCTACCCGTAGGAGAAAAATGAATTACCTGTGGAATTGGCATATTCGGAAGCACGCGCTCTTGCGTCCAAACGATGCTATTGTTGGTGATTCTATAGCTCGCAACGAATACTTTGTCTTTGGTGCACCAAATAGCAAACTTTTCCCGCAACGAAAGTGCGATGAGCCGTTTCCCCAAAGGAATTTCCATCCTCCAGCTTCGTGCGTGCTGAATATCGTAAAGCCTCCCCGACTTGCCACAACCCAAGACTATGTGCGTTTTGGAGTCGGTGTTAGCACACCAAGGCTCTTGTGTGCAAGGCTGAATAAGTTTGGTCTGTTGGGAAGACCTTTTAAACGATACTTTCCATAGACCGCGTCCTGTGCTCTTCCGAATACTACTCCTTATTCCTGCTAAGGGCTGATCTGGTGGTCGCGTCTCTACGGCGAATATAAAGACGCCCTCAGGGGGCTGGTTCTCACGCAAACAACGCGTCTTCACCAGAACCAATGTGATCAGCAAAAACATCGCCAGAATACTCAGGAACAGCCGCCGCATCTTAGAAGCCTCGCAACTAATTACTGTAAAGGATAGATTATTTTTCTCAAGTCGCTATCTGTAAACCCACTAAGTAAGCAGCTATCGAGCACATCCACAACAAAATCATGACAATTGGCAAAGAGCATATCGTAGACATCCACCCACTCATATTGTAGATAATCTCCATAACTGCATATGCATCTCTTTTCATGTTCTGTTACACTATATACTGCGCATTTGAGGTATGGATCATCCCTTAGATTGGATGTGGAACCAGGAGGTACCTCGAAAATCTTCCCGCACGCTGCAATCAAGGAATGCGATACTATCCCACCCGTATCTTTTACAGGACGCGTACATATAAGTATAGAAGTTCGGGTATTCAGCCGACCACTACTTAGCATGTGATAGACAGGCTGTGGTAAAAAGGGATCAAGAGGTGGAAAAGGCATCTGTGGCGGCGGATTCGGTAAAGCAGGAGGCATTGGCGTTTCCTCACATCTTCCTCCTTCACACCCCCCATATCCCAGCGGTGGGCACGCCATCGGGGCTTGGGGCTGCACCACGGGACAGACACACGGCGCAGGCAACTCGCTCTGCACCGCCAAACCGTTGCTGTCCATCGGATAGTACCCACTCGGCTCACCTGCAGCACCCATCATCAGCAACTCACCGCCTGTGTGCCGATACTGCCAGTTCTGATTGTACCCCAGCGCGTTCCCTGCAGGCAGGTAGTCCTCCACGCTTGACCAGCTCGTTCCCCCCATCGCCCGACTGTACACCCGCATCGGCACACCTCCACACCCTATCCGACACACATACCGATATTCCTGCTGACTGAGATAATCCCCCTTCCACACACGAATGCCATCGCCATTATACCCGTACACATACGCCACTTGCAAACTACCATTCCCATAATCCCGCTCTATCCGCACCAAACGACCCTCCTCATCATACGAAAACACCCGATCATACGCCACCGACGGGGCATCCCAACGCGCCAAAGTGCCTTCAGGGTTCCATACAAAACTGTTCACCTCGCCCGTCCACACATCCTGCACCGACGACAACCGACCTGACACCTCGTCATAGGCATAAAAGTCCCAGTGCGTACCGTTCACCACATCGTCCCGCATCACAAACGCACGGCTCCCGTCGGGATTGTAAGCGTAGCTCCGCGAATACGCCACCTGACCTGTGCGCTGTTCGCTCTCCAGCCTCCCTGCGGGCGTGTAAGTGTAGACCGTCGTGTCCCCACTCGGACGCTCCACGCTCTGCACCACACGACCCAACAGGTCATAGGTATACTCATACCCTATCAGCAAAGTGCCATCCGCTTTCCTGTGTTCCACTTTCCACACAAAGCCCACCTGCGACGGGTTGTCCGCACCATAGTAGGTATACTCTACATAACTCCCGTTCGGATAGTCCTCGCGCTTCAGCCGTCCCGTCGCGTTGTCATAAGTATACACCACCGTGCCCCGATTGTCGCCCACACTCTGCAACCGTCCTAACTTGTCATAACCGTTCTCTATCGTGCGCACCACGCTGTTATCCGCTCGCAACTCTTTCTCAAAGCGTTTCCTGCCTGCCGGGTCATACTCAGCGGAGACGGCGACCACCTCGATGCCTTCCCCACTGCCACAGCAGCCGCGTTGCTCCCGCACGCGCCCCCAAGCGTCGTAGGTGTAGTCGCGCCTGCCTGCGCCATCCTCCACCCACACCCGACGGTTCTCACCATCCCAGCCCATACGCACATCCGCGCTGCGAGGATAATCAATCCCCCGCAAACGACCCCAAGTGTCATAACTGTACAGCGTCGTCTCGCTGCTCGTCTCACCCGTCTGTACCACACGCCGAACCAGCCACCCGACGCCCCCATAGTCCATCTCGCGCCAATAACCACCAGGCACTATCACCTTCTTCAACTGACCACGACGCGCCAAGTTCGCCTCATCCGACCCGTAATACGCATACTCCGTCACCCGACCCAACGCATCCACCACCCGACGCACCTGACCATACGCCGGCTCGCCCAACTCATAATCATACACATACTGCGTCTGCGCACCCTCAGGGTCGGTGACACGCTTCACATCCCCATACGCCGTATAACTATACTCCCAAGTGTGGTTGAGCGCGTCCGTCACCTTCCACACCCGATCACTGTTCGGGTAATAGGTATAACTCGTCTGCGCCCCGTTCGGCTCCTTGCTCCAGAGCAGGTTGCCCTGTGTATCATAGTTCCATTCCCACACCAGCCCCGCAGCATCTTGACGCTTCACCACCTGATACTGCCCGTTGTACCACAACCGCGTGGTCAAACGCACCAGCGTCGCGTCCCCACCCTGCGTCAGACGCACCACCGTCACGCCCGAAAAGCCATACTCTGTCCACACCCCTGTCGGGTCGGTCCAGCGACTGCTCCCAGTTTCGGGCGTGCCACTGCTCGTAATCCCCACAGGCTCCGCACGCCAATAACTCGCCGTCCACTGGTTGCCAGCCGCATCACGAAACCACTTCAGCGCGTCGCTCGTCGCGCTCACATAGCCATACTGCCATTCCTGCCTTAGCCGATCCGTCCAGCGCACCACATTCCCCCGACCGTTGTAGCCAAACACCACCTCATAACCGCGCACCTGACCGTTCTCATCAGCCACCTCAGGAAAGCGCACCTTCCACAAACGCCCCTGACCATCGTACACCAGCTCCCATACACGCCCCGTGAAGTCCACTACCTGCCACAGCCGATTGTTCGTGTAAGTCAGGCTCAGCGCGCGTCCATACCGATCCGTAATCTGGCTCAACTGCCCGTTCACATAGCTCAACACCACTGCCCGTGCGTACTTGTCCTCCACACGCTCCAGCACGCGCACCCCCTGCGCGTTGTTCTGGGAGGCGAACACCCAACGCTCTTCACTCCCACGCCGCGTCAACACATACCGCCCATCCGCCTGACGCACCAGACGGTCAAACACGCCTGTCGGCGGCGTGAAGACCCCATCCCCATCGGGGTCATTATACACCCAACGCGAGCCATCCCCTTCTTGCACGGTCGCCTGCGTCTGCGGGCTATTGAGCGTGAGGCACACATGCCAACTGTGCGTCCACTTAGGGGCAATCGGAGACGGCTGGCTCGGATTGGCTTGCGAGTTGAACACGAGGCTCAACGAGACCCCGTTTGCCCACCCGACCAGCGGCAGCTGCAGGCAGAGATTGCCGTTGCCCAAATTCACCACGCCGCCATAGACGCCTGCGCTCGCGCCCCACGCAGGCGGCAGCCCAGGCGCAGGGGCAACGGGTGGGGTCTCCTGCGCACGCTGCAGGGGCAAGAGAGTTGCCAGCCAAGTTTTGAGGCGGGTCTTGAAGGGGATAGCAGGGGTGGAAGTGGCAATTAGAGTGTTGACACTATTTACCCCCCCCGCAGAGAGCGAGTACGGGCAAGTTCCGCTGCCACCCCAAACTGCGGTGGCACCACCAACGACACGCACAGCACCGCGGCAAACGCCTTTGCCGTTCCCTTCTGCGCCAACACCTGGCGCACCCAACGCAAACTGCCTCGTCGCATCACCATCGCCTCCTTCGCCATTTCCAAAGGTACGCTGCTATTGATGGCACATCCTGCAGGGGTTTGTCAAGGGGGGAACGAAAAAAGGCTTTTGAGTTCAAAAAGTGCCGTCAAGACCCTGAAGACGCTAAAAACCGTCCGCTGCCCGCGCATTTTTTTCAACTTTCCGAACAGCCCCACAGGGCAAGGACACCCTTGCCCACAGCCGCACCTGCTGCCGCCCCATCGCCCTTGAAAAGGCGCACAGACTTCAGCTCGGCACTGCGTGTGTCAGCGCCGTTGGCGCCACTCGCGCCTCAAAATGGGTGGGCAAGGCAGCGCGGTACCGCACACGCTGGTTCTTGCACCGTCTGCTTCTCACCTCCTTGCTGGTTGGGGTATTCGTCAAGCGGGTTGGGATTCCTGCTGTGGCGGGTGGCGAGTGGTGAGAGGTGAATCGGGTTTTTGGGCAGACAAAATTTTCTTTTCCGGGGTACCCCAAAATTTTTTCTCTGGGGTACCCAAAATTTTCTTTTCCGGGGTACCCTGCTGGGTCGGAAAAGAAAATTTTGCCGTCTGGGTCAGAGAAAAAATTTTGCTGCTGGGTCGGAAAAGAAAATTTTGCACGCAGGTTTGCCCCTACACGCTGGGAGGTTTGCCCTTTAGGGGCATGCGCTTTTGTCTACGCATCCAGATCGCTCGACAACCTTTCGGAACGGAGTAAGGTATACTTTTCCGCTATGACACTGGTTCACGCGACGCTTTCGAACGGCATTCGCATCGTGATGGAGCCTGTGCCGACAGTCCAGTCGGTTGCGATATGTGTCTGGGTCAAGAGCGGCTCCCGTTATGAGCAGCCTCACCAATATGGAATGGCGCACTTCCTGGAGCATATGCTGTTCAAGGGCACCACGAATCGCACCGCTTTCCAGATTGCTCAGGAGATTGAAGGGCGTGGCGGTATTCTGAACGCCTCCACCGGCAAGGAGCTGACCTGCTACTATGCCCGCGTGCTGAGCGAACATCTGCCAATCGCGGTCGAAGTGCTGAGCGACCTGTTGCTGAACGCCAAGCTGGACCCCGATGAGCTGGAACGCGAGAAGGGCGTCATCATGGAAGAGATGCGCATGATTGAGGATACTCCCGACGAGGTGGTCCATGACCTGTTTGCGGAGGTTCACTGGGCAGGTCATCCGTTGGGGCGGCGCATCATTGGCATGCCCGAAACGGTCCGCATGTTCACCCGCGAGGGGTTGCAAGAGTTTATTCATGCCCACTACTTGCCTGAACGCATCGTCATCTCGGCGGCGGGCAATCTGGAACCCGATACGCTGGTGCAGGAGGTGGAGCGATGGCTGGGCGCATGGCGTCCGAATCCGGAGGTCGCACCTGCGGATTCCACTCCCCCGCCCCGCAAGGCACATGACCGTCTCCAGATCCAGCTCTTTGCGCGTGAGGTGGAGCAGGTGCATTTCTGCATCGGCGTCGATGGTGTCTCGTTTATGGACGAGCGGCGATACGCGCTGGCAGTGCTGAACAGCCTGCTGGGCGGCAGCATGTTCAGCCGACTCTGGCAGGAGATTCGCGAGCAGCGCGGACTGGTGTATGACATCGGCAGCTACTCATCACCCATGTCGGATGGGGGGCTGTTTGTGATCTATGGTGGAACTTCTGCGGAACATTTTGACCAAGTGGTGGAGCTGGTGCATGCGGAGCTGGATCGCCTCCGCTGCGAGCCGCCCAGCAAAGAGGAGACGCTCAGCGCACGCAATCAGCTCAAGGGAACGCGCGTGCTGGCATTAGAGGCGATGCAGACCCGTGCCGAACTTATCGGCAGCGAGACGCTCATGCGGGGTGAGGTGATTCCGATGGAGGAAGTCATCGCCCGAATCGACGCCGTCACACCCGAACAGATTCATGCACTTGCCGCCGAGCTGTTCGAACCCGATCGGCGTACAATCGTCGCTATCACCCCAGCCAACACCGCTTTGTCCGAACAAATCGGGTAAAATAGAGAACGGAGGCGGACTATGTTCGGAAGCATCGGCTTTAGCGAAATCATGGTACTGCTCGTCATCGCGCTGCTTATCTTCGGTCCGCGCAAGCTGCCGGAGATTGCGCGATCGGTCGGGCAAGCGATGCGCGAATTCAAAAAGGCAGGCGAGGAGGTCACACGCTCTTTCGAAGAGCCGATGGAAGAGCTGCGCGATGACTTCACCCGCTATCCTTAGTGGGATGACCGCCTGCCAGCAGTAGCCGACTATCAGAGGGAGCTAAACGATGGAAATCGTCAAGCAGGTACTAACTTGGGTCGACATTTTCGTGATGGCGGTGTTTATCGGGCTGGTTGCCATTCAGACCTCGCGGGCGGAGGGCATTTTTAGTCCTGGCTCGGCCGAAGGGACTTACATCAAGGCAAAGCCCGGCTTCGAGGACAACCTCTCCAGACTGACGCTGATTCTGGCAATTGCCTTCTTCGTGTTGACGGCGATAGTGACCTATATGCCGTAGGCAGTTCGGCTCGGCGGGAGCCTCGCCCTCCATTTGAAAGTTTTTTCGGCTCGGCAGGAGCCTCGCCCTCCATGCGTGGGTTGTGGGTAGGATTTCCTTCGTGCCGAGTGAATCAGGGTTCCTATGATGAGAGCGACGCGGCTGTTTCCGATTTGGGGCTTATGGCTGCTGGTGGGGCTGACGGGCTGCACACAGGCACAGAACAACCCGACACCCGACCCCGACTGGATCTTCGGCTACGATAAAAACCTGCCTCTCGGTCCCGAAGAGAGCGTAGCGGAGGAGACCAACGCCTACACCTGCTACAAGGTGGTCTATCGCAGCGCGCGCGATCAGCGCGTACCTGCCTTTCTTGTGCTACCCAAAAACCGTCCAGAAGGGCAGAAACTTCCCTGTGTGATACTCATGCATGGGCTGGGCGGCGATAAGTCGATGCTCAAGATGCTCTGGCCGATGCTCACCAACGCGGGCTACGCGCTGTTTGCGATTGATGCGCAGTATCACGGCGAGCGCAAGCCCAAAGACCCGCTCCCCTTCTTCGGAGTCTATCCCTACTACTCGCGCGACGCGCTGATTCAGACCGTGATCGACCTGCGCCGCGCGGTGGACTATCTCGAAACGCGCCCCGAAATTGACTCCAAGCGTATCGGCTACATCGGCGCAAGCATGGGCGGGATACTCGGCGCGATATTCGCAGGTGTCGATGAGCGCGTGCAAGCGCCCATTCTGCTGGTCGCGGGTGGTAACTGGAAAATCATGATGGACAAGAGCGTCCTGTCTGTCTTTCGCCAGAATCGCGAGAACCGCCCCTCCAAAGAGATCGAGCAGGCGTTAAAGGCGATGGAAATTGTCGACCCTATCCATTGGGTGGGGCGCATCAGCCCGCGCCCTGTGTTGATGATTAATGGCGATGCGGACGATGTGGTGCCCGTCGAATCGAACAAGGCACTGCACGAGGCAGCACGCGAGCCGAAAAAGGTTATCTGGTATAAGGGTGGACATGTGCCGCCACCGACCGAAATGCCGAAAGTGCTGGATACCATCATGCGCTGGCTCGATGAGCACCTCAAAGGTCAGGCGCAGAGCACCTCCTTCTGGCAGGAGTGGCGCAATCGCTTGCGAGCAGCGGCGGCACTCGCAGCGCTTGCCCTGTGGCAAACATTGCGGCAGTGGATGATGAGCCTCCTTCCATGAAGGCGCTCATTCTGGCGGGGGGAAAGGGCACACGCTTGCGCCCTATCACCTACAGCATGGCGAAACAGCTCGTGCCCGTCGCCAACAAGCCTGTGCTGTTTTATGGGCTGGAGGCGGTGGCACAAGCCGGCATTCGAGAGGTGGGCATGATTGTGGGTGAGACCGCTGCCGAGATTCAAGCGGCGGTGGGGGATGGCTCACGCTGGGGGCTGCAGGTGACCTACATTCCACAGCCTGAACCGCTGGGGTTGGCGCACGCGGTGCTGGTCGCGGAGCCTTTCCTGGGCGAGACGCCCTTCCTAATGTATCTGGGCGACAACATAATCAAGTCCAGCATCACGCCCCTGGTGCGCGAGTTCGAACGCGACCGCCCAAACGCGCTGATTCTGCTGGCGGAAGTGCCCAATCCACAGGAGTTCGGCGTGGCGGTCGTGCGTGGACGGCGGGTGGTCAAACTCATCGAAAAGCCTAAGGAGCCACCCTCCCCCTTCGCCCTCGTAGGTGTCTATCTCTTTGACCATCATATCTTTGAGGCAGCGCGCGCCATCAAACCCTCATGGCGCAACGAGCTGGAAATCACCGACGCCATCCAGTACCTCATCGACCACCGCTATACCGTGCGCTGGCACACCATCACAGGCTGGTGGAAGGACACGGGTAGCCTCGACGCGCTGCTGGAAGCGAACCGCCTCGTGTTGGAAGACCTCGAAAGCTGTATAGAGGGCGAAGTGGTGGAATGTCAACTGCATGGGCGCGTGGCAATTGGAAAGGGGAGTCGGCTGACCCGCTGCACCATTCGCGGTCCCGCCATCATCGGGCAGAACTGCACACTAAAAGAGTGCTATATCGGCCCCTTCACTTCGATTGGCGATGGGGTGCAGCTACACGCCTGCGAAGTGGAGTACAGCATTGTGCTGGACGGCAGCCGCATCGAGGGCATCGAGCCGCGTATCGAGCATAGCCTGCTGGGTAAGAATGTGCTGGTGTCGGGCAAGGCGCGTCGTCCGCGTGCCCTGCGCCTAATGCTCGGCGACAGCAGCAGCGTGGAGCTACCGTAGGAAGCGAAAATTTCAGGTGCTGAGCCACACGATAAGTGTTTCATGGAATCAGCGTCGGGCGAGCAGTATGGACGCCAGCAACGCGAGCGACGCGCCCATCAGGAAAGCCGCTTGAAACCCGAATGCTTGCCATATCAGCCCGAACAGCAGGCTGGCGGGCAGCATGCCGATGCCCACCACGAAATGGAACGCGCCAAATGCCTGACCCCGCTGGTCGGGCGGAACCAGCTCGGCAACCAGTGCGCGCTCCGTGCCCTCCGTCAGCGCGAAATAGAGCGCGTACAACCCGAACAGCGCCCAGATGTGCCACGCCGCGCTGGCAAAACCGAACCCCGCGTAAACCAGCGCATAGACCAACCAGCCGAGAATCAACACTTGCGGGCGTCCCCAGCGGTCGGAAAGCAAACCACCCGGCGTGGAGAGCAGACTCTTGAGCAGGTGTTGCCCTGCCCACAGCAATGGCACAAAAGCCGTGCCAACTCCCACCTGCTGCGCACGCAACAGGAGAAACGCATCACTGGAGTTGCCTAAGGTGAAAACGAAGATACATAGCAAGAACCAGCGGAACTTGCCCCTGGGCAGGCTCAAACGCCTCGGTTCAGCTGTGTCCGTAGGCGATGGCTCCGACACCCTGCGCATGCCGTACACCAGCACGACCAGCGAGAGCAATGCAGGGACCGCCGCCAACCAAAACACAAGGCGATAATCCTTCGGGGCAAGTAGCAGGATGCCAGACGCTAATAGTGGACCTATCGCCGCCCCCAGATGGTCCATTCCCCGATGAAAGCCGAACGCCAGCCCACGCGCGTCAGGAAGGGTGGCATGCGCGATCAGCGCGTCGCGCGGTGCCGTGCGCAACCCCTTGCCCAGCCGATCGGCAAAGCGCAGACACAGCACCTGCCACGGCGCCGTCACCAGAGCCAGCAACGGGCGCGTCAACACCGCCAACCCGTACCCGAACATCGTCAGGAGCTTATGTCTGCCGAAACGGTCTGCCAACCAGCCTGAAACAAGTTTCAGCAAGCTTGCGGTCATCTCGGCGATGCCCTCAATCAACCCGATGAACGCCACGGACGCGCCCAGTTGGGCCAGAAAGAGAGGCAGCAGCGGGTAAATCATCTCACTACTGGTATCGTTCAGCAGACTGACTGCCCCCAGCGCTATGACCGCTTTCGGCAAACGCGCTTGCTGTTGTGCCATTTCTGCAGAAGAATACCTAACCCAACAGGCAAAAGGACGGGTACAATCTTCTTTGTGAGCCTCAGAGCGGCACAAGCAATTGGGCAGACGCCTGAACAGGTGGGTGCGTGGCTCGTTGCGGAGCGCGCGCGCCTGATAGAACACCTCTGGCGAGACAGCCTCGCCCTCTCCCACAGTGTGGGACGAAGTTTTTCCTCCGACCCAGATGGGCGCCCCGGAGGAAAAATTTCGGAGGGGCTGGGGGTGGGGACATTCGGCTCGGCAGACGCCTCGCCCTCCATAGACAAAGAGTTCGCTCGCCAGTATACCGCGCTGATCGACACGGCGTTGCAATGGCTGTACCAGTGGGCATATGAGCAAGCGGCGCAGGAGGTCGCGCTTATCCCGCAAGAGACCCTCGCGATTCTGGCGACGGGCGGCTATGGACGCGCTGACCTTGCCCCCTGCTCCGATATCGACCTCACCTTCGTGCCCCTGCACGAGAACGAGCCATTCACCGAACGGCTGGTCAAGCACCTGTTCCAAGCGTTGATGAATGGGCTGCATACACAGGCGCGGCTAAAGGTCGGCTACGCCTATCGCTTGATGGATGACTGCCCCACGCTCGATGCCAAAACGCGCACGGGACTGATCGATATGCGCCTGGTAGCAGGCAGTCGCGCCGTTGCCGAGCGGTTCGAAATGCGCTTTTGGCAGACCTTAGACCCGACAGGTTTCATGTTAGAGCGGTATCAGGAGTATCGGGCACGCTGGGCAAAGCAGGGGGAGGGCATTTTGCGCATAGAGCCGAATCTGAAGGAGGGGCGCGGTGGGTTGCGCGACCGCCATACACTCAACTGGCTGAGCCAGGTGCGCTATGGCATTCCCGCACATGCCGTGCTGCCCACTCTCATTGCGGAGGGCATCCTAAGCCAGACGGAAGCGGACGCCCTGAATGAGGCAACCCAGACCCTGAGCCGAGTGCGCGCATGGCTGCACGCCCTCACAGGTGAAGCCCGCGATCGGCTCACGCTGACACGCCAAGCGGAAATTGCCGAGCGACTGGGTATCGAGCAAAGCGCGTTCACCCGCTGGGTGATGGACGCCCTCAGCACGCACGCCCGCATCGCCCAGCGCGCCATCGAGCGGCTCATCCGCTCCAAACTCATTCTGGGGCTGGGACTGGATAGCGTTAATCTCCAGATTGAGCCTGCTCCCACCTTAGAGCGTGAAAGCCCCGAATGGTGTCTGTGGGTGTTCCGACTGGCGCAAAAGTATCGGCTTGCGCTCAGCCCGCAGATCGAGGCGCGTATCGAGGCGACCATAGCAACCATCTCGCGCCCACCCGAACCGCGCGAGGCAGGGCATGCCTTGAAAGAGATCCTTAGCCAGCCGGGCGAGGTCTATCGGGTGCTGGAACCAATGGCGCGGCTCGGCGTGCTGAGCTGGGCGATCCCTGCCTTCGGAGCCGTGATCCATCTGCCCGCGGGCGACCCGACCCACGAGTTCACCGTGGGTGAACATACGCTGCAAGCCATCCGCATTCTGGACAGTTTCGTGCAGTCCACATCGGACCCACCTGCCCTAACAACGATGCTCCTAAGCCAGTTGCCACGCCCTGAACTGCTTTACATGGCGCTTCTGCTGCACGATGTGGGCAAGCAAGACGGTTCGCGTCCGCATGCGGAGGTGGGCGCGGAGATAGCCCGCGAAACGGCCTATCAGCTCGGCTGGGACGAGTATGCCGACGACCTGGCATTTCTGGTGCGGCACCACCTGCTGATGGCGCAGACGGCTCGCCAGCGCGACCTGCACCTGCCCGAGACGATTCGCGAATTTGTGCGCACTGTGGAGGACCCCGAACGGCTGCAGATGCTCTACCTGCTCACCTGCGCCGATACGCAGGCGGTGGGCGAGCGGATCTGGACCCCGGCGCAGGCGGCATTCCTGCAGGAACTCTATCGGCGGGCGATGCGAGCGATGGAGGAGGGCGAGCCAGTGAGTGCGCCCAACCTGGGTGCACTCCGCAAACGCCTCATGCGCGAACTCTCGCGTCACCCGCTGCCCCACGAACTGATCGAGCAGCACATCCAACAGATGCCCTCCGCCTACCTGCTCAACACCCCTGCCGAACAAATGATGCTCCACATCCACTACATTCAGCGCGTGCGCGAAGGCAAGGGGCCTGTGATCGAGTTCCATCAAGCCCCCGAATCGCCCTACACCGAATTGACTATCTGCACCTTTGATGACCCCCAACCGGGGCTGTTGAGCAAGATTGCGGGCGTGCTCTACGCGCTGGACGCGGAGGTCAGCGCAGCACGGGTGCTCACGCGCGAGGATGAGCCGCGCGTCGCGCTGGATACGCTCTGGATTACCATGCGCCATCGCCCGCTCTCACCTAATCAATGTACGGTGCTGGAGAAGGCACTGCGCCGCGTGCTGACGGGCGAGCAGTCGGTTAGCGAACTATTGCGCGAGCATCAGAAAGACCCCGACAGCCCACTAACGCTGCGCCAGCTCCAGATCCACGACGATGCCTCCGAGAGCTATACCGTGGTCGATATGCAGACAGCGCCGGATGCGGGCGCACTCTATCGCGCTGCGTATCGCCTCTCACGACTGGGCTGGAACATCCATAGCGCGCGATTGGGGCAATGGGCAGGGCGCACCCTGTTGAGCTTCTACTGCACGGACACTCAAGGCAACAAAATACCCCCCGAACAGTACGCCTTGCTTCAAACCTTGTAGAGAGCGAATAGTGAGCAAAAAATTTTGGTGGCGAGCAGATTCCACTCGCTTCTTGTGCGTGCCACCTCTTCCCTAAAACCACCTTCTCATCTTGCGGGCGGTGATGATTTCGGTGTTCATGCCAACCCAGTGCAGGCTATTATTGTAGCGTCCGTGTTCCATCTTGATGCAGCGATCCATCACCACGGTCAGCCCGGCGCGTTCCGCCAACTCGGCTGCTTCCAGATTCACGATTCGCAACTGCATCCAGACACACCATGCACCCTTTTCGATTGCCTGCTGCACGATGGGCACGCATTCATGCGCAGGGCGAAAGATGTCCACCACATCGATGGGTTCCGGGATGCTACGCACATCAGGATAGCATTGCTCGCCCAAAATCTCGGTGGCATTCGGGTTCACGGGAATGACTCGATAGCCCTCGTACTGCAGATACGCGCCCACCATGTGGCTCGCCTTATACTTGTCGGTGGAGATGCCCACGATGGCGATGGTGCGCGCCTCGCGCAACACGCGCCGGATTGCATCGGGATCCTGGTACCGCGCCTGCAGCTCAGGCGGCAGAATGGTATTCAGTTGTATCGAGCATGCCAGCGTTTCCATCTCGCTTTAGATGGTACCTCATTTGAGCGGTGAACCTATCCGTATGTCGCCTCAGCCATGGTCAATCCCCCACAACGCTTGGTCCAGATCCCACAGCAGGTCGTCCAGCGTCTCCAGCCCGATGGAGAGGCGCACCATGTCGGGCGTAATGCCCGCCTGAACCAGCTCTTCATCTGAGAGCTGCTGGTGCGTGGTCGAGGCGGGATGGATGACCAAGCTACGCACATCGCCCACATTCGCCAAATGCGAGAACAGGTGCAGATTCCGAATAAAGCGTTTCCCTGCCTCACGCGCGTCCATTCCAGAAGGCGGTTGGATACCAAACGAGAGCACCGCGCCTGGTCCCAAAGGCATATATTTTTTCGCCAAGTTGTGATCAGGGTGGTCTGGCAGCCCCGCATAGGCAACCCATGCCACGCGCGGATGTTCCCGCAAAAACTTCGCCACACCCAGCGCGTTCTGCACATGGCGCTCCATTCGCACCGAGAGCGTCTCGATGCCCTGCAAAATGAGAAAAGCATTAAAAGGCGACATACACGCGCCCACATCGCGCAGCGCCTCCGCCCGCAACTTCATCAAGAAACCGTAGTGCCCGAAAGTCTCATAAAATTTCAGAGCGTGATAGGCGGGCGATGGGTCCGCAATGGTAGGGAAGTGGCTATAATCGAAGGTGCCCGATTCGACCACAATACCGCCGATGGAGTTGCCGTGCCCGCCCAGAAACTTGGTGGCAGAATGGACCACGATGGTCGCGCCCCATTCGATGGGTCGGCACAGATAGGGAGTGGCAAAAGTGTTGTCCACAATCAGCGGGATGTGATGCGCGTTCGCCAGCTGCGCCAGCCGCTCAATATCCAGAATGCTGCCACGCGGGTTGCCGATGGTCTCGCCGTACAAGGCGCGCGTGCGCGGCGTGATAGCACGCTCCCAGCCATCCCAATCGTGCGGTTCCACGAAATGCACGGTGATGCCCAGCTTCCTGAAGGTATGCACGAACTGGGTCATCGTGCCACCATACAGGTGCGACGAGGAAACAATCTCATCACCTGGCTCCAGCAGCGTCATAAAAGTGAGGAACTGCGCCGCCATGCCGCTGGCGGTCGCAACTGCCCCTGTGCCGCCCTCCAAGGAGGCGACCCGCTCCTCCAGCACCGCAGTCGTCGGATTATTGATGCGGGTGTAGATGTTGCCGTACTGCTTCAGTTCGAACAGCTGCGCGGCGTAGTCGGGGTCGTCGAACACATAGGAGGTGGTTTGATAGATGGGCACTGCCCGTGCCCCCGTGTAAGGGTCGGGAATATGCCCTGCATGCACCATGCGCGTCTCAAAACCGAATTTGCGTCGCTCCTGCCTTGCCTTGCTCATTTTGCTGCACTCAGCAGGAAAGTATACCCCCTTTACCCGTTGCAGACTGCCATTCAACGCCCTTCCATGCAGGTATTCTTGGCTGCCCAAGCTGAATCACTCTTATAAGGTATAATTTCTCCGCTTTGATGGAGGTGCGGTCGATGGGGTTTGCGTGGGGGATTCTGGGGACGGGCAAGATTGCGCGTCGCTTTATGCAAGCAGTGGCGTTAGTGCCCGACGCGCGGGTGGTGGCGATAGGCTCGCGTAGCCCGCAGACCGCCGAGGCATTTGGCGAACAGTTCGGTATTCCGCGCCGCTATGGCTCCTATGATGCCCTGCTGGCGGACCCAGAAGTGGAGATTGTTTATGTCGCGACGCCCCACACGCTGCATGCCGAGAATACCCGCGCTGCTCTGCAGCATGGGAAGCATGTGCTGTGCGAGAAGCCTCTTACTCTGAACGCACATCAAGCAGAAACGCTCGTTGTGTTGGCTCGCCAGCGGGGTCTGTTTCTGATGGAGGGCATGTGGACACGCTGCTTCCCCTTGATGCGCGAGGTGGTTGCTCGCGTGCAAGAGGGTGCAATTGGCACCATTCGGTTGATTCAGGCCGATTTCGGCTTTCGTGCGCCCTACAATCCCGAAGGACGGCTGTTGAACCCTGCGCTGGGGGGTGGTGCCTTGCTCGATGTGGGCGTGTACCCAGTCGCACTGGCATTTCTCTTTCTGGGCGAGCCGGTGCGAGTCCTTTCCACAGCGCATATCGGGCAAACGGGCGTGGATGAGCAGTGCGCATTGCTTTTTGAGTATGCGGATGGGGCACTGGCAGTGCTTAGCGCGGCTATACAGACGGATACACCCAAAGAGGCAACCTTATGCGGCACACGGGGGCGCATCCGCATCCACACCCCTTGGTGGAAGCCGTCCGAAGCGACGCTTACCCACACCGACGGAAGCGAGGAGCGATGGCAACACCCCTACACGGGGGATGGGTTGCAGTTCGAGATTCGCCATGTGCATGAGTGCCTGCGTCAGGGGCGGACCGAAAGCCCATGGATGCCTCTGGAGGAAAGCCTGCGTATTCTGCGCGTGTTAGATCAGATTCGTGCCCAGTGGGGACTGGTCTATCCCGTGGAACAAGGGGCGAATGGAGGGCAGTCGGTAGGATGAGGATGAACAGAAATCGCTGGCTGATTGTGATGCCGCTCTTGGTTATGGCAGTGGCGTTGCGCCTGTACAGCCTGGACGCCGATCCGGACTGGCGACTGGACTGGAATCCGGGTCTGCTCACCGACGAGGCGTTCTATATGCATAACGCCCGCAATCAGGTGCTGTTCGGGCAGTCGAATCTGGACGAGTTCAATAACGCGGTGCTCAGCCCGTTGGTGCATTGGCTGCATGTGTGGGTCTTTTCGCACTTTGGAGTGGGCTATGTGCAAGGGCGTCTGGTCTCGGTTGTGCTGGGGCTGTTGAGCATCGTCTTATTTGGGCGCGTTTTGCGGGTGGCATTTCAAGGCGCAGGTCGCCCAGAGCGCGCTGTGTCCCACGCGGCGATGCTGGCGGTGCTGGGCGCGGTTTGGTTAGCATACGAGCATCTCTATCTGCTGTACAATCGCACCGCATTATTGGAGACGCCCGCTGCCTTTTTCTGCTTGCTGAGCCTGTGGTGCTTTGCCGAGGCAGCTGCTTGTCGAACAAGGTGGTGCGCGGGTTGCTGGGGAATCCTGGCAGGGTTGGCGGCCGTGGCGGCGTTGGCAACGAAGTTGACCACACTACCCTTTGCGGTGGCGCTGGTGGTCGGCGCGGTAAGTCCCCTATTCAGGGAGCAGTGGGGCAGCTCCGATAGAATGGCTAAGACAAAAAATGTGCTCGGCACGCTCCTGCTCGGTTTGGCGGGAGGGGTGGCACTCTGGTACAGTCTGTGGCTTCTGCCTCATTGGGAGACATGGAGTCGAATGCAGGGATTCTATCTGCGGGTACAGGGCTTGCCCCACAGTTGGGCGGAGGGCTGGCAGGCAATTCAGACTGCTTTGATCGGTGAGCGGTATGGCTTGATGCAGTTTCTCTTTCTGCATGCTTCGTTGGCGTGGCTGGGCAGCCTCATGCTGATGGCAGGCGTGTGGCGATCCGAGCGATTGCGCACCGTGCTGACCCCGATTGAGTGGGTGTTGTTGCTTTGGGTTGCGCTCAGCTGGCTCCAGATGATGGGCATGCGTATCGCTCCAACACGCTACACCGCATCTTTTGTTCCGGCGATGGTCGCGCTGCTCTGGATTGCCGTGGCGCGATGGGAGTTGCTGCGTCCGCTGCTGACGGGTCGTGACGGGCGCAGTTGGGGCGTGCGGATGCTCATCTTGGCATGGCTGTTTTACTTCCTGCTGCTGCTTGTCTTGCCTGGTGTGGAGTGGCGCACGCTGGAGTTTCCCGTGTTGGATAGTGGCATGCGCTGGCGCTTGCTGTTGGCGGCGTTGGTCATGGGGGGCTTGGGGGCATGGTATGTGCCGCGCGGATGGCAAGTGGTGGGCGAGAAAGAGCGATGGCTGAACGGATTCCGCTCGCTATTCGCCACGCACCGCGCCTCATTCGCTGCTTCTTGTCTCGTCGCGCTGGGTGTCTTGCTGAACACGCCGTGGTACCTGAGCTACTTCGGCAGCCGTACCTATCAATTGAAGGCGTTTAACGAGGCGCTGACACGCATGCTGCCAGAGGGTTCGGTGCTGGTGGGCGTTGCGTTCGAGACCCCATTCCGTTATTTCTTCGTGTTTCGCGGTTTATGCAACGATCGGCAGCCGCCCCAGTCGCTGGGCGCAACGCATGTGTTGGTCGTCGGTTCGGAGGAGACCCTGATGCGCTTCTGGACATCAGGAGCCGATTTGAGCCGATGGTACACCGCCTCGAATCGGGTGGAACCCGCCGCGCACCCGATGCTGCGTGGGCATGTGGGTCCTTATCGACTGCTGGTTTATGAATTGCCCCGGGCGAACGAAACGGGTTGGCGCGAGTCGTCGCTGCGCCCGCGACCCTACCTCGCCCCCAACACTCTTCTTAAGCCGTCTGTCCCGTAATCAGACGGCGGCAGGCACGCGCTCGCCTTGTGCCACCCGAATCAGCTCCTCCAAGCTGCTCTCCGCGACGGCAACGGCTCGATCCGCCACCCCGTAATAGACCATTATTCGCCCGTCGTGCATGGGCACAACGCCTGTCGGGAACACCACTCGCTCAAAGAAACCACTCACCTCATAATCCTCAGTGGGTGTAATGAATGGTTCGTGGGAGCGGTGCAACACGCGGTGTGGTTCCTCCAAATCCAGCAGGGCGACCCCGGCGCAGTAGCCATCTTTTGCGTTGACACCGTGATAGACCAGGAGCCAGCCTTCGGGCGTCTCGATGGGGGGTGCTCCTGCCCCGATGCGTCGAGCGTCCCACATGTGCGCCCGCGGCGCCATCAGAAAGCGATGCTCGCCCCAGTGCAGCAGGTCTGGCGAGTACGCCAGCCACATGTTGGGTCCATTGAAGGGCGACATGCCCGTGCGATGCACCGCCACATATCGCCCCTTCACCTGGCGCGGGAAGAGCACCACATTCTTGTTCTCATGGTGCAGGATCAGCCCGTGCCGCTTGAAGGTGCGAAAGTCACGCGTACTTGCCAGCCCGGTGCAGATGCCGAACCGTGAGACCGAAGTGTAGGTGATGTAATAGGTGTCTTCAATCTGAGTGATGCGGCTGTCTTCCAGCCCGTATTCCTCATAGATATTCTCCGGGAAAAGGGTCGGCTCCGGATCGATGGTGAAATGGACCCCGTCACGGCTGCGTGCCAATCGCAGGTGCGAGATAGAGCTAAGGTAGGGTCGCCCCTCCACATAGACGGCACGCGGATCGCTCAGATCCACATGGGGCGAATGACGCGGGAAGGTAAGCACCTCCACCCGCTTGGAATCGCGCCGATGGTTCAAGTTCAACACAGGCACGCCCACTTGATTGGGATCATCCAGAAACGGTCGCTCCGCCACCCGCAGCAGCAGAAGCACCTCATCCCCATAGCGGACAGCGCCCGGGTTGAACGCACCGACCACTTCCAGACCCGGCTCGGACGGCGGCACTGCCTCCGGCGTGATAATCGGATTTTCCGCCACGCGCTTTGCCAATCTCTGTTGCCTCCCTATCCTTAGATTACGAATTCTGGAGCCCTGAAATTTTTTCTCTGACCCCGCTGCGCGGAGTACCCCAGAGAAAAAATTTCACAGGTTGCATCCGTGGCTATCCCCGTCGATAGCCTACACTTGGGTCGTTAGTTGCACGATGAGTCTTTCCATAACTTCGACTGGATTTACAGCGGATTGCACACCCTTTAGAGCGAGGTCGGCGTCGCAAAGGGCAGCAAATGCCCGCTGAAGTCGAGACAAAGGGAACCGCTCGGCTTGACGACGCAACCTTTCCCGCAAAAATGGCTGACGCTGCAGCAGCTGTATCACATTCGGCTCATGCAGCAATTTCTGTGCCACAGCCTCGCTTACCTGCTCCGGTCTATCGATGGGCTGATGGTGTTCGATCAAGATGCGCATGTCCCAAAGCAACCGAAACTGGCGACTGATCAGTCCCAGTGTTTGCAGTGCAGCGGTTTCGGGACGGTTGCCTCCCTGAAATAGTAACTGGAGCCAGCGCAACGCTTCCGCTGAATTGCCTGCAACAATCGCGTCGACCAGCTTGAATACCTGCGCCTGCTGCGACGCACTGACGACCCGTTCGATGTCCTCGCGTGTAATCTCGGTGCGTGGCTCTACATAGAGCAGCACTTTCTGCAGCTCCATCAGCGCCAGTTCTGCCACGCCGTCTACCAGCTCCATCAGGTACTGGGCTTCGGGCGGGCGTAGTCGCTTGCCTTGCACCTGAGCCGCTTCAATGAGACGTGCTTCCAGTGTCTTGCCACGCAGCGATTCCAGCGTGACGACCACGCCATGCTCGCGCACCGCATTGACCACCGCCTGCCAACCCGCTTTGGAGGGATGCGTCGTTGGGTTCTCCCCGTCTGACATGTCGGTCGCGTCGGGCAGGAGCACCAGACAACTAAAAGGCGGTATCTGAGGGATTAGCTGGGCAAGGGTGTTCAGTTCGGATGCATGATAGCGAGAGGCTGCATGCAAAATCACCAGGCGTCGCTCACGCTCCATCGGCAAGGTTTGCAGAATATGTGCCACCGTAGCCACCGCTGTCTGGCGTGCATCGAGCGTCGCCTCGTCGAGGCAGCCCGGCTCCAGCTGCAACGCGTGTCGTAGCCGATCGAGGAACTCACGCTGCAGCACCGGCTCGTTACCCACGAGCAAATAGGCGCGTGCCGGTGATTTCAACTGCTCTTCCGTAAGCTTGGAGTACTTAACTTCCATGTCTTTGCGAGACAGACAGTCCTGAAATTTTTCTCTGACCCCGCTGCGCGGAGTACCCCAGAGAAAAAATTTCATCGGATGCGTCTGACCAAGCGGACCAGTCGCGCCATTTGAGTATCATGGCTCGCCCTATCAGGCGCGGGTATCCGACTTCCCGACCCATCCATTGGCGTAGTGCATTTATTTTACCCTGCACGGACTCCTTCGCCGCATTTGCCTCTGGCGCGGGCGCGTAAAGCAAGCGCAAGATAGGCTCCTGCAAGGCTTCGACCAGCGATGCGGCGGAGGGAGTGCGCTCGCGTGCCCTGAGAATCGCGGCACAGCGCTTTAGATAATCCGCAGGAGATTGATAAGGAGCGGGCGCAGGACATCCCAGCAAGCGCAACATGAACACCAACCGCGCATAGAGTCGTCCCCCACGGGAGAGCATACCTTGGGGCGTCGTGAATCGCTTCGCCAGCACGAGCGACCAGAGCAGATACAACACACCTGCGATAATGAGTCCGTCCAACAGGCGTCGCCAATGCAGCAGCGGGTGCAGGTGGGACGGGTCGGAACCACTGTTGCCGCCAATAAGCGTGCCCGCGTTAATCACGGGGGCGTTCTGCGTGGCGTCGAAAGGAACCCAGCCCAGACCGCTGAAGTAGACTTCTGTCCATGTGTGCCGATGCTTCTCGCGCACGATATACTCGCCCGTTTGCGGATCGCGCTCGGTTAGCAAGAAGCCCGAGGCCACCCGGGCGGACAACCCAGCATACTGGCACATCACGGCAAGCGCGGTCGCGAATTCGGTACAGTAGCCCTCTCGCGCCACGAAGAGGAAATACTCCACTGCGTCCTCGTCAGGAGGGTACGCCTCGGTCTCGATGTTGTATGCCGTATGGGTCTCGATATAGTGTTTGAGCGCAAGCACTTTATCATAATCGGTCGGCTGGTCACTGGTGAGGCGTCGCACGAGTTCGAACACGCGCGCGTTGCGTGCCGACTCGCTCCATGCACTCCAAAAGGGGGTGATGGCGTCGCGTCCACGCAGGATGGCGGGATCTTCCGGGGGCACCAGGGCGCGGATTTCGTATCGGCTGCCCGGCGAGAGCGGTCGGCGCACCCAGAGGGTGCCCGTATGCAGGGCGAACCCGACCGCACGCCGTGGCTCGGAAGGCTTCAGCCAGACAGGCAGGCCCGGCGTGTAAAACTGCTGATGTACACCCCCCATCGTTGTGATTTCGGCATACACCTCGCGCTGGTGCATATATTCGGGTGGTTGCGGCATCACAAACTCACCCCTGGCATTTGGCTCGACCAGCATGAACCCCATGCGAGTGCGGTTCCAGCCGCGTCCGGTGTAAAGGTCATAGGCGTCCATGCGCAGATAGCGTGCATCGCCCCGCAAGAACCGAACGCGCAGCACCTCCATATCGCTCGGAACGACAGGACCCGCGCCCACCTGCAGCGCAGGTAAGGCAGGCACATTGGAACGCGCCGCACTGGGCCGAAACGGCAGCCCAATCACCAGCCCGGATATCAACTCGCCCAAGATAAGCCAGAATAAAAATGCCACCACACTGGCTGCCATAGACGCAGCAATCCCCACAACGAGCACATAGCGCCCAATTATCGCCAAAGGCAGCCGCACCTCCCACTCGACCTGGCGTGCCGCGATCAGCATCACAATGAGCACCATCACAAACGCCAGAAACAGGTAGGGCACCGCGGGCGCAAACAGATAGGAGCCAATCAGCCCAAACATCGCCATCACCGGCACCCCTTGAAACAGCACAGAGGCGGGGGAAACCATCAACGGTGTGCGCAAGGTGAAGTACCATAGAAGCGAGGTGCTCAAATAAATCTCTATGGAGGGATCGGTCGGCATATTGACCAGCGCATTAAAGGTGGGCTGTGCCGTAATGGCAAACAGGGCGAGCGTCGCATCCAGAAAGCCGAAGATCAGTCGCGTGTTCTCGCTCAGCGGGCGTTGACTCAGCCACGCGCTGGTCAGCGTGCCTAAGGTGATGAGTACAATAAAGACCACAGGCATGCCCAGCTCCAACCGGGCTGCACGAAACGCCAGCAAGCCAATCAGGCTCACCAACCATGCTGCCCCGTACAGCACAAGACCACCCTGAAGGGCAAGCCCCCCACCGAACCGAGATCCCGACCAGGGCATGATGCCCTCGGATTGACCGCAGCTTGCCTCCACTGCACGGGCTACCCACCGCTCTCTATTCGCCATGTGCTAATCACTAATACGATTGTACCCCACTGCAGGTTCACTCAGCGTACGATAAGCACATGCCCATTCTGGCTCAGATTCCACCGTACAAGCAGTGTTCCACCGGCGCGTTCCACATTCACAGGAGCAGGGTTGCCCCAGGCATCCAGCAGTTGAACCTGCCCGCTCAGTCCACGCACGCTGAGACGCGCAACGCCCGGCACCCCATCGGGACCGCGCAGCAAATAAGCGAGCATGGCAGAGGTGGTATGCTGCAGCACTATCTGTGCATTCGTGTGCAGCATGCCGATGCGCTTCAAACGCTCATCGATCTGAAGCAGGAGACGCGGTGCGCGCGGTTCCAGAGTAGGATCGGTCAAAACAGGCAGGCGCGGGTCCAGCGCGTCTAAAAAGGTGCCGCGCAAGATGGTCAGTCGATAGGTGCCGTAAGCCGCCATCCAATCGCCGCGTCGCGCCGTGAATCGGGCACGTTCCCGATAGCGCATTCCGGCGCGCCCTGCCACGAAACGCACAAATTGTCGCCACTGCGCTTCTCCATTCGGACTATTACCAAACGCCCTGCCAGAAACACCCATGAGCACGATACCCCCCCGACCCACCGATTGAAGCACCCCGATCGGCTTGGTGGCAGCCTCGCCTCCCTGGTGCCTTTCCACTCCAGCAGGGGGCTGATAAAGATACAGAATCTCCGCCCCTGGGGCTTCGCATGCCATCAGTCGCTCATCGTGGCGTAGCGTGAGCACGGGGAGGTCGGTGCGCTGACGAATCAGCATGCGCTCTGGGTAGGGAGGTTGCGTGCTGACCTCGATGCGCCACTCCTGCGCTATTTCCACGCGCAGTGCAATCCGAGTCGCTGAGGGCAACGGAAAACGGTAGACAAACCACGCCGTGCCATCCGCCACCCGTTCCCCTGCTCGGGTGAGTTGGCTTTTCGAGTGGGCATAGAGAAACAGCCGCTCGATGGTGGTGCCGGTGTAAAAGGCGGTCAGGATACGCCCGTCGGTTTCGAGGCGTACCTGTCGTAAAAGCGCGCCCCAGCCTGTATCGGGCAAGCGGTCGCTGAAGCGCACATAGAGCGTTTGCCCTGCATAGGCACTCAGATCGACCTCCACCCATCGACGATTGAGCGTGCCTCGTTCAGGTTGATCCCCGTGCCGAGCCACTTCCTGCCAATCGGGGGCATGTCCAGGGGGGGTCTCTACCTCGCTCGATAGGTTCAGTCCCAACTTGGCAGCGAGCCAGTGGAAAGGCGTGGCATAGCCTGCCACCTTCCAGGCAGAACGGAGGGTCGCATCTTGCTCGCTTGGCACGCCCACGACAAGCAGCCAACCGCCCTTGCGCACCCAGTTGATTAGAGCATCGAGCTCAGTTTCACTGTGAGGCGACACCACTTCGGGCGTCCATAGGAGCAAGCGCACATCGCGCAGGCGATTGGGTTCCGACAAGTTCGACAGCGCAACCATGCGCAACGGGATACCCGCCCGTATGAGCGGCAGCGCGAGCGCCTCTATGTCCAATCGGCTGTTGTCCAACTTGGCTGACCTGTCCGAGCCATCCGACCCGTCGTCCCACAGGATCGAATCGGGGACCAACATGCCAATCCCCTCCACACCCGCATCGAGCGTAGCCCCTGCGCCTTCCGATGCTGCCTCCGCCGCGCGCACGGCGCTCAGCATCACCGCGATGTATTCGGGCGGAAACACAGAAGTCTGCCCCAGCAACGGCTCCACCATCGCCACGGGCTGAATCTGCGGGAACATCAGTGCAGCGACCAGCGTGGTGAAATAGGTGCGTTGATGCTCACGCAGATCTTTTGCATCCACATCCAACATCGGATCTATAGCTAACAAGAGCGGTTGCCCACCCTCGCGCGATTGCCCTACCAGCGCGCTGCTATACAGGAACGCCATGCTGAACGGATCCTGTTGATACTCACCTCCGAACAGCACAGGTGTCTGCACCAAGCCGCTCTGAACTGTCTTCACCGGCTCGCCCACAACCGTTCGATACTGGAGGGGCTTGAGGGTGTTCGCAGGCGCGTGGAGTAGTCGCTCGGTGCCGTCGCCAATGCCGTCGCCATCCTCATCGCGCTGGGTCGCTCGCACGGTCAAGCCATAGAACACGACCTGCCCGCGCCGATCCGCTTCCACAATCACCTGCAGCGTCTGGACAGGGGGCTGATAAGGCGTGCGTGTGATAAGGGTCTGCGTTTGCACCCGGCTGGGAATGCGTTGCAGCAACAGCCCTTGCTCCCCGGCGCGGACGCGCACACGCCCCCTCCCACCTACGGTCAACTGGATCTGCACATCCATTCCACTCAACACGCGAAAACTATAGATAACGGTGCCGTGCTTACCGAGAAGACGCCGATCGCCCTCCACGCGACTGCGCGTGCTGCCGGTCAGAACACCTGCTTCTGAACCGGGGCGCACGGTCCAGCGGAGTTCCTGCGAGGTGGGGGTAGCCTGTCCGTACAGCAAACCGAAGTGGCACATCAGCGAGCATATCAGTAGCGGCAACTTCCATGTGGCGATCCTCATCGGGCGGGATTATACCTGATAACATGGGCACCGATGCACCGAGGGGCGGGTATAGTCTTATTGAATGCGCGAGGAGTTGGTCTGGACGGATGAGGGTGCGTCGGAGCAGCCATCCCTGTTGCGGGCGACGCTGGAGTTTGTCGGTGCGCTCTGGCTGTTGCTGATAGCGACGCTGCGCGGGCTGTTTCGGGGGCGGTTCGAGGGGCGCGAGTGCCTGCACCAGATGGCGTTCATCGGCGCGACCTCCGTGCCTATCGTTGCGCTGACCAGCAGTCTGGCAGGCGCGGTGATCACGCTTTACAGCACCTCCCTGCTGCTGCGCGTGGGTGGCAGCGGCTTCGTGGGCGGTGCGCTTAGTGTCGCGATGACCCGCGAAATCGCTCCCATCCTCACTGGCATCATGGTCACTGCCCGCTGTGGTTCCGCGATTGCAGCGCAGTTGGGCACGATGAAAATCACGGAGCAGATCGACGCGCTGCGTGCCCTGGGGGTCAGCCCAATCCAGTATCTGGTCGTGCCGCGCCTGCTGGCAAGCCTGGTCATGTTCCCACTGTTGGGTGTGGTGGCGAACTTCGCGGGTATTCTGGGCGGACTGCTAATTGCCAGCGCGCTGGGCGTGTCTGCCCATGTCTATTTTCGCTCCGTGCAGCTATTCACCGAGCCGTTTGACCTGATCGGGGGGCTGGTTAAGACCCTCGTGTTCGCTGTGATTGTGATCATGGTCTGCTGCCAGCAGGGTTTGGGCGCACGGGGCGGCGCAGTGGGCGTTGGACACGCCACCACCCGTGCTGTGGTGCTTTCGATGGTGCTGGTTTTCGTCGCGAACTACTTTCTTGCCGACGCCCTATTTGCCAAGCGATGAGGAGCCGCAAGCCAGCAGCGATGCCACCCGCGATTGAGTTGCGTGGGCTGGTCTACACAGTGAATGGGCGCACCATCCTGCAGGGCATCGATCTACAGGTCGCGCCAAGCGAGATTGTGGCCATCATGGGTCCCTCCGGCTGTGGGAAGACGACGCTACTGAAATGTATCGCGGGCTTGCTGCGCCCAACGGCAGGTGAAGTGCGTATCGAGGGCATGGAGATCGGGCAACTGAGCGAACGGGAGCGCATGCCCCTGCGACTGAAACTCGGCATCGTGTTTCAGCACGCCGCGCTGTTTGACTACCTCACCGTGTTCGAGAATGTGGCGTTCGGATTGATGCGCCATCGTAAACTGTCGCGTGGCGAGCTGGAGCGCGTCGTGCGCGAGCGACTGGCATGGGTCGGGCTGGAAGGCGTGGAGCATCTCTACCCGGCACAGTTATCGGGCGGTATGCGCAAGCGGGTCGGACTGGCGCGCGCGCTCGCCTTAGACCCCCATATCGTGCTGTTCGATGAGCCGACCAGCGGGCTTGACCCCATCAATGCCTATCAAATCGATCGCCTTATCCGCCGTCTCAACAGCGAACTGGGACTAACGGCCGTGGTGGTGTCGCACGATGTGGTGAGTGTGTTCCGCACCGCCGATCGGGTGCTGATGATGGAAGCAGGACAGATTCTGGTGGAAGGCTCGCCCGATGCAATCCGCCGTTGCGACCATCCCCATGTGCAGGCATTCCTGCAGATGGCATCCACAGAGCGGCTTTAGAACCTACCGAAACTCATAGTCCACCACTTTCCAGCCGCCGTTCGTGGGAGCAACATAAACAAATGCCGTGCCGTAGGTCAATTCGCCTTCCACATGGTACTCGATGCGCCAGCTTTCCGCCATGCGGGGATGCTTCAGCTCTGCGGGTGCTTGCACCGCGTTCACCAGTTCAACCGAGGTGATGGCGCCCCATCCCATCTGCTGCTTTTGCTGCCATGCTTGCTTGATGTTCTGCTTCTCTTTCGGCAAGGCAGATTTGTCCATGACATGCTCCGCGCCTTGAAAGTCGTTTCGTGCAAGAGCGCGAATAAACTCATCCGCGGGGCGTTGATAGGGCGGACGACGCATCTCTCCCACCACAGGCGCCAGCGCCACCGCCGCAAAAATGACCACAATCCCAATAAAGAGCCACACCATCCAGTGAACTCTACCCGCATGCCGTTGCATACCACAGATTTTACCCTGTTTTGAGGAGCCTATTCCTGACCGCAGGGCAGGGGGGAAGGCTCGCAGGGGAAGATTTTCAGAAGGCTTGGGCAGGCATAGCAATTTGGGTCTATCCTGTGGAAAAAAGCCCTTTGGTACCACATTTGAGTCGAGAGATGTCAGGTGGGGAACGGCGTTTCTGGATGGAGAGAGCGGGCTTCTGGCTGATAGGGCTGGGTTTGCTTTTCGGACTGTGGCGTGTCTGGCAAATCGGGCAAGCTTATGCGCAGACCCTGGCTCAGGAAATACGCCTGCACAGCCAGCTCACACATCTCCAGATGGAGATTGCCCACTGCGAGCGGTTGGTAGCCGTGCTGGGCGCCAGTCAGGCGGAGTCGATGCGGGCGGGCGGTGCTAACCCTGCCATGCTACGCCAGCAACTGCAAGCACATCTCGCCCAAGCAGAGCGCGACTTTCACACCCTGCGCTCTGCACTGGAAGTCCCACTGAAACAAGCGGACACCCCCGAAACGATGCACTGGGCGGTCATGCGCATGGAAGCCGAATGGCTCCAGCTCTATGCTCGCCTCCAAGAGTATCTCGGTCGCAAGGAGCCGAGCGAGGTTAATCTGGAGACCCTGCACGCCTTTAACCTGACGCGACAAGATAGCCTCTACGCTGCGCTGGATTCGCTTCATCAGGCACTCTCAAGCAGGTCTCGCACCCAAATACATCTCTGGAATCGTCACTATCGTTTAGCAATCGGCTTGTGCTTGATAGCGGGGTTCCTGCTTATCGGCTGGATATGGTATTTCAGCATGCGCCCTGCGCAGCTTATCCATCGGTGGTTGTGCACCCCCGACTCGTTTCCTGGTGGGGAGGGTATGAGCGAGGCGGTTTTACGCAGGATTCGGGGCACACGCTGGGAGCCGCTTGGGCGCATGCTTGTGCAGCAGCGTCAACGCTTGCGTGCGGTAGAACGCTTCATGCGCGACCTGGCGATGGGGCGCACCCCAGAGCCGCTGCAGCCACTGGAGCCAAATGACCCGCTTGCCCGCAGCAGTTTCTGGTTGGTTCGCCGCGTGGAGGAGTATCGTCGCTCCCAACGCGACCGCGACGCAGTATAATCTCCCATGTGCGCTTGATCCTGGGTATCGAGACCAGCTGTGATGAGACCTCCGCCGCGGTGGTGGAGGGGCGGCGTGTGCGCAGCAGTATCGTTGCGTCGCAAGCGGACTTGCATGCGCGCTGGGGTGGGGTCGTGCCCGAAGCAGCGGCTCGCCAACATGTGGAACGGCTCAATCCCGTCTTGCAGCAGGCGTTGGACGAAGCGGGCGTTTCGCTGCGCGAAATCGAAGGGATTGCCGTTACGAACCGACCGGGGCTGGTGGGCGCGCTGGTCGTCGGGATTGCGGCTGCGAAAGCCTTGGCGTTCGCGTTGAACCTGCCGTTTGTGGGCGTCCATCACCTGGAAGGTCATCTCTACTCGGCTTTTCTTACTGACCCCGACGCGCCCATCCCTTTCCCGCACCTGTGCCTCATCGTGTCTGGCGGACATACCGAGCTGGTGCTGGCAAAAGGACACGGCGATTATCAGTTGCTGGGTCAAACGCTGGACGATGCAGCAGGCGAAGCGTTCGACAAGGTGGCACGCTTGCTGGGGCTGGGCTACCCCGGTGGACCCGCGATTGACCGTCTGGCACGCACGGGCGACCCGAGCGCCTTTCGATTCCCACGCGCATGGCTGGAGGGTAGCCACCACTTCAGCTTCAGTGGACTGAAAACGGCGGTACTGCGCGAGGTGGAACGCCTGCGCAACGAGGGAACCCTGAGCGAAGCCACCATTGCCGACCTGTGTGCGTCGTTCCAGCAAGCTATTATCGATGTGTTGGTCGCCAAAGCGGTTCGGGCCGCGCAGGAATGGCAAGTGTCGGTGCTGACGGTGGTGGGGGGTGTCGCGGCGAACGCCGCCCTGCAGAGCCAAATGCGCGAGGCAGCCGACAAAGCGTGTCTGCAGCTGTTGATTCCCCCACCGCACTACTGCACCGACAACGCCGCGATGATTGCCTGCGCAGGCTACTATCGATTGCTTGCAGGCGAACGCGCCGATTTCGATCTGGACGCCCACGCCAACGCACCTTTGGCGAAGTAGAAGCAGACCGAGGCTGTTCGAAAAATTCGCCAAGCGAATGGATGGCGTGTCGGGGCAGACCCCTGTGTCTGCCCAAAACCCTTTTCCGAACACGGAACCTCTTGACAAGGGGTAGCGTCTATCAGGTACAATACCTATACTCTGCGGGGTCGTCTAACGGCAGGACGCCAGACTCTGGATCTGGTAGTGGTGGTTCGAATCCACCCCCCGCAGCCATCACCTTATCAGGGGGCTATCATGAAGCTTTTTGTGGACACAGGGCAGGTCGAAGAGGTTCAGCAAGCCGCTGAATGGGGCATTATCGATGGCGTCACTACCAATCCCTCACTCATTGCGAAAGCGGGACGCGATTTCAAAGAGACCGTGCTGGCTATTTGTCGCCTCGTGCCGTCAGGCGCGGTCAGCGCGGAAGTGGTCGGCACCACCACCGACCAGATGCTGCGCGAGGCACGCGAAATCGCTTCCTGGGCACCCAATATCGTGGTCAAAATCCCCATGACCCCAGCAGGCATTCAGGCGACGCGCGTGCTTACCCAGGAAGGCATCCGCGTCAATATGACCCTCGTCTTTTCACCTGCCCAAGCGCTCTTAGCGGCTAAGGCGGGCGCAAGCTTTATCAGCGTGTTCGTCGGGCGCGTGGATGATGTTGCTGGCGAAGGCATGCGCACCATCGAAGAGGTGGTGCACATGGTCGAAAACTACGGCTTCCCCAGTGAGGTACTGGTCGCCAGCATTCGCCATCCGATGCATGTGGTGGAGGCGATGCGACTGGGCGCCCATATCGCGACGATGCCCTTCAAAGTGCTGGAGCAGCTGTTCCACCATCCGCTGACCGACATCGGACTGCAGCGCTTCCTTGAGGATTGGAACCGCGCCGGGCTGCAGATTTTCGAGCCGGTGCGTGTATAATGGCGTGCGTGCGAGCGATTATTGGGCTGGGCAATCCGGGCGAGGCATACGCGGGCACGCGCCATAATGTGGGTTTCTGGGTGGTCAGCCTCCTGGCAAAACGACACAGCATCCCCCTGAATCGTCATCGGTACAATGCGCGCTACGGGCAGGGCGAGATTAAGGGCGTGCCTGTGCTGCTGGTTCAGCCGATGACCTTTATGAATCGGAGCGGCGAGGCGGTGCGTCCGCTGCTTCAAGCCTACCAGTTGACCCCGCAGCAGATGCTGGTGGTGTATGATGACATGGCTCTGCCGTTGGGCACGCTGCGATTGCGTCCACGCGGCTCGTCAGGCGGGCATAATGGCATGCGCTCCATCATTGCCGCGCTCGGCACAGAAGACTTCCCGCGCCTGCGTCTCGGCATCGGTGCGCCGCCCCAAGGCGTGGACCCCGCCGACTATGTGCTGTCGCCCTTCGAAGAGGCGGAGAAGCCCCTTATGCGCCGGTTATTAGAACATGCTGCGGACGCCTGCGAAGCGTGGCTGACCGAACCTATCGAACAGGTCATGAGCCGCTATAACCGTCGCTATCGGGAGGGATAGCCCCCTCGCCCCCAACAGGCAGCGAGGGGGCATGCGCCACTTAACAGCCAAGTCCGAAGTTGAACAGGACAATCAACAGGTCAGCATCGTCCACGATACCATCCCGATTGATATCCTCTGGGCAACCGGAGCAGTGTTCCCCAAAGCGGAACAGCACCGCAAGCAGATCGGCGTCATCGATGCAGCTGTCGCAGTTCACATCGCCTTTCTCGTGGCGGCAAGTATCCAGCCAGAAGCCCATCCTCTGTTCTGTCGGACGGTGTGTTCCATAGCCCACGATGTAGCGCCCGTCCGCCGAGATGGCGGTTGCAACTTCCAGCACAGAGCCATCCGAGAGCAGGTCCGCGAAGAGGAGGTTCAGATCCTCGCCTATGCGGTTCAACCCACGCCACCAGTAGGCACGATCACCGCTGCCTAGATCAGCCGCCCCCACGATGCGTGGGAAGAACCCAACCCCTGAGGGATCAGGGTCTGAAGCATCGTGGGCGATGCAGTTGTGAACCACATCAGGCATCAGCAGCTCCACCATTCCGGTGGACCGGGTCCAGTAGAAGCCGTGCCGATCTGGACCACCGGATAAGCCTACAACGAGGCTGCCGTCTGGGGAAACTCCATAAGCGGCGCTATTTGTATGCCCCGGCAGCGTGCCCAGCAAGCGACAGACCCCATCCTGCCAGATGAACGCTAACGGCCAGCCACCCACAATGACCCGCCCATCGCGGGATACTGCATAAGCAAACTCTGGTGGTGGGTCTATGTCGCAGCAAAGAGGGAGGCATGGTTCGGGCAAGAATCGCACGGCATTAAAGACCTCGTGGTTAGATGAGCCAACCACGGTGAAGCGGATCGAATCGGGAAGACCGGTGACATCGTAGGCGCGTCCGCTCCATGGTTCGCCAAAACACATGCATCCTGCCCCGATATCCGTCATCGTCCCGTACCAGTAAAAGGCGTGAACAACCCCTGTATCTGCCTCGCCTACCACCACAACCTGGGAGTCCTCGCTGTAAACTCCCCAGCCGCGGCTCCAGAAGCCACCCGGCAGCGTGCCGAGATCCCAAAGCCAAGGCGGCATCGGTGGGTAATGGAACAGAAAGGCATGGAACCAGCCATCGGAGGTTTCAGAGGTACCAGTTGCCCACATGCCATCCGAAGAGATATCCCATGCTTCGCTCGAGCTACCACCCAGGGTGCCCATCCAGAAGAGCTGTTGCCCAAGCCCCAGCCCCAGCAGGAGCAGCGCCAGCCAGGCTGCAAGACACATCTTGAACCAGGAGAAAAGTCCCTTCGCACGAGTCGGGGATGGGCGCTCCATGCCCATCGCCTTCGCAAGAGAACGAACACGCATCAAGCGCTCGCGCGCGCAAAGGCGCGCACCGTCCCACTTCAGTAGATGGCGTCGCATCTCCGACACCTCCATAATATATCATGCATCGAAACGCGCCAATGTACCCGGCGTTGGGTAAAATGGCAGCGGCTTGCGCCACAAAGAAATAGAACATGCTGCGGACGCCTGCGAAGCGTGGCTGACCGAACCTATCGAACAGGTCATGAGCCGATTCAATCGTTCCTATGTGCCGCCATAGCCCCATGCCGCAACCCAGCCAAGGAACTGTATGGTGTTCCCCAATCGTCTAACACATGAGGTGAGAATAATGCGGACATGGCTGTGCACGCTGATTGTGCTGAACCTTTTCTCGCTTCACGCACAGGAAAAACCCCAACAGAAGTCGATAGAGCAAGTGCCCATCCGTCGTATAATCATCTACAAAGATGGGCACTGCCTGACCGAGCGTGAAGTGAAGGTCAACCCCACCGAGAATCCCTTGCGAATCGTAAACGCCACAAACGCGCTTCTGGGAGGCGTCTGGGCGGTTTCGCGCCACAAGACCATCTCGCTGAGCGGGCTGTACGCGCGCATGGTGGACGAAAAGCGTTCTCTCGCACCAGCCAATCTCGCCGAGCTGCTCATGCTTAATGAAGGGAAACGAGTTCGCCTGACACTCATGTTCCCCAACCCATCAGAGCAGGAGAAGACAGTGCAGACCGAGCAGTACGAGGGAACGCTCCGCGTGTTTAAGCCCAGCCTGCGCTATGAGGACGCCTATCCCACTGCCGACGCGCCTCCTGAATACACACCACCACCTACCACTCCGATACGACGCCCGGACAACTACTACCCATACAGCTTCTATTATCCCCAACACACCCCTCAGCAAACCCCTGACTATGTGCAGGACCTGTTTAGTCGCACTGCTGCACAGGCGAACTTTGCTATCGAAACCGACAGGCGAATGGTCTTTTTCAATCCTGCACAGGTCAAGCAGATCGAGTTTCTGGAAACACCTGCACTTGAGCGTGAGGTGATTGTCAAGCGTCCCGTGCTGGAACTTACGCTTTCAGGCGGGCGAAGTAGGGAACAGGTTCCCGTTACGCTTTATAGCCTTGAAAAAGGCGTTCGCTGGATCCCAGAATATCTACTGTTTCTGCCTACCGAACATGCCAGCGAGGGCGAGCTTGTGCTGGCAGGCACCATCATCAACGAGCTCGAAGACCTCCACCAGGTGGATGCCGCGGTCGTGGTCGGCTTCACGCAGTTCATGATGGAGCAGCTACCTTCTCCCCTCAGCTTGCGTGAAACCTTCCGTCGGTTCTCACGCTGGTTCGAAGACGACCTGTTTGAAACGCCCCGATACATGTATGCTGCGCCACGAGTCGCTGATTTTTTAGGCTTCGGTGGTTTTAGTGCATCCGAAGGAGCAGTTGCGCCCAGCATACCCTCTGGCATGGGGCTCGAAATCCAAAGCGCTGGCAATAATACGGGCGAGCCGATCGCCTTGTTGCGCTTGCCAAAACTCACACTACCGAAAAACAGTTCCGTGCGTGTGGAACTATCGCGCCAGAAACTGCCAGTGGAACGAACCTTCCTCTGGACTCACGACATGAGCAAGAGCGAGTATCAAGATTCTTACTACTACTCGCGTCGCCAACAGAACCCCACGACGCTGGAGGACCTGGCATTTCAGATTGCGCGCGAGCGGCGTTTCTCCAACGAAGTCTACGAGGCGCTTGCCCTGAAAAACACCACCGATACACCCTGGACAATATCGCCCATCGTGGTGCTACGCGATGACGCCCCACTCACCCAAGACATGATGCTCTTTACCCCACCCGGTGAGGAAGCATACATTCCTATCACCCTGGCAACGCGGCTGAGTATCTCCTGCATGGTGCAACAGGAGAGCGACCAACCGCAATCCGGGTTTGATGGGCGCTCGAGTATGCAGCGCGCCCTGATCCGTGTTCACAACTTCTACGAAACCCCAGCTCGCTTGACAGTACGCATTCGATTCGTGGGGCATTTCAAGGAGGCGAGCCAGACACCATCGCGTGTCTCCTCTAAAACCATCCGCGACATGCTCTCCTTGGGGTGGTACGAACGCCAACTGCTGCGCCTGAATCCATACACGGAACTTGTCTGGAAGGTGGAAGTTCCACCAGGCACAAGCGAATGGTGGTTTCGCTACGAACGCCGAACGACCCCTTAACCGCTGGGAGTTGCCCCCGCAAAACGCGACCGCAGGGTAAAATATACAATCACGCATCAGGAGGCAAGCAAAATGGCACGAGTGTGTGAAATCTGTGGCAAGGGACCGCAGTTTGGGCAGAACATTCGGCATCGCCACTCAGGGCTATGGCGCTATCGTGCGCCGCGCACCAAGCGTCAGTGGTCGCCCAATCTGCAGACAGTGCGCGCCTATGTGAACGGGGGCAAGACCGTGCGCCGCATCCGGGTCTGCACCCGCTGCTTGAAAGCCGGCAAGGTGGTGCGTGCTGTTTGATCGACTGGGACGCGCTCGCCCAGCAACTCAGCCCGCTCTGCTCGCGACCGCTGTTGCGCAACGAGCCGATGCGACGGCATACTACCTTGCGCGTGGGCGGACCCGCCACACTGTTTTACCGGGTCAGCGAGCTGGACGAGTTCGCGCGAATCAGCGAGTGGGCACAAAGCCACCAAGTGCCCACTTTTATTATGGGGCACGGCAGCAACATTCTCGTGAGCGACACGGGCATCCATGCACTGGTGATTTATAACGCCTGCGAGCGCGCTGTGATTGGCAAGGAGACCTACGCCGAAACGGGCATCCCCATTCGGGAGCTGTTTCTGAAAGCCGCGCAGCAGGGGCTAAGCGGACTGGAATTTGCTGTCGGCATTCCGGGCACGCTGGGCGGCGCGCTGGTGTCTAATGCAGGCGCGTATCGGCAAAATATTGCCGACCTGCTGATAGAAATCGACTTGGTCTCGGAGGGCAAGCGTCAGCGCGTGTCGCCCGACTGGATGCAGTTCTCCTATCGGGATAGCCGTTTGCGCCGTCCGTGCGCGCCCCCAACCGCTTTGCTCGCCGTCCGAATGTGCCTGAAGCCCGATGCGAAACGCGCGATTTTTGCCCGCGCACGCCACCTGCAACGCCAGCGCATCGAGAAGCAGCCGCCCGAATCGTCCGCAGGCAGCTTCTTCAAAAATGTGTACGATCATGCCTTAGCACAGCGATTGCCGGGACTGCCTACACCCCTAAGGGAAGCGGGTGTTGTGCCTGCTGGGTTCCTGATCGAGGCATGCGGACTGAAGGGCTATCAGATTGGGGGCGCATGTGTCTCGCGCAAACATGCCAATTTCCTCATCAATCGCGGCGACGCCACCGCCAGCGACTTCTACCAACTGGCGCAGAAGGTGAAACAAGCCGTGCATGAACAGTTTGGCGTCTGGTTGGAGGAGGAGGTACTCTATGTGGGCTGGACAACCGATATGCCACAATATTAGCGGGAGGCAAAGGATGCGAGCGATGTTCAGGTTTGCCCGACAGGTCGGACTGATGGGTGGGCTTCTTGCACTGGTGCTGCTGGGAGGATGCCGTCGCCAGCCCCTGAGCGAAAAAAGCGTGCAGGAATCGCTTGCCGAGAGGCGCGAGCAGTATCAAACCGAGATTGAGCGAGGAGTACAATCGGCACCGCCACCTATTGAAGTGCCCACGACCCAGCCCTCCTCTTCACCCCGTTCGCAGGAACAGACGCCTCAAGGAGGGGGCGTGCCACCCTATGAGGCGCCCCCTCCAACCGTTGGCAACAACCCTACGCCCAGTACGACCCCCGCAAACCCAGCCGATACGCATGTGGGCGATGTGCGGTTAGACCCCTCCACCGGACAATACGGCATCGCGCCGCCGGGAGCGCCTGAAGGCTATACCATCCCGCTTGATAACTCTGCCAGCAAGCCATCGTCCCAATAGGGTATACTACCTTTGGAGGAGCAAACGACAATGCCGATACTGGGATATATGGGCACACAGGAATGGCTGATTGTGCTGGTGATTGTGTTGGTGCTGTTTGGCGCATCGCGCCTACCAGCGCTGGCACGCTCGTTCGGGGAAGCGCTTTCGGAGTTCCGTCGCGCCACCCGCGTCGAAGACGAGACGGAACAAACTCCTAAGTGAATATGACGAAACGGGCTGGGGGTTCAACCACGGTTCGGATGCCCCTGCCCGTGTTCATCGCATGGCAGGGCATCCAACTCCGGTTGCCCAACGACTGGTTCCTAAACGGCTTCAGCGGTGATTGGCGCGAGGGCGTGCTGACCATCAGCTCAGCAGGCAAAACCCATCTCGATATCAAGTGGGTGCGTTCCAAAGCGCGTTCCGACCTGCAGTTCCACCTGCAACGGTTCCTGAAGCAGCTGGAGCGCGATGCTCGCAAACGAGGCGCCCGATTCACGGGCACGATCGAACCGCAAGGCGAGCAAAGCCTCCGATTCCGATGGAGTGGGCACGAGCAGGCAGTGGGGCGTATCCGCCGTTGCCCCGATTGCCAATGCATTACCCTGATGCAGTTGCGCTCAACTGCACGCCACGAGCCGTTGCACACCCTCGCCGCGGCGATTTTTGAGACCCTGGTCGACCATCCCGACGCGGAAGGCTGGGTCGAATGGAGCCTGTACGGACTGCACACCGCCGTGCCTGAACGCTTTCGGCTGGAAAGCCACGCGATTCTGACAGGGCAAACACGCCTGCATTTCCGTTTGGGGCGCGAGCGGCTTACGATCGAACGCATTGCGCGCGCGGAACAGTTGATGCGTGGCTGGTCGATGCCCGACTGGGCACAAGCATGGCTCCACTGGCATCGCTGGCATGGTGCGCCGGAGCCGTTCGAGTTCGAGGCTGACCCTGCACTGCTTTGGCAGGGGCGATTGCGCTTCGGGGGGCTGATAAGCGAATCGCTGCAAAGCCTGCTCACTCTGCGTCTGCCCGCGTGGCGCATCCGCGCCATCGCATGGTTCTGCCCCGAACGCAACGCCCTGTTCCATATCGTGCATCAAAGCAGCCGGCGAACCCCTCTGCTGGACGAGGTGATGGCGAGGACAGTATGCCACTGAACTGGAGAATTGGCAAGGCTGTAAGGAAGCCCGTCATCGCGCGGGAGCAGGCGTTGCGCCTGTACCCGCTGCGCAATCCCGCCGTGCGCTACGAAACGAGAGAGAACGGTTGCATCGTGCTGATTGTGCCCGTGCGCCCACGCGGGCTATGGCGACTGTTAGGCAAGATTTTTAAACTGCCGCGTGAACACCGAATCGAGCTGGACGAGACGGGCAGCACGGTGTGGGCACTCTGCGACGGGCAGCATCGGGTGGATGCCATCGTGCAGAAGCTGATGCGCCAGTATAAGCTGGAGCGGCGCGAAGCAGAGTATGCCCTTTTCGCCTTTCTGGATACGCTTATGCGCCGCGGCTTCATCGCTTATTCGAAAAAGCGGGTATACTGAGCCACGCGTGTGGGAACTGCACTGTCAATCGCTGGGCAAGCGATTTGGCGAGCGGTGGGTGTTTCGTGGGTTGAGCTTGCAGGTAGCGCAAGGGCAGGTGCTGGTCGTGCGTGGTGCGAACGGGTCGGGCAAAACCACCTTCATTCGCATGCTGGCGGGACTGCTTGCACCCACCGAAGGGCGCATCGCCCTAAGCTATCAGGGACACCCGCTGACAGATCGTGTCCGTTGGCTCGGCTGGTGCGCGACGGATGGCGCCCTCTATCGCGAACTCACTGCCTATGAACACCTGCACTGGTGGGCAACCGTACGCGGGCTTCGCTTCGAGGCGGAGTCGGAGCGGCACCTCCCTCCGATGCTGATGGCACATCTGGCGCGGTTCGAACTGGCAGACAGGGCACATGAGCGTGTGCGTGCCTACTCGACAGGGATGCGTCAACGCCTGCGCCTCGCCATCGCTACACTCGGTAAACCACCCCTCCTGCTACTGGATGAACCTGATGCCGGGCTGGACGCCGCCGGTTTACGCTTGATTGAACAGGTGATCGATGAACAGCGAGCGCGTGGAATCACCATCTTCGCCACCAATCGCACAGAAGCAGAGTGCTGGGGCGATCTCTGCCTGGCGATGGGTGTATGAGGTCTTTGCCATCTGGCGCAAGGATATGCTGCAGGAGTGGCGGTTGCGCCAGGGCATTATCTCGTCGCTGCTAATGGGTGTTGTGACCGTCGTGGGCGTTGGATTCGCGGTGCTGGGCGAGCCGTTGGAAGCAGGGTTGCAGGCGGGGCTGTTCTGGATCGCGCTGCTGTTTGGACTGTTCCCTGCGCTGGCACGGGGCTTCATCACCGAGGAAGAGACGGGCACCGCTGACCTGCTGCGTGTAGGCGCACGCGCCAGCGCGGTCTTTTGGGGCAAGTGGCTCTTTCACGCGACCCTCTACCTGCTGCTGAGTGTGGTGCTCATTCCGCTCTACGCGCTCATGATTACCCCTCTGCGCGGCAACCTGCTCGACTGGCTGATGCTTTGGATATTGGGCGGATTCTGTTTGGTAAGCGTGCTGACGCTGTGTGGTGCACTGGTGGCATGTACTGCCGTGCGCGGTGCGCTGCTTGCCGTGCTGACTTTTCCGCTGCTATTGCCCTTATTGCTGCTGCTGATTGCAGGGACAAAAGCGATCCTGCTGGGGCAAAATGTCTATGGCGCGCTGCAAGGGGTGCTGGGCTACGCGCTGATGATGTCCACAGGGGCGGCATGGGTGTTCGAACGCATCTGGCGTGAAACATAGCCCTATGTCCCCTTCTTGTGGGCCCCGCTGTCTCGAGGGAATGGCATAGTTTAGGCGTCCTGCCCCGCTTTGGACAGGACGCCCAGGCACAAGGATGGATCAGGCAGCCACCACATTAAAGCGCGTGAGAGTGGTCTGCACCTGATTGACGAACTCGGTGGGATTGGTCTCGTTCCAGATGACATAGCCCGTGGCGTTGGCGGTCTCCTGCCAATTGGCTGCCTGCGAGGCATACTGGGACGGAACAATCAGGAACACGGGGATGTTCGGATTGGTCGACTGGGTGCGAATGAAATTGATGAACGACTGGGCGTTGAACTGGTTGGTCTGACCGGTCGGATTGCTCCAATAGACGAACACGGCGCCCCAACTGCCCTGCTGATACTCGGTCAGCGTGCTTTCCGTGTTGGTCGCGGTGCAAATGTACCAGCTGCTCGGCGTGCCGCTGGCATAGCGGCTGAACTCTGAACCACCGGTTGCAAAGAACACCTTCTGCATCGTTAACCTCCTTCAGAGTGATGGATTTGGGTTCGCGCGCGTCCCACTACTATTATCGGCAGAGTCACAGCAAATCTTTAGAGGGCGGTTAAAACGGCCATATAAGGGGAATTAACACGGTTGCCACCAGCCAGAGGAGCAGGTTGAGTAATGGGGCGCGGGCGACGCGCCCCTGTCTTTAAGCCCTTCAGGATCTCTTACTCGACCAGTTCGACCTCGTCTGCTGTCACGAGGGCGACGCCGGGCGCAGGCTGCCCCATCGCGGCGCGAATCTGCTGCTCGATGGCAGCGAGCATCTCAGGGTTCTCCTCCAGAAAGGCACGCACATTTTCGCGCCCCTGCCCCAATCGTGTCTCGCCGAAGTTGAACCATGTGCCCGACTTCTGGATGATGCCCATGCTTAGAGCAAGATCGAGCAGGTCGCCCACGCGCGAGATGCCCTTGCCGAAGATAATATCAAACTCTGCCTGACGGAAGGGCGGCGCGACCTTGTTTTTGACCACCTTGACGCGCGTGCGCACGCCAATCACTTCATTACCCTGCTTGATATTGTCCACGCGGCGCACCTCCAGTCGCACCGATGCCCAGAACTTGAGCGCGCGCCCGCCGGGCGTGGTCTCCGGGTTGCCGTACATCACGCCGACCTTCTCACGGATCTGGTTCACGAACACGACGGCAGTGTTCGTCTTTGCAGCGGAGCTACCCAGCTTGCGCAACGCCTGCGACATCAGTCGTGCCTGTGCCCCGACCGTCACATCGCCAATATCGCCTTCCAACTCCTGACGGGGCATCAATGCGGCGACCGAGTCCAGCACCGCGACATCGAACGCACCGCTGCGGATGAGCGTGTCCATGATTTCCAGCGCCTCGTCGCCTGTGGAAGGCTGTGAAATATAGAGCCGCTCCACATCGACGCCAATCGCACGGGCATAGTCGGGGTCGAGCGCGTGTTCCGCGTCCACAAAGAGCGCGTTGCCGCCGCGCTTCTGCGCCTCTGCAATAATATGCAAGCCCAGCGTGGTCTTGCCCGACGATTCGGAGCCGTAGATTTCGGTGATGCGTCCGCGCGGGATGCCTCCGACACCCAACGCCATGTCCAGCGCGACGCTGCCCGTGGGAATGGCTTCCACCTGCAGGCGCGTTGCCTCGCCCAGACGCATTACACTGCCCTTGCCAAACTGCCGTTCCACCTGAGCAATCACTGCCTCTAATGCCTTCTGCTTATCGGTCATCGTTGCCTCCTCAGGGCATCGCCCAAATCGGATGCCCCCGTAGTAGAGAATTGTCTACCATTATACCCGAGACCTGAGCCTTCGCTTCACAAAGGCTCCTGCCCCAAGGTCCAATTCCATGCGCCTGTGGGAAGTTTCGATGCTAAGCCTCCTTCTGTGTTTGAGATGGTGGCTACTCACCCAATCGCTTCAGATTGGCGTGTGCTTCTTCGAAGCGGGGGTCGGCTGCGAGCGCTTGACGATAGAAAGTTTTCGCCTTCGCGATTTCGCCTCTGCGCTCATATGCGGCGCCCAGATTGTTGAGCGCGGCGGGCGATTTCGGGTTTAGGCTCACTGCCTTTTCTAAGGCTTTCACTGCTTCGTTGACCCGATTCGTGCGCAATAGGACAAGCCCCAGATTGTTCCACGCGATATCGGAACGATCGTTAATTTTGATGGCGGCGCGATACTGTGCTTCTGCACCTTTCAGGTCGCCCGTTTCCATCAGCAGGTCACCCAGCGCGAGCCGCGCCTCGAACTGCTGGGGGTTGGCAGCCAGCACCTGTCGGTAGAGGCGCATCGCCTCCTCTTTGTCGCCCTTAAGCCGCTTGGCAGTCGCCAGATTGAGCCGTGCCTCATTTAACTTTGGATTGCGCTCCAGAGCGGTTTCCAGCGCGGCGATGGCATCGTCCAGTCGCTTCTGGCGCAGGTAGACATAGCCCAGTTGTGCCAGTGCGTCGGTATCATCAGGGCGCAGATTCAGAGCATTTTGGAGCGCGCTCGCCGCTGCCTGTAGGTTGCCCTGCTGCAAGTGCAGCACGCCCAGATTATAGTGCAGGTCGGGCTGGTTCGGGTGGAGCGAGAGGGCGCGTTCCAGTGTTTGAAGGGCGCGTGGGATGTTCTTGAGGCGTGTATAGCATTCCGCCAGTTTGAGCCAGCCTGCCGAATCACCAGGCATTTTGGGCATCACGCGCTCCAACTCCGCTGCTGCCTCTTTATGCTGTCCCAAATCCGCCAACGCCAGCGCATAGTTGTAGCGGAAAGTCGCATTATTCGGCTCTAACTCCACCGCTTTGCGATACATCTCCAACGCGCGCCGCGGTAAACGCTGCATCTGATACACATAGCCCAAGTTGTTATAGGCGTTCGCATCGCGCGGCTGAAGTTTAATTGCCTGTTGATAATGTTGAATCGCTAATTGATATTGCTTTGTTTTCGTGTACAAGTTCGCGATATTATAGTGTGCGTCGGCGGAATTGGGCTTGAGTGCGAGCGTCTTTTTGTAGGCGTCGATCGCTTTTTCGAGCTGCCCTGTGTGGAGGTAGGCGTTGCCCAAATTATTCCATGCCTCCGCGCTGTTCGGCGTGAGTTGGACGGCTTTTTCCAGGACGGGCACGGCTTCTGCCGGTTTGCCCACTTTCAGATAGAGGTAGCCCAGCCAATTCAACACGGTTTTGTTATCGGGCGCACGCTGATAGAGCGCTTCGAACGCCTCGATCGCTTCCTGAAGTTTGCCCTGATTCGCCAAGCGCACCGCCTCGCTCACACTGACAGAGGGTGTTTCCTGCGCTCCCGCAGTCAGTCCAAGCGCGAGTGCAACTATCCAGCCCGTTAGCCTTCTCATCGTTGGATACCCTCCAATTAGACCAAAGGAATCATACCCATGTTTCGGCATGGGGGTTCGGCTCCTCGGGAGGACGGACACACGGTCTGTTCTTACATTGGTCCTCCATCTCCACCTGCTCATCCGGGGTAGATGATAATCTCTTCGCTGTTGTGGCTTTTGGCGCGTGCGAGGTAGCCTGTGCCATCGGGCGTGCGCTCCTTATGCGCCACAATCGACGAGACACCCTCAGCGACCACATCGAACAGTTGTCCCACGCCCATCGGGTTGACGCCAATCAGGTGGGGATGTCGCTGCGCGGCGGCGAGTAGCCCACCTTCCCACGATTCACGCTGTTCCTTCGTCCATGGCAGCGGGTTGAAGGAGGGCTGTACCAGCACCTGCGCGCCTTTTTTGACCAGTGTGTCGACCAATGCACTGAAGAAGGCGTCGTAACAAATCAGCACGCCCGTTTTGCCTGCGGGCGTATCGAACAGAGTGAGGTGATCGGTTTCGGCGGGGCAGAGGTTCAATCCCTCTTCTTGCTCTAACGGCACAAGGTTCACCTTGCGCTGGATTAGGATGCGCTCGCCCGAGGGATTATACACATAGCAGGTATTGAACACGCAGTCGCCGACGGCAATCGGTGCGCTGCCTGCAACGAGCCAGCAGCGATGGACACGCGCCGCTTCAGCGAAGGTCGCGTGATAGACCCGCTCCACAAAAGGGCTGAGTTGAACCAGCAGTTTGCGCACCGCCTGTGGAAAAGCATCGGATAGCTTGCCCCGCTCACGGTCGCTAAACGGATTGATGCGATACTTCTCCATCAGGCGTGTCCCCGCCTCCACCATCGTTTTGCTGGTGCGCACACGCTCAAAGTCTTGGGTAAAAAGCAGCCCCAGCCCGACATCCTCCGGAAAGGCGACCAGCAGCGGTTTTTGCGGCACACGCTGCCGCGCCTCACCGGTGAGCGACATGATACGCTTACGGAACGCCTCTCGACTGCTGTAATCATCCAGTTTATATGCCATCTGAATGGCGGCAAACGCCATGTTGTTGTCCATCAGACCCCTCGCTCGCATGTCAATAGAAGTATACACCGGTTCCGCGCTTTCTCCTGCCCCTTTGAGGAACTGTGAACCCTCTGCTATCGTCACTCCAACCGTACGACACCCAAATCGAGGGGGGGGGTAAGGCTGGTGACGGTGATGGTGCGTTCGGCATGGCGATTACCGCTTGCGCTGGTGAACTTCAGCTTATAGTTGCCGAGCAGCAGCCACAGATGAAACTCGCCGCTCTGGCGTGTAATCACGACCGACTCGCTGGGGAACTGCGCATCCGGTGGTGAGAAGATATCGATGCGGGTTCCGATGGGCGACTCGGTGGGCACTTGCACGATGCCCTGCACATTGCCGGGTATGTTGGGCGGGTTGTCGTCTGTTTCGGGCAGGAGCGGGATGTCGCCCAGCTCGATTTCGCCCTGAATGGGGGGCTGATCCACCACGAAGGGTTGGGGCAGATACCCTGTGCGTTGTACCATGCCATCCGGGTCGTGGACACCGTTCGGGTCATAGGCGACATCGTTCAGGGTGAAGCGCCCGTTGCTGTCGCTCTGCGCTCGTTGCCCTTGTAGGCTGACGATGGCGTTCTCCACCGGGCTCTGGGTGATCGCGTCCACAATGCGCCCGCGCACGACCACCTTCTCCGGACCGATATAGAGATTACCCAAATCATAGGTCTGTCCCGCTTGCAGGGGGGGTAGCTGGAAAGTGAACGGTTCGGGTATTCCCTGTGCGCGCACAATCAGTTGAGTGGTGGTGGGCGGTACTGCGATTCGAAAAGAGCCCTCCTGGGTATCGGTGGTGGCACGAATGCCTCCTGCTTCGACCGTCGCGGCGGGATTTGGGGGCAAACCCGTACCCGCCATCACCACACGCCCCTGCAGGACGGCAACAGGTCCTAATCCGCCCCCGCCTCCGCAGGCGTTAATCAGCAGTATCCCCATGCCCAGCAGAAGGAGGAGTGCGTAGCGAGCAGCGCGTGGTAAGTAGCATCTACTCATTACTCGCCATTCGCCACTCGCCCGATTCCGTCCGCCGCCCGCCACTTGCCACTTACGCTTTGCCATTCGTTTTTACCTCGTCAGCAGGATAGGTGTCACAGCGCGTGCGATATGCCCTTCACTGTCCATCGCCTCGATATGGAGCATGTAGGTGCCGGGGGGCAAAGTGCGTTCCTGTGAATCGCGCCCGTTCCATGTAAGGCTTTGTGTGCCTGCGCTCACGGCGCGTGAAGGCTGCAGCAGGCGCAGGGTGTCGCCTCGCGCCGAGCGGATTTCCGCTCGCACGGTCGCCTCGCCTGTCAGCTGATACCGGATGGTGAGGGTGTTGCCGCGCGTCGCCGCTACTTGCACCCCAACAATACGCACAGGCAGTCGGTTCGCTGGCTCCAGCACCACTCGGAGGGTCTGCACGCCGCCGGGCGTGAAGCGATACGCCGCTTGACGACGCATATCGATGCGTTCACCCGTGACAGGGTTTTCGAGCGTGATGCGCCATGCGCGTCGCGTGTTGGGAATGCGCCAGGTAAGTGTATGCTCCCGATCTGGCTCGCCTGGTACGACCTGCAGGGTCCAGACCTGTCGACCGCCGAGCGGGCGTGTGTCCTGAAGGAGCAGCTGGTCGCCTTCCAAAATACCGAGGAGGGTCATGCCGGGCAGAGCGGGTGGTGCGTCGGCTTTTGCCCAAGCACGGCGTGCGCGCGTCGGCGTATCCAGCCCCAGCGTGACGACCGCGCCACCCGCAGGCGACTGAAGTGTCAAATCCATCGCCCACGCAGGCTCCTCCGCTGCACGGGACGAGGCGACATGCGACCGCCCTCGACTGGGCGGCGGAATCAGCAGCGTCACCCCCTCCGGACGCAGCACGCGCACCCAATACGCTTTGCCCGGCTCAAGGAGCGTCGTGCTGATATAATTGCCTGCACCGCCCAAGGTCCAGACCCGACTGCCCACCAACGGTGGCTCATTCCCTATCGATTCGGTGGCGCTCTCCCAGCTCACAGGCGCATCGAACTGATGCACCACGCGCACGGTGCGCAGATCAATCGCCTCCTTGAAGGGATGCCCGATCAGGTTCCAGCCCGGCTGAAGGGCAATGGCAAAGTCGCGATCGAGGGGTGCAGGTTCGCCTTGAATCGTGACGCTGAGCGAGTTGACTGTGCGGATGAAGTAGCCCACGCCCGGCGCGGGCGCGGGCGTCTCGGGATAATAGACATAGTTGAACCGTTCCTGACGCCAGTGTGCCAGGCGCAGTTGGTCCGCCGGGATATTCAAAAGCTTTGCCCAATCGGTCTCGAAGGGGCGCAGCGGCACGCTGAACATGCTCAGCCCTGCGGGCAAATCGAGGCGGAAACTATCCGAGGCAGGCTGAAGGCGCACGATGACGAACTGGAAACCGATCCCTGTGTTCACCTGCGCCCGTCCAACCTCCCGGCTCTGGGCATCGAAGAAAGTCAGCCGTGCGATGCGCTCCCGGCTCATCGTCTGCTCACTGAATGCCGTCCCGAACGCCCCGTTGTCGACGCTGACCGTTTTTTGTTCCCCTCCAATGTCTATCAGCACGCTGCCGTTATCCAGCCCGTAAACCACGCCAAAAAAGTTGTTGCGGAAGTTTGTCCCCTGCACCTTGCTACTGGGGTAGACCACACGGGCGATCTCTGTGCCGACGCTGAAATCAACGGTGAGTCGCTGATTCGCCAAGGCGTCCCCCGTAAAGCTGGGCACGACGGTGCCTGTGCCTACACGAATATCCACACGCTCATACTGTGGCGAGAGTGTTAGCCGATTATAGTGGAAGTCCCAGTAGATAGGGTAGCTTGTGCCGTTCAGCAGTGCCTCGTCCCAACCGCCACTGGCGGTGCGTATGGTCTGGAAATAGTTCAGAAACACCGTGAACACCGCCTGCTCATCGGGCTGCGGATTGGAGATATAGGGGAACATCTGGGCATGGAGCTTGCGTCCGTAGGTTACGCTGGTGTCCAAAATATACTGCTGGCGATACCACTGATCGAACGGAAAGCCTTCCACCGTCGGGGTCGCCGAGCCAGAAAGCGCACTCAGCGTCTCACGGGCAATACTGCGCAGAGTGGGGATATTGCCCTCCAAACCGGGCGTGTAGCGAGCATAGTAGCGGGTATTGAATTCTCGGAAAAAGCTGGGATACTCGGTCGCCAGTTTGAGCCATGCTGAGGTCGCCATCAGATAACGCACCAGCCAAATACCCCCTGTGGTGCCGGGCTGAATGGGCGATTGACGCAGGGAGGGCGCAATAAAGCTGGGGCTGCCCAGCACAGGCTGGTTCCACGCATCGTAATAGGGGCGAGCATCATAGTTGTTATCAAGGGTCAAATCGATAGAAGGCGCCACCGCCTCGGGGCGCACGCCCAGAATCTGCGCCACAAGCTGACGAAAGGCATTTCCGCGCGCGATACGCGCCGTCACCGCCCGTGCGAAGCCCTCCTCCCAAGCGTCATAGGCGAAGCCCACATCCGCATGGAACGCCCGCACGATCAAATACAGTAAGTTCACCGCAGCCGCTTCCCGCGAGCCGTAAACGGCAAACAGGAAGCGGCTGTTACTTACATCGTAAACTCCGCCCACTACCGCATCGCGATCTGCCATCTGGTCGTCATAGTTGACGACCGTAATCGTCAGTGTGCGTGCTGCTTTCCCGTATTCCGCTTCCACCAGCGCGAGCACATTGCTGGCTACTGCCTGCAAAAAATCTTTATAATCTCTTGGGAAGGGATTGTCGCCATCCTGCACCTGGATCGTGAGCGTGCCGTTGCCCAAGCCACCGTCGCGGGTGCGAGTGGGCAAAATCAGCCGACCGTTCTGGCGCAATATCACTGTGTGGAAAATAGGTAGTTGATAATCGGCTGGCAGTAGCCCCATCTGCTTGTAGAGGCGGATCAGGGGACGCGCGCCCGCGATCTGGGCGCGAGTCGCCCGCTCCACACGCTCACGGATTAGACGATCGATAGCGTCTGGCGACCGCCCCACACGGTCGATATCCACCACAATGACATGCTGGGGACCGTTGCTGACCGTTTCGAAGGGGCGATTGACGATGTTGTGATAGAATTGCGCTTTGGCAGCTGCCATCATCAGCAGCCCCATTAGCCATATCGTTTTGCGCCACATCCTTGCTCCCATCATTCCAATCCTTTGACGAATAGTGGGCGAGGTGGTTTCTGGATTCGGGCAAGTGGTCATTTACCTCCGCGCCCTCGTCGGGCCCCTCACTTCGTGGCGAAGGGCGTCAGGGCGGTGCGCACTGCCTGAATCTGAGCCATCAAATGGGCGAACTCTTCAGGTCGCAGCGATTGTGCCCCGTCTGAAAGCGCACGCTCTGGATGCGGATGCACCTCGATCAGCAAGCCATCTGCGCCCGCAGCGACCGCCGCCAGCGCGACCGCCGGCACATAGCGCGAATGTCCCACCCCATGACTGGGATCGACGATAATTGGCAGATGGGAATGGTAGCGGACGATGGGCACGGCGTTGATATCGAGCGTGTTGCGTGCGTAGGTGCGGTCGATGGGCACAATGCCGCGCTCACACAGCATGACCTGCTCGTTGCCCTGGGTTAGGAGATACTCGGCAGCGGCAAGCCACTCATCGATGGTGGCATGAGGCGAGCGTTTCAACAACACAGGCTTGCCCGACCGACCCGCTGCCACCAGCAGCGGAAAGTTCTGCATGCTGCGCGCCCCAATCTGCAGAATATCGACATATTCTGCCACCAGCTCCACATCGTGTGGATCCAGCACCTCGCTGACGGTGGGAATACCGACCTCTTGGCTTACGGTTTTGAGGATTTCCAGCCCTTCGCGCTGCAGCCCTTGAAACGCATAGGGCGAGGTGCGGGGTTTATAGGCACCGCCACGCAGGATGCTTGCCCCTGCCGCTTTGACTGCCCGTGCCGCGCTGAGCGTCTGTTCGTAACTTTCCACGGCGCAGGGACCCGCCATCACCACGAAGTGTCCCGCACCGATACGCACCTCACCAACACGCACCTCCGTGTCATGGGGATGGAAATCGCGTGAGGCGAGTTTGTATGGACGCGACACATGCACCACTTGGTCCACGCCCGGCATCGCGGAGAGAATCTCGTCCAGCAGCGGGCGCAGGTTGGGCGGAATCGCGCTCGGAATCCCTACCGCCACCCGCTCGCCCCCAGGCAGGGGCAATGCTTTCAATCCATGCGCTTCGATGGTCTGCACCACCGCTTCAATCTGCTCCTGCGTCGCTTCCTTCCGCATCAACACAATCATCGATGACCCACCTTGCCACAGGGATTATACCCCCTTGCTTGGCAGGTCGGAGGTATAATCGTTATGTGCGACGGATATCCGAACCGTTTTATGACGGAAAAGCCCGGTTCTTTTTTGATGACCTGATTCAGCGGGATCGGTACATGGAGCAATCACCAGCCCATGCGATCTCCCTGCCAGAGGGGCTGCCTGCGCTAATCCGCATGGTGGATGAGGTAAGAAATCAATGGGGAAAGCAGTTATTCAAAGCGGAAGCGGAAAATGACCTACAAGAAGAAACCGAACCCGCTCTCTGTTGGCTTGATGTCCTTTCGCTGATTATCGCTCGCATTCTGCGCCGGTATGGTCATTCCCCGGAGGGGCGACGCGCACTGCGCCAGATCATCCTGAAAGATGAGCTGATGGCGGATATTGTCTTTGATCAGATCGCGACCATGGAGATGTACGAGCTTGCCGACCTGTGTGTGGACCTCGCCTTCGTCAGCACTCACTCCCCCCTCATTATCAGTGGCGCCCTCGAAGCGCTGGTTGACTTAGAGGTCGATCTGCGCCCTTTCCGAGCGGTGTTATACCGCTACCTGCGCGAAGATGCCCCCCACAGCTACGCCGCTGCTTGCGCCCTATGCCAGATGAAGGATATGCGCGGTTGGAACTATCTGATCCGAGGGCTGTTCTCAACAGATAACGGACGCTTCGCAGCGACAACAAAGTGCTTCGAGGAAATGTCCCACCGCATCGTGCCTCCCCGATGGGTAGTGAACCGAATCATTCACTGGATGTATCGCCAGCCACAATCGTTACCCCCCTATTTTCGCTCAGCGAGCTTCGAAGCGTTTATGTTCAGGCGAATGATGCGATTTCTGTTGCGGCATCGCCTCACTTTGACCCAGAAGGTCGCGCTGTTTCTCACCTTGCAGCAGAAGATGGAGCGACAGCCCGACGAGTACCACAAGGCGTTCCGCTACCTGGCGTACGATGTGCTGATATGGGCGCGTGCCCAGCGCTGCCCCTCTAAATACTGGTTTCAGATAGAATTGCCGCCCGCCCAGCGCCCCTATATTCACCCGTCCCACGCCCCGCTCGCTGGGATCCTACGAACACTGGTCCAGCGATATAAGGGAGTCGATATTTACGAGGAGCTGGGTATAGGAAAGCCAAGGACATGAAGCGAGCTATCGGCCTCGGTTTAATCGGAAGCCTGCTTCTGGGCTTAGGACTGATGTGGCAACGGGGGCTATCCCCCAAAAGTACCCTGTTTCAGGAGGCACGAACGATGCAAGAACGGCTCACTGCGCCCGACTTTCCCGAAGGGCTGGAATGGCTCAATACGGAGCGACCGCTCAGCCTGCGCGACCTGCGCGGTAAAATCGTGCTGCTCGATTTCTGGACCTATTGCTGCATCAACTGCATGCATATCTTGCCTGATCTCAAACGGCTGGAGAGGAAGTACGAGCGCGAGCTGGTCGTGATCGGTGTGCATTCAGCCAAATTTTTTACAGAGCAAGAATCGCAAAATATTCGCCAAGCGATTTTGCGCTACGACATCGAGCATCCCGTCGTGAATGATAATCGAATGGTCATCTGGGATATGTATGGCGTGCGTGCCTGGCCAACACTGGTGCTGATTGACCCGCAGGGCAAAATCGTGTATTATCGCTCAGGCGAGGGCATCTACGAGCCTTTTGACCGTTTGATTGCCCAACTTGTTGCCGAGTTCGATAAACGCGGGCTGCTGGATCGCACACCCCTGAAATTCAGGTTGGAACGCGAGCGTAAGCCCGCCACCCCGCTGAACTTCCCGGGTAAAGTGCTTGCCGATGAGTCCACAAATCGCCTCTTTATCGCCGATTCGAACCACCATCGCATCGTGGTGCTATCGCTGAAAGATAACAGCGTAGAAATCGTGATCGGCAGCGGGCAGCCTGGTATGCGTGATGGCGACTTTCTCAATGCCACCTTCCGCAACCCCCAAGGCATGGCATTCGATCCTGCGAAAGAGGTGCTCTATATTGCAGACACGGATAATCACGCGATTCGCAAAGCCGATTTGCGCACGCGCAAGGTGGAAACCATCGCAGGCACAGGGGAGCAGAACCACCTCTATCCGCCGCCGTCGGGACCGGGCAAGCAGACCGCACTCAACTCGCCTTGGGATGTCGTGCTGATAGGCGAGACGCTCTTCATCGCGATGGCAGGCTCGCATCAGCTTTGGCGATTGGACCTGCGCACAGGACAAGTGGAGCCGCATGCAGGCACAGGGCGCGAGGCGCTTCTCGATGCGCCAAACTCCGCTGCCGCGCTGGCACAACCCTCAGGCATCACCACCGATGGGAAAAAGCTCTATTTTGCTGACAGCGAGGTGAGCAGTATTCGCGCCGCCGATGTTGACCCGAACGGGCGCGTGGAAACACTGGTCGGGGGAGACCTCTTTCTGTTTGGTGATCGCGACGGGGTCGGACGCGAAGCGCGGTTGCAGCACCCTCTCGGCGTGGTCTACCATGACGGCATGCTCTATGTCGCGGACACCTATAACAATAAAATTAAACGCCTCGACCCGCGCACGCGCCGCATCGAAACTTTTCTCGGTACCGGCGAGGAGGGCGCACGCGACGGGGAGAACCCCACCTTCGACGAGCCAGGTGGGCTGACCGTTGCCTACGGCAAACTCTATATCGCGGACACAAATAATCACCTCATCCGCGTCGCTGACCTGAAGACAAAGCGCGTGGAGACGCTGCTTATTAAAGGGCTGGACAAGTTGAACCCACCTCCCCACGCCATGCGCACGGAACAGCTGGAGTTGCCCACAGCCGCCGCGCCCGAACAAGGGCAGCTGCGTCTTATCATCCACCTACCTGAAGGCTACAAACTGAACCCGAACGCCTCATCACGGGCAATCATAAAAGCTCAGGGAGCCACCGTTGACGGACAAATGGCGCTGACACGCCCACTGAACACACCAAGCCTCGAACTGCCCATCAAGCTAACCCGCGCCACGGCAACGCTTCAGGTACATCTGCTGCTTTATTACTGCCAGAGCGGGCGCGACGCGCTCTGCTTCGTCAAGGAGGCACACCTCACGCAGCCCCTGCGCCGTGACGGAACCGCCTCCATCGTGCAGATAGAATATCAGGGGTCGCTATAAAGCCACCCATTGCCGCACTGCCTCAAGCAGCGCAGCGGACTTCTGACGCAGCGCGTCGACCCGTTTTGCATCGGGCGTACGAAGTTGTGCTCGCAGGATCTCCCATGGCTGGCATACAGCAGCTTGCCAATCGCCCGCAAGGGCAATCATGGGCACACCGATTTGCTCCGTGAGAGCGTTCACCTTCGGGTCATAAGCAAGGCAGAGCAACGGCACGCCCTGTGCCGCGGCGAAAATCGCCCCATGCAACCGCATGCTGACCATCGCCTGCAAACGGCTCATCAGCCCGAGCAGCTGCGCAGGATGTTCAGGCGGTGGGATGACGAGGGGGCGCATCCCTTCTTGTGTCTGTGCCATCGCGGCAATCGCTTCGCAGAGCGGGCGGTCCTGCGTTTCTTGCATGGGAATAAGCACCGGTTGCCAGCCCGCCTCCATCTGGTGGCGGCACAAGGTGGCAAATGCCTCATGGATGGGCAAATGGCGCCACGGGCGCGGCGCCAGCCCCACGCAAGGTCTCTCAACAGGTAGTTCAGCATGGGCAGGGCGTGTTGGCAAAGCCCATGTCAGGTCCGCATCGACGCGAATGGGCGCACGCACTCCGATAGTGCGCAATTGCCTTGCCGATGCCTCATCGCGCACGCTCAGGAACGGCACATGGTTTAGCGTCCAGCGCACCAGCAGGCGACTGAGGAAGCGATGGAACGGGCCCATCCCCTGCCCGACAAGCAACACGCGCCCGTGCGCTTGCAATCCCCAGCGAATCAGCAGCAAGTAGTAGAGCAACGAACGCAGGCTGGTCGCATCTTGCAATAGGCTCCCACCGCCCAGTATCAGCGCGTCTGAGTGCCGAATCGCCCTGCGTACCGCCTGCCAATCCCCACGCGCCACCGCTTGGATGCCATAGGTTTTGCGCGTGAACCCAGGATCACCCGAAAGAGCCACCAGAGAGGCAGCTGCACGCAACCTTTCCACCAGCACCGCCAGCGAACCCTCATCCCCCCAATTGCGATACCCGTAGTAGCCGATAATCATTATCATGCGCCTATGCTGAACCTGAGCCCCGAGAAGCTGCCAAAGCATTGCGTAGTTCAAGAAACTTCCGCTTCAGTTCGTAGCTAACAGCACTTTCCGGTTCACTAAGAATTAATTGTTGGTATCTGTCTAAAAATTTTGCTCTTAGCTCATAGAATAAGTGCAAAAAATGTTTTATAAATTCCAAACAATCTAACACCATAAACTCTACACCTATTTGTTTAGTAAGCATAGAGGCATGCATGAGAACCCCCGCATCAATTGGAGCAGTAGTTACGAATACATATTGATCAATTTGAGAGGATGTATTGGTTATCTTTTTTCGTGCGTTTTCGATATCGCGATATGTTACAGAGCGTGTTTTCATTTCGTAAACTATAGTAATCTGTTGGCTATCTTGTGAGATAATTTCCAAATCGCCAAGGGTTCCTGTTCGGGTATCAGCGGCTGTATGTGGTTGCAGGGGGCGAAGTCGCTTTCCCAAGTGGTTTTGAGCCACCTCATAGGCAGCGGTAATGATTAGCACTGGCAGCCGACTGGAGCGTGGAGCTTTTAGATGTTCCTTGATAAGGTCCAGGATAGCCTCTACGGTAAGCAGGTGTGGTTGGATACCGACCTGTAGCAAGGCATTAATTTGCTGCTGGCGCTCGTCTCGCAGAAGAATAAGCTGACGAACTATCTCGATGAGTACGGTGCGGGCGTCCATGGTGCCGTTTTGCACCAATTGAAGCAACTGCAGAACCGCATCGTAAGGTTTTCGTGGTTTACCTGATAATCGGGTGCCAGGAAGCAGGGCTTGGTTAAAGGTACGAAAGGCTGGGGTGAGAAAGGCGGTAGTTATGTTGCATGGGAGTTGATAGCGGATAACAAAGTCAGTGATATACTTCTCGTCATAAGTGCGTCCTGAATAGGTATCTGGATCGCCTATCTCGGTAAACGGTTTGCGGATGTCCCGATCAGGACGGTGAACCTTCGCCAGCAAGCAAGCTAACAGGAAGCGTGTAGGAGCTCGGTTCGGGCTCTGGCATACATCCTTTATCAGAGTAATAATATCGAGGTTGCCAACTACGGCTTGATCAAGTCGAGCTGAAGCTTCTTTGTAGCACTCTTCAAGGATCTGCTCTGGTTCCATCGAATCGCCTCCTGCGGATTGTAATTCGTCCACAAAACCTCTTGTCGCACTCTCTTAACAGAGTGGCAAGTTCGCGGTGGTGCTTCGGTACAAAACCAGTCGCGATAGAGGCGGTCCATCAGTTCGCAGCGATAGCCTGAAAGGGCAACCTTCCCTTTAACACTGTGCAGCACTTCTGCCAGCTGGATGTGTTCCCAATCGCTCATCTCATAGGCATACGCATTCCTATCACCCCTGACCTGATGGACATAGGGTGGATCGCAGTAGAACAGGGTGTTCTCACTATCATATTTCTGGATGACCTCGATGGCCGGGAGGTTTTCGATTTGCACGCGAAGAAGGCGATCGGCAATATAAAAGAGTTCCTCAATCCCACCAAACCAGCGTGAAATAGCCCCTGCCATTCCTGCCCGGCTGGTGGCGACGCAGTATGCCCATCGCCCGGGGGTCGCCCTTTGTGCCAGACCCGTGCGGGTCTGCCGAGCGCGCACATAAAAGCAACGCGCACGCTCAATATCGGATAGACGATCGGTAGACTCGGCGCAAGCGATTTCCAATTCTTTACGAGAGAAAGGCGTCAAAGCAATTCTCCGGATTAATTCGTCGGGATAATCGCGCAAAACGCGGAAGAAGTTGACCACTTCCCCGTCGATATCGTTATAGGTTTCCACCGGCGACGGTTCGCGATTCAGCAGCACAGCTGCCGAGCCGCCAAAGGGTTCGCAATAATGATGGGCAGGTGGTAATAAGGGCAGAAGCCAGTCCAGGTGGCTGTATTTGCCACCATACCAGCCAAAAGCAAGGAGTTTTCCATTGCGCCGATTCTTCGCTACCGCTGGCGCTTCCTCACCATTACACATATCGCCACCTCCATCGTTTATATTACCCTATCTGCTGGAACATGCGAATGGCGTATTCAATCGCAGCGTCGTCCACATCGTGGTGGGTCACGAGGCGCAGGCGGTGCGGGTCCAGGGCAATCGTCAGCACGCCCTGTGCCGCAAGTTGCTGCTCAATCTCTCTGGCGGGACGCGCTGTGTGAACATAGACGATGTTTGTCTGCACCGTCTCCAGATCAACCTCGAAGCCCGGCAACGAGGCAATCGCTTCTGCGAGGCGTCGCGCCCGACGATGATCCTCCACGAGCCGATCCACCATGGTCTGCAGCGCGACGATGCCTGCTGCTGCCAGCACACCCACCTGCCGCATGCCACCCCCGAACAACTTGCGCACCCGATGCGCCTCGCGAATAAACTCTTGAGAGCCGACCAGCACCGATCCCACAGGGCAGCATAGCCCTTTGGAGAGCGCGAAAAACGCCGAATCGACATGGCGCGTCCATGCCTGGGGCGAGACACCCAGCGCGACCGCAGCATTAAACAGACGCGCCCCGTCCAGATGCACGCGCAGCCCGTATCGATGCGCGCACTCGCACAAAGCGCGACACTGATCAAGGGGTAGAATCGTGCCGCCACAGCGGTTATGGGTGTTCTCCAGACAGAGCAAGGTGGTGCCTGGGGTATGGTCATCCGCCACCCGCATGCGCCGCTCGATTTCGCCCGGATCGATCTGCCCGCGCTCTATCGGGTAGGGTTCCACCAGCACGCCCGACAGCACCGCGGGACCTGCCAGCTCATAGTGCAGGATATGGCTCTCGGCGTCCACCAGAATAGCGTCGCCGGGCTGTGTCCAGACCTTGATCGCGATTTCGTTCGCCATCGTGCCGCTGGGCACGAACAGGGCAGCGTCATGCCCCAGCATTTCGGCAGCCATCTCTTGGAGGCGATTGACCGTTGGATCCTCGCCAAACACATCGTCGCCTACTTCCGCTTCTGCCATCGCCCGCCGCATCTCAGGCGTAGGCTTCGTCACTGTATCCGAACGCAAATCGACCCGCATAGATAGACCTCCTATGAAACTTGGCTCAGAGTGGTATCCAGCCGTTGCGCTTGAGCCAACGCAAAGCTGCCGCTGCATAGCGGCGCGAACTGCATGTAAAATCACGCACTTTCGCGACCGTGATAGGCGCGGGCAGGTGGCGTAGCTGCTCCGCCAGGTGTTGTAGCGTTTCGATGGGGAAGTAAATTCCCTCGCCCGCGTCCGCAAACTCGCCTCGCTCGATACCGACCCGAATCATCGCACGGATGGCATCGGGTGGCGCACCCAGTTGGCGCGAGGCATCCCGAAGAGAGGGCACAGTAATGCCTGCCTCGCGATAGAGCGCACGCACCCGCTGATAGAACGCCTCCTGCCTCGGCTTCAACACAATTTTTCCCTCCGGAGGACCCGTCGGGGTCGGAGGAAGGGAATGTTGCAGGACAGATTGCTCGGCTTTCCGCTTCATCCCCGAATCGCTGTTCACGCCATGATTATAACCGAAGTCTATCAGGTACACTCGCAGCTATGCACGGAACGGACGATATAGCAACAGAGCTCCAACACTTGGGCGAAGAGGAGCCGTTTCCCTATGGCGCAGTGACGCCCCCGATTGTACAGACTTCGCTGTTCACCGCGCGCACGCTGCGGGAGCGGCATGCCAGCGCAGGCATGGAAGGCATCTATCATTATTCGCGCGTATCGAACCCGACGGTGGAGTTGGCGGAGCGGAAAATCGCTGCCCTGGAAGGCACGGAACGCGCCCTGCTGTTCGCCTCCGGAATGGCTGCGATTGCGTCCACACTGCTGACTTTTCTGAAGACGGGCGACCATGTGATCTGCGTGGAAAACGCCTATCCGCCTACGCGCGTGCTGCTCGGTGAATGGCTGCCGCGCTTCGGGGTGGAAGCCAGCTTCATACCGGGCACGGAGGTCGCCCAGTTTGCCGATGTGCAGCGACCAAACACGCGCCTGCTCTATCTGGAAAGCCCCACCAGCCTCACTTTTCAGCTCCAGGATTTGCAGGCGGTCGCTTCATGGGCGCGTGCGCACGGCATGCTGACCCTCTGCGACAACAGTTGGGCAACACCCCTCTTTCAAAACCCCCACGCGCTGGGTGTCGATCTGGTGCTGCACAGCGCGAGCAAATATCTGGGTGGGCACAGCGATCTGGTTGCGGGCGCGGTGGCAGGCAGAACCGAGCTAATCCAACAGATTGCTCGTACACGCGAGCTACTGGGTAGTATTCTGGAGCCGTTCGGAGCTTGGCTGCTGATCAGGGGGCTACGCACGCTACCAGTGCGGATGCAACGGCTCCAGCAAAACGGTTTGCAGGTCGCCCAATGGCTGGCGAAGCAGCCGTTCGTGGCGCAGCTCAACCATCCGGGGCTGCCAAGCCATCCCCAGCATGCGTTGGCGCAGCGTCAGATGCGCGGCTACGGAAGCCTGTTCAGCCTGCGCACCCAGCCCCTCACGGATGAGCAGGCGTACACCTTTACTGACCACCTGCGCCTGTTCCGATTCGGACCGAGTTGGGGCGGATACGAAAGCCTACTGATTGGCTGGGGCGAGGGTGAGCCCGATTCGGAAGGCCGACGCAGATGGTTTTTCCGCCTCTATATCGGGTTGGAACACCCCGACGACCTGATCCGCGACCTGCAGCAGGCAGCGCATCAAGCAGGCTTCGACACACTTGAGTGATGCATGCGTCGCACGAGGGGGTACACTTTCACCGATGTTGCAGGCGCAACTGATTGCTCCACGCGAGTTGATTCTGCGGGATGTGCCCGTGCCTAAGCCACGCGCAGGCGAGGTCCTGGTCAAGGTGCGTGTCGCGCTCACCTGCGGCACCGATTTGAAAACCTATCGGCGCGGGCATGCGAAGCTGCCGTTAGGTCCTTTTGGGCATGAAGGCGCAGGCGAGATTGTGGCAGTCGGAGATGGCGTGGAGCATCTCCAGGTCGGGCAGCCTGTCACCTGGATGCCGACCGCGCCATGCAACGAGTGCCTGATGTGCCTGCGCGGGCGTCCGAACCTATGCCGCCGATTGTTCGAAGCCGTTGTATTGGGCAGCTATGCCGAATACCTGCTGATTAACGCGCGCGTTGCCCGCGTGCATGTGTTCCCGCTGGACGGGCTGGACTACCTGCATGGGGCGTTTGTCGAACCGTTGGCGTGCGTGCTGCATGCGTGGCGCATGCTCGAACCGCTACCAGGCAGCCAGGTCTGCATTATTGGCACAGGGGCGATGGGCTACTTGCACTTAATGGAGGCGCGTGCACGCGGCTGTAGCCCAATAATGGTGGGGAGGCGGGCAGAGCGATTGGCACTTGCCCGCGAACTGGGCGCCGTCGAAACGCTGCAGATGGACGCCGACTTGTCCGACCTGTCCGCAATGCATGAATTCCTCCGGGCAGTTCATACCATAACGAACGGTGGCGCGGATGTGGTCATCGAGGCGACAGGGGCACGCACCATCTGGGAGCTGGCACCGCACCTGTGTGCGCCAGGCGGCAAAGTGCTGTTCTATAGCGGATTGGCGAAGGGCGAACAGGTCCGCTTCGAAGCGGAACGACTCCATTATGACGAAATCACCCTGCTGGGCAGCTTCCACTTCACCACACAGGACGCCCACGCCGCGCTTCAACGACTGCGCGACGGGGATTTCCCTGTCGAGTGGCTCATCAGTGATACGCGCCCGCTGCACGAGATTGTCCAAGTGTTCGAAGCACTGGATCGCGGCGTCGGGCTAAAGGTGGCGATTGTGCCGTAAAAATGGTCGGGGCGGGCAGATTCGAACTGCCGACCTCTCCCACCCGAAAGGAGCGCTCTACCATGCTGAGCTACGCCCCGACATCCCTAATTATACCCTCTGTCACACGCGGGCGTGTCAAGGGGAAAACGGGGGGTATACTCCCCGTTGTGCAGACGCGGGCATGGCAATTGCAGGCGAATTGGGCGTGGGAATGGCGCACTCTTGAGCTTCCCGATCTGCAGCCGGGCGAGGTGCGAGTGCGCCTGCGGGCGTGCGGGCTGTGCAGCGGCGAGGTGATGGAATGGTACATGCGTCGCAAAGCACCCATCGTGCCCGGACATGAGCTGGTGGGCGAAGTCGAGGCGGTCGGCGCAGGTGTGCAACACCTAAAAGCAGGCGACCGTGTGGTGGTGCATCACCACGCGCCTTGCGGGCAGTGCATCTTCTGCCAGCACGGTGCATTTGTGCATTGCCCCACCTGGCGCAGCACGAAGCTCCTTCCCGGCGGACTGAGCGAGCGATTCATCGTACCTGCTGAGATTGTAACGCATGACCTGCTCCGTCTGCCTGACGGGCCAGGTGGTGTTTACCTTCCAGACGAAGTAGCGGTTTTCACTGAGCCATTGGCGTGTGTGGTGAAATCGTTGCGACGAGCAGGGCTACGCCACGGGATGCGCGTGGCAGTCATCGGCATGGGCGTGATGGGCATGCTGCACTTCCTGCTGGCACAACAGTGGGGGGCGAAGCAGGTGTTCGCCGTGGATCGCCTGACACATCGGCTGGAGTTCGCTCGTTCACTTGGCGCAGAACCCGTGTCTGCCCAAGACCCTGCGGAAGCCCTCCAGCAAGTGCACGCTCTAACTCAGGGCGCGGGTGCGGAGATTGTGATCGTCGGTCCGGGCACGCCGGATGCGCTCGAACTGGGCATGCAAATGGTCGCGCCCGATGGCACGGTCGTGCTGTTTACGCCTGCCCCTCCGGAAGTGCGCTATCCGCTCGACTGGCACACGCTGTACTTTAACGAGATACGGCTCATTCCAAGCTATTCAGCAGGTCCCACCGAGATGCGCCACGCGCTTCGCCTGCTGGAAGGTGGGTTGCCTGTGGAGAGTCTCATCACTCATCGCCTGCCTCTATCCCGCGCTCCAGAAGGCTACGAGCTGCTGCGCCGTGCCGAAGCACTGAAGGTGATTATTTATCCTGAAGCTGGCGACGAGTAGCTCCCCATAGGGTACAATCAGGTTCGTCAAGATGAGTGATCCACAAAGGATAGTGGTGCTGACACGTGCTGGATTGGGCGACGCGGTATATGTTATCCCCGCGTTGCGGGCGTTGCGTCAGCGGTTCCCAGAGGCGCATATCACGGTCATTACAGGCAAACGAGGCTACCCTCTGCTGCAACGCTGCCCCTATCTGAATGCGCTCCATCTGCGCCATCTGGGGAACGGTTTGCTGGGTAAGCTGCGCGAAATCGTGCGGTTGCGCAGGGGTCGCTACGATCTTGCCGTGATTCTGGACAACAGCGACGAGAAGGCACTCCACACTTTTCTGGCGGGCATCCCACGGCGCGTCGGTGGGGTCAAAAGATATTTTGCCCGCTTGCTGACCGATCCTGTGCCCGTTGAACCCGATGCACATCGCATCAATGACATCAATCGGGCGGTCGTGGCTCGGCTGGGTTGCGATATAGCCGACTGGCGGCTGGAGCTGTTTCCCGACCCGAAAGCATCCGTCAGTTTGCCTGCCAAACTGGAGCAAGCAGGCTGGCACGGAGAGCGTCCGCTGGTGGGAATTAATCCGGGGGCGAGCGCGCCGAATAAGCGATGGTTCCCTGAACGGTTCGCGCAGGTTGCCGATGCCCTGTTGGAGACAGGGGTTCAGGTGCTGCTGCTGGGTGCGAAGGCCGACCTGCCGCAAGTGCAAGCGGTGCTGCAAGCGATGAAGCACAGCCCAATTAATCTGGCAGGGCAGCTTAGCTTAGATGAGCTGATTGTGTGCTTGGGCACGCTGGATGTGCTTATCAGTGGCGATACGGGTCCCAGCCACCTGGCGGCCGCGGTGGGCACGCCCGTGGTTGGGCTGTTCGGACCCAGTTCGGCACGCCACTACGCGCCCCTCGGTGAGCAGCATGTGATTATCGACCGCTCTTCCCTCTGCGCACCAACATGCAGTTTCTGGACCTGTCGTGGTGATAATCGCGCTTGCATGCGCAGCATCGTTGCGGAGGAAGTGGTGAATGTCACGAGACAGATATTGATGCGGAACCCAGTGCATTCCTGATATATGCCATTACGGTTTGGGCGCGCGCGTCCCATGAATGGGGCGACACGGCTTCCACACGACGACGCTGAGCAACCGCGTCATGGGCCAACGGCAACGCATCCTCAATAGCTACGATAAAACTCTCCACATCCCCTGCACGCCACACGATCCCCTCAAACTCGTCCAGCCCCGGCACATTCGTGCTGACAACTGCACGCCCAGCAGCGAGATACTCATAGAGCTTGAGCGGGCTGGCACCCTGCGTAATGGCGTTATCCTTGAAAGGCACAAGACAGACATCCAAACCCTTCAAGTAGGCAGGCAGCTGCCTGTATGGGCGCACCCCAAGCAGGTAGCAGTTGCGCGGGATATGATTGGGATGCCATGAAACCTTGGGACCAATTAACACCAACGACCAATCCGGGCGCCGAGACGCAACTTCCAGAAGCAACTCTATGTCGATCCAACGAGGAGTGATCCAGCCGATAAAGCCGATTCGCGGTGCAGGGATTGCCCGAAGATCGGATGGCACAGGGGTTGCCTGATCAACGGATTTTGCAAAAAACTCAAGATTCACGGCGTTTGGAAGCAAGATAGCGTCGCGCCCGCGTAAGCGATGTTGTTCCTGTAAAGTGGGCGAAACAACGAAGATGAGATCTGCTATCTGCTCCAGCTCGTGCTCCAACGATTCCAGAGAGGGATCCATCGCGCCAAAATCGTCAAGGCGGTGATAGCAAGTCAGGGTTGGGCGAAGCCGCTGATGCAGCCAGAGTGCCAGTTCACTGTTGGACACCCATAGGATCACCCGCTTACGGTGCACATCTCTTAGTCGGCATAAGGATAGGGACAACATTAGCGCTTGGAGGGGCTTTCTGCGCCAGCGTCGTGGTAAAAACCGCAGTGCGCCAGGCAGCACAGTAGAAATAACCCGCACACTGTCCTTTTGGAGAGGGGGCTGATAGCGCAATCGCATCCATTGCGCGAAGGAAAGCGGCGGGTTGATGTAGGTCACCTCTATATGTTTGGCTAAGGCTACTGAAAGATGATATGGCGTGCCCGATTCCGGTCGGAAAGGGACATGACCCACATGCAGCAGCTCCATAGGTAGCAAATTATACCTCATTTGGGCTTGTCGCTAAATAAATCCAAGCTGGTTGCCAAAGGGGTGGCGACATGGTGTTTGCTAAACGGGTATAATCATGGGCAGCCACCACAAGCAGTGGCACAGGGAGGC
>BEHR01000019.1 GCA_002898555.1 bacterium HR15
AGGGCACATCCTGATGCCGTCTGCTTCCGGTGAGGTGTGAAGCCAGTCCCGAAAGGCGCGATAGAGCTTGGTGTCCACCTTACCCCCATTTTGTTCCTTCATCAGGGAGTATTTCACCGCGATTGCCCACAGGTTCGCACGGCAGCGCGCCTCCAAGGTTCGGTAGCGAATAATTTGGACGACCGGATAGGTGATGGCTGCCAGTAAGGCGGTGATTGCCAGCACTACCAGCAGCTGCTTCAATGTCCATCCGCGTTGCATTTCCATCTCACCTCTTTGTAGGGATAACGGGATGTCCGGGTATCGGCACGGGGACAGGACTGGGAGAAGGACCACATGGATTACCCTGACAGTCCTCTCCTAAGGGAAGATATTCCGTTGTCACGTACACAAACTTGGGTGAATCTGTTCCACAGGCATCACCTGCTGAGTTCCTGCAGGTATACTTCGCGCATACTTGGAAAGCTCTCACTCTATAGTTGCATTCGTTTGGTGGAACGGAGGGGCATCCAGGTACATTGAAACGGCAAAGTACGCCCACATCCCACCGAACGGTGCCATCGCTTCGCCAAGTACAAGCCCTACCTCCGGCATTACCGCACAGTCCGCTGGGTGGTTGGTCATTACATCGACGTGGAACGCGTGGATCGCACGGGTCTGCCAAAACCGCTGGTATAACCAGCAGCGTCAGACCAGTCAAAAGGCTTGTGAAGAAGCGATGCGCTTTATGCCTCTTCAATGGTTGAACCTGTTTCATCTTCATCCTCCTCCACTGTTTTGGTCTGTTGGCAGGCGGGAGAACACCGCCATTCCCGCCTCCTCTGTCCAAAGTTTGACATCAATAGCAGTTTACCCCACCCCAAACAGCCTTTGCATAGGGAAATTGTACTAAAGGCACAAATTAGGAAAAAAGGACTACCCATAGGCAAATCTTCTCATACCTGCTCCCTTTTTATCCCCCATAACAGCCATTTACTCTTCAAAGGCATAGGAAAATCTTCTCATTGCTTCTGATGGGAAAATATTCCTAATCCTATCTTCCTATGGCGATAGGCGACTAAGAGACTGTTTTAAGAATGGTAGGGACAGGACGGTGCACCTGCTTGAAACTCACAGTGGAGGGCGAGCGTCCCCGCGAGCCGACATGCTTGACGAAGACAGTCCTGTCTTAGTGCGGCGTCGGTTGGAACGGCTCGGCGGGAGCCTCGCCCTCCAAAATGCCCCAGCGTGAATGCCTACCCATCTCCTTGAACTCCAGTTTTTAAACAGCCTCTAAGCACGCACCCCCTGATTTGCCTACACCAAAAAGCAGGAGAGACCCAGAACAAGGCGAAAAGAGAGAATGAAGGAGGATAACGCTATGTCTATAAAGCGCGTGAAGGTGCTGCTCTATTGTCAGGAGGAGGCGCTGCGCGGCTACTTGCAGCGGCTTTTGGAACGGTGTGATGAAATAGAGGTCGTGTTACCCCCCCCGCTGAACCTGTGGATGCGGAGGTGGTGGAGGAGAACTTTTTGACTCCTCTGGAGGTGAAGCGGTTGCAGATGCTGATCAAGCATGGGGGCAATCTGAAGAAGGCGGCGGAGGCGTCGTGTGTGAGCGTTCATACCTTTAAGAACGAGTTAGCGTGGATACGAGCAAAGTTAGGTGCGCGCACGACCTTGGAGGCGGTCATCTGGGCGTTTCAGAAGGGGGTGGTGCAGTGAGACCCTCTACCGAGCAGGGTATAATTTGGGCGCGACGATGGAACGACTATCGGCAGTGCGTGCTATCCTGTTTGACCTCGATGGCACGCTGATCGATACGGTGGAGCTGATTACACAGGCTTTGAACTATACCTATCGCAAGCATCTGGGCATCGAATTGCCCAAAGAGGAGTTGAGACGACTGATCGGGCTGCCGTTGAAGATGCAGATGCATTATCTGGACGAGCGCGTGGCACATCCGATAGATCACGAGGCGATGGAGGCAGACGAGATGGACTATTACGAAAGGCATCGCCATCTGGAGCGCGTGTTGCCCGAGGTGGTGGATGCGGTGCGTGAAGCCCATCGGCGCGGCTACCGCACCGCGCTGGTCACCTCCAAGAACCGCAAAGAGCTTGCAAGCGTGCTACCGCGTCTGAATCTGGACTCGGTGGTGGAGGCGATTGTCTCGGCGGACGATTCGCCACGCCCCAAGCCCGCGCCCGATCCGGTGCTGACCGCGCTGCAGCGCGTGCAAGTGCGCCCTGAAGCGGCAGTGTTTATTGGCGATACGGTGTTCGATATCGAATGTGGACGGGCAGCGGGTGTACAGGTGGGTGCAGTTGGCTGGGGAGCGCACCTGCCGCAAGACCTCCAGGCGGCGCAGCCCGATTACTATTTCGCAACGCCCGCCGATCTATTGAACTGGGTTCGACAACTGCCCGAACGGAACAACGATGGCAAAGCGCAAGAAGACGATTTCACCCGAAGAACCAGCGACCACTCAGCCTATCGAGCTTGAACCGACGGAGAAGCCGAAGCGCCGAAGAAAAAAGGCGGACACCGCCCCCGCGGTGGAACCGGTCGAGCAGGCTGTGATGGAGGAAGCTGCTCCAAAAACGCCTGAAGCGGAGCAGACCCCTGTGCGATGGCGCGCCCGACGCCGTCGCAAGGACATCCCTCCCGAATCTCCAGCCGAAGCCGCTCCCGCCGAGCCGAGCTTGGAGGGTGAGCCTCCTGCCGCGCCGAGCTTGGAGGGCGAGGCTCCCGCCGCGCCGAAAAAGCCGAAAAGAGGGAAGAGGGCTTCATCGGCTGATGTGCAAACAGCAGGTGCTGCCCCCGTCGAAGAGGAACCTACTCGCAAGCGGCGCGCCCGCCGACGCAAGGCAGAACCCGAAGCTGTTCCGGAAGCTGTCGGGGAAATACCCACGCCTCAAGCGGAAGAAGCGGGCATCGTCGAGACAACGATACCTCCCGAAGAGAGCACGGACATATTAGAAGTGCCACCATTAGAGGTTACACTTCGCCACCCCATCGCGCGGGTGCACTTCCATCGGGGCATTCCCCAAATCACTTTTGGCGAGCGAGTGCTGCTTCCCCTCCTCTTTTTCGGCAATCCGCATACACCGGAAGCCGCCATGCGCGTCCATCAGCAAATGCAGCTTGCCAGCGAGGCAGGGGTCACCCTCTTCGCCCTGCTGATCGTACTCCCTGTCCGCGACACAGGGGCAATCGAGGCGTTCGATGCGGTTCGCTACTGGACAACCCTCGCCCGTGAAATAAACCCCGATGCGCTCTTGCTATGGCGGATTGTGCCTGTGCCGGTCGGCAACTGGCAAAAGGAGTTTCCAGAAGCCGTGATTCGCTTTGCCGACGGCACGGTGGGTGGGCCCTCCATCTGCGCCGATCGCTGGTGGGACATCGTGCAGCGGCAACTGACGGAGCTGGTGCGTCTGGTGGAGCAGGAGGGAGAGGGTGCCAGCACGCTTGGCTACCATCTGGACTGGGGCGAATGGTTCCTGCCCGAATCGGCTGGCTATGACATGAGCGATGCCGCGGTGCAAGCGTTCCGCGAATGGCTACGACGCCACTTTCGCAACGACACCGTGAGTCTGCGCGCCAGCTGGTTCAACGGCGAGATCAACTTTAGCACGGCGTCGATTCCGCCCTTTGTGCCCAGCGCGCCCCTTACCAAGCGCCAGTTCTATGACCCACGCCGTGAAGGGCGCTGGATCGATTACCATCAGTTCCTTTCCGATGCGACCGCCCGACGCATCCTAAGCCTGGCGCGCGCCGTCAAAGAGGCATGCCACCGACGATGCCTTGTGGGCGCGTCCTATGGCTATGTGCTGGAGTGGCGCCATCCCTATTCCGGGCATCTGGCACTGAGCGCACTGCTGCAAAGCGAGGACATCGACTTTCTCTCTGCGCCCGTCTCCTATGCGGACCGCCTGCCGGGCGGCACGGGTGCCGTCCCTGTGCCCGTGGAATCGGTGCAACTGCATCACAAACTCTTCCTCGCCGAGGAGGACTACCGTGCCCCTTTTGGCAAAGTCATGCGATTCGACCAGCCAGCGACGGAGCATTCGCTGACACCAAGCACAGGCAGCGAGGAGGACTATAACCCACCCCTGCGCTCAGCAGAGGCTTTCGCACAAGTACAACGCCGCTCTCTGATGCAGGCACTCACGCATGGCTTTGGCGAAGTGTGGATGGATTTGTGGGGCGAAGGCTGGCTGATGCACCCAGCGGCCTGGGAGCAGATTGCCGAGTTCCAAAAAATGTGGGGTTTGCGCGAGCGCAAAATCTTTTCCTCTGTGGTACCCGTTGAGGTCGGAGAAAAAACGGTTCTCGGTCAAATGGAGCCTGACCTTGCCGTGCTGATCGATCCAACGAGCCTGAGCTATGTGCGGGTTGGCTCCCCCCTGATCCAGCAGGTGATTGTTCAGGCGAGGGAGGCTATCATGCGCGCGGGCATCTCCTATGGCTTCTACCTGCTGGACGATGTGTTGCGACGCGATTTCCCCCGCTCGCGCCTGGTGCTGTTTCTGAACGCATGGAACATCAAGCCGTCCATACGCGAAGCGATTCGGAGGCGATTACAACGCGATGGGCGTGTGCTTATCTGGCTCTACGCCGCCTCGCTGTTTGACAACCACCGACATGCCCTGGAGACCGCGCGCGAAGTGACAGGGCTTGCCCTTGCACTCCAGCCGTGGGCGAGCCCCCAAGGCTCCCAGATTGTAGACCCACTCCATCCTATTGTGCGCGAAATGAAAAGCGATAAGCTCGGCATCCAACAGCGCTGGGAACCATCCTTCTACGCGCTGGCGGGTGAGTGCCGAGTGATTGGCGAGTATATCGAGACGGGACTCCCCTCGCTAACTGTGGCGGAGTATGACCACTGGCGAGCGGTGTTCATTGGGGAGCGCACGCTGACGCCCGAACTGCTGCGCGGAATCGCCCGTTGGGCAGGCGTGCATGTATGGTGCGCGACCAACGATGTGGTGCAAGCGCGCCCGCCGCTGGTGCATATCCATGCGAGCAAGGGGGGCGAAAAGCCACTGAACTTGCCTGCACCCCTCTGGGTGTATGACCTGACCGAGGGCATCATGTCCGAAGAGGCAGTGCTTGAGCATCGAATCGGTATGAACGAAGGGGAGAGTCGCCTGTTCTTAGTGGGTTCACGCGCCGCCATCGAAGCGTTGCTAACGGGCACGGACGAGGGAGAAGACCTGATCGCCCTGATAGAACCGACCGCTGCCCATAGCACGGAGCCATCTTGGAGCGCGCATCCCGATTTGCTGGACGAAGCGGCCATCGCACTGGTGCAGCCATTGCCCATGTCAGGCGAGGCTCCCGCCGAGCCGAGATTGGAGGGTGAGGTTCCCGCTGAGCTGAGATTGGAGGGCGAGGCTCCCGCCGAGCCGAAAAGAACCGCCAAACGCACCAAAAGAGCCAAGGGGCATGACAGACACACAGGTCTGCCCCTCTCAGCTCCACCTGCCACGGATGACCTGCTCCAAAGCATCCGCTGGCGCAAACAATCTGCTAAGGAAGACTCGAATCCATGAGGGCACCTCTTTAGGTGATTGTATGCTGGCGAAACGGATTATCCCCTGTTTGGATGTGTGGAATGGGCGCGTGGTCAAAGGCGTCCATTTTGTTCACCTGCGCGATGCTGGCGACCCAGTGGAACTTGCCGCCCTCTACGACCGTGAGGGAGCGGACGAGCTGGTCTTTCTGGACATCACAGCCAGCCATGAGCGACGCGCTCCCGTGTTCGAATTAGCCGCGCGAGTTGCCGAGCAGGTGTTCATCCCTTTCACCGTAGGAGGGGGGATTCGTACCTTGGACGACATCCGGGCGATTCTGAAAGCGGGCGCAGATAAAGTCAGCCTCAACACGGTCGCAGTGGAGAACCCTGCGCTGGTTGCGGAGGCGGCGGAGCGATTCGGCAGCCAGTGCATTGTGGTCGCCATCGATGCCCGCTGGAACAGGACACGCTATGAAGTCTACACCCATGGCGGGCGGCGTCCCACCGGGCTGGACGCGGTGGAATGGGCACGGGAAGCCGTGCGCCTCGGTGCGGGCGAAATCCTGCTGACCAGCATGGATCGCGATGGCACGCAGGCAGGCTATGACCTTGCGCTCACCCGCGCGGTCGCGGAGGCAGTGAATGTGCCCGTGATTGCTTCCGGAGGCGCAGGTAAGCCAGAACACTTGTACGACGCTCTGACCGAAGGCAAAGCGGCTGCCGCGCTGATTGCCTCTATCGTGCACGACGGCTACTACCGCCTGCGCACCCTGAAAGAGTATCTGCACGCCCGCGGCGTGCCAGTACGATTATGGTAGAGTGCACCTGCATTCACAGCCAAGACCAGAAAATAAAATGCTGCCCCTACCGCAGTAGGGGCAGCACGAACAGGCAACCGTAAGGATTGCCCTTACTTCAGGCGTCGACGGCGTAGCAACAAGCCACCCAGCCCAACACCCAACGCCAGCAGACTGGCAGGCTCAGGCACCCAGTCCTGCTCCACCAGCAGCAAGGATGCGGTGTCTGTACCGGGAGCCGATGCACCATTCAAGGTGAGGGTATAGCTCTCGCTCACATTAAGCACGGTGAAGGTGCCACCCAGTGGTACAAACACATCGAGCAGGAAGCTGCCATCAGAACCGCCCATCCCAGAACCAGCGAAGCTGCCACTGGCATTATAGAGCACATTTCCAACAGCATCGGTGACGGTCTTGGACCAGGCGACTTGTCCCCTACCCCATACGAAGCCGCTCACGATGAAGCGGAAGCCATTTAGCCCTTTACCAGAAAGGGTGTAAGAGGCGTTGAAGGAGCCTGTGGTAAAGGTTGTGCCATCACCCACCGTAATTGGTGGGTTGCTCAGCTGGGTCAGGAATGTAATGCTGGGTGGAGTTGCAAGACCTGTCACACTCACTGGCGGTGTGTAGGTTGTGCCGTTGATGTTGACGGGCACCGTCACGCTCACACTGCCCGGGTTCAGCAATCCGGCGCTGGTTGTAATATTCACATTCCAGCCGGATGCGAGCGCGCTCGACATGAGCGCTGCGCCTACCACGCTATTCCAGAACTTCTGCCAGCTCGTCATCACATCACGCTCCTTTCCAGCGGCTGCGGGGAGGCAACCAAGTCAGGCGTCAGCATATTGCCACCCGCACCTCTATTATAGCATATTTTCGCGCGTTTGTCAAGGGGTCAGGGTAAAATTCTAACATATGAGCGTTTTGCAGGAGGATTTCTGGCTGCCACGATCGGGACCGATGCCGCGTCCGAAGAGCGTGGCGGAGGCGGTGGAAGTGTTGCGGCGCGAGGCGTTCCCCTCGCCAGGGGTCTCGCAAGTGCGCTTCCATGCCCGCGAGTTCACTTCCATCTGCCCGCGCTCCGGTCAGCCCGACTTCGGCGAGGTGATTATCGAGTACGCCCCCAATAAGCTCTGTCTGGAATCGAAATCGCTCAAGTTTTACCTCTGGGCATTTCGCGAGGAAGCGGGCTACGCCGAGGGGCTGGCAGCCCGCATCGCAGATGATCTCTATGAGGTGCTGCAGCCTCGTTGGGTGCGCGTGGTAGTGCGTCAGTACCCTCGTGGTGGCATCGAAATAGAAGCGGAGGCTCTGCGCCCATCTCAATCGGAAACGCTCTGACCCGTCAAGCCAGCCCGACATCGGGTGTTCGGAAATTCAAGGGGTGTACACAGGTCTGCCCCTCCATGTCGGGAGGCTCGCCCTCCAATCTTGAGGTTTTTCGTCTTGCCGAGAGGTTCGCCCTCTCCTCGCCCTCTGGGAGAAGGGTTGGGGGTGAGGGCTTTCGGCTCGCCCTTCATTTTGGGTTTTTCGGTTGCCACAACTTGGGTTATAATAGAAGCATGCGACAGACACGGACTCGTATCGGGCTTTTTCTGACGCTAATGATGGGCGCACTCAATGCGCAGACCTTGGTGGACCCCTCGCTTACCGTGGAAACCGTGATCGGCAGCGGGATTGTGCAACCCGTCGCGATCGAGTTCCTGCGCCCCGATGACCCGAGCCGCTTCTTTCTGATTGAGCGAACTACGGGGCGGGTCAAACTCGTGGAGAACGGTAATGTGGTGGGCACGGTGCTGGACCTCCCCGTGAACTATAACAGCGAACGCGGATTGCTGGGTATCGCTCTCCACCCCGACTTCGCAACGAATGGCTATGTCTATCTCTACTACTCCCTCTCCAGCACAGGCAGCGATAGCGGCACGCAGAGCGCGTGGCTGGATAATCGGGTAGAACGCTATACCTGGAACGGCAGCGCACTGGTAAACCCTGTGCTGATTGTTTCCTTTCCGCGCGATTCGTCGCAAGCAAATGGTCCCAATCATGATGGCGGTGTCATTCTGTTCGGACCCGATGGCAAGCTTTATGGCGTAACGGGCGATCTCAATCGTGGGCGGTTTAGTAACCCTCGCATCGAGCAGAACACCAGTAGCACGGCAGTCGCTGGGGTGGGCGGCATTTTCCGGCTCAATCCCGACGGTTCCATTCCGCCCGATAATCCCTTTATCGCTCATAGCGACCCGCGCATTCGGCGGCTGTGGGCGTACGGTATCCGCAACAGCTTCGGGCTCACTTTCGATGCGCTCACGGGCAAACTCTGGCTGACCGAGAACGGTCCCGATGTGTACGACGAGATTAATCTGGTGGAGCGGGGCTTCAACAGCGGCTGGCTGAAGATTATGGGGCCCGATGCGCGCGACGCGACTTACAACGAGAACGGCAACACGGCTTTCGACGCGAGCGACCTGGTGATGTTGCCGAATGCCTACTATGCGGACCCCATCTTTTCATGGCTGACCCCTATCGGGGTGGCTGCGATAGGTTTCCTGTGCAGCGCACGGTTCGAGCCGGGCACGCGCGACCAGGTAGTGGTGGGTGAATCGAACAATGGTCAGCTCTACTTTTTCCAAATGAACGCGGCACGCGACGATCTCATTCTGACAGGTGCTTTAGCCGATCGGGTGGCGGACAGCTCCACAGAGCGTAATCTTTCACGCTGGGGCAGTGGTTGGGGTATTGTAACCGATTTCAAGATAGGTCCCGATGGCTATCTCTATCTCTGCTCGATCTTTGCGAACAGGGTCTATCGTATCCGTCCTGTTAATCCCCCTGAGATTCTCAACGGCAAGGCGCGGTTGGAGGGGCGACAGGGGCTGCCTCTGGGCGTGCCCCTTACCCTTAAACTCTATAGCGGCAGCACGCTCGTCCAGACCATCACCACCGCGCTGGACGCTTACGGGCGTTTCTCGGAGCGCGTCGCTGCCCCGGGCAGCTATACCCTGAAGGCAAAAGCGGGCAGCTACCTCTCGGTCAGCATCCCAAATGTGTCCATCGCCTCCGGGGGCTTCGCCTATCGGGAGCTGGCGTTCACGGTAAACGGGGATGTGAACGGTGACGATGTGATAGACGACGCGGACCTGCTCGCGGTGCTGTTCGCCTTCGGCAGTAGCGACCCCAGCGCGGATGTGAACAACGATGGCATGGTGGACGACGCGGACTTGCTGACGGTGCTATTCAACTTCGGTGCGGGCGGTTAAAAAAGAGGGGAGCGGTTCGCCGCTCCTCTCACCCCCTTTCAAAAGACGATCAAAACCGCGCTACCCCTCCCTTTCGCTGCGCACTGCTCCATCAGAAAGCCTGCTTTCTCCTTTCACTTAGAGCAAGCTTCCGATGGAGCATGCAGCAACTTTTGTGCCATTACCCTTTCAGCATCTCCAAAACGCGTAGCCAGGGCGGGTTCTGGGTAGCGATTTGATCCAATGTGACGGTGCGCAGGGCTTGTTCGGCATCCTCGCGCAGGGCTTGCCAGAGGTGATGCGCAGCGCACGGTGTCTCGGCTCGGCATGGCGCACGATGATCCAGCAGGCAGTGGTGCTTCTCGATGGGCCCTTCGATTGCCATGAGAATATCATAGAAGCTAATCTGGTCGGCGGGTCGGGTCAGCGAGAAGCCGCGCTGCACGCCACGATGGGGGCGCACGATACCCGCCCGGGTGAGCAAATCGAAAATCGTGTAGAGGAAATGCACCGAGATGCCCGTCTCCTCTGCCAGCTCCTTGACCGTGACGATTGCGCCTTCACCACGCTGTGCCAAATGCGCCAGTGCCCGAATCGCGTATTCCGTTCGTGCCCCGAAATCCAGCAATCGTATCATCTCATTCACCTCATTCGGTTAATTGCCTCATGATACCCTAAGTGAGTCAACGAATGCAAGGGGGCGTCTGTTATTGAGGCAGTTGTTTCAGGAGCACTTCGATGGCTTTGTCCAGTTGGCGATCGCGCCCTGCTGCTAAGTCGTCGGGCATGTCCTCCACGCGGTAATCGGGTTGTGCTCCGTTGCCCTCTAAATTCATGTTTTTATCGATGGTGTACCAACCGCGTCCTGGGGTGCTGATACGGCTGCCATCCATCAGGGTACGCTGTCCTGTGCTGATGACTCCACCTGCGGTGGGCATGCCCACGAGCGGTCCGCGTTTGAGGGTTTTGATGGCGTGCGCGAAAATTTCCGCGTTGCTAAAGCTTGCCTCGTTGCACAGCACGGCAATCGGTTTTGTCCATTCGGGCAGTGGCAGGCGGTCATGCGGGTAGCCTGGTTTGCCGTTGCGCCCGACGGTATAGGCGTGGCGTGGTACATGCAGGATGGCGAGTAGATAATCTGCCGTGCGCCCACCGCCGTTGAAGCGCACATCGATCACCAGCCCTTGCTTGCCGTAGGCGGCGGCATAGAGGTCGCGAATGAACTCGCGCAGGCTCTGCTCGCCCATCGCCTGAATATGCACATAGCCCAGCTTGCCGCCGCTTTTGCTCTCCACATAATGGCGATTGCGCTGCACCCAATCGCGATAGCGGGCGTTGTTGTACTCATTGATGGAAATCGGGCGCAGAGAGACGGTGCGTTCCTTGCCATCGGGTTGGCGGAGAAGCAGCTCCACGCGCTCGCCCACTTTGCCCTCCAGCAGTTGCCAGACATTGGTGGTCGCGGTCAGGCGTTGTCCGTCGATAGCAAGCACACGCTCGCCTGGCTGAAGGTTCACATCCTTGCGTGCTGCGGGCGTACCCGGAATAACGCGCTCGATGAGCAAGCCCTCGCCGTCACGACGGTTGCTCCACACCACACCCAGCATGCCAGTCGGGCGACCGCTTTCTGCCTCTTCACGCGGCAGGCTGAAGCTCACATGGGAGGAGCGCAACTCCCCCAGCAACATATAGACCACCGCTGTAAAATCCCTGTCGCTCTGGGCGTAGGGCAAGAAAGGGCGATACTTGGTGCGCATGGCGTTCCAGTTGACGCCGTGGAAATACGGGTCATAGAAGGTTTCGTTCAGGGTGCGCCACACAGCATCCAGCAGATAGGCGCGTTCCGCGTCGGTCTGAATGCGTATCTTGACTTCCGTGCTGGTCGCCTGGGGGCTGCCTCCCGCCGCAGAAATGCGTTGCAAGCGTCCTCGACTGAGAAAATAGAGGGTTTTTCCGTCGCTACTCCAGGTGATTTGGGAAGGAGCCAGACCACCTGTGGTAAGCCGTTTTTCGTCTGTACCATCCCACTTGATGGTGTAGAGGTCGGATTGCCCCTGATAGGCGGTACGATAAGCGATGCGCTCGGCATCGGGTGAGATAACCGCTTCCTGCACGCCATCTGCATAGCGCGTCACGGGGCGGATGCGCAAATGGATGTCCTCAAAATCGATTTGCACCGCTTTGGGTTTCGGCTCGGTGGAACCTCGCCCCCCATTTTGCTCGCTTTTCTCCTCTTTTTGGGGTGGGTCGTAGCGAGCATCCTCCTCGTCCTCGCGATCGGCGCGAGTCTTCTCGTCATCCTCTTTGCGCAAAAAGACGAAATAGATATTCGGGCTATCGGTATCTCGCTCGGACAGGAAGACCAGCGCGCGTCCATCCGCTGACCATGAGGGCGAGCTGTCGTTGCGTGGGTGGCGCGTGATGTTGACTGGCTCGCCTCCATCCACCGATATAATCCAGATGTCGGAGTTGTAATTCTCATCCTCTTGTTCATAAGCAAGCCAGCGACTATCGGGCGACCAGACGAACTCGCCCAAGTTCCAGTGTTTGACCAGCGTGCGCTCCTGCCGGGTCTGCAGGTCCATCACCACAAGGTCGCCTGCGCCGCGTCGGAAGGCGAGTTTTTTGCCGTCGGGCGAGACGCGCGGCGACGATTCGCTCTCTAAGGTCTGAGTGAGCCGCTCGGTTTTGAGCTTGCGGGCACGGCGCAGACGCGGCTCGTTGGGCTCGTCTGAGCTAACCCGATAAAGATCCATCTGGCCGTCACGCTCCGAGGCGAACACCAGGCTGTCGGGCAGCCAGCTCAGCCCCGATTCGGGTTCGATTGTCTCGCTCAAGTTGCGCGTGATGCCACCATCGGGAAAACGGGTGATGAACACCTCGCCACGCACCACAAACGCCACTTCCTTCCCGTTGGGCGAAATGGCGTACTCTGAGAGGTTGCCCGAAAGAGTGCGCACCACCTCCGGAGTGCCCCGTGTATCACTCACGGGGATCGTCAGCGCAATCGGTTCTGGCTGCCCGTTGGGCAGCTCCAGCCGATAGATATTCATCCCTTGCTCAAAGGTGATTACTTTGCCGTTCGCGCTGATTTGCGGGAAGCGCACGCCGTCATCCTTGAAATGAGTCAGCGGTCGCACGCGTCGGGTGGCGATGTCCATCGCATAGAGGTTATAGGTGCCGTCGCGCTCCGACACAAAGTAGAGTGTGCGCCCATCGGCTGACCACATAGGGAAGGTATCTGGGGTGTCGGTCTCGGTCAGGCGGGTGAAACGATTTGTTTCCAGGTGGTGCAGCCACAGGTCGCCCGTCGCGCTGCCGCGATAGCCTTTGCGCCACCATGCGCTGTCGCGTCGCACAAACACCACCTGCTTGCCATCGGGCGAGAGAGCAGCGGGCGTACCCTCCACATCGTGCAAGCGGTAAGGCGTGCCGCCTGCTAACCGCGCCACATAGGGCACAAACCGCACGCCATACGGCTCCCAATCCCGTTGCGACTCGAAAATCACCGCCTGACTGTCGGGTGTCCAGCCCAAAGCGCGATCCCGTCCCGAAAACCATGTGAGCCGCTGAACATGCCCTGTGTCCAGATGCAGCACGAACACATCATCGTTGCCGAAACGGTCGGAGGTGAAGGCAATTTTTTTGCCGTCGGGCGACCAGACGGGTGCAAAGTCATAGCCCTCATGGACAGTGAGCCGTTGCGCCAGCCCGCCGGTGATAGGCGCCAGCCACAGATCCCCCTGATAAGAAAAGACCACGCGCGTACCATCGGGCGAGGGCGCAGGATAACGCGCGAACTGAATAGGGGTCTGAGCCAATCCGAGCAAGGGCGCAAAGAAAAGCAGTCCCATCATCCACCATCCATGTCTGTACATCATCATCCTCCCAACCGCTTCGATTCGTTCCCAAGGGCTTTGTGCGAGGCACCGAGTTCAAATTCTTCAAATAAGGAGGCGGTCTGCTTTGTGAGCCGCTCCGATTCACTTAGCAAACTGCCGTTAGCGCGAATATGCAGCACATCGATCCCCCGTGCTTTCAGTAAATATTGCGCAATCAGTTTGGCGCGGTGGCAATCGTTGGGATCCTCTTCGGAACACATTAATGCGACACGGGCATAGGGCAGCTCCAGCAATTGCTGCAGAGCGTTCTGGAAAAACGGTTTCTGCACCACGCGCTCGTATAGCACCTGTCCCGTCTCGGCATAGCAGGCGCGGTCCTCGGGAAAACCACCCAAGCTATCTCCGCAAAAATGGTACTCGATACCACCCGATCTCAGCCAAGAGGTCAGCGATTCGCGCCCGAAATGCTTCAATCCCTCACAGGTAGGCTAAAAACTCCCATGCAAACGCAGCAGTTCAAGAAACCGCTCGTTTCAATCCCTCACAGGTAGGCTAAAAACCACCCCCTACACGGGGGTCAGCCATCCCGCTGAGTAAGGGCGAATAATGATTCGCCCCTAAAAGCCCAATTGTCAAGGTGCATACGCTTTGCCCGTTGGCGACTATACTCTACCCTATCGATGACAACAAAGTCAAGGGGCGAAATTTTTTCTCCGACCCCGCGCGGCAAAATTTTCTTTTCCGACCCAGACGGGTACCCCGGAGAAAAATTTCGGCCGTCGATCTGGTAGTGATTTGAGTAATGGCGAATAATGATTCGCCCCTAAGGGCAAAAAGTCGGCGATCGACGACAAGAGGGTTGTTGTCATAGCGCTCCAACACAGGGGCGTGCCAGGGTGGGTATACTTTCGGTAGTATGCTGCGGTCTGATGAGGCGCAACTTGCGCCGTTTCTGAATCGGATTGTACATGGCGACTGTCGCGAGGTGTTGAAACAGTTGCCCGATGAGAGTATCGATCTCATCATTACCTCGCCGCCCTATGCCGATCAGCGGAAAGATGTATACGGTGGCATTCACCCTGATCAATATGTCGAATGGTTTCTGCCTATTAGCGCTGAGTTGAAACGCGTCCTGAAACGCACAGGGTCATTTATTCTGAACATTAAGGAGCGTGTGGTGAATGGCGAACGCCATACCTATGTGCTGGAGCTAATCATCGAAATGCGCAAGCAGGGCTGGCTCTGGACCGAGGAATATATCTGGCATAAAAAGAACTGCTATCCCGGCAAGTGGCCCAATCGCTTCCGCGACGCCTGGGAACGATTGCTGCATTTCACAAAGCAGCGACAGTTCAAAATGTTTCAGGAGGCGGTGATGGTGCCGATGGGCAGATGGCGACATGGGCGCCTTAAGAAATTGGGTGAGAATGATCTCTACCGGTTTAACTCGCGGGCAGGCAGTGGTTTTGGCAAGCGTGTGGCAAATTGGCTTGGACGCGAGTATGCTTACCCAACGAATGTTCTCCATATGGCGACCGAGTGCTACAACCGCTATCATGCGGCTACTTTTCCCGTCGACCTTCCCGCATGGTTCATCAAGCTGTTCACTGAGCCAGGGGATGTGGTGCTAGATCCCTTTATGGGCTCAGGCACTACGGCAGTGGCTTGTGTGCGACTTGACCGCCGATATATCGGCATCGAAATTATGGAGGAATATGTCCGCTTGGCTGAAGAGCGCATCGCTAAGGAACAGCCTGAGCCGAATCTCTATACCTTTGCAGAAAGCAGGGAAACTTATGAATCCAAATGATTTGGAACAGCTGATAAGGTCCTGTATAGATGAATTCTATCGTAGGCGAATTGAAAATCTATCGAAACTGCGCCTGCATGAAGTTCTAAGGCGTAGAAACCCCTATTTACTACGCGCGGTCGGATTTCGTACAGCCGTCGAATTAGCAGAATATCTCCTCCGTCTCCACACCCAAGCTTCGGATGAGACTATCTTTGGCGATGCCTTTGTAGAACCTATTGTGCTGGCAGTTAGTCAAGGGAAAAAGTCCTCTGCTAAGGGGATTGACATCGAAATCGAAACAGAGACTGCTTACAAGGCTGTTGCTGTTAAATCGGGTCCAAATGTTTTTAACTCCAGTCAAGTCGCACGCATGAATGACGAATTCCAAGAACTACAAAATCGCCTACGCCAGCATCTACAACGGCTGGGCAAACAATTTGACCCCATCCTTGGCTGCTCATACGGCAGGCGTAACAGCCCGCCCACTAAGCGGCGTCACTATCGTCTCGTCGCTGGACAAGCATTTTGGCACGAATTGACAGGGGATACAAACTTTTACCTTAAACTCATCCATTTGATGCGAAATTATCCCGAACAATATCGCTATCAATATGAAGAGGAGTGGGCAAAGGCTATAAACCGTTTTACACGCGCGCTCTTGAACGATTTTGCCACGGAAGACGGAAGGCTCAACTGGGAGAAAATTGTGGAATTCAATTCGGCATGGACTAATAACACCATTGAGGAGGCAATTGTCGATGAATAAAGTGATTGTTGGCTTGGAGGGAGGTGGGACGAAGACGGGCTGTGCCGTATTAGATGAGCGGGGCACGCTGCTTGCGTATGCCGAGGGGGGTCCCGCCAATCTGAACTTTGTCAGCGAGGCGGTGCAGCGCGAATCGTTCGAAACCGCCATCGAAGGGGCACTTCAAGGAATCGAGGCGCCCGTGCTGGCGCTGGGCTATACTGTGGCAGGATCCCGCGCTAACTGGGACTGGGTGTTGCAACGGCTGGGTAATCCCGTCGCCATCCCTGTCGAAGAACCGCGTATGGCGTTCGTCAGCACAGGAAGCCTCTATGCGCATGGCATCGCCGTCGTCGCCGGCACAGGTTCTATTCTTGCTGCCTTCAAGGCTGACCAGCTGGTGCGTGTCGTTGGGGGATGGGGGTCGCTGTTGGGAGATGAGGGCAGTGCCTATGATGTAGCCATCCAAGCCTTGCGTGCCGCGGCTCGCGCCTGGGATGGGCGCGATTCGGAGACCAAACTTGTCCAAGCCGCCCTACGCTACTTCAAGGTGCGCCAATTGGACGAACTGATCCCGCTTTTCTATCAGCAGGGTGTACCCCGCCATCAGGTAGCAGGCTTTGCGCAGAAAGTGGTTCGGCTCGCTGAACAAGGCGACCGAAAAGCGCAAGCCATCGTGGTCACCAGCGCGTTCATTCTTGCCCATGACGCGATTGCGTGTGCGCGGGGGCTGTTTCAGCCCGAGGATGCGTTTCGCGTCGCGATCACGGGCGGCATGTTCCGTGGACGCACCCTTTTCCGCAAAACCTTTGAGGTGTGCTTCCTCGAAGCCTTTCCCCATGCGAACCTGCGCACACCCCTAATGCAGCCCGCCGTCGCGGTGGCAAAAATCGCATGGCAGCGTGTGAAGGGAAAAAGGTGAGCCTACTTCCTGCGCTCCAGCTTCACATGCCCATCTGCATAGAGAACAACAATCGCCTCGTTTTAATCCCTCACAGGTAGGCTAAAAACTAACGGGATATAAAAGAGTTGCCCGCGCCAGCTACGATGTTTCAATCCCTCGCAGGTAGGCTAAAAACCGACCCCCACACGGGGGTCAACCATCCCGCTGAAGTAAGGACGAATAATTATTCGCCCCTAAAAGCCCGATTGTCAAGGTGCACACGCTTTGCCCGTTGGCGACTATACTATACCCTGTCAGTGGCAGCGAAGTCAAGCGTCGTTCGGGTGGCGATTTGAACTCAAAGGCAAAAAACTGTTCGCCACCTCCTATTCGTCATTGGCCATTCGCCACTCATAGTTTCACCCGCATCTCATAGAGTACCCGGGCTTTGTCGTCGGGTAGGTCACGGTGGTGCTTGTGGAGGATGCGTACAACCGCTTCGTCAGGTTCACCGATGAGAGGCACTCGGATCACGCGCCGCTCACCAGGCTGCAAGCGGGTATCGGAGCCGTCGATGGCGACATTATCTGCCAGCAGCTCCTGTTTTTTGCCGACTTCCGCGCCTGCTTTCAACAGACGCACATCGACGATAGCGACCACCTGCTCTGGACCTGTGGGAAAGGTGTGTCCTACCCATATACTTTCCAGCTTGACCTGCAGGGCGTCGTCTTTGCGTTCGGCTTCGACCTTGACGCCTTTTTGGAACATTTCGGGGGTTGCACCCTCGAACTTATGCACCCGCGCCTTGCGCACAGGCAGCCCCGACGGGGCAACGGCAATCGGTCGCTCCACAACAGGCATATGGCAGTTGATGCAGCCGCGCGGGTCTTTTGCCCACTGGGTTTGCTTGAAGGAGTCGTAAGTGCCGAACACCTCGTGGCAGGTGCCACACATCTCGTGCGTGCCGAACTTCTCGTTTTTCACGATAGGACCGGGATGATCTTCTGGCTGTGTGCCCAAAGTGCCGTGATAGCTGCCGTTCGCGTCGCGGTGGCAACTCATGCAGTCGATGCCGTGCTCACGCATCTCGCTGCGCAGGTCGGGATGCTCTCCGAAACCTTTGACCAAGAGGGGTTCGGGCGCGTGGCAAGGCAGGCACATCTTAATAGAGCGGTTGTTTGTGGACATCGCGAAGGTTTCGCTGACCCATGCTTGCGCGTGGCGTGACTGTGCCCAGTCCAGTGCTTCCTGACGATGGCATACCTCGCACTGCCCACGCACTTTGGGCAGCGCAGGGTTCTCCTGCGGTTTCTCCTGCGGGTAGCGTGCGGATAGCCCCACACAACCCATTAGCGCAATGCACGAAATGCCCCATCCCCATCTCGTTTTCATCATGGTTATGAATTACGCAAGGCACCAGTCGATTCCTGCCATTTGCTGGTATACTGATATTGAGCCACCTATGAAAATTTTTGCAGCGGACAAAGCGGTGGTGGCACTTGCGGAGATTAGCGGGCGCGTTCGCATCGATAAGCGCACGAAGCGGCTGGTGCAGCGTCTGCGCAAAGGCGAAATCGCTGTGATTGCGCATCGCGATATTGATGTGTTGGCTGCACGGGCGTTGATCGAGCGTTCCCCTCGCGCCGTGATAAACGCTGACTGCTCCTTCACAGGCAGGTTCCCAACCTATGGCGCATTGATGCTGCTTCAGGCAGGCATTCCCATTCTGGACAATGTGGGGCGCGACTTTTTTGAGGCGGTCGCGGAGGGTCAGCAGGTGCGCATCGTCGGCAGCCGTGTGATAGCCGAGAATGGTTTGGAGGCGCAAGGCGTGTGGCTCCAGTTAGAGACTTTGCGGCACGAGATTGAAGCGGCACGCAACCGGCTGAGCGCGGAGCTGCAGGCGTTCGCCACGAACACACTTGCCTATATGCAACGGGAGTGGCCACTGCTGTTGGAGCCGTTGCCCATGCCGCGCTTACGCACGCACCTGCGCGGCAAACAGGTGGTCGTGGTGGTGCGCGGACCGAACTATGAACGCGATTTGGATGCGTTACGCGTCTACCTGCGCGAGGTGCGCCCAGTGATCATCGCGGTGGATGGCGCTGCCGATGCCCTCTTACAGCGCGGACTGAAACCCCACATCATTATTGGGGATATGGATAGTGTGTCGGAGCGGTCCCTGCGCTGTGGTGCGGAGCTGGTCGCGCACGGCTATGTGGACCCTGACCGCCCCTCGCCCGGCTGGGAGCGATGTCAGCAATTGGGGCTGGAGGCGCACCTGCTGCGTGCCCCCGGCACCAGTGAGGATGTCGCCATGCTGCTTGCTTACGAATCGGATGCCGAGTTGATTGTGGCAGTGGGCAGCCATTTCAGCTTGGAGGAGTTTCTGGAGAAGGGGCGGGCGGGCATGGCGTCCACACTGCTTACTCGATTAAAGGTCGGCTCGCGCTTGGTGGATGCCAAAGGGGTCAGCCGTCTGTTCCAGTATCGGCGTTCGATGGGTGAGCTGACATGGCTCTTTCTGGCAGCCTTGGCACCGATTGTGGTCGCAATTGCCCTCTCGCCCACCGGACGCTTCCTGCTCAAACTCGTGCGCACCTGGTGGCGCGTTTGGTTCGGATAGGAGCAGATTTAGGATATAATTTTTTTGAGATGAACAGCGCAACGGAGCGATTGACGCACAGCGGCGCATTCCTGGAAGGGACACCAGAAACGATTTTCACACCGGAGCAGTTCACTGCGGAAGATCGCCTGATGGCAGAGGCAACTGAGCGATTTATACGCGAGCAGGTGATGCCGCTCGTATCGCGCCTTGAATCGGGCGAGAAAGGCTTGATGCGCGCCTTGCTCCAACAGGCAGCACAGTTGGGGTTGCTGGGCATCGATGTACCGTCCGAATATGGCGGGCTGGGTCTTCCCAAAACCACCTCCGCCCTGATCACCGAAAAGACCGCCTTGCAGCCATCCTTTGCCGTCTCGCACGCTGTGCATACCAGCGTGGGCAGCTTACCGCTGCTCTTATTCGGCACACGCGAGCAGACGGAACGCTATTTGCCGCGCCTAACGGCGGGCGAATGGATTGGTGCCTACGCGCTCACCGAGCCAGAAGCGGGTTCCGACGCGCTGGCAGCGCGCACACGCGCCCGACGCGAGGGCGGCACCTATTATCTAACGGGGAATAAAATCTGGATTACGAACGCGGGTTTTGCCGACCTGTTCGTGACCTTCGCGAAGGTGGATGGTACGCGTTTCACCGCTTTTTTGGTGGAGCGCAGTGCGCCCGGCTTGCTGGTGGAGCGTGAGGAGCATAAGCTTGGCTTACACGGCTCCTCTACCTGTCGCATCGTGCTGCAGGAGACGCCCGTGCCCATCGCCAACCGTTTGGGCGACGAGGGGCAGGGCGCGTATGTTGCCCTCTATACGCTGAATATCGGGCGATTTAAGATTGGCGCGGCGGCGGTCGGGCTGGGCAAAGAGGCATGGCGACTCGGCTACGAGTATGCCCACGAGCGCAGGCAGTTTGGGCGACCCATCGCCGAGTTCGATCTGGTCTGGCGCAAGTTGGCATGGGGGCGCACGCTGCTCTTTGTGTGCGAGAGCGCGCTTTATCGGCTGGCGGGTGATCTGGAAGCAACCTTCAAAATTTTGCCGACTGGGTCAGAGAAAAATTTGGGTAGCACGCCCGAAAATGACCCCCAAAGCCGCTGGCGCTATGCCGCTGCCAGCTTCGCCGCCGAATGCGCCCTCATCAAAGTGGCAGCGACCGAAATGCTGGATCAGGTGATCGATGATGCGCTGCAGATTCACGGCGGCTACGGCTTTTCAGAGGAATATCCCATCGCCCGTCTCTACCGAGACGCGCGAGTAAACCGCATTTATGAAGGTACGAACGAAATCAACCGTCTGAATCTGGTGGAGCGGTTGCTCTATATGCGCCGGCGGGGGCTGTGGACTCCTGTTATGGAGGGCGAGGCTCCCACCGAGCCGAACGAGCCCATCATGGAAACCCTTGCATCCTTGCGCCATCTTGCGAGCAAGGCAACGATTGCATTGGAGGAGGTTCAAGAGTTGCCGCAGGCATTGATAGAGCCTCTATCGGACGCGCTGATCGCGCTCTATCTGCTCGATTCGGCATTCGTGCGCGCCCACATGACAGGCGACCCGTTCCAGCATGCCGCACTGGCGCTCTACCACGAGCATGTGCGCCGTCACCTAACGGGCTGGCAAGTTGACCTAAGCCCGCTTACAGGCGAGACGCCCATACCCCTCACTCCACAACCACTGGCGCCGCTTTATGAAAGGGTCTGGCGGTCTCTCTAATCCAGCGATGCCTCCAGGAAGCTCTTGATGTCCTCCTCGCTCATCGTCGGCTCGCCCGGCGCCACATTGTTCAGCTTGCCCTCCAGCATCCAGCGCTCCAGCTGGTCCACCAAGTCGAACAGATGGTCAAACGAGTCGACAATAAAGAGCAGGGGCTGATAGTGGTGAATCTCGAAGTGCTGATTGATGACCCACTCCAGCTGGATGGGATAGCGCTGCACCTCGGGCGATTCGATGGCATGCGCGATCTCACCGTAGGAGCTGAGCAGACCGCTGCCATACACCTTCAGCTCGCCGTTTTTGCCGCGCATCAGCCCGAATTCAATCGTGAACCAGAAGAAACGCGCCAACGCACGGAAGATGCTCACCAATCGCTGGAGTTGCAGCTGTTCGTCTTTAATCTCGCGCACCAGTCGCGCTGCGGTATGCGCCGCCTCGCCAAAGCGTACCAGTGTGTCGGCAAAGCGCGGATCGGTATGCATCGGCACATGCCCTGCAATATCGTGGAAGATGTCTGGCTCCGGGATATAATCCAGCGAGTCGAGGCTGCGCACGGTGATAGTGGTGGGAAACTCCCGATGGCGCAGACAATCGAAGAAAATATAGGCGGGCACATAGCCCGTCACCGCCTTCGCCTTGAACCCCGTGAGCGGTGCAAGGAACCGATTCACCTCTTCCAGACGAGGCACCCGATGCGGGTCAAGGCACAGCTTGGAGACGCCTTCCAGAAACTTTTCAGTCGCATAACGCTGCCAGCGTTCCTGAATGCGGGCGTAAAGCTGTCGCCATGCTTCGTGGTTCTCCTCCGAATAGAGTTCGTAGGGTTGCTCGATATAGAGTTCACCCTTGCTCCGCGCGACTTCGATAAAGGGGGCTTTAGTGGTCGTTAGCCCCATGCCCGGGTAAAACTGCGTTTCGGTTGGCGCCATTGCGTATGCACCTCCATCGCCCTAAGGATACCTGACCATGGGGTATAGTATGCAAGGGTGAGACCGATGGAACAAGCCATTCAACCGACGAAAGCCTTGCCAGAGGGTGAAATCACCTTCGAGGAGTTTCTTGCCTGGGGTGACGAAGACACGCACGCCGAGTGGGTGCAAAGGAAGGTGATACCGAAGATGCCGGCATCTGTTCAACATCAGGAGGTCAACAGCTTTTTGCACATGCTTGTTGGAGGCTGGGTCAATTTCCACGGGAGTGGACGAGCCTTTCATCCACCCCTTCTCGTTTGCTTGATACTACCAAATGGCGATGTGGTCGCACGCGAGCCAGACCTGATTGTGGTGCTGAATGAGCATCTCGAGCGGCTCAAGGAACAGTATTTGGAAGGTGCGCCCGATCTGGTGGTGGAGATTGTCAGCCCCAATCAGCGCGCCCGCGATCGGGGCGAGAAGTTCTATGAATATGAAGCCGCCGGCGTGCCTGAATACTGGATCATCGACCCCGATCGTCAGCATGCCGAGTTCGCCCAGTTAGATGAGCAGGGCGTCTATCAGGTCGTCTTCAGTGGCTCCAAAGGCGTCTACCACAGCAAGGTGCTGAGTGGCTTCTGGCTGCAGGTTGAGTGGCTTTGGCAGCGCCCACCGCTTTGGGAAATCTTCAAGGCGTGGGGGCTGATGTAGCCTATCGCCTCGCCACCAGGAAGTAGATGCTCAACAGCAGCCAGACAATCCGCAACGGTTCCTCCAGCGACCCACTCCGTCGGCGTGGCATCGGCACATCGATGGTGTCGCCTGCCTGAAGCGTCTCATCGGCGCGTGTGCCCTGCGCCACCTGCAGCAAGTTGACAACAATGCGCTGGGTCTTCTTACCGCTGGGTCGCTGAATTGTCACGCGCTCCAGTTTTGCTTCGGGCAGCGGCCCGCCTGCCGCCTCGATGGCTTGCGTGAGTGTCATGCCCTCCACATAATTAATCAACCCTGGTCGGCGCACACCACCCCGAATCAGGATGAACTGGCGCACGGCGCGATAGGGCACGGTAATCTGGTCGCCCGGCTGCAGCGGGATGTCTCCCTGCAGCGTGGTGAGGTTGATGGTCTGCGTGGTGGCGGTGTCGGCGCGTTTGAGCGTGATCTGGGTCGTGTCGGCTTCGGGCAGTGTGCCGCCTGCCTTGCCGATGGCTCCGAGCAGGGTTAGTCCCTGCTCGTAAGGCACGACACCGGGCTTCTGCACGGCACCCAGCACCATCACATTCCGCCCCCCCGGCTGCAACGGCACGAAGATGCGGTCGCCCGGTTGCAGTTCGGGGTTCTCGTTCTGGTCGCCTTCCTGTTGAAACCGCAGGAAATTGATTGTGCGTATCGTGCCATCTAATCGTTCCAATCGGATCGCGCTCAGGTCTGCAACGCTGCTCGGGTCCGCCTCGCGCAGGGCGTCAGAGAGTCGCCAGCCAGGTTGAAGGGGGAACTCGCCTGCCTTGCGCACTGCGCCCCCAACGCTCACCTTCTGTTGCGACCGCTCGACAATCTCGACCTTCACCTGGGGGTTGCGAAGGAAGTCGCCTTCGCGCAGGCGGCGGGCAATCTCCTCCGCCAACTCCTTCGGGGTCAGCCCGGCTGCCTTAATGACACCAATCAACGGCATCGGCAGGTTCCCCCAATCATCCACTTGATAGACACGCGAAAGCGAGGCATCCTGTTGAACGGTGATTTTGAGCGAGTCGCCGGGCAGAATTTTCTGCTCCTGTCCTTCGGCTATGCTCAGGGCAAGAGTTAACCACACCGCCATCGGCATCAGCCACCACGCGTCCCGCTTCAAAATGGCTTGCATGGTCTGCACCTGCTCTGAAGGATACCTCATTTCTTCAGCGCGTTCACGATTTCCGTGACGACGGGGGTACCCGATCGGGTCGGAGAAGAAAATTTTATCTGTCATTCATCTGTTGTCTTATCAGTTCGGGCAGGGTTTGGAGAGCGGTGGATAGTTTGTCGGGCTGGTTGCCGCCTGCCTGCGCGAAGTCGGGCTTGCCGCCGCCTGAACCGCCCACCTGTTGTGCCAGTGCCCGCGCCAGATTGCCCGCGTGCAAGCCTTTCTGCACCCATTCAGGCGCGACTTTAACCACCAACACCGCCTTGCTGTTCTGCGCTGCGCCGAGCGCGACCACACCTGCCCCCTTCTGGATGAGCCGATCCGCCAACGCTCCAAGCGACTTGCCATCCGCGCCTGCGACCACTTGGGCAACGACAGGTATGCCCTCCACTTCCACTGGGGTCATCTCGCCCACTGCCTGCGCGATGGCGCTCTGCTTGACGCGTTCCAGCTCCGCCTGTAGCTCTTTCAGGTGGCGTGTTAGCCGTTCAACGGCGAGGGGCAATTCCGGTACGGGCGCTTGCAGCCTTTCTGCGGCTTCGCGAACGGCGCGTTCTCGTTCACGCAGCCAGGCATATAGCCCGCGCCCTGTAAGCGCCTCGATACGGCGCACGCCCGCCGCCACGCTACCCTCATGCACAATCTTGAACAGACCCGCCTCGATGGTATTGTTCAGATGCGTGCCGCCGCACAGCTCCAGCGAGAAGCCTGGGATCTCCACCATGCGCACCCGGTCGCCGTATTTCTCGCCGAAGAGCATCATCGCGCCACGCCGTCGCGCCTCCTCGATGGGCACTTCGGGATAGACCCGCACCTCCAGTTCCTCCAAAATCTTTTCGTTGACCAGCGATTCGATGCGTTCCAGCTCCTCGGGGGTGAGAGCGCGTGGATGGGTGAAGTCGAAGCGCAGTCGGTCGGGCGCGACGAGCGAGCCTGCCTGCACCACATGGGGACCCAGCACCGTGCGCAGCGCGGCATGCAGCAGATGGGTGGCGGTGTGGTTGCGTCGAATATCGAGCCGCCGTTGAGCGGGCACGCGGGCATACACTTTTTGCCCGATCGTCAGTTCCCCGTGCAGGATGCGGGCATGGTGGAAATGGAAGTCGCCCGCTTTTTGCGTGTCCAGCACTTCCGCTTTGCCCTCGTTCCACTCCAAGGTGCCTGTGTCGCCCACCTGACCGCCTGCTTCGGCATAGAACGGGGTGACATCGAGCACGATCTCCACCGTTTCTCCCTCGCAAGCAGCAGGCACCAGATTGCCCTCTTTGACCAGTCCGACAACCATCGCCTCGGTTTCGAGGGTGTCATAGCCAACGAATCGGGTGGGCTGGGTGCGTTGTGCCAGTTCCGCGAGAGCGGCGCCCGTTTGCACAAAGAGTTTTTCGGAGATGCCGCTGGCTTCACGGGCGCGGCGACGCTGCTCCTCCAACGCGCGTCGGAAACCTTCGATATCCACCTCTATCCCGCGTTCCGCCGCGATTTCCTGCGTCAGCTCCAGCGGGAAGCCGTAGGTGTCATAGAGAGTGAAGGCGCGCTCGCCCGGCAGAGCAGCGCCTGTCGGGAGTGTCTGAAGCATCTCTTCCAAGCGGGCAAGCCCCGTTTGAAGAGTTTGGCGGAAGCGCTCCTCTTCGAAGCGCAGTGTGCTTTCGATATACGCCTGTCGCTGGACGATTTCGGGATATTGGTCGCCCAGCGCGTCGATAACAGCAGGCACAAGGTCCGCAAGAAACGGTTTTTCGAGGCGCAGGATGCGCGCTCCACGGGTGATGGCACGCCGGATAAGCCGCCGCAACACATAGCCGCGCCCCTCATTTTGGGGAATCACCCCGTCAGCAATGCTGAAGGTCGCCGCACGCATGTGATCGGCAATCAAGCGGATGGCAGTGTCGCTTACCTCATCGGCCTTATAGGCAATCCCCGCCAGCGATTCGATGCGGCGAAGGATAGGCAGGAAGACATCGGTCTCATAGGGGCTTTCCAGCTCCATCAGCACCGCTGCCGTGCGCTCCAGCCCCATCCCCGTATCGATGTTCTTTTTCGGCAATGGGATGAGCTTCGGTCTGCCGTTCTCTTCGGTGCGCTCGTACTGCATAAAGACAAGGTTCCAGATTTCGAGCCAGCGTCCGCAGTCGCAGGCGGGACCACACTCAGGATTGGTGCAACCTGTATCGCGCCTTGTGTCATAGAAAATTTCAGAGCAGGGTCCGCACGGACCGTTGGGACCCTCGCTGATGGCGTTCGCGGGCCAGAAGTTGGTCTTTTCACCCAGTCGCCAGATGCGTTTCGCTTCGATACCCACCTCACGGTGCCAGATATCGAACGCCTCGTCATCCTCTTGGAACACGGTGAATTGCAAGCGGTCGGGGTCTACTTGGAGCCGCTCGGTCAGGAACTCCCATGCCCACAAGATAGCTTCGCGCTTGAAGTAGTCGCCAAAGCTGAAGTTGCCGAGCATTTCAAAGAAGGTGAGGTGTGAGAGGTCGCCCACCGAGTCGATATCGGTGGTGCGCAGGCATTTCTGGACTGTGGTGACGCGCGGCGCGGGCGGCTGCGCGGTGCCCAGAAAGTAGGGCTTGAACTGCACCATGCCGGCGCTGGTGAAAAGTAATGACGGATCCTTCGGGACGAGGCTATCGGAAGGCAGCAGCAGATGCCCCTTCTCCTGAAAGAATTCCAGGAAAACCCGCCGAAGTGCGCGTGCATTCCAACTCATGGTTGATCGACCTGCCTTGCTGCCTCATCCTGATCCTGAAGTTGCTGGGTGAAAGCATCGAGGCTCTCGGCATGCGAGGCAAATTGGTACAGCGCACGCAGAAGGTCAGGATTATCAATTAATTTGATTCTGGCTTCGATTTCCGGCGTAAGGGAGCCGAAACGCGCTTCAAGGAGCAGCAACAGTCCTTGCTGCAGCCCTTTTTCGATGCCTTGCAGCACACCGCGCTCGATGGCAAACTTTTCGAGGCTGGTGAGCGGCCACTCCGATTGCTGCTCTGCCTCGTGTATCACCTGCTGGACCAACTCCTCATAGTTTTTCGGCAGCGCCATGATGAAATCCACCACCTTGTATAGTGTGATGATCTCGTCATGAGTATACCCACGCGCGCAGTTCACGCAGCAGGGCGATTTTCTCACGGGCGAGTAGTTCGAGGTTACCACGGGCGCGTAGCGCCCGTAGATGCGCTCGTATAACCAGCGCCATCGCGCTTGGATGGGCTGCTAATATCTGTTCATCTAAGTCAAGCAACTTTACTGTCGGGAATTCGAAGGAAAGGCGGCACCCTGCTAACTCATTCCGGTAGACACCCGGCCTCCAGTTCGGATCGGCATCGGCGAGCACTGCAAGGCTCACAATGTTCTCCGTTTTGTAATAATCATAGAGCCGGTAGTAATAGGTAAACATCCGTTGGTCAAACAGTGGCTTTGGCTGAGCCTGAACCTCCATGTGCAGAAACACCGCGCCCGGGATGCCATCAATGAAGAAAACCTCCGCCAGCAGGTCAACATGGCGCTTGCCGGTCTGTGCTTCAGGCACGATGCGCAGTAGCTCCGTATTGCGAAAGACAACGGGCTTTTCCCAGTCAATCAGATCATGAACTTGCGGGAAAAGCAGTTGCAACGCATCCTTGAAAAAGGCAGTGAGCGCGAGTTTCCAGCCGCTGTCAAAATGCGCCTCTTCGCCCATTCGCTAACGATCGCCTCTATGCGAGGAGCAGAGCTACTCATTATAGCAGCCACAGCCGCTGCAGCCGCAGCCCGGCACGCCCTCCGCGCCTTCCGCCTGGAAGGAGGAGCCGCAGCCACAGGTGGCGATGGCGTTCGGGTTGTCGATTCTAAAGCCACCACCCAGCATGTCCTCCACATAATCGATGGAGGAGCCATCCATATACTGGATGCTCAGGTTGTCCACATAGATGCGCACGCCATGCGACTCAAAAATCAGGTCATCTTCCTCCGGCTCCGCATCATCAATTGCCATCTGGTACTGAAGCCCGCTGCAGCCTCCGCCTGCCACCCATACTCGCAAGCTGGCGTTCGGGATGCCTTGCTCCTCCAGTAATGCCTTAATCTCCTGCGCTGCACGCTCGGTAAGAGTAATTGCCATCGTTTTCAACCTCCAGTGGGATTATACCCGATAATTGCAGGACCCTCATTCCCGCATTTCTGCGGTGTGAATCGCGGGGTCGCATATGGAAAAAACCTCTGTAGACGCCTTATAGGGCGTCCGATACTCTACACAGGAGGCGTGAAACGATGCGACGAGCGAAGGGCTTTACGCTGATCGAGATGCTCGCGGTGCTGGTGATTTTGGTGACCCTGGCTGCGATCGTCATTCCGCGTTTTATTAACGCGGGCACCCGCAGCCGTGAAGCCGCCCTACGGCAGACATTGGCGGAAGTGCGCAACGCTATCTCCATCTTCCGCAACGACACAGGCTACTATCCGCAGACGCTTGACGATCTCATTCGCCCGAAAAGCAACCCGCCAACGCAGGGCTACAATCGATGGGGTCAGCTCCAGCCCATCGACCCGAATGATTATCACGGTCCCTATCTGGACAAGTTGCCCATCTGTCCTATCTCGAAGCAACCATTCCAGTACTATCGCAACGCCCAGACAGGTGCTTGGGATGTGCGTAGTCCGTCCACTGGACGCGCTGAAGATGGAACCCGATATAACACCTGGTAAGCACAAACTGGTTCCAAGTGCAGCCAAGGTGCTTGCTATGTGGAGCGTGCCGCGTCGCCAGCAGGGCATAAGCCTTGTGGAAGTGCTCATCGCGGTGGTGGTCATCGCGGTGGGACTGCTGGCGATTGCAGGCACGCTGGGCTGGGTCAGTCGCTCTGGTGCAAAGATGCGCTATCAGAAGATCGCATTCACGCTTGCCGAGAGCGAGCTGGCAAAGCTGGAAGCCGACCCAGACCTGCCTTCCACGCCCACCACTCGCTTTATCAATGTGGGGCGACCGGTGAGCGATCTGCCTAAAGGCGCCCAGATGATTATCTATTCCGAACCGTATCCGACGCCGACAGAGCGGCGCCTGAGACGGGTGCGCATCGAGGTGCGCTGGGGCGCGCCGAACGATCCCCTGAGCGGGCGCATCGTGCGAGAACGACTCATCTGCTTGAGGTGAAGAGGATGCGCTGCCAGAGAGGTTTGACCCTGATGGAAGCCCTGATCGCACTTGCCGTCGCAGGAGTGCTGATAGCAACCCTGCTGATGGTCTATGTGCAGGGCACGCGCGGTTTCGCCCACCTGCAAACGCAGGCACTGACCGAGCGCGTCGTGGAAACCGCACTGATGGAAATCGAAAGCGCGTGCCGGCAGGCAATGTTTGCCGAGGTGAAAAACGGCAGGCTGATCCTGACCTTTCCCCAGGATAAAGATGCCTATGGCAAGCCAGTACCCATCAAGAAAAAGGAAGTGCCCACCTATCGCGCGGGGGAGCGAATAATCTACTATCTCTCGGACACATCGGGCGCGCTCAATCGGAGGGGCACGATTCTCTGGCGCGGCCTAATAGCCAACAACGGCTCTGTTCAGCCCGATCCGGCATGGAGTTTGCTGGGCAACACGGGGCAGGGACGCATCATGCCCGTTATGGAGTTTACGCCCAGCGTGCAGATTGGCTCTGCCGGGATTGTGGTGACGCTTACGGTGCGCTCAACGATTCAGACAGGGGGAGATCAATATGAGACGAGACGAACACGCACCTTTCTGGTACAGAACGCAAACGCATGGCGATAAGCAAGTTATCCGTCCTGTAGGGCGGGCAAGGCTTCTACGAAGCCCCAAATCTCGGCAGCGGGGTAGCACCTACGCCATCGCGCTGATTGTGCTGCTCGTGCTGGGCACTCTCGCCACAATGCTTGGCTGGAGCGCCTTAATGCAAACCCAACATGCCCAGCGCAAGGAGACCCAGTTGCGCCTCGATTCGCTGCTCCAAAGCGGCGTGACCTATGCACGCTGGGCACGCTGCTATCAGGGACGCAACCTACCGTTCACTTTCACGCTGAACCTGAGCGAGGGGCGTGTGAACGGGCGTGTCGATGCCGACAGCCGATACGGCGATAACGCGATGAAGATTCAGGTCACCGCCACCTACAAAGATGAGACCCGTTCGATAACGCGCATTGTGGACGGCTCCCAGAAAGCCCGCAGCACAACCGAGTTCGCCCTCTTTCTAAATGAGGATCTCGACATCGGCTCAGGCAAGAAACTCAGCTTAGAAGGCGACCTGCACGCCAATAATAACATCCAAATACAGCCGGGCGGAGTTCTAATTGTGGATGGCGCGGTTAGCTCCAGTCGCCAAGTTATCGGCACAGTAACAGCCATGCGCTATAAGGAGCAATGGGGGCGCCTCGTGCCGAATGACCTGCCAACACTTGGTGAGCTGCGCGCCCAAGCAACCCAGCTGATTGCAGGCAATCAGACCTTGCCCTTCGGGCTGTCTTTAGCCAACGATTCGGTGTACTATGTGCAGGGCAATCTCCAGTTGCAAGGTTCGCTGCGCGGCTGCGCAATTGTGGTTGTGGAAGGTAACCTGGAGTTCACGGGCGACACGAACTATACCGACCCCGATTCGCTCTATGTGTTTTTTGCACAGGGCAATATCAAGGTGCCTGCGGGACGGCGGGTGGTTGGTCTGCTCATCAGTCTGGACGGCAATGTGGAATTAGAGGATAGGGCACAGGTGGTAGGAGGCATCATCATTTTGGACGGCGATCTACAACTGCAAGGCGAGGCAACACTGAAGCATGACCCTCGCGTCAACGCCGACCTGTTCCGAGAATTAACGGGGATGTCGGAAACTATAGGACTTACGCCGGTGATGGCTATTCCAGTGCCTTAACGAGGTTGACCATGGAGCGAGTACTGAATGGCGGATGGCGAACGGGTTTCTTGACGCTGCTTCTTCTCTGGGCGGGCGTTGCCACACGCTCGCCTCTGCTCATGGGGGCTGCAGGCGTGCTCTTTTTGGTTGGGCTGGTTCAGCGTGTCCGACCTGTCGGACAGTTCAGACAGGTGGAGGCGATGCTTTCTCTGGGGGTGTGCGCCGCGCTTGCCTTGTCGCCGGAGCCATCGCGCACCTGGTGGGTCGCATGCGCCTTTGGTCTCATAGCAGGTTGGGTTGGTGGAACCCCGCTCTGGCGATGGCTGGGTGTCGCGGGCGCGCTCGCCGGGATGGGATTGCCCCTTTTAGACGGCTCGGCAGGAGCCTCGCCCTCCAATTTCGGCTCGGCAGGAGCCTCGCCCTCCATTCTGCTGCTGGGGTTTGCCGAATATCTCCTGCGCACGGGGGTGCTGGCAGCAGGAGCCTATCTGAGCTGGCGGTCAATAAACCAGAGCGAGAAATCCCAGCCTCAACAAGGGGTTGAGCCTGTGCCCTTGGAAAATCTGTCTCATCCGCGCTTCCTGCCTCAGCGGCTGAACCTCTACTTACAGCAACATCTGGCGCGGGCGCAGGCGGAAGGCGCGGTGCTTTACTTGTATGATTTACGCGCTGGGGCACTGGATGCGGTGTTGCGTTTGGGCGCGTTGCCCGACCTTATCAAGCAGCGGGCGCGTGTGCCGATGGGCGATGGCATGGTGGGCGTCTGTGCCGCCACAAGCAAGCCATTGGCGTTCCTGTCTCTGCTCAAACCGCCCGCTGACCTGCCGCGCAATGTGGCGTGGGAAGGTGCGCCCAGCCTCTGTGTGCCCCTGTTTGACCCTGTTAGCCCCAGCGGACGCCCGCTCGGCGTGCTGCAGCTGGTCGGCAGTCAGCTGAGCATGGAGACATTGCCAATGGCGCAGGCGCTGGCGAGCCGCATCGCCGAAGCCCTCGCAACGGTGCGCCAGCGCGAAGCGGAACAACTGGCAAACTTCCAAAAGCTCAGCGCCATCGTGGCACAGGTGGAAGAGCAAAGCCCACACACGCGTGGGCACTCCCACCGCGTGGCTGCGCTCTGCGACCTCCTGGCAGAGGAGCTGGGGCTGGAGCCGGAGGTGCGTGAGAAACTGCGCATCGCCGCGCTCTTTCATGATATAGGCAAAACGCGCGTGCCGCCCGAAATCTTGAACAAAGAAGGCGCACTGACGGACGAGGAGAAACTCCTCATACGGCGGTACCCCGTTCACAGTGTGGAAATCTGCAGCGGCATGGGCTTCGATGAGGATGTGCTGTTTCTCATTCGCCATCATGGGGAGCGGCTGGATGGGTCAGGCTATCCGGATGGATTGGATGCCACACGCCAACCGCTCGCGCTGCGCATCTTGGAGGTTGCCGATGTGTTCGACACGATGGCGTGTACGCGCGCCTATCGCGATGCACTCAGCACGGAGGAACGGCTGCGTGAACTCTCTCGGTTGGCAGGCACAAAATTGGATATTCTGGTGATCGAGACACTGCGTCGCGCCCATCTGCAAGGACGACTGGAACCCATTTACAACGAGCTGCTGCGTAACCCACTTGGGCAAGAGCCGAGCCTGTTAGCTGCATGAGGGAACGCTCACTTCCCGATACAGAAGTCACGGAAGATGCGGTTGACCAGTTCTTCGTCCACCGTTTCGCCCGTGATGGTGCCGAGCGCAAGCCATGCTGCGCGCAGATCCACGGCAATAATGTCGGGCGGTAAGGCGGAGTGAGTTGCTTGCAACGCACTTATCAGGTGCTGACGCGCTTCCTCCACCGCCTGCACATGTCGCTGATGGGTCAGCATCAGGCTCTCCTCACCCACGCCACTCAAGTTCACCGCTTGCAAAATCGCCTCGCAGAGCGTGGGCAACCCTTCGCCCGTGAGGGCAGAGACGCGCACCATAGCGCTGTCTAATGCAGGGAGCGGGGTGCTTTCAGGTACAAGGTCTGCTTTGTTCCACACATAGAGGCGCGGTTTCTCCGCAGGCAACATGGCAAGCAATACCCGATCCGCATGGGTCAATCCCTCGCCCAGATCCATCACCACAAGCAGCAGGTCGGCATGCTCTATCGCGCGGCGCGTGCGCTCGATGCCTAACTGCTCCACCGGGTCGGGGTTCTCGCGCAGCCCGGCGGTATCCAGCACAACAATCGGCACCCCCTGGATTTGGAACGCCTCTTCGATCAGGTCGCGCGTGGTGCCCGGAATAGGCGTGACGATGGCGCGTTCCTCACCCAGCAGCGCGTTCAGCAGGGACGATTTGCCCACATTGGGTCGCCCGACAATCGCTATGCGCACCCCCTCGCGCAGCAGTCTGCCCGCCTGCGCTCGCTGGAGCAGTCCCGTCAGCCTGTCAATCAGCTCCTCAAGCCGCTGGGCGAACGCTTCCCGATCCAGCTCGCCGATCTCTTCCGCGAAGTCGATGGTCGCCTCCACCTCTGCCAGCAGAGCGAGCAGCCCCTCGTTGAGCTGGCGCACGGTTCGAGAAAGAACGCCTTCGTGCAGGTAGAGCGCGGCGCGGAGCTGGCTCTCGGTGCGGGCACGCACAAGATCCGCCACCGCCTCCGCCTGTGCCAGATCAAGCTTGCCATTCAGAAAGGCGCGCTGCGTAAACTCACCCGGCTGTGCAGGGCGCGCACCCTCCTGCCAAATCAGCTTCAGCACACGCTGCAACAGGAAAGGGCTGCCATGACAGCTGAACTCGACCACATCCTCGCCCGTGTAACTATGTGGGGCGCGAAAGGTTAGCAGCAAGGCGCGATCCAGCACCTCGCCCGTCTGCGGGTCACGAATCGCACCGAAGTAGATGCGGTGGCTTTCGAAGACAGTCTTCCCCGGCGGATTCCCCCAAGGCGCGTTGCGTGCCCGCTGAAAGATTCGCGCGGCAATCGGGAACGCGAGCGGACCACTCACCCGAATAATGCCTATGCCACCTTCGCCCGGTGGCGTCGCCACCGCAGCAATCGTGTCGCCGGTGCCGATTCGCATCATGGCCTTTTTTACCTCATGGAGGCGGGCAAGAGGCGCATGCGGTATAATCCCCGTTGCTATGCGCAAGGTCAGCTGGTGGCTTGGATGGGGTTTGCTACTCGCGCTTGCGACGGCTGATACCAACGCCTCGATCAGCAATCTGCAGGCGCATGTGCGCTATCTCGCATCGCCCGAACTGGAGGGGCGCCTCGCCATCGCGCCCGGTGCCCACAAGGCAGCGGACTATATCGCCCGCCTGTTCCAAGAATATGGGTTGGAGCCAAAAGGTACAAACGGCTACTTTCAGGATTTCGAGATGACCATCGGTTTCCAACCTACGAAGGAAACCTGGCTAACATTGCGACCGCGCCGCGGACGCGCTTGGCGCGCGCCGTCCGATGCGATTCGCCCTGTCAATCTCACGGCGGACGCGAAGGCATCGGGTGAAGTGGTCTTTGTGGGCTACGGCATCTCTGCACCTGAACAGGGCTATGATGAGTATGCGGGCGTCGATGTAAAGGGCAAAATTGTCGCCTTTTTGCGCGGTGTGCCCGACTGGGGCGAAGACAACCCACTTCCCCGAGCGGCGACCAGCCTGAGTCAGCGGGTGCGCACCGCCGCCGAGAAGGGCGCGACGGGGGTGCTGATTCTCAACACGCCCAGTAACGACCGCTTGCTCCCACTTGGCAGCCGTGGGCGGATGATGAACCCCGTTGAAATCCCGGTGTTGAACCTGAATCTCTCCGTGGCCAACCGACTGCTCCAGCCCGCTCGCCTGAAGGTGGCGGATGCCATCGAAAAAATAAAGACCGCCCGCCAGCCCATCAGCCAGCCTATTCCGAACCTGCGTGTAGAGATGTCCGCCGGCATCGAGCCGCGTAAAGGAATCGCCCGCAATGTGATTGGCTTCCTGCCTGGCAGCGATCCGACCAAGCGCGAGGAGATTATCGTCATCGGAGCGCACTACGACCATATCGGTTTCGGCGAGGTCGGCTCGCTCGCCCCAGAGGCGGGCGACATCCATCACGGCGCAGATGATAATGCCTCAGGCACAGCGGGACTGCTGGAGCTGGCGCGTATGCTTTCGACAGACCGCGACAAATTGTCGCGCAGTATCCTCTTTATTGCCTTTTCGGGCGAAGAGGAAGGGCTGGTCGGCTCTGCGTATTTCGTGCGCAATCCCGCCGTGCCCATCGAGAAGATTGTGGCGATGCTCAATCTGGATATGATTGGGCGCATGACCAACGACCGCCTCTCAGTGAGCGGTATCGGCAGCTCGCCCCAGTGGGAAGAAATCGTGAAAGCCGCCAACAGCGAGGGACTGAGTTTGACTCTCAGCCAGAGCGCGACAGGTGGCAGCGACCACACCTCCTTCTTCCTGCGCAATATCCCCGTGCTGTTCTTCTTCACCGGCATGCACCCCGATTACCATCGCCCGTCCGACACTTGGGAGAAGATTAACTACGAGGGTCAGGTGAAGGTGGTGCAGATGGTCTATCGGGTGGCGACCGCCTTAGCGCAGCGTGAAGCACGCATCACCTTCAGCCGCCCGCAACAACAGCAGGCGGGGCAGCCCGCGCGTCGTGGAGGGCGAGTGCGGCTCGGTATTATCCCAGACTACACGGTGGAGGACAACAAGGGCGTGCTGCTACAAGGTGTGTCGCCCGGTTCACCCGCCGAGAAAGCGGGGCTAAAAGCTGGCGACCGCATCGTTGCCATTAATGGCAAGCGCGTGGAGAATATCGAGCAGATGATGTCGCTCTATGCCGAACTGGAGCCGGGCAAACCTGCTGAACTGACCATCTTGCGCGATGGACAGGAAATCAAAGTGCAGGTTGTGCCTGCTGGCGATTCATGAGCGACCTTTGCCCCAGCGCCGCTTCCATTCGTCCAGCTTCATCAGGGCTTCCACAGGGGTTAGCGTGGCAGGGTCTAACTGGCGCAGCTCCTCAATAAGCGGATGCTCCTCCGCTTCGAACAGGGTGAGCTGAATCCTCTTCGTGCGGATGGCAGGTGTCTCTTCGGAGGGCGGAGCCAACGACGCCTGCACGCCGCGCCGCTCAAACTCGCGCAGGATCTGCTCAGCTCGCTCAATCACTTCGGGGGGCACGCCCGCCATCCGCGCCACATGAATCCCGTAGCTCCGATCGGTGCCGCCGGGCAGCACTTTATGCAGCCAGATGATGCGGTCGCCCTGTTCCTTGACCGCCACACGGAAGTTCGCTACCCCCTCCAGCCGATTCGCCAACTCGTTCAGATAATGATAATGCGTGGCGAACAGCACCTTGCAGCCAATCGCGTGCAGATACTCGGCAACTGCCCACGCGATCGCCAGCCCGTCATAAGTGCTGGTGCCGCGCCCAATCTCGTCCAGGATCACCAGGCTGCGCGGGCTGGCGTTGTTCAGGATATTGGCGGTCTCCAGCATCTCCACCATAAAAGTGGATTGCCCTGTTGCCAGCTCGTCGCGCGCCCCCACGCGCGTAAAGATGCGATCCACCAGCCCAATCTCTGCCCTATCCGCCGGCACAAAGCTCCCAATATGCGCCATCAGCGTGATGAGGGCATTCTGGCGTATGAAAGTGCTCTTGCCCGACATATTAGGTCCAGTCAAAATGATTAATCTCTGATTCTTATTGAGTTCGCAATCGTTGGGCACGAAGGGATTCTCGCTATAGCGCTCCACCACCGGATGGCGACCGCCGAGAATGAGCAGGCGGTCCTCCGCGTCGACTACCGGGCGCGTGTAGTGATGGCGGACGGCGTTCTCCGCGAAGGCGCATAGCACATCGAGTTCCGCCAGCGCACGCGCCAACGATTGGATAGCGGGAGCGTTTCGTGCCACCTCATCGCGCACCCGAACGAACAACTCATACTCCAGCGCATTAATGCGCTCCTCTGCGCCCAACAGGATAGCCTCCTGCTCCTTCAGCGCGGGTGTGATGAACCGTTCCGCCTGCGTGGTGGTCTGCTTGCGGATGTAGTCGGAGGGCACCTTGTTCAAGTGGGGCTTGGACACCTCGATATAGTAGCCGAACACGGCATTATAGCCCACTTTTAGGCTGGGGATGCCTGTGCGTCGTCGCTCCTCCGCCTCCAGCTGCGCGATCCAGTTCCGTCCTTCGGTACGCACTTGGCGCAGGCGGTCAAGTTCAGGGTCGAAGCCGTCGCGAATGATGCCGCCAGTTTGCAGATTCGTGGGCGGGTCGTCCACCAGGGCGCGCTCCAACAAAGCGCGTAGCTCCTCCATCGGCATAAGCCGTGGTGCCAGACCTTGCAGCAGGGCAGCAGGTGTTTCTATCGCATCAAGCAGGCCCTGCAGCTCGGCATATAGCGCGGGCAGTTCCTGCAGCGAGCTGCGCAGGGCGACCAGATCGCGGGCATTCGCCGTGCCCGTGCTGGCGCGCGCAATCAATCGCTCTAAGTCCGCTATGCGACGCAACTTCTCCCGCAGCGCGTCCCGATGCAGGTTGTGCCGCGTCAGCGTGTCCACCGCGTCGAGCCGTGCATTAATCGCCTCTACATTCAGCAACGGCTCGTCCAGCCAGCGTTTGAGCAGGCGCGCGCCCATCGGCGTGCAGGTGGAATCCAGCACCGAGAGCAGCGTGTAGCGGCGCGAGCCATCCATCAGGTTCTGTGTGAGTTCCAGATGGCGACGCGCCACCGCGTCCAGATACATGAACCGCTCCACCGAATAAGTTGCCAGGGTGCGGATGTGCTGGAGCGCGTGAAACTGGTTTTGCTGCAAGTAGCGTAGCACCGCGGCAGCGGCATCCAGCCCGCGCGTGTACTCCTCGCAGCCGAAGCCGCGCAGCGTCTCCACACCGAAGTGGTTCAACAGGACCTGGCGCGCATCGCGTCCCACCAGCTCGCTCAACTGAATCGGCGTAATCGTCGCGCTGGTCTGCTCGCGCAGCGTCTGAATGAGTTCGGTCTGATCTTCAGGCACTAAAATCTCGGCAGGCTCCAGCCGAAAAATTTCGTCCAGCAGCTTTTCGAATCGGTGCTCGCCCCCGATTTCGGTGGTGAGAAATTCGCCCGTGGACACATCGACCACACCTAACCCGTGAACGGGGTCGCCAATCACGGCGGCAACCAGATAGTTGTTGGCGGTTGCTTGGAGCATCGAGTCTTCCACGACAGTGCCGGGCGTCAGGATGCGCGTCACGCGCCGCTTGACCAGCCCTTTCGCAAGTTTGGGGTCTTCCACCTGGTCGCAGATGGCGACCCGATAGCCTTTTTGAACGAGGCGGGCGAAATAACGCTCGTAAGAATGAATAGGCACGCCCGCCATCGGGATGCGCCCGTTCGTGCCATCCTCACGCCCAGTCAGCACAATCTCCAGTTCGCGAGCGACCAGTTCCGCGTCGGGACCGTAAAACTCGTAAAAGTCGCCCACCTGCATCGCCAGCAACACTTCGGGATGCTGCGCCTTAACCCGGAAGTATTGCTGCAAGATAGGCGTCTGAGGCTTGAAGGTCTGCCAATCAATGGCTGCCATATTACTAAAGGATTATACCCCGCCTAATCACCTTTGTCGAAAAGGGTGCGAATGCGGTAAACGCTTGGCGACGCCTCACGCACGGCTCCCTCGGAAAATTCCCCGTTATAGGCGTCCCGCAAAAGCGCATGAAGCCCTGCTGTAATAACCGATTCGACATCCTTCATCCTGACTGCTTGCCTGAGAATTTCGCGCTGGGCATCCGACATATCCAGATAGGGAAAGGTCTCTATGAGCGCCTTCGCTTGCGACAAGCCCAAATACTTGCGGGTGTACGCGCTGTCCGAGTATTTATAAGTGGTCATGAATTCACTGTCCGTTATTTCGCGAAAGTGTTCCAGTAGCAAGTTGAAGTAGTCTTTCAATAGCAGAACATCTTCGTGAGGCAGCGTGGGTTCCAGAAATATCTGGATCGGGTGGGTGCGATAAGGCGCACTGGAAACCATGATGCCATCGGCTCCAAAAACTTCTGGAATGAGATAAAGCCCCGCGCGCCCATCCATCGTGCCCGTGTCCAGCGTGCGCACAAAGAGCGGATTGGCGCGTACCCGGTTGAAAAGCGTTTCATCAACATAAACAAGATGCTGGCAGTACTCCTTGCCCGTAAACCCATTTGCATCAACGATTCTGAGCGGGAACTCACCTGGATGCGCATCCACCGTCTCGCGATAGAGATAGTATCCGACTTTCAGCGGTCGCTTGGCACGATAGCGAACCGTGAACTCCTCGAACTCGCTGCCCGCCCGATAATGCGAGGACGGGGAGAGAGAATAGCAACGACGACGGGGGTTATGAGCGATCTTCAAACCCTCAAACCGCTGAGGTTCACGCACGGGTCGCTCCTTGCGCTCAAAAAAGCACAGCACCACATGGACACCTGTATATTCAAACAGCTCCCTTTCAAACACGATGGCTTTCTGGATCCTATAGAAAGGGAGAAAATCGTCTCTGATCTTGTTCGCGTTAGAAAAGCCAAACAAAAAATTGGACGGGATGATGTATGCCATGCGGGGAATGCCATGCCTCAGGTCGTTGATAAGCGCAATCTGATAAAGGTCTTGATAACCTTCATTAACCCCCTCAAAGTATCTCAAGTAAGGTTGGGTTTCTGGATGCTTCACAATGTAGCCCAAATAAAGATAGGGTGGGTTCGTGATGTGATAGACCGGCAAAGTGGAATTCAGAATCTCCGTTGGGTAATGGGCAAGCGTATCTTGCTGTCGGATATTTTGTCGTGCAAGCAGTTCTGGAACACCCATCTGAATCGCTCGTTGAACACAACATTCGACCATTTCAGGTTGGATATCATACATGAAGATATGTTCGCGGAAGAAGTCCGCACGCTCAGGGGGCGGAACCAGCTCCAGCAAAGGGAGGATCAGGTCGCCTTTGCCAGCAAAGAGGTCTACCCAGCGATACTGGGTGCGTAAAGGGGCAATTTCTGGCAGGATGTAGTCGTGGAATAATTGCGCGGGAGTTAAATGCTCCCCTAAGGCTCGTCGCCGTTTGCGCTCCACCGAAATTGCCATCAGCAGCAGTATACCCGACCTGTGAAATTTTTTCTCTGGGGTACTCAGCGAAGCTGGGTCAGAGAAAAAATTTCAGGAGGGTACACTTCTGCCATGCGGATTTACACGCGAACAGGCGACACGGGCGAGACGGGGCTGATTGGTGGGCAGCGTGTGCCCAAAGACGATGTGCGCGTGGAGGCTTACGGCACGCTCGATGAGCTGAACGCTGCGCTCGGATTGGCGCGTTGCTACATTCCGCATGAGGATTTGAACGCGTTGCTGGAGCGTATCCAGAGCCAGCTTTTTGATATTGGGGCGGAGCTGGCGTTGCCGCCCGAACGCGCTGCCCAGTTCGCCTCGGTGGGTCAAGCGGAGGTGCAGGCACTGGAAACCGCCATCGACCAGTTGGAGCAGGAGCTGGAGCCGTTGCGCCAGTTCATTTTGCCGGGCGGCACCCTCGCCGCTGCTGCGCTCCATTTGGCACGCACCATCTGCCGCCGTGCGGAACGGCGTGTGGTCACCCTCAGCCACCACAGCTCCGTAAGTGGCGGGATTATCCAATATCTCAATCGGTTGGGCGACCTTCTGTTCGTGATGGCGCGGGTCGCCAACCATCGGGCAGGTGTGTCCGATGTGCCATGGAAACGCACCCAACCCGGCTAACACTCACTGCTGAAGTGAGCAGGTGGGCATCGCCCATGATGCTCAGCGTCCGCTTTCCAGAGCCACCGCGCGCAGTTCGGCAGCGGTCTGTTCGGGCAGAGTATCGTTGATAAAGACGCCTGCACCCGATTCGGAGCCTGCCAGATATTTGAGCTTGTCGGGCGCGCGGTAGGGCGGATAGAACTCGATATGAAAATGCCATTCGGGGTGCGGCTTCCCGTCGCTGGGGCGCGGATGCTGCGCCATCACATACGGCATCGAGAAGTGCCACAAGCCGTCATATCGTTGCAAGACCCGCTTGAGCAGGTGCGCCAGCGTCTCTATTTCGCGCTCGGTCAGATCCAACAGGTCGCGCCGATGCGCCTTCGGCAGCAGCCACACCTCATAGGGATAACGCGCAAAAAAGGGCACCAGCGCGATCCAGTCGCCATTCTCGTCCACCAGCCGTCGCCCGTCGGCTCGCTCAAACGCAAGCATCTCACACAGCAGGCAGCGTCCCCTCCGGCGCAGGTAGCGACGCTGAGCGCGCAGCTCGCGTTCGATCGTAGGTGGGATGAAGGGATAGGCGTAGATTTGCCCATGTGGATGGCTCAGCGTCACGCCAATTTCGCGCCCCTTGTTCTCAAAGATGAACACATACTGCACCTCCGGACGCGCCGCGAGTGCCTGATACCGGTCGCGCCAGACATAGATGAGCTGTTCGATGCGGGCAATTGGCAACTCGGTCAGAGTGGCGTGATGGTCAGGCGTGTAAAGCACTACTTCACACACCCCCTCCGAGGGGCGCACGGACGAGAAGGGCGTTGCTGCCACCGCTGGCTCAGGCGGCTCGCGCAACAACGACGGAAATTTATTTTCGAACACCACGATTTCATAATCGGGTTCAGGCACTTCGGTCGGTGGCTTGCCCGGGCGTGTCGGGCAGAGCGGGCAATACTCCGGCGGCGGATGAAAGGTACGCTCCTGCCGGTGCGTCGCCGTGATGACCCATTCCTCCAGCAATGGATGCCAACGCAGCTCAGACATGGCGTTGCAAGCGTGCCTGCACTATTGTGCGCAGTTGGGGAATAGCCTGGCGCATCACCTTGGCGCGATGGCTGATTCGATTCTTGAACTCTGGGGGCAGCTCGGCGACGGTGCAGCCCAGTGCAGGGAGGTAGAAAATCGGGTCATAGCCGAAGCCGTGCTGTCCGCGCGGGGCATGCGCAATCCGCCCCTCCAAAGTGTCCTCAAAAGTGTAGAGGTCGCCTTCAGGGGTGGCGATGGCGACCGCGCAGCGGAACCGCGCCGTGCGACGCTCGTCAGGCACTGCCCTCAGCCGTTCCAGCAAGAGACCCATCTTAACCGAGAAAGGCGTCTGCTCGCCCGCGAATCGGCGCGAATGCAAGCCCGGTTGACCATTAAGCGCGTCGATTTCCAAGCCGGCATCGTCTGCCAGCGCGATCTCCCCAGTGAATTCGGCACATGCCCGCGCTTTGATGGCGGCGTTCTCCTTGTAGGTTGTGGCATACTCGTCGGGCAACGGCGCGTTCGGATAATCGCTCAACAAGCCTATCTCAACGGGTAGGTCACACAGCCCTTCAGTTAGCAATTGCCAGATTTCGCGCGATTTGGCGCGATTATGGCTGGCAATCACCACGCGCACAGGTTTAGCAGCCATCCTCCTCCATCAGCAGACGGTTCACCAGGGCTTTAACCCGCTCGCCGATGAGGTCGCGTATGCGGCGGAACTCCTCCATTGGCAGCCCCACAGGGTCGGGAATGTTCCAGTGTTCGCGCACGCCGAGAAAGGTCGCCGGGCAAAGCGCATCGGTGTTCGCATCGCACAGGCTGACCACTGCATCGAACTCCTCGACATCGAACTCGGCGATCGACTTGGGTTCATGGTGCGAGATATCGATGCCGATTTCGCGCATCGCTTCGATGGCGAGCGGATGCACGCGCGCGGCGGGCATCGTACCTGCACTGTAGGCAATCACCTGACCTTTGCCGAGCGCGTTTGCGAAGCCCTCCGCCATCTGACTCCGACACGAATTGCCCACACAGACAAAAAGCACTTGCTTCATCACTAATAGCCCTTTTTTTTGTAGCGTTCAATGCTCCGTTTATAGCGTTCCTGCCCATCAGGGCGATTGATGCTGGCGAAGATGGTGGGAGGCTTGCCTGCCTGTACCATCTGTTCGATGATACCCGCTACCACCGCCCAGAGCGCAGCCGCGGCACCAATCCCCGACGCGGGACAAAACGGCTCCTCCAGCCCCTCTATCCACATCATGGCATCTCCGTAGGGCGCAGCGTTGTCTATGACTAAATCGGCAACCTCGAACAATCGCTTGCCCGATGTATGCTCCGATTCAAGGCGCGAGGAGTAATCGAGAGCCGTCAGCGCGATGGTGAAGAGTCCCCGCTCACGCGCCTGAATCGCCAGCTCGACGGGAAAGGGTGTCTTGCCCGATACACTGCCGATAATCAGCACATCCCCAGGGGCGACGCGACTCCGATCCAGTGCAGCGTGTACAATCGCCCGTACCGTTTCAGGGGTCGTCCGCCCACCAATGCCCTGCCCCTCACGATAGGGGTTCGGATTCTGTACCTGCAGGTCGAAGCTGAAGGATGTAAAGGCTGCCAGTCCGCCCGCGCGATTGATCAGCTCGCGTGAGACGAGATGACCCGTATCGTACACATGGATGACCCCACCGTTCAGCAAACAGCGGGCGCATTGCTCCGCCGCCTGTTCAATCGCGCCAAGAGATCGCCGCTCCAGCTCCTGCAGTTGTTGGTGCAGCCGTTCGAAATAGGCTTTGGGCAACCGCATCTCGGCAAAGAGTTTACCCCGCGATGGTGCATGCGGGGGTGTATGGGAGTGTCTGGAGGGCGAGCCCCTGGCGAGTCGAAAAAAAAAGCGTGTAGGGGCAGACCCCTGTGTCTGCCCAAAACCCTTTTCCTGCCCACACAAGGTTGCGAGATGGGGTGTAAAGGCGCACCTGTGTGTGCACCCTTAAAGTTTTTTCTCCGGGGTACCCTATAGGGTCGGAAAAGAAAATTTTGCATGTGGGTCGGAGGAAAAAATTTTGGTAGTGGGTTGGAGGGCGAGCCTCCTGGCGAGCCGAATGCCCTCACCCCCAACCCCTCTTCCAGAGGACGATGGGAGTGGTGGGCGGTTTGTAGATGGGTGCGGGGCACGCTTGCCCTGACTTGCTTTCGCTGACATCGCATGGTATAATAAAAGGGTAAGTGGTGAGGAGCAGGGGGTGGATCGATGCCCCTCGCTACTCGCTGCAACGGAGGGTCGGCACAATGAAAAAGTGGGTTTTGCCAGGGCTATTGTTTGGTGTTGCACTCCTGCTGCTTTTTGTGTCGCCTGCAGGAGCGCAGTTGAGAGTGCGTCAGAAGCTGCCTGAAACGACCTTGACCGACCTGAAAGGGAACGAGGTCAAGCTGGGTGGCAAACAGGATAAGGTGTACCTCATCGACTTCTGGGCGACCTGGTGCGGTCCCTGCCGCGCGGCAATCCCCTTCCTGCAAGAGCTGCATGATAAGTACGCCAAGCGCGGACTGGTTGTGGTGGGTGTTGCGCTCGATTCCGGTTCCGAAGCGGAGGTGCGCTCCTTCGTGGAACACAACGAGATGACCTACACGATCTGCGTGCCCAAGAATGAGTCGGAAATCAAGCGCAAATATCGCATCGCGGGCTATCCCACGATGTATATCGTGGATAAGAAGGGTGTCATCCGCTACGCCGGGCTTGGCTACTCCGAAGAGGAAGAGGAAACGGTGCTGAAGGTGATCGCCGACGCGCTGGCGGAATAGAAGCGCATGATGGACGATGGGGATAGACGGCTGCCTGAGCCAGTCGCAGAAGTGGTTCAGCAGTGGCTGGGTCCATCGGCAGCCATTGAGTTTGGTTTCGCGTCTGACCTAACGCCAGAAGGGCGTTTCGGGGAGACATGGCTGGTGCTGGCGTACCCCTCCGAGCCACCGCTCGGCTCTTTGGAGGGTGCGCTGTTATTTGTTATTGGCGTCCAGCGTTCCCTCCTGGCCAACAGCACCAGTGCGCGTTTGCCCTGGCTGCGTCGTGACCGATCGTCCGACGAACTTTTTGCTCCCGCACGATACCGCTCCAAATACGGGCTGGGCGAAGAGGATCTCCGCGCGAATGTTTATCTTGCCCTGCCACTGAACCAGATCGAGTCGGTGCGTCTGACCCAGTTGGTGGGTGCGTCCGCGCTGGAAGCGGTGCTGCACGATGGGCGTATTATCGAACTATTGCGGTTCAGCAGCGGGCTGTCCAATCTGTTTGGGCAGGTCAAATTGCGACTGGACGCGCTGCTAAACCATGAGGAACCACCACCCATCGAACGCGGGCAGGCGGTGTGTGAGAAGTGCGGACGCCCTATCCCCGAAGACTCGATTTCGTGCCCTGCGTGCCGTTCGCAGAAACAGGTGCTGCTGCGTCTGATGACCCTGGTACGCCCCTACTGGCGCTATATGGCGTTGGCAAGCGTGCTGGCGATGCTCAGCGCCGCGGTGGAGCTTGCCCCACCCTATCTGACCAAGGTGCTTATCGACGAGGTGCTGGTGCCGCGTGCGAATGCGCACCTGTTTCTGTGGCTGCTGTTGGGGCTGGTGGGGCTGCGCCTGTTCGGCACAAGCATCAACATCGCGCGCGGACGGCTCAATGCCTGGCTGGGCAGCCGAATCGCCTTCGAACTGCGCTCCAAACTCTATCAGCATCTGCAATGGCTCTCGCTGAGCTACTTTGACCGTCGTCAGACAGGCTCCATCATGAGCCGTGTGACGCGCGACACCGACGCCCTCTATGACTTTCTGGTGAACAGCGCGCCCACCATCACGCTCAACTTGCTAATGGTAATAGGCATCGGTACGGTGATGGTGCTGATGGACTGGCAGTTGAGCCTGCTGGTGTTGGTGCCCGCGCCGTTGATTGTGATGCTTTCGCGCTATGCATGGCATCGCGTGATACGCATCTGGCGACGGCACTGGCATCGCTGGTCGCGCCTTACGGCGCACCTGGGCGGCACACTCTCAGGTATTCGCGAGGTGAAAGCCTTTACGCAAGAGGAGCGCGAGATCAACACCTTCAATCGCCGCAACTTCGAAATCGCCGAATCGGGGGAGATGGCAGGCAAAATCAACGCCAGTGTGTTCCCGCTTATCTCCTTTCTGGTAATGTCCAGCTCGTTCGTCATCTGGTATGTGGGTGGGCGTGGTGTGTTGAGTGGCACTTTTGAGCTGGGTACCCTCGTTGCCTTCCTGTCTTATATTGGCATGCTGTTCGGACCACTCAGCATCATCACCAACATCATGGATTGGGCGTCCCGTACCGTCACTGCGGCCGAACGGGTGTTCGAACTGCTCGACACCGAGCCGGAAGTGCGTGACCGACCCGATGCGAAGCCACTGCCCGAAGTGAAAGGCGAGATTATCTTTGAGGATGTCACCTTCGGCTATGAGAAGCATCATCCCGTGCTGCACGATATTAATCTGCACATTCGCCCGGGCGAGATGATAGGGTTGGTGGGTCCGTCGGGTGCGGGCAAAAGCACACTGATTAATCTGGTGTGCCGTTTTTACGATCCCACGCGCGGGCGCATCTTGATCGATGGGCATGACCTGCGCGAAGTGCGTATGCAGGACTTGCGTCGGCATATCGGTGTGGTGCTCCAAGACACTTTTCTCTTTCCCGGCACCATCCGCGAGAACATCGCCTATGCTCGCCCCGATGCGACGCAGGAGGAAATCATCGCAGCGGCTAAAGCGGCGAACGCGCACGATTTCATCATGCGCTTCCCCGACGGCTACGACACCTGGGTGGGCGAGCGAGGGCATCGACTCTCCGGCGGTGAACGCCAACGCATCGCAATTGCGCGCGCCATCCTGCGTAACCCCGCCATCCTGATCCTGGACGAGGCGACTGCTTCCGTGGATACGGAAACCGAACGGCTGATCCAGGAGGCGCTGGAACGACTGGTGCAGAACCGCACCACCATCGCGATTGCACATCGTCTCTCCACCTTGCGCAACGCCGACCGCATCGTGGTGCTGGAGCGCGGGCGAATCGTTGAAATCGGCACCCATGACGAGCTGATGGAGAAGGGTGGTGTCTACCACCGCCTCGTCACTATGCAGATGGAACTGAGCAAGTCACGGCTGTTTGTTGGGTGATAATCAACCTGAAATAAATGAAAGTGTATCTGCTTACCTGAACTGTTTAAAAACTGGAGGTCAAGGAGATGGGCAGGCATTCACGCTTGGGCATTTTGGAGGGCGAGGCTCCCGCCGAGCCGAATCTGGAGGGCGAGGCTCCCGCCGAGCCGTTCCAACCAACGCCGTGCTGGGACAGGACTGTCTTAGTCACGCATCCTCCCCCTTGACAAAGATGCATCGAATGGGGTATAATAGGAACGCTATAAAAAGCGAGGAACCGACGACGGAGGTGTATGATGGTTGATCAGGCAATAGCAAAACAGAAGCGAAACCTCACGACTCGCTCTAATTCAGCGGGGGGGCGATGTATAGCGACTGTCCTAACAATCCTACTCCCCGTGCTGCTTTGCGCTCAACCTGAACCTTCGGACAGTCCAACCCAAACAGCCCCAAGCTCTACTTCGAGTATTTCCACCTCACAGGATTACGGGCGCCTTTTAGGGGGTGTTCCGAAAACAAGCCTCACGGTTTGCGCCCCTGTCGGTTCATACGCTGTGACGCTTTTCACTAACCTGCTGGGTGGTTCGGGCGAGACCTATTTAATCAATCCGGGGCAGAGCCTAACCTTATCCGATATCGAGCGTTCCTTCTGGGCTGTCAAGGGCACAACTTATTCCACTTCACCCGTTCGCTTCAACCTAATCGGGCAAACACGCTTTGAACTCAAGTACCGCAACACTCTGCCCACCGCGTTGCAATCGATCTACTATCCCAACCAGCCCTCTGTCTCCGTTGAACTCCCGTATTTAGCCTTTGTGCAACAGGTCTCTTATGGCAGGTTAGCATTATCTTCGGGTAATTGGACGGTCAACATCGATGTGCGCACACGATTGTGCCATAGCGCGACGGACGCGACCATCAGCCCTAATTGTGCGGGGATCACAGGGCAAGAGGGGTGTGCTGATCTTGTGGGGCAGTTGCAAGTTGCCCGCAACTCCAGCAACCCGGGCGCCAATTGTGGGTCGGGCGCTTGCTGATGGTTTGACCCACCCGCCAGCTATTATGGGGAGAACTATCGTCGCTCTTGGCGAGCAGGTACGCTTTCGCTGACCTTCAATTGGAACGATACGGAAGGCACGGGCAACATACAAACATCTCCCAGCGGAGGCACCGTGGAAGGAGTTCAGGTAAGTCTTAGTCCCGCGCCAAACGACTATTTCCGTCTCAGTGCCACCAGCGAGGTCTTCAAAGGGCTTATCGTAATGCGTAAGCGGGCTTTTCTGGACGGGAGCAAAAGTTTGGATCCCTTAGGCTTTCCCGAATTGGGCGAGAATGAGCTGGTGTTTCGAGAAACCCCGACGGGCGTGACGCTACAGACCGCGGTCAGCGCGTGGATGGTTGCCTCGCCTCCAGAGTCCTTCTTGCTGCGCATTCCCAATCCCGACGGGAGCGAAACCGTGATTAGCGATGTTGTGGAGTGGTATGCCTCTCGGCTTTTCTGGCGCAGCCGCATCCCCTTTAGTTTCTTCGACTGGCATTATGGCTATGACCGTTTTGGGGGTCAATCGGGCAACATTTTTATTTGGGAGAGGGCGCGCTACTCTGCACCTCTTCTGCCTGATTATAATCCGAATTCCTCCACCAACCTGCTTGGGGCTCAGGTGATGGAGATGGTGTTTCGCGAGCGTTCGGGCTCGCCTGCAGTGGTGGTTGGGCGTGCACGCTATGAGGTCTTTTTCCCTGCAACGGGGTCGCGTCATCCATCAGGTGCTGTTAGCGAGCCTGCCGGATTGACCATTCCCAACTGGTTCTATTACTACTGGCGTGCGATGGGCAGTCCTGCCGTGGTGTTTACTAACCAGAACCCATTTCCGTTTGGTAATGTAGCAGGCTTTTACATAACAGGGCGCCCACATGTCTATGTGCGTAATCATACAGCGAACTACACCACTCGCGATCGCCCTCTGTTTGCTATTCGTCAAGGGCAGTGCCCACAAAATGTGCCTGCGAATGTGGTGAAGGCTGTGGATACAATCACCGTGCGTGGGATTCATGCATTTGCTTGGACTGTCTATCACGAGTTTGGGCACAAGTGGAGTTATGAAACCACGGTACAAGTCGCTCCCGGCGTCTATACACGCATCTATTATCCACCTGCTGCGTTTGACAGTGATGGAGACAATTTAGCCGATGCATGGGAAGCCCGGAACGGACTTTGCCCCTATACGGCGCATACTACAAATGCATATCCACAGTATCAGTTTAACGATTTGCCTTCGGATCCCGAAGTCGTTGCAGATGTGCTCGCTTATGGGAGTTTACTAAATAACATCGATCTTTGGAAGCATGATTGGTCAGACCAAGGTTTACGGTACGGCAACCCCATAGAGCGGTTTACTGCTTTTCCGTGGCGCTACAACAGCACGGGCAGGAACACATCTGCCCATTCCGACCTACTAACAGGGTGGAACCCCTAACGAAGGAGGATAGTAACCATGCAAACGAGAAAAATGAGGATGTTTGCGCTCATGCTCACTGCAGGGCTGGCAACTCTTGCCACTGCGGTCGCGCAACAGACTGCACCTGCCCAAACCAATAACACGGCACGGCTCACCTCGTGGATCCAAAGCCTCGACATCGACCAACTTGACCCGAACCAGGAAGCCAATCTTGCTAAAATCTACCTGATGCTCCGCTGTGAGGATATTCCTGCCGCCCGACGACTGGAGTATGCCCGACGCTATCTGCGCGGCGACTATAAGTACGCTCGTCCCATCGCCCGAAAACCTGAAGAGATACGCACGGAACTCTACTGGTGCGTTGTAAGTGCTGCTACAGTCGTTTTGGGCAAGCTCAACGACACGGCGTCCATTCCGCTGCTTGAAGAGAAACTGAAGCAGTGGGAGACCGAGCGCGAGAAACCTTTGGAGGAGCGCACGATGGTCGCCTTTAACCCTGTGAAGGCACAGGCGGTGCTGGCGCGACTGAAAGCGGTGCGCGCAATCCCTGAGGTCAAGACGGCTGAGGATTTACTGCGTCGTTTGGACTATATGTTGCGCACAATCGGTTTTGAAGGGTCTCGGCAAGCGTTTCTGCGGGCGTTAGAGCGCGAAGTCAAGGCGACAGAGGGTATCGTAGATGGCGGCGGACCGGGTATCTACGAGGAAATCCTTATGCAATATGGGCAGATGGTTTTGGAGGCAGGGTGGCAAGGGATTGATATAGAGCCTGCCTGTAGTTGGGTGAGTCTGAACTTAGGGGAGCGTCCTTGGCGTCCTGTACGGGAGGTTTTTGCGGTGTATGTGCAGTTGGCGAAAGTGCCTCGCGCTAAGGTGGCGCAGTGGATCGTGGAGGACGCGCTGCGTTGGCAGCGGCTGACACCACGCGAGGAATGCTACTTGCAGGTTTTGGCGGATCAGGGCGTTTCGGTGGTGTCGTTGGTGTGGGAGAAGTTGGAGTGGGCGGCGCGTCATCGGGATCAGGTTCAAGGTACTGGGATGGGCTTGGTGGGTTTACTGAAGGTGTTGGTGACAGTTGGTGGCGAGCAAGCCTTGCCTGTGATAGAGCCGTTCACTCACGATGAGCATGAGTGGGTGCGGCATTACGCCTGCCAAGCGAAGGAGTACATCCAGCAAGGGAAGGTGTTTAGTTTCGGTGGTGGCCCTAATTTTTGAAGGCTTCTGGCTTGTTAGCGTGCTGACGGTGATGGCTCAGCCTGCGGTGGGAGAGCCACAGAGGGTACTATCTGCCCCCACGGCGTGGCTGCACAGGCTTGACATCGATCAGTTAGACCCGAAGCAGAAGGAAAACTTACCTAAGATTACGCTCCTGCTTCGGAGCGAGGATATCCCCAGAACACGACGGCTGGAGTACGCGCGAAGATACCTTCGCGGCGAGTGTAAGTTTCCCATTACAACACTAACGCACGATCCATCCGTGGACGGCAACTACCGATATGTGCTGAATGCAGCGATCTCGGCTATCGGGCGATTGGATGATACCGAGTCGATAGCCCTGTTGGAGACGAAATTGGCGCAGTGGGAGGAGGAGCAGCAGAAGCCCCCTCACGAGCAACGCGGGGTAATCCCAAACACGCTCGCGGCGCGTGTGGTGCTGGCACGCCTAAAAGCGGTGCGTGAGGTGCCCACGGTCAAATCCTCAGCGGATCTAATCAATCGCTTGGAAACTATGGTGCGGTATGCGGGTTTTGAAGGTTCTGTGGATAAGTGGCTGCTTGAGTTGAAGAAGGAAATCCACTTCACTTATCGGGCAGCCGATCTGGGCGCAGGCATCCATGAGAGGATCCTTTGGCAGTACATGCAAATGCTCTTGGCATCTGGCTGGCAGGGAATCGACATCACAGCCGCGGCTCAGATCATCCAGTTTGGCTCCGAACCGATTTATACCGTTCCCCGCGAGCGTTTTGAAACCGTAGTGCAGCTGGCTAAAATGCCGCGCGAACAGGTAGTTCGGCATATTGTGGAGGAATCACTGCAGTGGAAAGTGCTCAGCAATGTCGAGGAGATTAAGGCGCAGGTTTTATTAGACATGGGCACATCTGTAGTGCCACTGGTGTGGGAGAAGATTGCCTGGGCGCTGCAACATCGGGATAAAGTCCAAGGCACAGGAATGGGCTTGATCGCGCTGCAGGAGGTTCTGGTCACGCTTGCAGGCGAGCACGCCTTGCCTGTGATAGAGCCGTTCACTCACGACGAGAACGAGTGGGTACGGCATTACGCCTGCCAAGCTAAGGAGTATATCCAACAGGGGAAAGTGTTTCTGTTTGCCCCTTACTTCTGATCACGGGTATTCTCCCTTGCGCTCCGGAGGGCTTAGAGTACGGCAATCCACGGGAGCGGCTTACTGCTTTTCCGTGGCGCTACAACAGCACGGGCAGGAACACATCTGCCCATTCCGACCTACTAACAGGGTGGAACCCCTAACGAAGGAGGTTGATGACTATGCGAACGCTATACAGAATGATGGCAATAACCGCTTGCTGGGCAAGCGTAGTACTAATGCAGGCGCAGTCAGCAGACTCGGTACAGACATCCAGTGCAGCTGTTCCTACAGCTTGGATTGCTCAACTGGACATAGATCAAATTGACCCACGTAAACAGGAGAACCTTCCCAAGATTACCCTACTCTTGCGAAGTTGGGATATACCTCGTTCAAAGCGGTTGGAATACGCGCGGCGTTATCTACGCGGCGAGTATAAGTTCCACACGCTCAACCCAGAGCCTCCGCTGCACGATAACTATTGGTACGTTCTCAACGAGGCTGTTGAAGCTCTTGGCCGGTTGAACGATGTGGAATCGATTCCTTGGCTGGAAGAAAAGCTTGCTCTCTGGGAGGCAGAGGCGAAGAAACCTGATCCAGAAAGAGCCATGGTTGTTCCTAGCTTGCCCCGTGCTCGGGCCGTTCTTGCGCGGCTCAAAGCAGTACGCGATGTGCCTCAAGTCAAGAATGCTACGGACCTCATTCGCCGGTTTGAACGCATGCTCCACCATGTAGGTTTCGTCGGCAATCTCAGCGACTGGCATCGTGAGTTGCGAAAGGAGTTTGAGGAAGCAGACAAATGCGACCACTGCGGTCCAGGTGTGCAGTATGCGATCCTGTTGCAGTACGGTCAGATGTTAATGGAGGCAGGCTGGAGAGGAGTGGATATTACCGCTGCCAGCAAGATTATTCAACTTGACTCTAAGGTTGGCTGGGAAGGTGGTGTAAAGAAAACCTTCGAAGTATATGTACAGCTCGCAAAGATACCACTTGACAAGTTGGCACAGCATATCGTAGATGAGGCGGTGCACTGGCAAGTGTATAGCGACGGGGAGGCTCCCAAAGCTCAGGTGCTGGCCGATATGGGTGTCACGGTACTGCCGATTGTTTGGGAAAAGTTGAAGTGGGCTGGGCAAAACCGCGACCAGCTCAAAGGCTCTGGCGTCGGCAGGGGCGTTTTGCTGGAGATACTGGTGACGGTAGGGGGAGAGCAGGCGCTGCCTCTGATTGAACCATTCCTGAACGACGAGAACGAGTGGGTGCGGCATTACGCCTGTCGGGCGAAGGAGTACATCCAACAGGGGAAAGTGTTTCTGTTTGCCCCTTACTTCTGATCACGGGTATTCTCCCCTGCGCTCCGGAGGGCTTAGAGTACGGCAATCCACGGGAGCGGCTTACTGCTTTTCCGTGGCATTATAACAGCACGGGCAGGAACACATCTGCCCATTCCGACCTACTAACGGATCTATCACGACCATACGGTTGCCAGTAGTACCAACTAAGAGATAGGAGGCTGATGAACATGCGACAGACACAGCTGCAGAAGTGGCTCGTGAGCAGTATTGCCTTAATGAGCTGCTGGCTATTGATGGAAGCACAGCAGACCAGCGAGACTTCCCAGCCAGAAACCCAGCCACGCCAGATCACCTCCCAAGCCCTGCGGTTTGCCAAACAGGTCGAGCAGCTGAACCCAAACGATGTCCACGATCTCTACAAGATCTTCGTGGTTTTACGCTGCCAAGATGTGCCTTTAGCACAGCGGAAGGAATTGGCTCTACGCATTCTTACCGGGGCTTACCCCAATAAACCCGACTTCCGATGGATCGACAGTGGGAAGCAAGCGGGGCTAATCGAAGCAGCCTTAGTCGCACTATCTCACATGCATATAGACGATCCGTCCGTCCTACCCACTCTGGAAGAGTATCTGCCCAAATGGGAACGGATTGCTCGATGGGAGCAGACGGACCTCGCGCTTAGGGAACCGTTGCCAGATGAACTCAAACGCTTGGCGGAGCGAGTGTCTCCCAATTTAACATTACTGAAAGCCATCATTATTCGCCTTAAGGCTGTGCAGGCGGTACCTGAGGTGAAATCGGCGACTGACTTAGAGCGGCGGCTGGAGGTGATGCTAAAAGAAGCTAAGCTGAGCCGTTCGGAGCTCAAGCAGGGATATGAGGAATTTTGGGAAGCCATTAAACAAGATAAGCACATCACGGCAAAATCCAGATTTGTCTTTTATCTGGTCGGGGAATATGGGCGAATGCTGTTTCACTATGCCAAGCGCGGCATGGATGTCCAAGCTGCCTATCAGGATCTGGACATCAAAGGATTGCAGGGCTATGCAAAGTTTGGTGCAACAGCACGTGACTCTGCTCAGTTGATCGACCAGTTGATACAAGCACAAGGTGATGATCGGACAACTGGGCAACTGCTCGTTGATGAAGGAATTCGCGTTGTACCGCTAATTATGCAGCGATTGGAGACCATCAAAGATGACCGGAGTCAGATTTCATCCACAGGGATGGGCGTGGTAGTCCTGTTGGAGGTGTTGGCAACACTGGCGGGAGAGTCCGCGCTGCCGTGGATAGAACCATTTACGCAAGATGAGCGGGTGTGGCTCTGTCACTATGCACGCATGGCGAAAGAATGGATAGAGCAAGGTAAAGTTTATGGGTTCAACTCGTCCTTATAGCCCTTCGTGGTGGAACCCCTAACGAAGGAGGTTGATGACTATGCGAATAACGATGATGATCGCTATGACGCTCACTGCAGGGCTGGCAACTCTCGCCACAACGCCTGCACAACAAACGGCACCTGAACCAACTAACAACACGGCAAAGCCCACCTCCTGGATCCAAAGCCTCGACATCGACCAACTTGACCCGAACCAGGAAGCCAATCTTGCCAAAATCGACCTAATGCTCCGCTGTGAGGATATTCCTGCTGCCCGAAGACTGGAGTATGCCCGACGCTATCTGCGCGGCGACTATAAGTACGCTCGTCCCGTTGCCCGAAAGCCTGAAGAGATACGCACGGAACTCTACTGGTGCGTTGTAAGGGATGCTACGGTCGTTTTGGGCAAGCTCAACGACACGGCGTCCATTCCGCTGCTTGAAGAGAAACTGAAGCAGTGGGAGACCGAGCGCGAGAAACCTTTGGAAGAGCGCACGATGGTCGCCTTTGACCCTGTGAAGGCACAGGCGGTGCTGGCGCGACTGAAAGCGGTGCGCGCAATCCCTGAGGTCAAGACGGCTGAGGATTTACTGCGTCGTTTGGACTATATGTTGCGCACAATCGGTTTTGAAGGGTCTCGGCAAGCGTTTCTGCGGGCGTTAGAGCGCGAAGTCAAGGCGACAGAGGGTATCGTAGATGGCGGCGGACCGGGTATCTACGAGGAAATCCTTATGCAATATGGGCAGATGGTTTTGGAGGCAGGGTGGCAAGGGATTGATATAGAGCCTGCCTGTAGTTGGGTGAGTCTGAACTTAGGGGAGCGTCCTTGGCGTCCTGTACGGGAGGTTTTTGCGGTGTATGTGCAGTTGGCGAAAGTGCCTCGCGCTAAGGTGGCGCAGTGGATCGTGGAGGACGCGCTGCGTTGGCAGCGGCTGACACCACGCGAGGAATGCTACTTGCAGGTTTTGGCGGATCAGGGCGTTTCGGTGGTGTCGTTGGTGTGGGAGAAGTTGGAGTGGGCGGCGCGTCATCGGGATCAGGTTCAAGGTACTGGGATGGGCTTGGTGGGTTTACTGAAGGTGTTGGTGACAGTTGGTGGCGAGCAAGCCTTGCCTGTGATAGAGCCGTTCACTCACGATGAGCATGAGTGGGTGCGGCATTACGCCTGCCAAGCGAAGGAGTACATCCAGCAAGGGAAGGTGTTTAGTTTCGGTGGTGGCCCTAATTTTTGAAGGCTTCTGGCTTGTTAGCGTGCTGACGGTGATGGCTCAGCCTGCGGTGGGAGAGCCACAGAGGGTACTATCTGCCCCCACGGCGTGGCTGCATAGGCTGAGGGTGTTCGAAAAATCGGTGGTGTAGGGAATAGAGGGCGCATGCGCTGGTGTGCCCCTACACCCCATCCCGCAGCCTTGTATGGGTGACCTGTCGGGTCGCCCCTACCACGCTCGATTGGCATTTAGACGCTATCCTCGCAAATAGTCCAGCACCTGTTGGGCGAGTTTGCGCGTCATGGTTGGCACGGATGCCAACTCTTCGACACTTGCCTCGCGAATGCGGTCGATGGAGCCGAACAGACGCAGCAACATCTTTTTGCGGCGGGGTCCGATGCCGGGGATTTCGTCCAGCGGGGAGCGAACCGCGCGCTCCTCGCGCAGCTTGCGGTGGTAGCTCAAGGCGAAACGGTGCGCTTCGTCCCGCACGCGCTGTAGCAAATGCAGCGCCTTGCTGTGGCGGGGTAGTTCCAGCGGTTCCTCCTGCTCGGGCAGGATGACCAGCTCCTGCTTTTTTGCCAGTCCTACGGCGGGGATTTCGAAGCCGAGGGCGTGCATCGCCTCCCGCGCTGCGTTCAGCTGACCGCGCCCTCCGTCGATCAGTATCAAATCGGGGAGCGTGCGCCACTTCTCGTCGCCCTCTAATGCTTCGCGCAAGCGGCGGGTAATCACCTCGCGCATCATCGCGTAATCGTCCGGCGTCTCGGGATGCCACCGAATGCGGAACCGCCGATAGTCCGATTTTTTCGGCTGCCCACCTTCAAACACCACCATACTGCCGACAGGGGCAACACCTTGAATGTTGGAGATGTCATACGCCTCGATGCGGTGGGGCATCACAGGCAGGTTCAGCGCGTCCTGAAGCTCCAGCAGCGCGTTCTCCAGCCAGTCCGCTTTGTGCTCCATCTCCATGCGCAGGCTCTGTAAAGCAAGCTCGGCATTTTGCGCAGCCAGTTCCAGCAGTTGGGCATCCTCGCCACGATGGGGCACGCGAATCTGCACGACACCGTGCCCCCGCTTCTGGCGCAACCACTGGGTGATTATCTGCGCTTCGTCCACCTCATAGGGGAGCAAGATGCGTTCAGGCACTTCGGGCGCATCCTGATAATATTGCTTCAGGAATTCGCTCATGAGAACGCGAGGGTTCTCCTCGGTGCCCTCGCTCAAGAAGAAGTGGCGTTGTCCGAGCAGTTTGCCCCCGCGAATAAAGAACATCTGCACACATGCGCCGCGCTCGTCCTTGACCAGCGCAATGACATCCTCGTCGATGCCCTCCGGATGAACGACCCGCTGACGCTGCAGCACCTCCTGTAAGGCGCGGATCTGGTCGCGGATTTTGGCGGCGCGTTCAAACTCCAGCGCGTTGGCAGCGGCTTCCATCTGGGTGGTGAGCTGCCGAATGAGATGGTCGCCTTTGCCCTCCAGAAAGAGGGCGACCTGTTGCACGATTTTTCGGTACTCGTCAGGGTCTGATAGCCCGGCACAGGGCGCGAGGCAGCGTCCCATATGATAGTAGAGGCATGGTCGCTGCACCGCCTCGCCCGACCAGACCTTGCCACAAGGAATCAGGGGGAAGGTGCGGTGCAGCAGCTGATGCGTGCTCCATACCGCGCCGGAGTTGGCGAACGGACCGAAGTAGCGGTTGCCATCCTGGCGCACGCGGCGCGTCACCAACAGGCGCGGAAACTTTTCACGAACAGTCAGACACAAATAAGGATACGACTTGTCATCCCGCATCAGCACATTGTAGGGTGGGCGATATTTTTTAATGAGATTGCATTCCAGAATCAGGGCTTCCAGTTCGCTGTGGGTGACAATCCATTCCAGGTCGGCGATTTTGCGCACCATGCGGGCGGTTTTGGGCGTGTGTTGAGCCGATGGCTGAAAATAGGAGCGCACCCGCTGGCGCAGGTTAACGGCTTTGCCCACATAGAGCACCGCCCCTTGCGCATCTTTGAAGAGGTAGCACCCAGGCTGCTTCGGCAGGGTCTTGAGTTTAGTCTGGAGATGAGCCGACATGGCGAATGATAGTGTACCCGATTAGAGGAACCTTCTCCGCTGCAATTTTTTTTTCTCTGACCCCGCTGCGGGCAAAATTTTCTTCCCTAACCCACTCAGAGACTGCCTAAGAATGGCAGGAACAGGCTGGTGCATCTGCCCGAAACTCACACCGGAGGGCGAGCGTCCCCGCGAGCCGACATGCGTGACTCACACTGGAGGGCGAGCGTCCCCGCGAGCCGACATGCGTGACGAAGACAGGCCTGACCCAGCACGGCGTCGGTTGGAACGGCTCGGCAGGAGCCTCGCCCTCCAGATTCGGCTCGGCGGGAGCCTCGCCCTCCAGATTCGGCGCGGCAGGAGCCTCGCCCTCCAAAATGCCCAAGCATGCTCTCAACCTCAGCAGGGCAAGATGGGCTATAATATACCCATGCGATTCCGACATGGCTTTACCTTGATCGAGCTGCTCATTGTGATTGCGATTATCGCAATCCTGGCAGCGATTCTATTTCCCGTGTTTGCACAGGCGCGTGAGCGTGCGCGTCAGGCTGCCTGCTTATCGAATGCGCGTCAACTGGCGATGGCGGTGCAAACCTATCTGCAAGACCATGACGAAGCGTTTCCCCCTTCCACCAACTACGATGTGCCTGTGGAGGTGCCTGAGCGCATTTGGACGCGGCTCATTCAGCCCTATGTGAAGGACACCAACATCTTTACCTGTCCCAGCGCGTCGCGCACGGGCTTTCCCACCGACTGGTCGCAGCGCGGCATCGGCTCCATCGGTTATACCACCGCGACGGCGTATGACCCGTTGCAAGTCGAGGGCTTTGCCACACCTGCCGTGCTGCCCCAGATAGAGGAGCCAGCACGCACACCCCTGTTTGGGGATACAGCGAGTGGACCGACCGCCGAGAAGTATCGAGGCTATGTATTTGACCCCTATAATGGCGAACCGAACCCACGCGATGCACGACTTGGCACCCCTCTCGTCGCCGATCGCGACCTGGTGCGCGAGCTGAATCAACTGCCTCCTGCCCGTCTGAAACCGCTTTATGCTCGCCACTTCGCCACGGGCAACAATCGCGGGATAGCGACCCTGATTTTCGCCGACGGACACGCGAAAGGCTACTCGGCAGCGTCTATTCTGGCGCAGGATCGCGGCGCGAATCTGCTCTGGCGATTCAGGTAGAATCGGCACGATGGTGCGGTTCGATTTCTCCGGTAAGGTGGTGCTCATTACCGGGGCGACGGGAGCATTGGGGCGCGTGGTCGCTCGCCAGTTCTATGAGGCGGGCGCCACCCTTGCCCTCACCAGTACAAATGAACAGAAGATACATCAACTCTTTGCCGACCTTGCGCTGAACCCAGACCATTTGCTGCTTGGCGGAATGGATCTTTCCGAACCCCAACAGGCAGAGGCGGTGGCACAACAAACGGCACAACGGTTCGGACACATCGATATTCTGGTCAACACGGTGGGGGGCTACCGAGGCGGCACCCCTGTGCATCGGACCTCGATAGAAGCGTGGGATTCTATGTTGACCCTCAACGCGCGTATTGCGTTCTGTATCTCCCGCGCGGTGATCCCGGTGATGCTGCAGGCAGGCGAAGGGAAGATAGTGCATGTTGCGGGATGTGCGGGGCTATCGGGTGCGGCAGGGATTGCTGCCTACTCTGCTGCCAAGAGTGCGGTGATTCGGCTTACCGAATCGCTGGCTGCCGAACTGAAGGAGCATTCCATTAATGTGAACTGCGTGCTGCCCAGCACCATAGATACCCCTGCGAATCGTGCCGCGATGCCAGATGCCGATTTCAGTCGCTGGGTCGCACCGGAGGCAATCGGCGAAGTGATTATGTTCCTCTGCTCGCCCGCAGCGCGCGCCCTGCACGGCGTGGCAATCCCCGTCTGCGGATTGGGCTGAGAAAAGCTTGCAAGCGGAGGGTGATCCTGGTAGCTTCTACTTGCGATTTACCGAACGATGAGGGAATGTGTGATGAGATGGGTTTCATTGGGCGTGGGATGGGGGCTGCTCTTGCTTAGCGGTTGTGCCCCCCTGCAGCGAGTTGACTCGCTCCCTGCAATGGCTCCGCCACCTGACACGGTGGTATTCACCTTAGAGCATTTGACCGTCGACTGCCAGGGGCTTCAGGATATGGACCCTGCTCAGTTTACGGTGCAGTGTGCCGATCCGAAAGTGCAGGTGGTCGTCACGGCGGTCAAGCGTTCGCGCTGTCCGCGTCCACAGAGTGTCCGTACCCCGCTGAGCGTGGTGCTGGCGATGGATCAGTCGGCGTCGCTTTTTGGCGGCACGGGTTCCGACCCTGGCAAGCAGCGGTTCCCCGCTGCCCAGAGCTTTGTGGCGCGCCTGCCTGCCGATACACGGCTCGCTCTCTGCTGCTTCGCCTCGCTCAACCCCATGCAATACAGCGATTATGATTTGCTTGTGCCGTTGGGTGAGGGCAACCGAGATACGGTGCTGCAGGAATTGCAACGGTTGCAGAATGAGGGTCCCAGCATGCACGGCACACCACTCTGGAACACATTGCTCGCACAACTCAGCGATTTAGCGCAGGAACCGGCGGGGCGCGAACGCTGGCTTGTTTGCTTCACCGATGGGAAGAACGAGGTTCCCACCCATGTCTACAGCCACAGCGATGCCGAGGTGGAGCAGGCGGCACTGCGCACGCGAACGCGCCTGTTCTTTGTATTCCTGGGCGACGAACGAACCATTCCTGGCTATTCAATGGTGCGGACGACGCTGCAGCGATTAGCCGACACGACGGGTGGCACGCTGGTCACGGTGCAAGAGGCAGGCGATCTACAAGCAGCCTTTGAGGAGGTGATTGGGAGCGCGGAGTACGCGCCCTGCTATCTGCTCCAGTGCGCTTTGAAGCGGGCGGGCGGTTTGCGGCAAGGCGAGAAGGTTCGACTGATGGTGCGCGGGGGCAAATCGGGTGTTGAGCGCGCTTTCGAACTGCGGGTTGGTGAACCCAAGGCGCGGCGTTTATAGGGCGAGTAGTTAGTGAGTAGTAGGGGCACGACATCGCTGTGCCCCGCTTGCCGTTTGCCGCTCATCACTCACCACTCACCACCTGCCACTCACCATTCGCCATTCGCTCAACGGCTTGACGGCTCGATTCGGCAAGTGGGCGAGGCGCAATCCCCAGCCCGATCAGTCCGATCAGGCAAATCAATAGGCAAACTACCATCGGCGCGGGAACACTCCAGCGAGCAGCAGGTGCTTCAAGGGCGTCGGCATAGAGGCTGAAAGTCAGGCGCAGGTAGTAAGCGGCACCCACCACACTGGTCAGCGCCAGCACAATTGCGAGCAAGGTCTGACCACCTTCCAGCGCGCCCAAAAACAGATACCATTTGCCCCAGAAGCCCGCGGTGGGCGGGATGCCCGCTAAAGAGAGCATCAAGATTGCCATCGCGAACGCGGCGAACGGCTGACGACGCGCCAGCCCGCGCAGGGCATCCACTGTGGTGGCATCGCCTGCCCGCGCCATCAGCGATAACACGCCGAACGCGCCCACCGTCATCAGCGCATAGGCAACGAGATAGAACAGCACGCCCGTGAGTGAGGTCATGTTCATGCTGACCAGCCCGACGGCAAGGTAGCCCGCGTGCCCAACACTGGAGTACGCCAGCATCCGCTTCGCATCCCGCTGAATCAACGCCACCAGATTGCCCACCAACATCGACAGCAGCGCGATCGCCCACATAATAGGCGACCAGAGGTCCAGCATCGGCATCGCCGCGCTCAACAGGCGGAGCAGCACGCCGAACGCCGCCACTTTGGAAACGGCTGCCATATACGCCGTCGCGACGGTCGGTGCGCCCTGATACACATCCGGCGTCCACATATGGAACGGTGCGAGCGCGGCTTTGAACCCCAACCCCACCAGCATCAGCGCAAGACTGGCAACCAGCAGCGCATTGGTCATTTTGCCTGGCATGCTGGCGACCCAGCTCGCGCTGATGACGCGCATGTCGACGCTGCCCTGTGCCCCATAAAGCAGCGCAATCCCGTACAGAAAGAAGGCAGAGGCGAACGCACCCAGCAGGAAATATTTCAGCGCAGCTTCCTCCGAACGCACCTCCGCCCGCGCCAGCCCCGTCAGCACATAGAGCGAAAGCGACAACACCTCCAACCCCAAAAAGACCACCATCAGGTTCGTGCTGCTAATCATCAACATCGCGCCCGCCGTTGCGAACAACAGCAGAGGATAGAACTCACCATACCGCATGTTGCGGGCGCGTAGATAATCGTCCGCGAACAGCAGCACCAGCCCGCTGGAGACCAGAATTGCTAAATTCAGCAGCACTGCGATGTTGTCGCTCAGCGCGGTCTCTGCCCATGTGACGAGGCTGGCACCCCACAGCGCGAGCTGGAAGTAGCCCGCCAATCCCAATCCCAACAAGCCGACGAGCATCAGGGGCGTGTGTTGCCCTCGGGGCAAGAACAGTTCCAGTATCAGCACCAGCAACGCGGCACCAACCACCGTTAGCACCGGCAGCAGCGCGCTCCATTCCACCTGCGGTATGTTCAGGGCTTCCATGCGCAACAAACAGTATACCACCTGGCGTGTAGAGGCAGATCTCCATGTCTGTCTAAAGACCCCTTCAACTCTCTACTCGCTACTTACCCCTATTGGAGGGCGAGCCTCCTGGCGAGCCGAAATAACCACGGCTCGGCAGGCAGCCCCGCACTCCACTCACTACTCGCTCCTCAACACCCGCTGCCGAAGTTGAACAGCACCAGCAGCAAATCGGCGTCGTCTACCAGGCTGTCGCAGTTCACATCGGCCGGGTTGAACCCCGTCGCGCCGAAGTTGAACAGCACCTGCAGCAGGTCGGCGTCGTCCACACAGCCGTTGCCGTCCACATCCCCATTCGTGGGCACGCAGGACGGCGCGAACCAGAAGCCCCCCGTGAGGGTAAACGCGCCCCCCGTGAGCGTGTTGCTCGCATCAGGCTGTCCGATGGTAGCGCCGAGGTTGAAAGTGCCTCCTGTGGCGAAAGTAATCCCGCCGCCGTCAATCGTCCACCAGCTCAGGTCGTAGCCGCCACCTGTTTGGGCGACGCCGACGGCAAGTAGCAGCGTCATCATCAGGTTGATCAGCATCGGTCTCATCGTTTGGCCTCCTTCGCTTGCTGTCGTGCTTGTCGGTCTTGAATGGACTTCAGACGGGCTTCCCACGCCTGCGCAGGGTCAGTGCCGCCAAGCAAGACCTCATCCCAAGGACGGTACACCCGAAAGTCGCGATGCTCCTTGCGCACCGCTTTCACTTCCCAGTCGAACCCGTAGTTGCCACGCCCGTTGAGCAGTTCCACCACCTCGATGCCGTTCAGGCTAACCTGCACGGCAGCCAAGCCTTTCGATTCGGCAGAGCGTGGCGTGAGTTGGACGGTC